>NZ_JBVIPQ010000001.1:0-113982 GCF_055577795.1 Streptomyces sp. NPDC033174
TTGGCACGCTGTTGAGTTCTCAAGGAACGGACGCTTCCTTTGTACTCACCCTCGCGGGCTTTCCTCCGGGCTTCCCTTCGGTATTTCGTGTTTCCAACCTTACCAGATCCGTTTTCCGTTCCGTTTCCGGTCGGGATTCTGTTTCCGGTGGCCGTTGGGGGCCTTTTGCCTTCTGGTTGCTTTTCGGCTCCCTTTCGGCGTGTTCACTACGTTAGCCGATTTCCCTGGCGACTCATAATCGAGTCTCCCGGATTGAATTCCGGCATGCCGAAATCCGCACCCGTTGGGGTTCGTCGTTGGTAGTGGATGGCCGCTTCAGGGCTGCTGAACAGCATGACCCGTCTCAAGCGGCTCGGGCTACGTTAGGCGGCCTCGGAGGTCGAGTCAAGTTGCCCTCCTGCGAGGGACATGGGCCCGATAGGGGCTCACTGTGGGGTCGCCGTCGATCCAGTAACGCCAGGGGTGGGGGGCGCCGTCGCCGCCCACTCCCGTGCGGGGGCCGTTGCGGACCTGGTCAGCGGGGGGCGGGGTGCCCGTAAGGACGGACAGGGGGGAGTCGGGGCCGGCGCAGGTGTCCGTGCCGTTGAGGACGCGGTCCACGTCGAGGGCGGTGGCGAGCCGGGCCGGGCCTTTGGCCAGTTCCTTGTCGTTGCGGGCCGAGATACGACGGGTGCGGGCGAGGTCCGCGCCCGCCTGGATCTCCCCGGCCCGCAGCAGGACTCCGCTTGCCCTTCCCTCGGGGCCGCACACCAGGTTCAGGCAGTGCCACATGCCGTAGGTGAAGTAGACGTACGCGTGTCCGGGCGGACCGAACATGACCGCGTTGCGCGGCGTGCGGCCTCGGAAGGCGTGGGAGCCGGGGTCGAGATCGCCCGCGTATGCCTCGACCTCGGTGAGGCGGAGCTCGATCGTGCCTTCGCTCGTTCTGCGTACGAGGGTGCGGCCGAGGAGGTCGGGCGCCACCTCCAGTACGGGGCGGTCGAAGAAGGCCCGCGGAAGCGGCGTACGGTCGGAGCTCTCGATCATGGCGTCCGAGGGTACTGGGGAACCGGCTACGGTCGTCGCGCGTATGTAGGGGTCAAGACCAAGAAGGAGTGGACATGGGGTTCAAGAAGCTGCTCGCGAGCCTGGGTGCCGGTGGGGCGTCCGTCGAGACGGTGCTCACCGAGGAGAACGTCGTTCCCGGTGGCGTCGTCCAGGGCGAGGTGCGGATCCAGGGCGGCTCGGTCGAGCAGCAGATCGAAGGGCTTTCGGTCGGTCTGCAGGCGCGGGTCGAGGTAGAGGGCGGTGAGCAGGAGGTCAAGCAGGACATCGAGTTCACCAAGGTCCGCCTCGGGGGCGCTTTCGTGGTGCAGCCGGGTGCGGTGCACGTGGTGCCGTTCGGGCTCGAGATTCCGTGGGAGACGCCTGTCACCACCATCGCCGGGCAGCGGCTGCACGGCATGCACATCGGCGTGACCACGGAGCTGGAGATCGCGCGGGCCGTGGACTCGGGCGACCTGGACCCCATCAACGTGCATCCGCTGCCGGCGCAGCAGGCCATCCTGGACGCCTTCATCCAGCTGGGCTTCCGCTTCAAGAGCGCGGACATGGAGCGCGGGCACATCCGGGGCACGCGTCAGCGGCTGCCGTTCTACCAGGAGATCGAGTTCTTCCCGCCGCAGCAGTACCGGGGGCTGAACCAGGTCGAGGTCAGCTTCGTCGCGGACGACCGTGAGATGGACGTCGTCCTGGAGATGGACAAGAAGCCGGGTCTGTTCAGCGAGGGCAGCGACTCGTTCCGTTCCTTCAAGGTGGGTCTCAACGACTTCCACACGACCGACTGGGCGGCGTACCTGAACCAGTGGCTCGCCGACGTCGGTGGTCGCCGCAACTGGCTCTAGGCTCGGTTCGGCAAGCCAGGACAGGCGATTTCGGAGGTTCAGACGTGGCCGAGGGCAAGAGGGCGCCGCTCCCTCATGACTTCCACCCGCAGGTGCCGTCGTTCACAGTGGTGAGCGACGACATCGAACCGGGGGCGGTACTGAAGGACGCGCAGGTGCACGCGAAGGGCAACATGTCGCCGCAGCTGCGCTGGGAGGGCTTCCCCGCGAAGACCAAGAGCTTCGCCGTGACGTGTTTCGACCCGGACGCGCCGACCGGCAGCGGTTTCTGGCACTGGGTGCTGTTCGACATTCCGGCGTCGGTCACGGAGCTGCCGGCGGGTGCGGGCAGTGGCAGGTTCGAGGGGCTGCCGAAGGGCGCGGTGCACGCCCGCAACGACTACGGGTCGAAGGACTTCGGTGGCGCCGCGCCGCCGGCCGGTGAGAACCACCGGTACGTCTTCACCGTGTACGCGGTGGACACCGAGAAGCTCGGGCCGGACGCGGATGCGTCGCCCGCGGCGGTGGGCTTCAATCTGCGGTTCCACACGCTCGGGCGTGCCCAGCTGATCGGTGAGTACGAGGGCCCCTCGGGCCGCTGAGCGTTCGTTCGTTGTTTGCCCGCTTCTGGTCTTGGAGAGATCAGAAGCGGGCATCTTTTATTTCTGGACGTCCGGGGGTGACCCCGGCGGAGCACAGATATTGCGTTGTCCAACGCGGCGCGCCCGGCCAGAGTTGGTCCAAGCCCGAAGCCCTGGAACAGGGCTGGGCCGGCACACGGGAGGTGGGCACAATGCGGGACACGCTGGTTCTGAACGCGAGCTTCGAGCCGCTTTCGACGGTCACACTCAACCGTGCGGTGGTGCTTGTCCTGACGGACAAGGCCGTCGTCGAGCAGGCTCACCCGGCTCTTCGCGTGCGTGCGGCCGCCGTCGAACTTCCGGTGCCGCGGGTGATCAGGCTCTGCCGCTATGTACGGGTGCCCTTCCGAAGACAGGCGCCGTGGTCGAGGCGGGGTGTGCTGGTCAGGGACCAGCACCGGTGCGCGTACTGCGGGAGGCGTGCGACGACGGTGGACCATGTGGTGCCCCGGGCGCAGGGTGGTGCGGACAGCTGGCTGAACACGGTCGCGTCGTGTGCCGAGGACAATCACCGGAAGGCCGACCGTACGCCCGAGCAGGCGGGGATGCCGTTGCTGAGGCAGCCGTTCGTGCCGTCTCCGGCGGACGCGATGCTGTTGTCGTTGGCGGCCGGTGACCGGTCGGCGCTGCCCGAGTGGCTGGCTTCGGGCGCTGCTCCGGCCGCGTAGGTCCCGTAGCCGGGTCTCCGGTCTTCGGGTGTGTGAAGAGCCCGTCCTCGTGGAGGACGGGCTCTTGTCGTCCCGCCGGCCGGTGTCCGGCGGTGTCGGCCTACTTGAGGGTGAGCTGGAGGATCGCGACGATGCCGACGGCGATGATCACCCCGCGCAGGACGGTGGGCGGGAGGCGGCGGCCGACCTTGGCGCCGATCTGGCCGCCGAGGGTGGAGCCGACGGCGATGAGCAGCACGGCGGTCCAGTCGAACTCGGCGACGAAGAGGAAGAACACGGCGGCGACGCCGTTGACGACGGCGCCGAGGATGTTCTTCACGGCGTTGATCCGCTGCAGGCTGTCGTTGAGGAGCAGGCCCATCAGGGAGAGGTAGAGCACCCCTTGGGCGGCGCCGAAGTAGCCGCCGTACGCGCTGGCGACGAAGAGTCCGAGGAGGAGCGCGAAGCCGCCGTCGGGATGTGCTTCGTTTCCGGTGGCCTCGCGGCGGCGTGCGACGACGGCGGCGAGGCGGGGCTGGAGCAGGACGAGGACGAGCGCGAGGCCGATCAGTACGGGGACGATCGCGTCGAAGGCGTCGGACGGCAGGGCGATGAGCAGGATCGCGCCGAGGAGGCCGCCGAGGAGGGCGATGCCGCCGAGGCGGAGTACGCGCGCTCGCTGGCCGCGCAGTTCGCGGCGGTAGCCGATGGCTCCGCTGATGGATCCGGGGACCAGGCCGAGTGCGTTGGACACGTTCGCGGTGATCGGCGGGAGGCCGGTGGCCAGGAGCACGGGGAAGGTGATGAGGGTGCCCGAGCCGACGATCGTGTTGATGGTGCCGGCGCCGATGCCGGCGGCGAAGACTGCGAGTGCTTCCCAGATGGACAAAGCCATCTCCTTACACAATCAGTGAGACGCCTCCCCGCCATGGAGGTCGGGGGGCCTCACTGATCATGCACGAGCGTTGTACGGCGCAGTCGACTGCGGTCAGTCGACCGGAGGTTCCTCGCGGCGCTCGGTGCCGGGCTTGCCGCCGTTGCCGCCGGTGTTGAATCCGGGCGCTCCCCCGCCGAGGTTCCCGAAGGCACCGGAGAGGCCCTTGAGGGCGTCGCCGATCTCGCTGGGCACGATCCAGAGCTTGTTGGCGTCGCCCTCGGCGATCTTCGGGAGCATCTGGAGGTACTGGTAGGACAGCAGTTTCTGGTCGGGGTCACCCGCGTGGATGGCTTCGAAGACCGTACGCACGGCCTGGGCCTCGCCCTCGGCGCGCAGGGCGGCGGCCTTGGCCTCACCCTCGGCGCGCAGGATCGCGGACTGCTTCTCACCTTCGGCGGTGAGGATCTGCGACTGGCGGATGCCTTCGGCGGTGAGGATCGCCGCGCGCTTGTCACGGTCGGCGCGCATCTGCTTCTCCATCGAGTCCTGGATGGAGGTCGGCGGCTCGATCGCCTTGAGCTCGACGCGGTTGACGCGGATGCCCCACTTGCCAGTGGCCTCGTCGAGGACGCCGCGCAGCGCCGCGTTGATCTCCTCGCGGGAGGTGAGGGTCCGCTCCAGGTCCATGCCACCGATGATGTTGCGCAGGGTGGTGACGGTGAGCTGCTCGATCGCCTGGATGTAGCTGGCGACTTCGTAGGTCGCGGCCCGGGCGTCGGTCACCTGGTAGTAGATGACCGTGTCGATGTTGACCACCAGGTTGTCCTGGGTGATCACCGGCTGGGGCGGGAACGGGACGACCTGTTCGCGCAGGTCGATGCGGTTGCGGATCGAGTCGATGAACGGGACGACGATGTTCAGGCCCGCGTTGAGGGTGCGGGTGTAGCGGCCGAAGCGCTCCACGATCGCGGCGCTCGCCTGCGGGATGACCTGGATCGTCTTGATCAGTGCGATGAAGACAAGCACCACCAGAATGATCAGGACGATGATGACTGATGGCATCGTGTTCCCCGAGCCCTTCGCTACCGGTTGATTCTGATCATCGAGTTTTCCAGACCGCGGGCCCTCGTGTGTGCCGTTCGGTCACATGACGACGGCGGTGGCCCCGTCGATCTCCACGACGTCGACCTGCTGGCCCGGTTCGAAGGCCTGCGTGGAGTCCAGGGTGCGGGCCGACCAGACCTCGCCGGCGAGCTTGATCCGGCCACCGCTGCCGTCCACCCGTTCCAGTACGACGGCTTGACGGCCCCTCAGGGCGTCGATGCCGGTGGCGAGTTGGGGGCGTCCGTCGCGGTGCCGGGCCGCGATGGGGCGGACGACGGCGATGAGGGCCACGGAGACCGCGGCGAAGACCACCACCTGCGTCACCATGCCGAATCCGAGTGCGGCGGTGACTGCTCCGGCGATGGCGCCGACGGAGAGCATGCCGAGCTCGGGCATCGCGGTCAGGACGAGCGGGATGCCGAGTCCCACCGCGCCGATCAGCCACCACACCCACGCGTCGATGTCCACATCGTCATGGTAGGCGGCGGGCCGGTTCCCGGACAGGGCACGGTGGGTCCGGCGGGAGGCTCCGGCGGATCAGCCGAGCGGGAGCCCCTGGGCGGTGTAGCGCTCGCCGACGTGCTCGACGACGAGCGGCAGGCCGAAGCAGAGGGACAGGTTGCGGGAGGTGAGCTCGGTCTCCATGGGGCCCGCCGCCAGCACCTTGCCCTGACGGATCATCAGGACGTGGGTGAAGCCCGGGGCGATCTCCTCGACATGGTGCGTGACCATGATCATGGAGGGGGCGTACGGGTCGCGGGCGAGACGGCCGAGACGGCGGACCAGGTCCTCGCGGCCGCCGAGGTCGAGACCGGCGGCGGGCTCGTCGAGGAGGAGGAGCTCGGGGTCGGTCATCATGGCGCGGGCGATGAGGGTCCGCTTGCGCTCGCCCTCGGAGAGCGTGCCGAACTTGCGGTCGACGTAGTCGGTCATGCCGAGCCGGTCGAGGAAGGCGCGGGCGCGCTGCTCGTCGACGGCCTCGTAGTCCTCGTGCCAGGTGGCGGTCATGCCGTACGCGGCGGTGAGGACGGTCTGCAGGACGGTCTGGCGCTTGGGCAGCTTCTCGGCCATGGCGATGCCGGCCATGCCGATGCGCGGACGGAGTTCGAAGACGTCGACCTTGCCGAGCTGCTCGCCGAGGACCTTGGACGTGCCGCTGGTGGGGAAGAGGTAGCTGGACGCGATGTTGAGGAGGGTGGTCTTGCCGGCGCCGTTGGGCCCGAGGATGACCCAGCGCTCACCTTCCTTGACCGACCAGGAGACATCGTCCACCAGAGCGCGTCCGTCGCGGACCACGGATACGTCCACCAGCTCCAGTACATCGCTCATGAGCGCGTTGTCTCCCCTTGCGGTCGAGTCGTTGTCGCGTGCGCCTGTGGGCGCAGCTCCCAGGGAAAACCTACGCCACTGGTGGAGGGGGCCGGTGCGTGGGCAGGTGCCTAGGCTGGGTCCATGCTCTCTGAACCACGCTCAGGACGGTTGGCCGCTTGGGGAAATGCCCTGTTGGCCGGATTTGTATCACCTGATGACGCCGCGTTCGCGATCGTCGGTGAGGACGCGGTGCACCGCGTGGAGGGGCTGCCTGGCGAGGCCGCGCCGGTCGGTCTGACGCTTGCGCTGGGGCGGCTGCGGAGGCTCGGGATCACCGGGTACCGGGTCGCGCTGCCCGCGCCGGGGCATCCGCTGGGTCTCAGCGGGCCGGCGGACTTCAACGCGGCGGCGCTGGAGGCGCAGGAGGCGGTCGTCGGGTTCGGCGCGCCGTACGGGCTGGTGCCGGAGGTCTCCGAGGCGGGACCGCGCGGCGATGTGCATGTGGAGGTCGTCTGGCGGTGTCTGCCGGTACGGGAGGCTCCGCCGGCGGACGTGCCGTCCCTGGGGGAGGCCGAGCGGGAGCTGGCGGAGGCACTGCGGGACGCGACGGCGGCGCTGACCCGGCTCGACGTGGCGGGGTCGGGGCCGGTGGCCGACGCGGCGCGGGACGCGTACCGGGCGAGGGCCGAGGCGGGCCGCGAGGTGCTGGCTCCGGGGTATCCGCCACGGGCGGTACGGGTACTGGAGCTGGCCCAGCGGGTGGCCCTGCTGATCTCGCTGGCGTACGACCACGGTCATGGCGGCGCGGTCAGCGCGTCGGAGATGGCGGCGCGAGGGGAGGCCCTGCGCCCGGTGGAGCGGGTCGCGCGGCGCGCGCAGGTGGCGGCGTACAACGCATATGTGGAGGAGCGGGAGCGGTGAGGGGTGCGGGCCGGGACGCGTGAGCGCACACGCGCGACCGGCCCCCCGGGGAGTGGGGGGGGCCGGTCGGGACAGTCAGGTGCTCAGTGGTTGGAGCTCGCGTTCCCGAAGGTCGGGTTCAGGGCGCCGATCACGTTCACGCTGTTGCCCGTGGCGTTCACGGGGACGTGGATCGGGGCCTGCACCAGGTTGCCGGAGACGGCACCCGGCGAGTTGAGGGCCTGGCCGTTCGCGTCCGCGTCGGCGGAGGCGGCGCCCGCACCGGCGGCGACGATGCCACCGGCGATCATGGCTACGGCAGCGGCCTTCTTCAGGTTCTTCACTTCAGGATCCTCCTGGTCATCGCCGCGACCAATCGCCGCGGCACGCCATGAAGAACGGCCGGGCGGCGCGCAGGATGCGCCAAGTGGGTGACATACACACGACGGTATGAATCTCGGATCGGCGTGCAACCATCTGGTCGGACCGGTGCGCGGCCGTCCGTTCAGTTCGTCATCCCATGTCGGACGGCCCAGAGCGCGGCCTGTGTGCGGTCGGCGAGGTCGAGCTTCATCAGGATGTTGGAGACATGCGTCTTGACGGTCTTCTCCGAGAGGACCAGCGCCCGGGCGATCTCCCGGTTCGAACGTCCGTCGGCGATCAGGCCGAGGACTTCGCGCTCCCGTTCGGTGAGCGTGCCGCCGCGGCCCGTGCCGCTGTGGCCGTCGTCCTGGGAGAGCAGCGCGCCGGCCACCTCCGGCTGGAGCAGCACATGACCGGCGTGAACGGAGCGGATGGCGTCGGCCAGCGCGTCCGGATCAACGTCCTTGTATACGTATCCGGCCGCACCCGCGCGCAGGGCCGGGACGACGGTGCGCTGCTCGGTGAAGCTGGTGACGATCAGCACCTTCGCGGGGTTGGCCAGCTCGCGCAGCTTGCGCAGGGCCTCGATGCCGTCCATGCCGGGCATCTTGACGTCCATCAGTACGACGTCGGGGCGCAGCTCCTCGGCGCGGGCGACTCCGTCGGCGCCGTCGGCGGCCTCCCCCACCACCTCGATGTCGTCCTGGACCTCCAGGAAGGTGCGCAGGCCGCGGCGGACCACCTGGTGGTCGTCGACCAGCAGGACGCGGATGCCGGCTTTCGTCGACGACGCTGACGACGCTGACGACGCTGGATCAGCCACCGGGGACCTCCATCTCGATCGTGGTGCCCTGACCGGGCGCCGACTGCACGGTGAGTCTGCCGCCCACGCCGCCCGCCCGGTGGCGCATCGACACCAGCCCGAGGTGGCGCCCGGCCCGGCGGACCGCGCGGGGCTCGAACCCCTTGCCGTCGTCGGTGACGCTCAGCAGCGCGCCCTGGCCCCGGCGGACCAGCGAGACGGCCACCAGGCCGGCCTCCGAGTGGCGCAGCGCGTTGTGCAGCGCCTCCTGGGCGACCCGGAGCAGGGCTTCCTCCTGGGCGGCGGGCAGGGCGCGTATGCCGCGGCTGTCGAAGGTGACACGGGCGGTGTGGGCACGGTCCAGGACCTGGATGTGCGTACGCAGGGTGTTGACCAGGCCGTCCTCGTCGAGGGCGGCGGGGCGCAGCTCGACGACGGCGGCGCGCAGCTCGTCCGCGGCTTCGGCGGCGAGCTCGGCGACCTGCTGGAGCTCGCCCTTGGCCCGGGCAGGGTCGCGGTCGACGAGGGCGGCGGCGGCCTGGGCGGTGAGGCGGAGCGAGAACAGCTTCTGGCTGACGGCGTCGTGCAGCTCGTGGGCGAGGCGCGAGCGCTCCTCGGCGATGGTGAGCTCCCGGCTCCGCTCGTACAGCCGGGCGTTGGTGAGGGCGATCGCGGCGTGCTGGGCGAGGATGCCGAGGAGCTCCTCGTCCTCCTCGGTGAAGCCGCAGCCGTCCTCGCGCGTGCGTGAGGTCTTGGGGCAGCGCTTGTTGGCGAGGAAGAGGGCGCCGATCGTCTCGTCGCCGTCGCGGATGGGCAGGCCCAGGAAGTCGGACATCTCCGGGTGGGCGGAGGGCCAGCCCTCGAAGCGGGGGTCCTTGCGCACATCGGCGAGGCGCTCGGCCTGGGCGTCGTGGAGCATCGCCGCGAGGATGCCGTGCTGGCGGGGCAGCGGGCCGATGGCCTTCCACTGCTCGTCGCTGACGCCGTCGACGACGAACTGGGCGAAGCCACCGTGGTCGTCGGGGACGCCCAGTGCCGCGTACTCGGCGTCGAGCAGTTCACGGGCCGAGGCGACGATCGTCTTGAGGACGTCGCGCACCTCGAGGTGCCTGCTCATCGCCAGGAGCGCGGTGCTCACGGCGGCGAGGCCGGAGCTCGGTCGATGACTCATGTCTTCACGGTACCGGCGGCTTGTGACACTCCGTATCGGCCCCGGGACGGCCGTTGATTAGGGCGCAGGGCCTAGGTCGAAGTGTGTCCCCCGACCGGGGCCCGTGGACGAGGCGGCGGCGGTGCCGGGCGTCACACGCTGGAGGCGTCGGTCGATGAGGGGATGGATGTCATGCCAGTCGCGGTCATCACGGGGGCTTCGAAGGGACTGGGGCGGGCGCTCGGGGTGGCGCTCGCCCGGCAGGGATGGGATCTGGTGCTGGACGCCAGGACGGCGGACGTACTGGAGGAGAGCGCCGGGAAGGCGCGTGCCCACGGGACGCGGGTCGTGGCGGTGGCCGGGGATGTCACGGACGCCGCGCACCGCGCTGCCCTGGTGGCCGCGGCGCGCCGGCTCGGCGGTCTGGATCTCCTGGTGAGCAATGCCAGCGCGCTGGGCGCCGAGCCGCTGGTGCGGCTGGACGAGCTGCCCCTCGCGGGGCTGCGGGCGGCGCTCGAGACCAATGTGGTCGCCGCTCTGGGGCTCGTACAGGAGGCGCTGCCGCTGCTGCGGGCGAGCGGGGCCGGGTCGGTGATCGCGGTCAGCTCTGACGCGGCGGCGGAGGCGTACGAGACATGGGGTGGCTACGGGGCATCGAAGGCGGCGCTGGACCATCTCGCGGCGGTGCTGGCGGTGGAGGAGCCGCTGCTGCGGGTGTGGTCGGTGGACCCGGGCGACATGGGGACCGACCTGTACGCGGCGGCGGTGCCGGACGACGACGAGCCGCGGCCGGCTCCGGAGTCGGTGGTGCCCGGCTTCCTGCGGTTGCTGGAGCGGCGGCCGGCGAGCGGGCGGTACGCGGCGCCCGCTCTGGCCGGGGCAAACCGGTGACGCCTGCGGGCGCGGCCGGAGTGAGGGAGGCGGGGCGGTGAGCGTGCTGGAGGCGCTGCGGGTACCGGACGAGCTCTCGGCGCGGGTGCCGGCCGAGGTGCGGGGCGCGGGCCGCGAGGACGTCCGTCTGATGGTGTCGCGCGGGAGCGCGGTGTCCCACCACGCCTTCCGCGACCTGCCGGGCCAGCTGCGCGCGGGCGACGTGCTGGTGGTCAATACGTCGTCCACCCTGCCCGCGGCGGTCACCGGCCGGCTCGGCGGGGACCCGGTCGTGGTGCACTTCTCGACGCGCGGGGACGACGGACGCTGGGCGGTGGAGCTGCGCGCCCCGGACGGGCGGGGCAGCACGCGACCGCGGGCCGGCGGGCCGCCCGGCGGGATCGTGCGGCTGCCGGGCGGGGCGGAGCTCGTACTGGAGGGGCCTCTGGCGCCGGGCGGGGCGCGGCTGTGGTGGGCCGTGGTGTCCACCGGTGTGCCGGGGCTGCTGGCGCGGTACGGGCGGCCGATCCGCTACCGCTATACGGAGCGGGACCAGCCGCTGGCCGCGTACCAGACCGTCTTCGCCCTGCCGTGCCCCGACGGCTCGGGTTCGGCGGAGATGCCGAGCGCCGCGCGGCCCTTCACGGCACCCCTCGTCACCGAGCTGGTGAGCCGGGGTGTTCAGTTCGCGCCGATCACGCTGCACACCGGGGTGGCGTCGGCGGAGGCGCACGAGCCGCCGTATCCGGAGCGCTTCGAGGTGACGGCGGCCACGGCGCGGCTGGTGAACGCGGGCCGGGCGGGCGGCGGGCGAATCGTCGCGGTCGGGACGACGGCGGTACGGGCGCTGGAGTCGGCGGCGGGGGCGGACGGGGTGGTGCGGGCGGCCTCGGGGTGGACGGAGCTGGTGGTCACGCCGGGGCGTGGGGTGCGGGCCGTCGACGGCCTGCTGACCGGGCTGCACGAGCCGGAGGCGTCGCATCTTCTGATGCTGGAGGCGCTGGCCGGGCGGGAGGCTCTGGGGCGTGCGTACACCGAGGCGCTGAGGCGGCTCTACCTCTGGCACGAGTTCGGGGACGTCCATCTCATCCTCCCGAACGAGAGCCCTCACTCTGCGCATTGCTGATGCAACAGCTGGTCAGGTCGCTACTCGCCCGATGTGAGCCCGCGCATAGGACGCAGGTCACTTACGAAGCCCTCTAGTAAGCACGTAAAGGGTAGATCAAGGCTGTATGGGCGGGTCACTCGCCCCTTTTGGGGGGTCTCGCCGGAGGGCCTGATCCACTACCCGGCTTCGTACGTCACACCTTTGCCAGGGCATTTTGCTGCCGCTAAGAATTGCATCCGTCGCCGCCGAGAAGGCGCAGCGCCGCCACCGGCCTGAGCGACTCCCGCGATTCGAAGAGGTACTCCCGCATGTCCGCGTTCACTGGTAACAGCCTGAAGAAGAGCCACAAGCTTTCCATCGCCGGCGTCGCCGCCATCGGTGCCGCGGCCGTCACGTTCTCCCTCGTCCCGGGCAACGCCTCGGCCGAGACCGAGACCGAGGCGATAGCCACCATGCCGGTGGCGTGGGCCTCCAACACGGGCAGCGTCCAGAACTCGATCCAGACGAGCCTGACCCAGCAGCACGACGCCGTGAGCCGCATGGCCCGCGCCGAGGCCGCCGCCAAGGTCCAGGCCGCCGCGAAGGCCAAGGCCGCCGCCCAGGCTGCCGCGAAGGCCAAGGCTGCCGCCAAGGCGAAGGCCGACGCGCAGAAGCGTGCCGCCGTCAAGGCCGCCGCCAGCCGCGCCGCCGTCCGCAAGCCCGTCTACGCGAACAACCTCGACGGCTGGATCCGCGAGGCGCTGGACATCATGAAGAAGAACAACATCCCGGGCACCTACGAGGGCATCCACCGCAACATCATGCGGGAGTCCAGCGGTAACCCCCGGGCCATCAACAACTGGGACATCAACGCCATCAACGGCATCCCCTCGAAGGGCCTGCTGCAGGTCATCCAGCCGACCTTCAACACGTACCACGTCAAGGGCACCAAGTTCGACCTGTACGACCCGGTCGCCAACATCGTCGCGGCCTGCAACTACGCGGCCGACCGCTACGGCTCGATGGACAACGTCAACAGCGCCTACTGACGGACGCTGCGCAGAACGCCGAAAGGGCGGCACCCGTGCTGGGGTGCCGCCCTTCGGCGTCCGCGTGTGCGGTGACCGTTACTTGCGCATGACCTCGGGCTCGTGGCGGCGCAGCAGCCGTGCCACGGCGAAACCGCAGGCGACTCCGATGAGCACCAGGACGGTGAGGTTGAAGCCCCACTGGCCGGCCGTGTGGTCCCACAGCGGGTCCAGGTTGGTCGGGTCCTTGTGGTCCCACGGCGGCATCAGGTGCGCGAGGTCCAGCGTGGAGCCGGCGGCGGCGATGGCCCAGCGGGACGGCATCAGCCAGGCGAACTGCTCCAGGCCCGGCGAGCCGTACACCTGGAAGAGGATGCCGGTGAAGACGACCTGGACGATCGCGAACATCACCAGCAGCGGCATGGTCTTCTCGGCGGTCTTCACCAGCGAGGAGATGACCAGGCCGAACATCATCGAGGTGAAGCCCAGCGCG
Source organism: Streptomyces sp. NPDC033174 (assembly GCF_055577795.1). Taxonomy (NCBI): domain Bacteria; kingdom Bacillati; phylum Actinomycetota; class Actinomycetes; order Kitasatosporales; family Streptomycetaceae; genus Streptomyces; species Streptomyces sp. NPDC033174. The sequence goes on from NZ_JBVIPQ010000001.1 coordinate 13,136, forward strand.
GTGATGGTGACGCAGAGCTCGACGGCCGGAGGCATGATCAGGCCCTCCGCCGGCAGCTCGCGGGTGGCGAAGCCGATGCCGCAGATGATGACGCCCTGGATGGCGGTGATCACGCCGAGGACGATGACCTTGGACATCAGGTACGCGGACCGGGACAGGCCGGTGGCCCGCTCCCGCTCGTAGATGACCCGTTCCTTGATCAGCTCTCGTACGGAGTTCGCCGCGCCAGAGAAGCACATGCCGACCGCGAGGATCAGCATGATCGTTCCGGCGTCGCCGTTGAAGCGGGACGGCGGCTTGGGCGCGGCCAGGCCGAAGTCGGCCGGGATGACGACCGAGACCAGGCCGAGGACGGCCGGCAGGATCACCATCAGGCCCATGAAGCCCTTGTCGGACGCGATGACCGAGGCGTAGCGGCGCATCAGGGTCCAGAGCTGGGACCCCCAGCCCTGCGGCTTCGGCGGGCGCATGGCCTGCGGCGACGGCATCTGTACGGACTGCGCGGCGACGGCGTCGATGTCCGCGGCGTACATCTGGTAGTGCTGCGAGCCCTTCCAGCGGCCCGCCCAGTCGTAGTCGCGGTAGTTCTCGAAGGCGGAGAAGACATCGGCCCAGGTGCTGTAGCCGAAGAAGTTGAGCGCCTCCTCCGGCGGGCCGAAGTACGCCACCGCGCCGCCGGGCGCCATGACGAGCAGCTTGTCGCAGAGCCCCAGCTCGGCCACGGAGTGGGTGACGACGAGGACCGTGCGGCCGTCGTCGGCGAGGCCGCGCAGCAGCTGCATGACATCGCGGTCCATGCCGGGGTCGAGGCCCGAGGTGGGCTCGTCCAGGAAGATCAGCGAGGGCTTGGTGAGCAGCTCCAGGGCGACCGAGACGCGCTTGCGCTGGCCGCCCGAGAGCGAGGTGATCTTCTTTTCCTTGTGGATGTCGAGCTTGAGCTCGCGCAGCACCTCGTCGATGCGGGCCTCGCGCTCGGCCTCGGCGGTGTCGCCGGGGAAGCGGAGCTTGGCCGCGTACTTGAGGGCGGTGCGGACGGTCAGCTCCTTGTGCAGGATGTCGTCCTGCGGGACCAGACCGATGCGCTGGCGCAGCTCGGCGAACTGCTTGTAGAGGCTGCGGTTGTCGTAGAGGACGTCACCCTGGTTGGCGGGCCGGTAGCCGGTGAGCGCCTTGAGCAGGGTGGACTTTCCGGAGCCGGACGGGCCGATGACACCGATCAGCGACTTCTCGGGGACGCCGAAGGAGACGTCCTTGAGGATCTGCTTGCCGCCGTCGACCGTGACGGTCAGGTGGCGGGCCGAGAAGGAGACCTCGCCGGTGTCGACGAACTCCTCGAGACGGTCGCCGACGAGCCGGAACGTCGAGTGGCCGACGCCGACGATGTCGTTCGGGCCGATCAGGACCGTGCCGGACTTGGCGATCGGCTGACCGTTGACGTACGTGCCGTTGTGCGAGCCGAGGTCGCGGATCTGGAAGCGGCCGTCGGGCGTCGCGGTGAACTCGGCGTGCAGACGGGAGACCTGGAGGTCGGAGACGACCAGTTCGTTCTCGAGAGCACGACCGATGCGCATGACCCGGCCGAGGGAGAGCTGGTGGAAGGTCGTCGGGCTGCGGTCGCCGTAGACCGGTGGAGCCCCCGCGACACCGCCGGCGCCCGGAATCCCCTGGGGACCGCCCTGCTGGTGCGGGACCTGGGCGGCGGGCTGCTGCTGCCAGTCCTGCGGGGCCTGCTGCTGCCCGGGCCAGCCGGCGGGGGCCTGGTGGGGCTGCGCGGCGGGGGCCTGATGGGCCTGCGCCTGCATCGGCTGCGCCTGCGGGGCGCCGCTGTACGCGCCCGCCGCCGCACCGGTGAGATTCAGCCGCGGACCGTCGGTCGCGTTGCCGAGGTGCACGGCCGCACCGGGGCCGATTTCCATCTGGTGGATCCGCTGGCCCTGTACGAAGGTGCCGTTGGTGGAGCCGTGGTCCTCGATGACCCAACTCCGGCCGCCCCAGCCGATGGTGGCGTGGCGCCACGAGACCCTGGCGTCGTCGATCACCAGGTCGCCCTGCGGATCACGTCCGAGGGTGTATGACCTGGACGGATCGAGAGTCCAGGTCCTTCCGTTCAATTCCAGTACGAGTTCTGGCACTCCATGCCCCACTACTTGTCCCCCGAATTACCCCCGTCGCAGGGAGTCTAGGGATGGCGAACATCGTGGGGAACTATTTCAGGCCCGGTCCCGGATCGGAAAGTCGGGCGGTGTGAAGACCCGGCAGAGGCCGTGACGGCGCTGCCTGTTGGCGGGGAGGAAACGGGCGACGTGGGGCATCTGCGAACGGTCCGGGGAGCGTGCTCGCCGCGATGGCGCGGAGGGGCGCGGGTTCGCGGTCGGGGGCGGGGTCGGGGGTCGGGGGTCGGGGGTCGGGGGTCGGGGTGGCCCTGGGCGGTCGCGGGCGGGCTCGCGCCCGGGTTCGCAGCCGGGGTCGGGGCGGGCTCGCACCCGGCCCGCGGTCGGCGTTCGCAGATCGCGGAGGGGCTCGGGGGTCAGCGTTCGCGGTCGGCGTTCGCGCTGGGTGGTCCGGCGACTGCGGGGCGTAAGGGCCCGTCCGCCGGTGGGCCGAACGAGTGTCCGGTACGCGGGACGGGGAGGCTGGTGGCACGCCGTGCCCGATACGGTGGAGGCACCATGAGCGCATCGCAGACCTCAGACGTTCCCACCCTTCTCGTCAAGATCTTCGGGAAGGACCGTCCCGGGATCACCGCCGGGCTCTTCGACACCCTCGCCGCCTTCTCCGTCGATGTGGTCGACATCGAGCAGGTCGTCACCCGGGGGCGCATCGTCCTGTGCGCGCTCGTCACGGAGCCGACGGTGAGCTCCGAGGGCGAGCTGCGGGCCACCGTGCACAGCTGGGCCGAGTCGCTCAAGCTGCAGGCCGAGATCCTCTCCGGCACCGGTGACAACCGGCCGCGCGGCAGCGGCCGTTCCCATGTCACCGTCCTGGGCCACCCGCTGACCGCGGAGTCCACGGCGGCCATAGCGGCCAGGATCACCGCGACCGGCGGCAACATCGACCGTATCTTCCGGCTGGCGAAGTACCCCGTGACCGCCGTCGAATTCGCCGTTTCCGGTACCGAGACCGAGCCCCTGCGGACCGCGCTCGCCACGGAGGCCGCCGAGATCGGTGTCGATGTGGCGGTCGTGTCGGCCGGGCTGCACCGGAGGGCCCAGCGGCTGATCGTCATGGACGTCGACTCGACGCTGATCCAGGACGAGGTCATCGAGCTGTTCGCGGCGCACGCCGGCTGCGAGGACAAGGTCGCCGAGGTGACGGCCGCCGCGATGCGCGGGGAGCTGGACTTCGAGCAGTCGCTGCACGCGCGCGTGGCGCTGCTCGCGGGCCTCGACGCGTCCGTGGTGGACAAGGTCCGGGCCGAGGTCCGGCTGACCCCCGGCGCCCGCACCCTGATCCGTACGCTCAAGCGGCTCGGCTATCAAGTCGGCGTCGTATCGGGTGGGTTCACCCAGGTCACCGACGATCTGCGGGAGCGTCTCGGGCTCGACTTCGCGTCGGCCAACACGCTGGAGATCGTGGACGGGAAGCTCACCGGCCGGGTGACCGGCGAGATCGTCGACCGGGCGGGCAAGGCCCGGCTGCTGCGCCGGTTCGCCGCCGAGGCGGGCGTGCCGCTCTCCCAGACCGTGGCGATCGGCGACGGCGCCAATGACCTGGACATGCTCAACGCTGCGGGGCTGGGCGTGGCCTTCAACGCCAAGCCGGTGGTCCGCAGGGCCGCGGACACCGCCGTCAACGTGCCGTTCCTGGACACCGTGCTCTATCTGCTGGGCGTCACCCGTGAAGAGGTCGAGGCGGCCGACGACATCCTCGACTGATCCCGCCCGGCGGCGCGCTCCTCGTACGGACGGCACGCGAGCGCGCGAGGAGACGGAACACATGGCGGAGGGCCCTGCACCGGCGCGGTGCAGGGCCCTCGGCCGTGTGCGGTACGCGGATCAGTCGTGCGGCGCCCAGTAGTCGACGAGGGTGCCGACGCCGTGCTCCACGGACTTCCACGAGCCCTTGAAGCCGACGATCGCGTACGCCGCCGTCGGGAAGCCGCTGCGTGTCATCCGGGCCAGCGCGTCACCCTCGGCCTGGCCGGCGAGGGCGTCGGCGAGCGCGTGCATGCCGGGGTTGTGGCCGATCACCAGAAGGTCGCCGACCTCGTCCGGGGTCTCGGTGAGCAGCGCGAGAAGGTCGCCGAGCGAGGCCTCGTACAACCGCTCCTCGTACACCGTGCGGGGGCGGTGTGGCAGCTCATGGACGGCGAGCTTCCAGGTTTCGCGGGTCCTGACGGCCGTGGAACACAGCGCCAGATCGAAGGTGATGCCGGTCTCCGCGATCCTGCGGCCGGCCACGGGGGCGTCCATGCGGCCGCGCTCCGCGAGCGGCCTCTCGTGGTCGGACACCTGGGGCCAGTCGGCCTTCGCATGCCGGAGAAGCACGATCCTGCGGGACTCGGAGGGTCCGGGGGTCGTCCCCCCGGAAGGCTCAGCGACGCTCATGCCCTCAAGCTTCGCATGAAACGTGCCATCGGGCGCAGGGTGTTGAAGGGCGCCGCCTGCACGAGTGACGCCCCGGGCGGGCCGTCTGCGAGACCCGGTCAACGGGCGAGAGTCCGCTGGATCTGTTCGAGGATCCGGCCGACCGTCGGGTCACCGCCCGCGGCGTGTGCCTCGCCGGGTACGGCTATCAGCAGCAGGAGAACCACGAAGGCGGCCATGGGCAGTGCGACCGCCCACCACGGCAGCCGGATGTCGACGCCCCGGGCGGCCGTGCAGCGGGGCCGGGTGTGCGTGGGGGCCGGCATGGCCGCCTCCGTAGGTCTGCGGGGTCTCGCGCGGTGTGTTCCGCGTGGCCTCCAACGTACGGATCTCGGGGTCTGGGGCCCATCCGGTGATCCACCCACTTCACCCTGATACCGGCCCCCTAGGGGATGGGGTGGAAACCCCACCCCCGGGCTCACGAGGGTGAGGCGAAGGAGGCGATGATTCCGATGATCACCGTGATCGCGAGCATCGCGCCGAGCACGATGAGCAGCTTCTTCTGGCCGTTCGGGGGGTTCGGGTCGAGCACAGGCATGGAGCCAGTCTCGCACCTCAGCATTCGTCCTCGATCGTCCGGTCCCGTCCGGCGAGCGTTCCGACGAGCATCTGCGGCACCATCAGCCCGGCCATGAGCGCGAGCGGCAGCCCCCAGCCGCCGCTGTGCTGGTAGAGGACGCCCACGAGCAGCGGGCCGGGGATGGAGATGAGGTAGCCGACGCTCTGGGCGAAGGCGGAGAGCCGGACCACGCCCGAGCCGGTCCGCGAGCGCATCCCGATCATGGTGAGGGCCAGGGGGAAGGCGCAGTTGGAGACGCCCAGCAGCAGGGCCCACGCCCAGGCGCCGGCAGCGGGGGCGAAGTAGAGGCCGGAGTATCCGGTGATGCCGCACAGGGCGAGTCCGACGGCGATCGGGCCCTGGGTCTTCATGCGGGTGGCGAGACGCGGGATGACGAAGGCCAGCGGGACGCCCATGACCATGGTGACGGCGAGAAGTACCCCCGCTGTGCCGGCGGAGACCCCGGCGTCGCGGAAGATCTGCGGCATCCAGCCCATGGTGATGTAGGCGCCGGTGGCCTGGAGGCCGAAGAAGCAGCCGAGCGCCCACGCGGTGCGGCTCCGGGTGATCCGGAACGGGCGCGCCTCCTGCGCGGGGGCCTGGGCCGCGGGGGCCTCGGCGGCCGGGCTCTGCGCGGGGACCCGGGGCGCGGACCCGTCGGCCGCGCGCGGGCCCCTGTCGCGGACGAGTCCGATCCAGGGCAGTACGGCGAGGGCGGCGAGGATCGCCCACACGCCGAGGCCGGTGCGCCAACTCCCGCCCAGCGCCTGCGTCATGGGGACCGTCGCGGCGGCGGCCACCGAGGTGCCCAGTGCGAGGGCCATGGAGTAGAGCCCGGTCATGGTGCCGACGCGGTCGGGGAAGTACCGCTTGACGATGACGGGCATCAGGACGTTGCTGACGGCTATGCCCATCAGGGCGAGGGCGCTGGCGGCGAGGAACCCTGCCGTGCCACCGGCGAAGGGGCGGACGGCGAGGCCGGCGAAGACCGCGGCCATGCCGGCGCAGACGATGGCGGCCGGGCCGAAGCGCCGGGCGAGGCGGGGCGCGGTGATGCCGAAGATCGCGAAGCAGAGCGGCGGTACGGAGGTCAGCACGCCGGCGACGCTGCCGCTCATGTGCAGGCCGTCGCGGACCTCTTCGAGGAGCGCGCCGAGGCTGGTGATGGCGGGGCGGAGGTTGAGGGCCGCGAGGACGAGTCCGACGACCACGAGCCGGGTGATCCAGGCGGCGGGGGGCCGTGGTACCGGAGACTGGGTGGCACCGCGCGCGGTGTGCGGTGCCCTTTCGGCATGGCTCAGGGTCTGGGTCTCGTCGCGCATGGGCCCATCATAGAATCATGGGATGATTGGTTGTCCAATCCCTCGCAGCACCCCGCAGTCCCCATGCAGTCCATGCGGTCCCCCACGCGGTCCCTTTCCCGTTTCCGGAAGCTGAAGGAGCACCATGGCGCTCACCTCCCCCCGGCGCTCCGCTCTCAGTGATCAAGTGATCACCGAGCTGCGGAACCAGATCACCTCGGGCGAGTGGCCGGTCGGCTCCCGTATCCCCACCGAGCCGGAGCTGGTCGAGCAGCTCGGTGTGGCCCGCAACACCGTCCGGGAGGCCGTCCGCGCGCTGGCGCACAACGGCCTGCTGGACATCCGGCAGGGCTCCGGCACCTATGTCGTCGCCACGAGTGAGCTGGCCGGGGTGATGCACCGGCGGTTCGCGGGGGCCAATCCGCGCCACATCGCCGAGCTGCGCTCCACCCTGGAGTCGTCCGCCGCGCGACTGGCCGCCCAGCGGCGCACCGAGCGGGATCTGAAGCAGTTGGACGTCCTGCTGACGCGCCGGGAGCAGGCCTGGGAGTCGGGCGACGCCGAGAGCTTCGTGGCTGCCGACGCGACGTTCCACCTCGCGGTGGTCGCCGCGTCGCACAACGAGGTGCTGACCGAGCTCTACGCCGACCTCGGCCATCTGCTCCGCGACTGGCTGCGCGACGACGTCGGCCAGGAGCTGCGCCCGGAGAACCACATGGACCACGGGCGGCTGCTGGACGCGATCCGGGCGCAGGACGCGGACGCGGCGGCTTCCGAGGCGGCCGGTTATCCGTTCATGTGCCCGAGGAGTCCCGCTCGGGAAGGTGAGTGATCCACGCCGCCCGGACTTCCTTCCAGCAGCGCTGGGTCAGCTCGACATAGGCGGTGGGGGCCACCGCGACGGGCGCGCTGTCGGTGTCGACGTCCCACCAGCGGGCGCACTCGACGTGCAGGCGGACCCGGTCCGTACGGGGAAAGGGGTTGCGGCAGGCGGCGGTGACGCGGGAGCCCTCCACGGTCGTGTTGCACGAGGCACCGAAGGTCTCCCGCTCGCGGGGCGCCGTGGCGTCGTCGGCCGGATCCGCGGCGTCGGCCGGGGCGGCCAGGGCCGCGTTCACCTCGAAACCGACGAAGCCGATGGAACCGGCGACGAGGACCGAGGCCGCGGCCATGCCCACCATTCCGCGTGGTATCGCGCGCATGTCCGCACCTCCTCCCCGTCAGTAGCCGCAACATCACGCTCTGACCCAGTCTGAGGCGACAGGCCCGACTTTTCGACTTGGGGGGATTTCACCCGGAACGCACGAAAGCCGCGTGCCGTCAACTGCGACGGCACGCGGCCTCGTACGAGAAGAACCCCGGCGGCTACGCGCCGATGGCGTGCAGCCCGCCGTCGACGTGGACGATCTCGCCGGTGGTCTTCGGGAACCAGTCCGAGAGCAGCGCGACGACACCGCGGCCGGCGGGCTCCGGGTCGCTCAGGTCCCACTTCAGCGGGGAACGGCTGTCCCACACCGCGGCCAGCTCGGAGAACCCGGGGATGGACTTGGCGGCCATCGACCCGATGGGGCCCGCCGAGACGAGATTGCAGCGGATGTTGTGGTCGCCGAGGTCACGGGCCATGTAGCGGCTGGTGGCCTCCAGCGCGGCCTTGGCCGGGCCCATCCAGTCGTACTGCGGCCAGGCGAACTGCGCGTCGAAGGTGAGGCCGACGACCGAGCCGCCACCGTTGGTCATCAGCGGCAGGCAGGCCATGGTCAGCGACTTCAGCGAGAAGGCGGAGACGTGCATGGCGGTGGCGACCGACTCGAACGGCGTGTTGAGGAAGTTGCCGCCGAGGGCGTCCTGCGGGGCGAAGCCGATGGAGTGGACGATGCCGTCGAGGCTGTCGAACTCCTCGCGGACCAGGCCCTCGAGACGGGCGAGATGCTCGTCGTTGGACACGTCGAGCTCGATGACCTTGACGTTCTCGGGCCGGGGGAGCTTCTTGGCGATGCGCTCGGTCAGCGTGGGCCGGGGCCAGGCGGTGAGGATGATCTCCGCGCCCTGCTCCTGGGCCAGCTTCGCGGTGTGGAAGGCGATGGAGGACTCCATCAGCACCCCAGTGATCAGAATGCGCTTGCCTTCGAGGATTCCGCTCATGGTGATCAGTGACCCATGCCCAATCCGCCGTCAACCGGGATGACGGCTCCAGTGATGTACGAGGCGTCGTCGGAGGCGAGGAACTTCACCGTGGCGGCGATCTCCTCGGGCTGCGCGTAGCGGCCGAGCGGCACCTGGGCGACGATGCCCGCGCGCTGCTCCTCGGTCAGCACCTTGGTCATGTCGGTGTCGACAAAACCGGGGGCGACGACATTGAACGTGATGTTGCGCGAGCCGAGCTCACGGGCGAGGGAGCGGGCGAAGCCGACGAGGCCGGCCTTGGAGGCGGCGTAGTTCGCCTGCCCCGCGGAGCCGAGGAGGCCGACGACCGAGGAGATCAGGACGACGCGGCCCTTCTTCGCGCGCAGCATGCCGCGGTTGGCGCGCTTGACGACCCGGAAGGTGCCGGTGAGGTTGGTGTCGAGGACGGCGGAGAAGTCCTCCTCGGACATCCGCATCAGCAGCTGGTCCTTGGTGACACCGGCGTTGGCGACCAGCACCTCCACCGGACCGTGCTTCTCCTCGATCTCCTTGTAGGCCTGCTCCACCTGCTCGGTGTCGGTGATGTCGCACTTGACGGCCAGGAAGCCGGCCGGCGGCTCTCCGGACCGGTATGTGATGGCGACCTTGTCGCCGGCGTCGGCGAACGCGCGGGCGATGGCGAGGCCGATGCCCCGGTTTCCTCCGGTGACGAGAACCGAGCGGCTCAACGGATCACCCTTTCCATAGCGGTCTGGTACGTCGAAAACCTATCGGTCCGGTCCCTCGTACGGAGAATCGGGCCCTGACAGTGGCGTACGGAACTCCCTGTCGGGTCCCTACAGAAAGAGCTGGGCATCATCCACAGAAGCGCGACATGATCGGGACGACCGGTCTCATACGACAGGAGACATTTCGTGCCTCATTCCATCGACGAAGCCTTCACGGCGTTGCCGCTGCGGGCGCTCGCCGACGCGGCGCTCGCCCGGGCGCGCGCGCTCGGCGCCGAGCACGCCGACTTCCGCCTCGAGCGGGTGCGCAGCGCGGCCTGGCGGCTGCGCGACGCCAAACCCTCGGGGTCCTCGGACACCACGGACCTCGGGTACGCGGTACGGGTCGTGCACGGCGGCGCCTGGGGCTTCGCGTCCGGGGTCGATCTGACCATGGACGCCGCGGCGCGCGTCGCCGGGCAGGCCGTGGCGATGGCCAAACTGTCGGCGAAGGTGATCGCGGCGGCGGGTTCCGGCGAGCGGGTGGAGCTGGCCGACGAGCCGGTGCACGCGGAGAAGACCTGGATCTCCTCGTACGAGATCAACCCCTTCGACGTGTCCGGCGCGGAGAAGAGCGCGCTGCTGGCCGAGTGGAGCGAGCGGCTGCTGCGGGCGGAGGGGGTGGCGCATGTGGACGCCTCACTGCTCACCGTCCATGAGAACAAGTTCTACGCGGACACGGCGGGCACGGTCACCACCCAGCAGCGCGTGCGGCTGCACCCGCAGCTGACGGCGGTCGCGGTGGACGACACGACCGGCGAGTTCGACTCGATGCGCACGATCGCTCCGCCGGTGGGGCGCGGCTGGGAGTACCTGACCGGCACCGGCTGGGACTGGGACTCCGAGCTGGAGCGGATCCCGGGGCTGCTCGCGGAGAAGATGCGGGCGCCGAGCGTGGAGGCGGGGACGTACGACCTGGTGGTCGACCCGTCGAATCTGTGGCTGACGATCCACGAGTCCATCGGCCACGCCACGGAGCTGGACCGGGCGCTGGGCTACGAGGCGGCGTACGCGGGGACCTCCTTCGCCACGTTCGACCAGCTCGGGAAATTGACGTACGGCTCTCCGATCATGAATGTGACGGGCGACCGGACCGCCGAGCACGGCCTGGCCACGATCGGCTACGACGACGAGGGCGTCGAGGCGCAGAGCTGGGACCTGGTGAAGGACGGCACGCTGGTCGGCTACCAGCTGGACCGCCGGATCGCGAGGCTGACGGGCCTGGGACGGTCGAACGGCTGCGCGTTCGCGGACTCCCCCGCGCATGTGCCGGTGCAGCGGATGGCGAACGTGTCGCTGCGGCCGGACCCGGGCGGTCTGTCGACGGAGGACCTGATCGGGGGTGTGGAGCGCGGGATCTATGTGGTCGGCGACCGGTCCTGGTCGATCGACATGCAGCGCTACAACTTCCAGTTCACCGGGCAGCGCTTCTTCCGGATCGAGAACGGGAAGCTCGCCGGTCAGCTGCGCGATGTCGCCTACCAGGCGACGACCACGGACTTCTGGGGCTCGATGGAGAAGGTCGGCGGCCCGCAGACCTACGTCCTGGGTGGCGCCTTCAACTGCGGCAAGGCCCAGCCGGGCCAGGTCGCGGCGGTCTCCCACGGCTGCCCCTCCGCCCTCTTCCGGGGCGTCAACATTCTGAACACGACGCAGGAGGCCGGTCGATGAGCCGCGTCAGCAAGCCGTACGAGATCGTCGAGCGGGCCCTTGAGCTGTCCCGCGCCGACGGATGCGTGGTCATCGCCGACGAGGAGTCGTCGGCGAACCTTCGCTGGGCGGGCAACGCCCTCACCACGAACGGGGTGACCCGGGGCCGGACCCTCACCGTCATCGCGACCGTGGACGGCACGCAGGGCACCGCCGCGGGGGTCGTCTCCCGGTCGGCCGTCACGGTCGACGAGCTGGAGCCGCTGGTGCGGGCCGCCGAGGACGCCGCCCGGGCCGCCGGGCCCGCCGAGGACGCCCAGCCGCTGGTCGGCGGGGTGCCGGCGTCGCCGGACTTCACCGACGCGCCCGCCGAGACGTCGTCGGCGGTCTTCGGGGACTTCGCGCCCGCCCTCGGCGAGGCCTTCGCCCGGGCCCGGGCCGGCGGCCGGGAGCTGTACGGCTTCGCCAACCACGAGCTGACCTCGACGTATCTCGGTACGTCGACGGGCGTCCGGCTGCGCCACGACCAGCCGAACGGGACGCTCGAGCTGAACGCCAAGTCCCCGGACCGGTCGCTGTCCGCCTGGGCGGGCCGGGCCACCCGGGACTTCAAGGACGTGGACCCGGGCGCGCTCGACGCCGAGCTGGCGACCCGGCTCGGGTGGGCGGGGCGCCGCGTGGACCTGCCCGCCGGACGGTACGAGACGCTGCTGCCGCCCACCGCGGTGGCGGACCTGCTGATCTACCAGATGTGGTCGTCGGCGGCCCGGGACGCGGTGGAGGGCCGTACGGTCTTCTCCAAGCCCGGCGGTGGCACCCGTATCGGCGAGACGCTCTCGCCGCTGCCGCTGACCCTGCGCAGCGACCCGAACGAGCCGGGCCTGGAGACCGCGCCGTTCGTCGTCGCGCACGCGTCCGGCGACGACTCGTCGGTCTTCGACAACGGTCTGCCGCTGTCGCCGACCGCGTGGGTCCGGGACGGGCATCTGCAGCACCTGACCACGACCCGGCACAGCGCGGCCCTGACCGGTCTGCCGGTCACCCCCTCGATCGGCAATCTGATCCTCGACGGCGGCGCGGAGCGTTCGCTGGAGGAGATGGTCGCCTCCACGGAGCGGGGTCTGCTGCTGACCTGCCTCTGGTACATCCGCGAGGTCGATCCGGCGACGCTGCTGCTCACCGGCCTGACCCGGGACGGGGTGTATCTCGTCGAGAACGGCGAGGTGACCGGCGCGGTGAACAACTTCCGGTTCAACGAGTCCCCGGTGGATCTGCTGTCGCGCGCCTCGGAGGCCGGCCGTACGGAGAAGACGCTGCCGCGCGAGTGGAGCGACTACTTCACCCGGGCCGCGATGCCGGCGCTGCGCGTGCCCGATTTCAATATGAGTTCGGTCAGCCAGGGCGTGTGACCCGCCTAGACTGACTGTTGCTCTTCTCTCTACACGCCTACACGTTCAAGGAGACCGGAAACCGTGACGGACATCGTCGACGAGCTGCAGTGGCGCGGGCTGATCGCCCTGTCCACTGACGAGGACGCATTGCGCAAGGCGTTCGCGGACGGTCCCGTTACGTTCTATTGCGGCTTCGACCCGACCGCGCCCAGCCTGCACCTGGGGAACCTGGTCCAGATCCTCACCATGCGCCGGATCCAGCAGGCGGGGAACCGCCCGCTGGGTCTGGTCGGCGGTGCCACGGGTCTGATCGGTGACCCCAAGCCGAACTCCGAGCGCACCCTGAACGCGCCGGAGGTCGTCGCGGGCTGGGTGGAGCGGCTCCGGGCGCAGATCGAGCGGTTCCTCGACTTCGAGGGCCCGTACGCCGCGACCATGGTCAACAACCTGGACTGGACGTCGGGCCTGTCGGCGATCGACTTCCTGCGCGACGTCGGCAAGTACTTCCGGGTCAACAAGATGATCGCGAAGGAGGCGGTCGCCCGGCGGCTGAACTCCGACGCGGGCATCAGCTACACCGAGTTCAGCTACCAGATCCTGCAGGGCATGGACTTCCTGGAGCTCAACCGGCGGTACGGCTGTGTGCTGCAGACCGGCGGCAGCGACCAGTGGGGCAATCTGACGGCGGGCACCGACCTGATCCACCGGGTCGAGCCCGAGGCCGTGGTGCACGCCCTGGCGACCCCGCTGATCACCAAGGCGGACGGCACGAAGTTCGGCAAGACGGAGACAGGGACGGTCTGGCTGGACCCGGAGCGGACCACGCCGTACGCCTTCTACCAGTTCTGGCTGAACGCGGACGACCGTGATGTCTCCAAGTTCCTGCGGATCTTCAGCTTCAAGTCCCGCGAGGAGATCGAGGAGCTGGAGAAGCTCACCTCGGAGCGCCCGCAGGCCCGTGCCGCCCAGCGCGCGCTGGCCGAGGAGCTGACGACTCTGGTGCACGGCGCCGACGAGTGCGCGGCCGTGATCAACGCCTCCAAGGCGCTGTTCGGGCAGGGCGAGCTGGCGGAGCTGGACGAGACGACGCTGGCGGCGGCCCTGTCCGAGCTGCCGCACGCGCGGGTGGCCGAGCTCGGCCAGGTCGTGGATCTCTTCACCGAGGTCGCTCTGGCACCGAGCAGGTCCGCCGCGCGCCGCACGGTGAAGGAGGGCGGGGCGTACGTGAACAACGTCAAGGTCACCGCCGAGGACGCCGAGGTGTCCCGCGACGAGCTGCTGCACGGCCGCTGGCTGGTGCTGCGCAGGGGCAAGAAGAACCTGGCCGCGATCGAGGTCACCGGCTGAGGCTTCGGTACGCCACGGCAGCGGCCCGGGTACGCGCGTCGATCGCGCACCCGGGCCGCTGCCGTACCCCTGGGACCGGGGTCAGGCTCTCCTGGTACCCCTGACGGTGGCCCACAGCATGTCGCCCACCCCGACGACAGCGACCGCGCCGATCAGCTGGAGCAGATGCCGGGTCCAGTCGATGCCCTTGGTGTCGTTGACTCCGATCCAGGTTGCGACGGCGTTGCCGAGAACGCTGCCGAGAATGCCGAACACGGTCGTCAGCCACAGCGGGATCTGCTGCTTGCCCGGAATGATCGCCTTGGCGATCAGACCGAGGACCAGACCCACGATGATCGCCCACAACCAACTCATGTCGCCTCCTCGTGCGGCGCGGTGTGCGCATGTGGGCCCCAGTCTTGACCCCCCGCCCATACGGCGCATGTCGGACAGCTCCGTACGTGGGACTCCGTCGGCCGTATGCCCAGGTAAGGGGCGACCCGGCCTCGTCGGCGGCGGATGCCGGGGCGTACCGTGGAGAGAGGTCCGGACAGGGGAAGTCCGGCGTGGATGTCGGGCGGTGGAACGCGATGCGGAAGCGCGAGGCGAACGAGGTCTTCCGGATCACCGGAGCCCGTCAGGGTTTGGCCGACGATGTGCGCGGCCGGCAGCGCAGGTATGTGATCTCGATGTCGATCCGCACGCTGTCGGTCATCGCGGCGGCGGTCCTGTGGAATGTGGAACGCCATGTGGCGGTGGTGGCGCTGGCGTTGGGCCTGCTGCTCCCCTATGTGGCGGTCGTGATCGCGAACGCGGGCCGGGAGAGTGCGCCGTCGCTGCCGTCCACGTTCGTCCCGGCGCCGGTGCGGCCGATGCTGGAGGCGACGCCCGAAGCGGAGGGCCCGGAGGAAGGCCCTGCACAGCGCGCCGAGGAGCCGGGCAAGGAACGGACGTACGAGCAGACGTGATCATCGGCTGCCGCCCGCCGTCCGCGAAGCTCAAGAAAAGCTCAGATCAATCATGAAGTTCCGGTGCACCACACCCCGTTCCCCGTGACATACTTCGTACGCGCTCCGCATCCCCCGTCGGAGCGACGGACCGACGCCGGGCAGCTCCCCCCGTGGCTGCTCGGCGTCGCCTTTGTTCGGACCCATTCTGCGAGCGCCCTGTGAGTGACGAGACCTCCCCGATCTGTTCCGCCAAGGGCTGTCGTGCCGACGCCGTCTGGGTCCTGGCGTGGAACAACCCCAAGCTGCACACCCCCGAGCGCCGCAAGACCTGGCTGGCGTGCGACGAGCACCGCGAGCACCTCTCCCAGTTCCTGGGAGTACGGGGTTTCCTGAAGGACGTCGTGACGCTGGAGGCGTGGTCCGCCGCCGAAGGCGACTGAGTCTCAGCCGCCGATCGCCGACATCGGACGCTCCGGCTGGAGGAAGCTCGGGTCGTCCAGGCCCGAACCGGCCTTCTTGCCCCACATCGCCAGCTTCCAGATCCGAGCGATCTCCTCGTCGGGCGCCTCCGAGCGGAGCGCCGCGCGCAGATCCGTCTCCTCCGTGGCGAAGAGGCACGTCCGCACCTGACCGTCGGCGGTGAGCCGGGTCCGGTCGCAGGCCCGGCAGAAGGGGCGGGTGACGGAGGCGATGACGCCCACGGTGTGCGGTCCGCCGTCCACGGTCCAGCGCTCGGCCGGCGCGGAGCCGCGGGCCTCGTCGCCCTCGGCGGTGAGCGTGAAGCGGGTGCGCAGCGACTCGAGGATGTCGCCCGCGGTGATCATTCCGTCGCGCTTCCAGCCGTGCTGCGCGTCGAGCGGCATCTGCTCGATGAAACGCAGCTCGTACGCGTTCTCCACGGCCCAGGCCAGCAGGTCGGGGGCCTCGTCGGCATTGAGGCCGGGCATCAGGACCGCGTTGACCTTGACCGGGGTGAGCCCGGCGTCGCGGGCGGCGGCCATGCCGTCCAGGACGTCCTGGTGGCGGTCGCGGCGGGTCAGCGTCTTGAAGACGTCGGGGCGCAGGGTGTCGAGCGAGACATTGACCCGGTCCAGGCCGGCGGCCTTGAGCGCGGTTGCGGTGCGCTTGAGGCCGATGCCATTGGTGGTCAGGGACATCTTGGGGCGCGGCTCCAGGGCGGCGCACCGCTCGACGATGCCGACGAGCCCGGGGCGCAGCAGAGGCTCGCCGCCGGTGAAGCGGACCTCGGTGACTCCGAGGTCGGTCACGGCGATCCGGATCAGCCGGACTATCTCGTCGTCGGTGAGCAGATCGGGCTTGGCGAGCCACTGGAGGCCCTCTTCGGGCATGCAGTACGTGCAGCGCAGATTGCACCGGTCGGTGAGCGAGACACGCAGGTCAGTGGCCACTCGGCCGTAGGTGTCGATGAGCACGGTGTGCCCCCTCCCCGGTTACCCGAATCTGTATGGGTCCGAGCCTACGCGAGTGCACCGACAACATCAGTGGCCGATTGTCACGGGACCTGATCGGCCGCCTCGTAGGGATCTACGAGACGGCCGGCCCTTCGGTTTCGTAGGGTGTCGGGATCAGTGCGCTCCGACACCGGTGAGGGACTTGACCTCCAGCTCGGCGTACTTGCCGGCGTCGGGCTCCTCCTTGGAGAGAAGGGATCCGATCCAGCCGAGCAGGAAGCCCAGCGGGATGGAGACCAGGCCCGGGTTCTCCAGCGGGAACCAGTAGAAGTCGGCCGTCTTGAACATCGAGGTGGGCTTCCCGGAGACGACCGGGGAGAAGACCACCAGGACGACGGCGGAGATGAGACCGCCGTAGATCGACCAGAGCGCGCCCTGGGTGGTGAAGCGCTTCCAGAACAGGCTGTAGAGGATCGTCGGCAGGTTGGCGGACGCGGCGACGGCGAAGGCCAGGGCGACCAGGCCGGCGACGTTGAGGTCGCGTGCCATCGCGCCGAGCGCGATGGAGACGACGCCGATGAGGACGGTCGCCCAGCGGGCCGCGCGGACCTCCTCCTTCTCGGTCGCCTTGCCGCGGCGGATGACGTTGGCGTAGATGTCGTGCGCGAAGGAGGACGAGGAGGCCAGGGTCAGTCCGGCGACCACCGCGAGGATGGTGGCGAACGCGACCGCGGAGATGACCGCGAGCAGGATCGCGCCGCCGGTGGATCCGGCGCCGCCGCCGATCTCGAGGGCGGCCAGCGGGGCCGCCGTGTTGCCCGCCTTGTTGGAGGCGATGATGTCGCCCGGCTTGAGGAGCGCGGCGGCGCCGAAGCCCAGCACGATCGTCATCAGATAGAACGCACCGATGATCCCGATGGCCCAGTTGACGGACTTCCGGGCTGCCTTGGCGGTCGGCACGGTGTAGAAGCGGATCAGGATGTGCGGCAGTCCGGCGGTGCCCAGGACCAGCGCGATGCCCAGCGAGAGGAAGTCCAGCTTCGAGATGCCGGTGGCCCCGTACTTGAGGCCGGGCTCCAGGAAGGCGGAGCCCTTGCCGCTGTTGGTGGCGGCGGCGCCGAGCAGGTCGGAGAGGTTGAAGTTGAACTTCAGCAGGATGAGGAAGGTGATGAGGAGCGTGCCCGCGATGAGCAGGACGGCCTTGACCATCTGCACCCAGGTGGTGCCCTTCATACCGCCGATGGTGACGTACACGATCATCAGGACGCCGACCAGCGCGACGATGGCGATCTTTCCGCCGTCGCTGGTGATACCGAGCAGCAGCGAGACGAGCACACCGGCGCCCGCCATCTGGGCGAGCAGGTAGAAGATCGAGACGACGATGGTGGACGTTCCCGCGGCGGTACGGACCGGGCGCTGGCGCATCCGGTAGGCGAGGACGTCGCCCATGGTGAACCGGCCGGAGTTGCGCAGGGGTTCGGCCACCAGCAGCAGGGCGACCAGCCAGGCCACCAGGAAGCCGACCGAGTACAGGAAGCCGTCGTATCCGAAGAGCGCGATGGCTCCGGCGATGCCGAGGAAGGAGGCGGCGGACATGTAGTCGCCGGAGATCGCGAGGCCGTTCTGGAAGCCGGTGAACTGGCGTCCGCCGGCGTAGAAGTCGGCGGCGCTCTTGGTCTGGCGGCCGGCCCAGACGGTGATGGCCAGGGTCGCGACGACGAAGGCCCCGAAGAGGGAGATGATCAGCGTGCGGTGCTCGGAGGTGGCGCTGGCCGCGGCGAGCTGGACGGTGTGGAGGACCTCACCGGCCTGGAAGGTGCTGCTCATGCGCCGGCCTCCATACGGGACTTGATCGCTTCCGCCTTGGGGTCGAGCTTCCCGGCCGCGTGCCGTGAGTAGAACCAGGCGATGAGGAAGGTGGTGAGGAACTGGCCGAGTCCGAGGACCAGAGCCACGTTGATGTTGCCGAAGAGCTTGGTGCCCATGAAGCCGCCCGCGTAGTTGGAGAGCAGGACGTACAGCAGGTACCAGGCGATGAAGGCAAGGGTGAGCGGGAAGGCGAAGGAGCGGTACGTGCGGCGCAGTTCGCCGAATTCCGCACTCTCCTGCACCTCGACGAAGGCCTCGGTCGTGGGCTGGACGGGGCCGGCGTCCGTACCGCCCGGGGGCGGCGGTGCATCGATAGCCACGGAATCTCCTTGCGGCGCGGGTGCGGTAGGCATGACGGAGGGGACCTTTCGGACGGGGTGGGTGATGTCGTTCCCTCCCCTGCACAACGGCACGGGCAGCAGGTCGACGCGGTTCAATACCGGTCTTTTTCTTTCCCAACTCATTGATGGGCCGCGATGATCGGCGATAGCTTCGCTCGTCATGAACCTGTTCACTCACAACCCGGTGTGTGAACAGCTCCTATACGGATGATGTGGAGAACCCATGGCTCATCTGGGATCCAGACGCGGTCGAGTACTCGCTCTGCCCGCCGGTCTGGCGCTCACGGCCTCGCTCGGCTTCCTTCCCGCCGGAGCGGCCACGGCCGCCCCGGCGGACGACGCCCCGGCCGCCGTCGTGACCGACGGCCCGAAGCTGTCGTACGTCGTCAACGTGAAGGGCGGCCGCTCCACCGCCGCTTCGGTCAAGAAGGCGATATCCCGCGCGGGTGGCACGGTGGTCTTCGCGTACGACAAGATCGGGGTCATCGTCGTCCACTCGCAGAACCCCGAGTTCGCGAAGACGATCCGCAAGGTCAAGGGTGTGCAGTCGGCCGGTGCGACACGGACGGCACCGCTCTCCGTGCAGCACGACGACGCCATCGGGGCGCAGGAGCAGCCGCTGACCGCCGCAGAGGCGAAGGCGGCAGCGGCCAAGGCGTCCGACGAGCAGGACCCGTTCGAGCCGCTCCAGTGGGACCTGCCGGCCATCAAGGCGGACAAGGCCCACCAGAAGTTCCTCGGCAGCAGCGAGGTCACCGTCGCGGTCATCGACACCGGTGTCGACGACACCCACCCCGACCTCGCGCCGAACTTCGACGCCAAGGCGTCCGCCAACTGTGTGACCGGCGCCCCGGACACCACCCCCGGCTCCTGGCGTCCGAACCCGGGCGAGAGCGACCACGGCACGCATGTCGCGGGTACCGTCGCCGCCGCGAAGAACGGCGTCGGTGTCACCGGTGTCGCGCCCGGTGTGAAGGTCTCCGGCATCAAGGTGGCCACGCCCGACGGCTTCTTCTACACCGAGTCCGTCGTCTGCGGTTTCGTCTGGGCCGCGGAGCACGGCGTCGATGTGACCAACAACAGCTACTACACCGACCCGTGGCTGTACGCCTGCAAGAACGACGACGATCAGAAGGCGCTGGTCGAGGCGGTCACCCGGGCCTCGCAGTACGCGGAGCGCAAGGGCGCCGTGAACGTGGCCGCGGCCGGCAACGCCCGTACGGACCTGGCTTCCGACGAGCTCACCGACACCACCAGCCCGAATGACACCACCCCGGTGACGCGGGTCATCAACCCGCAGGAGTGCCCGGACTTCCCGGCCATGCTGCCGGGTGTGGTCACGGTCTCCGCGACGGGCGCCAAGGGCCTCAAGTCGTCCTACTCCAACTACGGTCTCGGCGTGGTCGACATCGCGGCCCCGGGCGGCGACTCGACCAGGTTCCAGACGCCCGACGCGCCGGCCGTCAACGGTCTGATCCTCTCCACGCTGCCCGGCGGCGGTTACGGCTACAAGGCCGGCACCTCGATGGCGTCCCCGCACGCGGCGGGCGTCGCGGCGCTCATCAAGTCCAAGCACCCGCACGCCTCGGCGGCGCAAGTGAAGGCGCTGCTGTACGCCCAGGCCGACGCCAAGGCGTGCACCGACCCGTACGACATCGACGGCGACGGCAAGGTCGACGCGGTGTGCGAGGGCGGGAAGTACGACAACGGCTTCTACGGCGCCGGCATGATCGACGCCCTGGACGCGGTTCGCCGCTAGGGAGCCTGAAGTGAAGGCCCTGGTGGGGCACATCACACCAGGGGTTTCGCACCGCGCATGGCACTCAGTGCCATGCGCGGTGCCATAGTGCGTGAATGACACAGAGACTTTTCAGGGGCACGGAACACACCGGGCAGTTGTGGGCTCTGCTGGGCGGCGATCCCGCCCTCACGGACCGTGTGTCGTACGGCGGCCCTTCGGGGCTGCTGCACGCCCGGCTGCCCGTGATGGATCTGGCCCGGGCGACGGTGGCGGTCTGCGCGCTCGCGGCGGCGGAGTGGGACGCGCACACCTCCGGCGGGCCCGTGCCCGGGGTCCGGGTCGACGACGGGGCGGTCGCCACCGCGTTCGTCAGCGAACGCCATCTTCTCGTGGACGGCCGGGAGCCGGTCAACTTCGCGCCGCTGTCCAGGTTCTGGCGGGCGGCCGACGGCTGGGTCCGTACGCACGCCAACTACCCCCACCACCGGGCCGCGCTGCTGTCCGCGCTGGGGGTCGGCGAGGATCCGGCGGCAGTCGAGGCCGCCATCGCCGGACGGCCGGCGATCGAGGTGGAGCGGGCGGTGTACGCGGCGGGCGGCCTGGCCGTGGCCCTGCGCTCGCCCGAGGGGTGGGCGGCGCACGAGCAGGGCGCCGCGGTCGCCGGGCGGCCGCTGCTGACCCGGGAGCGGCTCGACGACGCGGCTCCGCGCCCCCGTTCGGGCCCCTTGCGGGTACTGGACCTGACGAGGGTCATCGCCGGCCCGGTGGCGACGCGCACCCTGGGGCTGCTCGGAGCGGACGTACTGCGCGTGGATCCGCCGGCCAACCCGGAACTGCCCGACCAGCACGCCGACACCGGCTTCGGAAAGCGGTCCGTGGCCCTGGACCTCGACCGGCCGTCGGACCGGCGGACCTTCGAGGAGCTGCTGGCCGGGGCGGACGTCCTGGTCACCGGTTACCGCCCGGGCGCGCTGGACCGGTTCGGGCTGATGCGGCCCGGCCTGGTCGTCGCGCAGCTGTCCGCGTGGGGCGACTACGGGCCCTGGAGCGAGCGGCGCGGCTTCGACAGCCTCGTCCAGGTCGCGACCGGCATCGCCGAGCTGGAGGGGTCGGCGGACCGGCCCGGTGCCCTTCCCGCGCAGGCCCTGGACCACGGTACGGGCTATCTGCTGGCCGCGGCCGTGCTCCGGTCGCTCACCGAGCAGTCGGCCGACGACGGCGGTGGCACCCGTCTGGTGCGTCTCGCGCTGGCGCAGACCGCGCACTGGCTGAAGGGGCTTCCCCGGTACGAGCCGGGGCGGTGGCTGACGGAGACGGACAGCCCGATGGGCCGGCTGCGGCACGCCGTCTCACCCGTCTCGTACGGGGGAGGCCCGGCGGACTGGTCACGTCCGCCGGGCCTGCCGGGCACGGATGCCCCCGTCTGGCTCAGGGCTTGACGAGGACCTTGAGCGCGGTGCGCTCGTCCATGGCCCTGTAACCGTCCGGGACGCCCTCGAGCCCGACGGTCAGGTCGAAGACCGGCGACGGGTCGATCGTCCCGTCCAGGACGTCCGCGAGCAGCTCGGGGATGTACGCGCGGACGGGTGCGACCCCGCCGCGCAGGGCGACGTTCCGGTTGAACATGTCGGAGAGGTCGAGCCCGGTGCCGCTGCCGTGCGGGACGCCGACATAGCCGATGGAGCCGCCGTCGCGGGTGATGGCGACGGCGGTGCGCATCGACTGCTCGGTGCCGACGGCCTCGATGACGGCGTGCGCGCCCTGGCCGCCGGTGAGTTCGCGGACGGCGGCCTCGGCGGCCTCCCCGCGCTCGGCGACCACGTCGGTGGCGCCGAAGGTACGGGCGATGTCGGTACGGGCCTGGTGTCGGCCCAGCGCGATGATCCGCTCGGCGCCGAGCCGCTTGGCGGCGAGGACTCCGCACAGACCGACGGCGCCGTCACCGACGACGGCGACCGTGGAGCCCTTCGTCACGCCCGCGCCGACGGCCGCGTGGTGGCCGGTGCCCATGACGTCCGAGAGGGCGAGGAGCGCGGTCAGCAGATGGTCGTCGGAGGCCGCGTCGGCGGGGAGCTTGACGAGGGTGCCGTCGGCGAACGGCACACGGACCGCTTCGCCCTGGCCGCCGTCGGAGCCGACGGATCCCCAGAACCCGCCGTTCGGGCAGGAGGTGTGCAGGCCCTCGGAGCAGTAGTCGCAGGTGCCGTCGGACCAGACGAAGGGGGCGACGACCAGGTCGCCGGGGGCGAAGCCGGACACCTCCGGGCCGGCCTCCTCGACGATCCCGAGGAACTCGTGGCCGATGCGCTGTCCGGCCTGGCGGGCCGCCGTGCCGCGGTAGGCCCACAGGTCGCTGCCGCAGATACAGGCCCGGAGAACCCGCAGCACCACATCCGTGGGCTGCTTGATCACCGGGTCGGGCACGTCCTCCACGCGCATGTCGAACGGGGCGTGAATGGTGGTGGCGCGCATGACGGACGCATCCTTGTCTCAGACGTTGGTACGGGTTTCACCGTACGCCCGCGCGCCGACGGCCGAGCAACGGAGTGCTCCGGCGGCCAGCAGGTACTGCGCCGCCAGATAGGTGAGCATGATCCAGAAGTCGGGGACGGGCGGCTGGGGCCAGTCGGCGACGCCGGTCGCGATGAGGGTGTCGGAGAGCAGGAAGAGCGCGCCGCCCGCTCCGGCGGTGAGCCCGAGGGCGCTGGAGCGGTAGGCCATGGCGGTGAGCAGCAGCGAATAGCCGGCGACCGGGATCCGCAGGTCCGCGGGGAGGCCGGGCCACAGCAGCGCGACGGTGGTGACCAGGGCGACGCCGTAGGCCGCGCCGAGGAGCGGTGACGTGCGCCCGCGGCCGAAGAGGACCAGATAGCAGACGTGCCCGGCGGCGAAGGAGCCCATGCCGACGAGGAACGCCCAGTCGGCGTCGGAGAGCAGGAAGACGTCGCCGCCCCAGCCGAAGAGCAGTGCGGCGGTCAGGGGCTTCGGTGCGCCGAGGACGGCCGCGTGTCCCGCGAGCAACGGCATCAGAAGGGGCTTGGCGACCTGGTGCCCGAGCTCGGCTCCGGCGAGGAGGGAGAGGAGGTCGACGGCGGCGGCCGCGCCGAAGGCGACGAGGAGGAGGCGGGAGACCGCCTCGCGCCGCCCGGCGCCGGCGTCCGCCGCGCGTGGTCCGCTCACGCCGCCGGCTCCGCGGCGGGACCGGTGGCGGGCCCGGGTTCGGTACGCGGGCCCGGCTGCCACCCCGGTCCCCGGAAGACCCGTCCGGCCCGCTCGCGCCAGCTGGTCGCCGCCCGGACGTCACGGGCGATCGCGGCGTACTCATGGGTCGCGACGCGGAGCGGGTTGTAGGTCGCGATGTTCTTGGTGAGGCCGAACACGGGCCGCTCGGTCTCGGGCGCGAAGGAGCCGAAGAGCCGGTCCCAGATGATCAGGATGCCGCCGAAGTTGCGGTCGAGGTAGCCGCCCTGGGAGGCGTGGTGCACCCGGTGGTGCGAGGGCGTGTTCAGCACGTACTCGATGGGGCGGGGCAGCTTGCCGATGCGCTCGGTGTGCACCCAGAACTGGTAGACGAGGTTCGCCGACGAGCAGAACGCGAGGGCGGCCGGGTGCACACCGCATGCGATGAGCGGCACATAGAACGGCCACACGGTGAGTGACGTCCAGGGCTGCCGCAGCGCGGTGCTGAGGTTGAACTTGCGGCTGGAGTGGTGGACGACGTGGCAGGCCCACAGGATGCGGATGACGTGGTGGCCGCGGTGGGACCAGTAGTAGAAGAAGTCCTGGCCCAGCAGCATCAGCGGAACGGTCCACCACAGGACGGGGACGCGGGCCGGGGTGAGTTCGTAGACCGCGGTGTAGATCGCCACGATCGGGATCTTCCAGAGGAAGTCGAAGGCGAGGCTGCCGAGCCCCATGCCGATGCTGGTGGCGGCGTCCTTGGTCTCGTATCCGGCGGCCTCCTCGTCCGGGTGGATCCGGTAGCTGACGATCTCGAGGACCGTGAGCAGGACGAACGCCGGTATGGACCACAGCACGACATCGGGCAGGTTCGGTGGCATGCCTGCACGTTAGGGGCGGGGTGGCGGCAGCGCCAGTGGTTGTTACCGACAAGTATGCGAGACGAGTTGTCAGCGAGTTTTGGCGACTTCCGCCAACTGTTACCGAGGGTAGTCAAAGTGGCTTGGGATCAGTGGCCGGGAGGTCACACCCCGGCCGCCCCGAGCAGTGTTCCGGCGGCGTACGTCACCGCCATCGCCACCGCTCCCCCGCCCATGTTGCGCAGCACCGCGGGGGCCGCGGGGGCCGCGCCCAGGCGGGCGCTCCACCAGCCGGTCAGGGCCAGGGCCGCCAGGACCGAACAGACCGTCACATAGAGGCGGACCGACGGGGACGGCAGGACGATCGCGAGCAGCGGGAGCAGGGCGCCCGCCGTGAACGCGAGGAAGCTCGCGCCGGCCGCGTGCCAGGGGTTCGTCAGGTCGTCCGGGTCGATTCCGAGCTCCACGCGCGCATGGGCCCGCAACGCGTCCCGTTGGGTGAGCTGCTCGGCGGCCTCGCGGGCGACGTCGGCGGTGAGGCCGCGGGCCGCCAGGAGCTCGGTGAGTTCGTCCAGTTCGGCTTCCGGCTGCTCGCGCAGTTCCCGTTTCTCCATTGCCAGCGCCGCCTTCTGCGAGTCCCGCTGGGTGGAGACGGAGACGTACTCCCCCGCCGCCATCGACATCGAGCCGGCGAGGAGCCCGGCCAGGCCCGCGGTGAGCAGCGCCGGGCGGGAGTCGGTCGCGCCGGCGACGCCGACGACGAGGCCCGCGGTGGAGACGACGCCGTCATTGGCGCCGAGCACCGCGGCCCGGAGCCAGTTGAGACGGGAGCCGAGTGCTCCGCCGTGGGCCTCGTCGTGTGTGGCGTCGGTCATGTCCGGGAGAGTCTCACACCCGGGAGGTCACCACACGCGCACCGAGCCGCCCCGGGCGAACGCCGGGCTCGTCGCGTCCGCCGGGACCTCCTTCAGGGGCTGGGAGATCTCCTCGACGGTGGGACCGTGCCGTGCCGCGAGCGCGTCGAGGAGGGCGAGGTCGAAGCCGTACACCCGGGCGGCGTTGCCGCCGGCCATCGCCGCGACCTCCTCGCGCGGCAGGCCCGCGTAGGCGATGCGGAGGCCTTCGCGGGAGTACGGGGTGGTGCCCTCGTCGTGGGGGTAGTCACTGCCCCACATGATCTTGTCGAGGCCTATCCGGTCGCGCAGCGGCACCTCGTGCGGGCGCATGAAGCTCGCGCCGACGAAGCAGTTGTCCCGCCAGACCTCGCTCGGACCACTGCCCATGGAAGCGGCGAGGCCAGCCCCGAACTTGGACTCGGCGGTCGCGGCCTTCGTCGCGGCGGCCACGAGCCGTGCGTGGTAGTAGTCCAGCATCTCGATCACGCCCGGGATCCATCCCGAGCCCTGTTCGGTCAGGACGAGTTTCAGGCCGGGGTGGCGGCGGAAGGCACCGCCGAAGATCAGGTGCCACAGGGCGCGGTGGGAGAACCAGGTCGTCTCCACCATGAACACCGCCCGGGCGGCCGGTTCGTCGCCGAGCGGCGGCGATGCCGACCCGCCGTGGTGGTTCACGGGCACGTCCAGCTCCTCGCAGACGGCCCAGATCGGGTCGTACGTCTGCGAGTACAGCTCGGGGACGCCGGAGCCGGGCGGCGCCCCCGGCAGCAGGACCCCGCCCGTCAGGCCGGCCTCCCTGGCCCACCGGATCTCCTTCACCGCCTCGTCGACGTCGCCCAGCAGGATCTGGGCGACTCCGGCCCGCCGGCCCGGTGCCAGCGAGCAGAAGTCGGCGAGCCATCGGTTGTGGGCGCGCAGCCCGGCCCAGCGCTGCTCGAACTCCTCCCTCGTCGGCGCGGGGGCCATCAGTGAGGCCGAGGGGAAGAACGGCGGAATGGTGTTGGGGAAGACGACCTCGGCGACGATGCCGTCCCGCTCCAGCTCTGCGAGGCGGCGGTCGGAGTTCCAGTTGCGGTCGGCCGTGTCGGCGAGCAGATCCTCGTACGGATTGACGTAGGTGGCGGCCCAGGCGTCGAAGTCGTCGTGGTACCGCTTCTCCAAGTACGGCTTGTAGTCGAGGAGATCGGCGCCCGCGTGGCAGTCGGCCGAGATGACCGTGTAGCGATCCGTCGTCACGACGCCCCCAGGACCGGGAAGTCGTGGTCGGTCAGCCAGTGACGGCCCACCTCCCGGGAGCGGGCCCAGGACGCCTCGACGGCCGCCTGGTCGGCGCTCTGGCCCAGCTCGGCCGGGGTGGGGCCGATCCGGCGGGCGAGCGGCGCGAGCGCGGCGGTGTCGAAGCCGAAGACCTCCGCCGCCGCCAGACCGAGCATCCGGCGGGTCTCCGCGACGGGAATGTCGTGGAAGGTGTTCGCCAGCCACGCGCGGGTGTTGGGCCAGGTCCCCTCGGGGTGCGGGAAATCGCTGCCCCAGAGGATGTTGTCGACGCCGATCTCGTAGCGCTGGGCCAGCTCGCGCCGCTTGGTGTTGGTCGCGCAGATGAAGATCTGCCGGTCCAGGTACTCGCTCGGCGGGCGCTTCAGCTCGGCGAACGGTGAGAGCTTCTTCCCGCCGTGCGCGCCGAGGTAGAGCCGGTCCATGAACCAGAGCAGGTTCGGCAGCCACCAGCAGCCGGACTCGGCGACGCCGAACCGCAGCCCGGGGTGGCGCTCGAAGACACCGGACCAGAGCAGGAACCAGAGCGGGCGCGCGGGCCACCAGGTCACTTCGCTGACGTAGATGCCGAGATGGTCGCCGTACTCGTCGCGCGGCGCCGCGCCCGAGTGGGTCACCAGGGGCATCGCGGTCTCGGCGGCGGCCGCCCACACGGGGTCGTAGCGCCGGTCGTGGTAGGGCTCCTTGTCGACCCACATGGAGGGGATCATCAGGGCCCCGAGCCCCGATTCCCTGGCCCGGTGGATCTCGGCGACGACCTTGTCGGTGTCGGCCGTGACGGGCAGCAGGGCGACGCCGCAGTGCCGCTCGGGGTTCTGGGACACGAACTCGGCGAGCCAGCGGTTGTGCGCCTGTGCTCCCGCCATCCCGAGCTCGGGGTCCTGGTCCCCGGAGAGTCCGAGGCCGACGCCGAAGGGGGCCGCGGTCCTGCTGTCGACGGCGTCGGCGTCCGGGAAGACGACCTCGGCCGCCACTCCGTCGCCGTCGAGCTCCTTCAGTCGCTGGGCGCTGTCCCAGCCGCCGCGCAGCCCTTCCTCGTTGTCGCTGAACCACTTGTCCGCGAAGGCCTCGTTGCGTACGCCGAGCCGGGTCATGGCCTCACGGCGGGCGTCCCTCCCGGCCAGGAAGTCGTCGAAGGCGCGGTGGAAACGGGCGTCCAGATAGGGCCGGTACTGCTCGGTGGGCAGACCGGCGTGGCAGTCGGAGGAGATGATCAAGTACGGGTCGTTCGGGTCCGTCATCACGGCTCCCTCGGTCGCACGGTCAGTCGAGGATGAAGCTTTCGAGGTACGCGGGGTTGGCGCGGTCGAGCATCGACTGCGACCGCGCGCGGATCTGCCGGTCGCTGTGCTCGCTCGCCGGGAGCATCCAGAACCGGTCGGCGCGGATGCCGTCCACGACGTGTTCGGCGACCTCCTCGACCGGGGTGAAGGCGATCTCGTGGCCGGCCTTCCTCATGGCGGCCTCCCACTGGTCGAGGCTGCGGTACGGGGTCCTGCGCGGCCGCTCCTTCGCGTACCGCTCGGGCCGGTTGCGGTGCGACTCCCACAGTCCCGTGCGGAGCATGTGCGGGCCGGGAAAGAGCACGGAGGCTCCGACGGCGGCGCCCTCGGCCCTCAGGTGCGCGTACAGCGACTCGGTCATCGTGACGACGGCCGCCTTGGTGACGGCGTAGACGGAGGCCGTCGGCAGGGGGGCGATCCCGCCGTCGCCGGAGGAGGTGTTGACGACATGGCCCGGCGCGCCGCCCGCGATCATGCGGGGCACGAAGGCCTGGATGCCGTGGAAGACGCCCCAGACGTTGACGGCGAAGGCCCACTTCCAGTCGTTCGGCTCGTGCTCCCACATGCGGCCCTCGGCGCCGGAGCCGACGCCCGCGTTGTTGCAGAGGACGTGGACCGCTCCGAACGTCTCGTAGGCGGCGTCGGCGAGGGCCAGCACCGAGTCGCGGTCGCTGACGTCGGCGGTGCGGGCGAGGACCCGCGCGCCCTCGTCGCGCAGCTCCTCGGCCGCCTTGGCGAGCGCGCTCTCCTCCACGTCCGCGAGGACGACCTGGAGTCCCTCGGCGGCGAACCGCCGGGCCATGGCCCGGCCGATGCCGCTCGCCGCGCCGGTGACGACGGCGGTCTGCCCCTGCTCCAGCCGCATCAGACGCTCCCCTCCGGCGGGCCGTCGAGGATCTGGCGGGGGTCGTCGTAGCGCTGGTGGATGTACGGGAGGAGGGCCTGGGCGCTCACCCGCTCGACGACCCTGCCCCTCTGGTCGGTCGTCTTCTCCCCGAGGGTGATCTCGACGACGCGGCGGACGGGCAGGTCGGCGACCGGGTCGTACATGGACTCCCGCAGCACGACGTCCCCGGTGATCCGCTCCAGTGCGCGCACCTTCTCGTTGCGTACGCAGTGGACCAGTACGGGGTCGGCGTCGAAGCCCGAACCGTCCACGGCCGGGAGGAACTTGAAGTAGAAGTCGACCTTCTCGGTGGGCCCCGGCAGCGGCAGCGGGCCGGACACCGCCCCGCGGACCTCGACGAACGCGATGCCGTGCCGGGCGAGGGAGGCGTGCACGACCAGGCCGTCGCGTTCGACCGTGACCTCTCCCAGCTTCTTCGGCTCGCCGAAGACCTCCCGGCCGCCGATCAGCGCCCGCTCGTGCGTCATCGGCATGACGAGCGGATACCAGCCCTGCTGGTCGCCGTGGGCCGCGGCGACCGCCACCGACCCCGCGCCGAGCGGATAGCCGGGCAGGTCTACCTTGCTGATGTTCGCCCGGACGAGCGGGGCGGCGGTGGGTTTGAGCGGGGGCGGCAGCACCGCCGCGACCGCGTCGGGGTCGCTCTCCCACACGGCGACCACGCCGGTTGACCAGATGTCGGGAAGCTTGGCTCCTGCCGCTCGGACCGCGGCGATCTCGGCCTCGGTGCGTGCTCCGTACCGTACGCGTGCCATGACGTACCACCCTTCGCTCATCGTCGGGGGACGGGTCTGTAACACAGTTACACCGGCGCCGATGAAGGGTAAAGAGCCGTGCACGCAAGAGAATTGGGGGTTTCATGCCACGTCCCGCGCTGACCCGCGAGGAGGTACTGGACGCCGCCGCGGCGCTGGTGCGGCAGCACGGCCCGGCCGCTCTCACCATGCGCAAGCTCGCCGCCGAGCTCGGCACCGCGGTGACCTCCATCTACTGGCACGTGGGCAACCGCGAGTCGCTCCTCGACGCGCTCGTGGAGCGGACCGTCGCCGAGCTCGGCGCCGTCGCACCGCGCGGGCGCACCCCGGCCGAGCGGATCGTCTCGGTGGCCCGGGCGCTGCGCCGGGACCTTCGCGACCGTCCGCATCTCGTCGCGATGGTCCATGAACGTGGCCTGACAGAACGGATGTTCCTGCCGGCCCAGCGGTCCCTGGTGCACGAGGTGCACGCGGCCGGGCTGCGCGGGGCGCGCGCCGCGGACGCCGTACGGGCGGTGCAGTTCCATGTGGTGGGCTTCGTCCTGGTGGAGCGGAACCGGGAGCGCGCCCCCGTCCAGTCCCCGGGCGAGGAGGAGCTGTGGGACGCGGCGACGGCCGAACACGACCCGGCCCTCGCCCGCTCACTGGCCGGGCCGGTCAACCCGGAACGGCTGTTCGCCCTGTCGGCGCGCGCGCTCGTCGAGGGCCTGCTCGCTCCGGTGCCGGGCGGATCCCGCTCGCGGTGACGGCCAAACTGCCGTGCGCGGCGGACTCCGTGGGCGGCGCTGTCAGTGGGGGCCCGTATTCTCTGTGACCATGCTCGACGACCTCACGACAGCGACGTGGCCGGCCGCGTACCCCCGGGGGTACGCGGTCGTCGACGTGGAGACCACCGGACTCGCTCGCGACGACCGGATAGTGTCCGCTGCCGTCTACCGCCTCGACGCCCAGGGCGACGTCGAGGACCACTGGTACACGCTGGTCAATCCCGAGCGGGACCCGGGGCCGGTGTGGATCCATGGACTGACCAGTGACGTCCTGGAGGGCGCGCCGCTCTTCCCGGACATCGCCGCCGAGTTCTCGGACCGCCTCGAAGGCCGCGTACTGGTCGCGCACAACGCGATGTTCGACTGGTCGATGATTGCCCGGGAGTACGCGCGCGCGGAGCGGACCGCGCCCACCCGGCAGCGGCTGTGCACCATCGCCCTCTCCAAGGAGCTGGCGCTTCCGCTGCCCAACCACAAGCTGGAGTCGCTGGCCGCGCACTTCGGGGTCGTGCAGCAGCGGGCGCACCACGCCCTGGACGACGCCCGGGTGCTGGCCGAGGCGTTCCGGCCGAGTCTGCACACGGCGGCCGAGCGTGGGGTGCGACTGCCGCTCCTCGAATGCCGGCCGCTCACCGAGTGGGTGTCGGCCCCGGCCACCCCGCGCATCGGGTACCAGGCGTCGTACCGGTCCAACGGATGGCGGCCGTCGCGGAAGCGACCGGCCTGTCCGTACCCGAACCCCGGGCGGTACGAATCAGACAAACCGCTCAAGCAGGGCATGAGGGTGGCCTTTTCGGGTGACACCTCCATCGACCGCGAGCTGCTGGAGGACCGCGCCGTCGAAGCGGGCCTCCATGTGGCCACGAGCGTCTCGCGGCTGACGAGCCTGCTGGTCACCAACGACCCCGACTCGGCCACCTCGAAGACGGTGAAGGCGAAGACGTTCGGCACACCGGTCGTCGACGAGGCCGCCTTCACCCAGCTGCTGCGGGACGTCGCCCCGGCAGACGGGTGACGGACCGGGCGTGCCGCCCGCCCTTCCCCGCCCCCGGGCCGCACCCTGTGGCGCATGGCACGTTGTGAGGTCTGCGGAAACGATTACGGGATGTCGTTCGAAGTGCACGCGCAGGGCGCGGTGCACGTCTTCGACTGCTTCTCGTGCGCCATTCACCGCATGGCGCCCATCTGCGAGCACTGTCGGGTCCAGATCATCGGCCAGGGAGTCGAGGTCGACGGCCAATGGTTCTGCGGCGGTCACTGCGCCCGCGCGGAGGGAAAGGCGGGCATCGTCGACAAGGTCTGAGCCGGGCCGGCCGCACCCCGCGACGGGCGTGCGACCGAACCCCCCTGAGAACACCCCATGGCCCGAGTTGTACGGTCATGGGGTGTACCGCTTCCTGTTGTCCCGGCAGTGGGTGATCCTCACCCTCATCGCTCTCGTCCTCATCCCCACGATGATCGAGCTGGGCTTCTGGCAGTTCCACCGGCACGAGAACCGGGTCGCGCAGAACTCCCTGATCGCACGGAACCTGCGCGCCGCGCCCGCCCCGGTCGCCTCTCTCACCTCTCCCCGTCACACCGTCCCCCGCGCCGACTACTGGCGCCAGGTCAAGGCCACCGGCACGTACGACACCGCGCACGAAGTGGTGGTGCGCCGCCGCACCTCGGCGGACGACAAGGTCGGCATGCACGTACTGACCCCGCTGATCCTCGAGGACGGCCGGGCCGTCCTGGTCAACCGCGGCTGGATCCCCGCCGCCCCCGACCAGAAGGAATTTCCCGAGGTGCCGCCCGCTCCCCGGGGCACCGTCACCGTCACCGGCCGCCTCAAGGCCGACGAGACGACCGGCGCCAGCGGCATCAAGGACCTCAAGGGCCTGCCGCCCCGCCAGATCATGCTGATCAGCAGCGAGCAGCAGGCCCGGGCCCTGGGGCGCCAGGTCCTCGGCGGATACATCGAGCAGACCGCTCCCGTGCCGGCCGGCGGCACCCCCGAGCAGATCCCCGAACCGGACCACGACTCCATCGGCCCGCACATGGCCTATGCCG
The DNA here is from genome assembly GCF_055577795.1 of Streptomyces sp. NPDC033174. Classification (NCBI taxonomy): domain Bacteria; kingdom Bacillati; phylum Actinomycetota; class Actinomycetes; order Kitasatosporales; family Streptomycetaceae; genus Streptomyces; species Streptomyces sp. NPDC033174. The sequence continues at coordinate 45,125 of NZ_JBVIPQ010000001.1, forward strand.
TCCAGTGGTGGCTCTTCGCCGGCGGTGTCCCGGTCGGCTGGGTGATCCTGGTGCGCCGCGAGAAGCAGGACCGGGCCACCCAGGCCGCGAAGGACGCGACGCAGGCCACACCCGTCCCTGCTTAGGCGCCGCCCGGGGCGGGAACACGCCAGAGCGTGACGCAACGCATCGAGGACTACGCACTCATCGGGGATCTGCAGACCGCCGCACTGGTCGGCCGGAACGGGTCGATCGACTGGCTCTGTCTGCCGCGCTTCGACTCGGCGGCCTGCTTCGCCGCGCTCCTCGGTGACGAGAACAACGGCCACTGGCGGCTCGCCCCCAAGGACGCGACCACCTGCTCCCGCCGCGGCTATGTGGAGGACTCGCTCGTCCTGGAGTCGTTCTGGGAGACACGCACGGGCACGGTCAAGGTCGTCGACTTCATGCCCCAGCGCGACGAGGCCCCCGATGTGATGCGGATCGTGGAGGGCATCAGCGGCGAGGTGGAGATGAGCTCCGTCCTGCGGCTGCGCTTCGACTACGGCTCGATCGTTCCGTGGGTGCGGCGCTCGGACGGCCACCGGGTGGCCATCGCCGGCCCCGACTCCGCTTGGCTGCGCAGTGAACCGGCCGTCAAGACCTGGGGCCAGCAGTACAGCACCTGCTCGTCGTTCACGGTGGGCGCGGGCGAGAAGGTGGCCTTCGTCCTGACCTGGCACCCCTCGCACGAGCCGCGCCCCGCCCTCATCGATCCGCACGAGGCGCTGGAACACTCCCTCGCCGACTGGAAGGAGTGGGCGGCGCGCTGCCGGTACGAAGGTCCCTACCGGGAAGCCGTCATCCGTTCGCTGATCACCCTCAAGGCGCTCACCTACGCCCCGACGGGCGGGATCGTCGCCGCGGCGACCACCTCCCTGCCGGAGGAGCTCGGCGGGGTACGGAACTGGGACTACCGCTACTGCTGGCTCCGCGACTCCACCCTCACCCTCGGCGCGCTGCTGTCGGCCGGATACCTCGACGAGGCCCAGGCATGGCGGAACTGGCTGCTGCGGGCCGTCGCCGGCAATCCGGCCGACCTGCAGATCATGTACGGACCGGGCGGCGAACGGCGGTTGCCGGAGACGGTACTGCCCTGGCTGCGCGGCTACGGTGGCTCGGTGCCCGTGCGGATCGGCAACGCGGCCGTGAACCAGCTTCAGCTCGACGTGTACGGCGAGGTCATGGACTCGATGTTCCAGGCGCGCGAGGCCGGGCTGATGGGCGAGTCGCACTCCTGGAACCTCCAGCTCAGTCTGCTCGGCTTCCTCGAGACCCACTGGCGCGAACCGGACGAGGGGCTCTGGGAAGTGCGCGGGCCGCGCCGCCACTTCACGCACTCGAAGGTGATGGCCTGGGTCGCCGCCGACCGCGCCGTCCGCACGCTCGAGTCGAACCCCTCGCTCAAGGGCGACGTGGGGCGGTGGCGGGCAATGCGCGAAGAGGTGCACCGGGAGGTGTGCGAGAAGGCCTACGACCCCGTGCGCAACACGTTCACCCAGTCCTACGGCTCGCGGCAGCTGGACGCGGCGACCCTGCTGATTCCCCGGGTCGGGTTCCTGCCGCCGGACGACCCGCGCGTGGTGGGCACGGTGGAGGCGGTCCGCGAGGAGCTGGGCCACGGCGGTCTCGTACGCCGCTACTCCACCGAGGGCGTGGCGGTGGACGGGCTGCCGGGGCACGAGGGGTCCTTCCTGGCCTGCACCTTCTGGCTGGCGGACGCGCTCCTGCTGATGGGGCGGCCCGACGAGGCGCGTGAGGTGTTCGAGCGGCTGCTCGAACTGCGCAGCGACGTGGGGCTGCTCGCGGAGGAGTACGACCCGGTGTCGGGGCGGCAGCTGGGCAACTTCCCGCAGGCGTTCAGCCACATCGGGCTGGTGGGGACCGCCCTCGCGCTCGCCGGGGCCGACCCGGCAGGATAGGTCCATGGATCTTGGACTGAAGGACCGTGTGTACGTCGTGACCGGAGCCACCCGTGGACTGGGCCGCGCCTCGGCGCAGGCCCTGACCGCCGACGGGGCGAAGGTCGTCGTCACCGGGCGCGACGACAAGTCGGTCGCCGCCGCGGCGCAGGAGCTGGGGCCGAACACGGTGGGTGTCGTGGCGGACAACGCCGACCCGCGCTCGGCGGACCGGGTGATCGCCCGGGCCCATGCCGAGTTCGGCCGCTTCGACGGCATCCTGATCAGCGTGGGCGGACCGGCGCCGGGCTTCGCGGCGGACAACACCGACGAGCAGTGGCAGGCGGCGTTCGAGTCCGTCTTCCTGGGCGCGGTCCGGATGGCACGCACGGCGGCCGCGGCCCTCGGCGAGGGCGGCGTGATCGGCTTCGTCCTGTCGGGCTCGGTCCATGAACCGATCCCCGGTCTCACCATCTCCAACGGTCTGCGCCCGGGCCTCGCCGGCTTCGCGAAGTCCCTCGCTGACGAGCTGGGCCCCCGGGGCGTCCGGGTCGTCGGCCTGCTGCCGGCCCGCATCGACACGGACCGGGTGCGTCAGCTGGACGCCCTGTCGGGCGACGCGGACGCGTCCCGCGCGGCCAACGAGTCGCAGATCCCGCTGCGCCGGTACGGCACACCCGAGGAGTTCGGCAACACGGCGGCGTTCCTGCTGTCTCCGGCGGCGTCCTACCTGACCGGCATCATGTTGCCGGTGGACGGCGGGGCGAGGCACGGCTTCTGACCGGGGCGCGATGCCGGGGCCTGGTCCGGCCGTGTCGGCGCGAGCACGGCCGGCCCGCTGTCAGGTCACCCGCTTGGCGCCGTGGCGGACCGCTCTGAGGCGGGCCTCCGTCGGCAGTTCCGCCAGCCCGGCGGAGTCCCTCGCGTGGGCCACCGCCTCGTCCGTCAGCCGGGTCAGCGCGTCCCGCGGGGCCGCGTACGGCTCCAGCTGCAGCGCGACCCGGGTCCTCGGCGCGGTGCGGCGGCCCGTCAGCAGGACATGGGCGCGGGCGACGCCGTCCAGCGACTCGGCCTCCCGCTCCAGGACGCCCTCGAGCGCCCGGCCCCGCAGCAACGCCCCTTCGCCGTCACCGCTGTCGACGAGGACCTCGGCCAGCCGGGCACGCCGGAACTGGGCCAGGAGCCACCACATCGCGAGAATCACCACCACCGCGAGCACCGCGATGACCACCGGCCACCACCAGCCCTCGTCCCGCCACCGGGCCCGGTCGGCGTCGCTCAGCAGGACGTCGCGCGGGCCGTACCACGGCCACCACGACGGGACGTCGAGGTCGAACCCCGCCGCGAGCACGCCGCCACCCACCAGCAGGAGCACCAGACCCGCCAGGCCCAGCAGAACACGATTGACCGTCTGCAGAACACCGCGGACCATCGTCCTCACCCTCTCATCGCTTTCGCGCCGGGCGGCCCACGCGCACCGTGAGCGCCGGCGGCCGGGCCAGTCCGAGTTCCCCGATGCGGGTGGCGAGCACCTCGTCGAGATCGGCACGTACGTCGTCGAGTTCACGGAAGTGGGAGACCGCCCGCACCCGGGCCCTGGTCCGCCGCACCCTCACCCGTACCGACTGGACGCCCGAGACCTCCATCGCCCGGTCGCGCAGGGCCAGCGCCGCCGCGTCCCGGTCGAGCCCCGCGCGTACGCCCGGGCCGCGCCGCATCGGCAGGACCGCCCGGAGCCCGGGGGTCAGGGCGAGCACGATCAGCCAGAGGCCGAGCGCCACCGCGAGGCCGGCACCGACCAGAACCCAGGGGTTCTCCAGGGGGCGCTCGGAGAGTTCGCGGGCGAGGGAGCGGCGCCATTGCATGGCCGAGCGGTTCGCGCGTACGGAAGCGATGTCGTACAGGAGCAGTCCCGTGCCCGCCAGTACGGCCGCCGCCGCGAGACCGGCCGGGATCCGGCGCGCGGACCAGAAGCGCCGGGCCGGGGCCTCTTCGCCCTTGTCCAGTACGGGCACCGGCTCGTAGCTCGCGGCGGACCCGGACCGGTCCGGATCCGTCGGTGCGCCGGCGGGCGGGCCGCTCGGGCCTCCGGGCGAGTGGGTCATCGGAGCCTCTCCCGGTCCTCGTGGCGTGTGTGCGCGGAATGCAGACGCTCCACCTGGACCGCCACCTCCGGCACCTCCATCCCCGCCAGCGCCCTCACCCGCTCGGTGACATGCCGACGCACGGTGCCGCACTGGCGGCCGATGTCGGAGGGGTAGTCCAGTTCGAGGGTCACCCTCACACGTGCCGTGTCGCGCTGTACGACAACGGAGGCGCGGGGCGGGGCGCCGCCCACCGGCACTTTGACCAGCGCCTCACGCGCTGCCCGCGACGCGATCTTCGCCACGACCCGGTCGGCGATCGTGGTCTCCCCACGGTCGGCGGCCCCGACCCGCTCCGCCGGCACCCCGGGTCACCGCCGCCGCTCGCCGCGTTCGCGACCCCGGAAGAAGTATCCGGGTTCGAGGTCGCCGTCGAGGAACCTGCCGGTCACGAAGCCGACCGCCCCCAACGCCGCGACCAGCACAAACGCCCCGAATCCGCCGAAGAATCCGGCGAAGCCGAGGGCCATTCCGGCCATCAGGCCGACCACCGCCATGCTCATCTCTGCCCCTTCGTACCGCCTACTGAATCCGGGACTCCGGCTCCTCGTCCTCTTCGTCGGGGAGCTTCACGTCACTCACGGCGATATTGACCTCGACGACCTCCAGCCCGGTCATCCGCTCGACGGCCGCGACGACGTTCTCGCGCACCTCGCGGGCGACGTCGGCGATCGAGACGCCGTACTCGACGACGATCTCCAGGTCGATAGCGGTCTGCACATCGCCGACCTCGGCCTTCACCCCACGGCTGACGTTGGACTTGGTCCCGCCCGGCACACGGTCGCGCACTGCGCCGAACGTGCGGGAGAGTCCGCTGCCCATCGCGTGGACGCCGACGGCGTCGCGGGCGGCGAGTCCGGCGATCTTCTCGACCACCCCGTCCGCGATGGTGGTGCGACCACGGGAGGCCGGGTCGCCGCCACCCCGCTTGGTCACGGACGTCTTCCTGGCGTCGTCGGCGGCCGGTTGCCTGGCCTGTGAGCTGTCAGTCATCGACTCGTCCCTTCCGGGCAGGTTTGCACTTCTCTGCCCACATTAGGTGTGCTTGCCCCGTCTCGCGCCGGAGATGCGGCAGGCTGGAGGAATGACGACCGGTGACGGATGGGCCGCGGCTGTACGAAGCCGACTGAGCATCGGCCGGCTGCTTCCGCTGGGCGGCCCGATGGACGGGACATGGCTGGCGGAGCGAGCGGCCGAGGATGTCCTGCGGCGCGCGGGGTGGGAGGTGCAAGGCGTGTCGCCCGGCAGTGTCCGGGTGGCGCTCGCGGATCCGGGGGCGGCCGGCGCGGCCGACTTCCCGCCGCCTCCGGGCGCCATCGCGGCGGGCGCGCTGAGGATCGAGGCGGACTTCGAGGCGTCGGGGAACACGGCGTTGCCCGTCCTCGCCGAGGAGCTGCGGTCCGCGCTCTTCAGAGCCGCCGACGAACGGCTCGGCCTGGTCGTCACCCGGGTGGATCTCCGGGTGACGGGCCTGGTGGAGAAGGCTCCCGGCGCGACATCGGGCCCGGTCCGGGATTCCGCCGACGGCGCTGCGCCGACCGGGCGACGGGGCGCGGCTGCCGCGCCCTCCGCCGTACCCTCCGGGGAGGCCGCCCGGGCCGCGCTGGACGTGGCGGGGGTCGCCGCGCTGACGACGTCGCTGGGGCCTTCGGTCCACACGGCCGAGGACCATGTCCGGGTCGAGCTGGCGACCTTCGCGGAACATCGGGCCCTGGACGTGGCCCGAACGGTCCGCACGGCGGTCGGCATGGTTCTGGCCGCCCCACTGCCGGTTACCGTACTGGTCACCGAGGTGCGTCAGTGAGGCGGCGGGTGATGCCGGGTGGCGCCCGGGCGCCGCTAGTCGGCCAGGCCGGCGAGGTCGCGCAGACGGCGGGCCTGGGCGGCGCGTTCGGCGGCGCGCTGGTCCTCGTACGTGCGGTCGGACGCGCCACGCAGGAGCGCCTTCGTCTCGATGACCGCATCGCGCGGGGCGGCCAGCAGGGCGGCGCTCAAATCACGCACGGCGCCGTCGAGTTCGTCGGCGGGCACCACAAGGTTGGCCAGGCCCACGCGCTCGGCCTCGTCCGCGTGGACGAACCGGCCTGTGGCGCAGATCTCCAGGGCGCGGGCGTAACCGACCAGGCCGACCAGGGGGTGCGTACCGGTGAGGTCGGGGACCAAGCCGAGGCTCGTCTCGCGCATGGCGAACTGCACGTCCTGTGCCACGACCCGCAGGTCACAGGCGAGGGCGAGCTGGAAGCCGGCGCCGATCGCGTGTCCCTGGACGGCCGCGATCGACACGATGTCGTTGCGGCGCCACCAGGTGAACGCCTCCTGGTACTCGGCGATCTCCGCGTCGAGATCCGCGTCGGAACCGCGCGCGAGGTCCAGGAAGGACGGCTCGCCGTCGAAGCCCTCGGGCGTGAACGCCTGCCGGTCGAGCCCCGCGGAGAAGGACTTGCCCTCGCCCCGCAGCACCACGACCCGCACGCTGCCCGGCAGCGACCGTCCGGCCTCCGCCAACGCCCGCCACAGAGCGGGAGACTGAGCGTTGCGCTTGGCCGGATTGGTCAAGGTCACCTTGGCAACGGCGTCCTCGACGGTGAGCCGTACGCCGTCCTTGTCGAACACAACGAGCACAGAGTCGAGCGAGGTCATGGGGCTCCTCCGGTTCCGGTGCAGCACAGTTAAGTGACTGCACAGTAACCACCCGGTCGACCGCACGACCGACCGGGTGGCCACGCCGAATACCGGTGGGGCCGAACGAGCCACGCCCGGAACGAGCCGCGCCCTGGATATCGCCGGGATCCAAGATGACCCCGGAGGTTTCCGGACGCCCCGGACGTCAGGCCGTGGCGGCCTTCTTGCCTCGGGTCGCTCCGCCGCGTCCCCGCAGCGTCACTCCGGACTCGCTGAGCATCCGGTGGACGAATCCGTAGGAGCGGCCGGTTTCCTCGGCCAGCGCCCGGATGCTCGCACCGGAGTCGTACTTCTTCTTCAGGTCTGCCGCGAGCTTGTCGCGCGCGGCGCCGGTCACCCGGCTGCCCTTCTTCAGAGTCTCGGCCACCCGTGCCTCCTCATGGGAAGTGCGCTCTGGACTCTCATGATCACCCCTAGCGGGCTTCCTGGCCACCCATTCGACAAGGTCTGTGCGGGGAGGTTTGAAGGGCGGCAGACCGTCGTCACGAGCGGAATGCACGATTCCGCTGCCCTGTCCGCGACCGCGGCGGCGGGCCTCAGGGTGAATGGGCAGGTCAGCGGTGCGCGGGGAGAGCGCCGAGAACGACGACGCGGCGCGGGGCCGGGTGGACGGAATCCACCCGGCGCCACGCCGCGGTACGAGACGTACTCACTCAGATGACGGATCACCCATGGGCCGAATGATCCATATGGAGATGATCAACGGAGCCGCGCGCCGGGCTCGGGCCCGGTACGGCGGCACGTACGGGCCGCCGGAGCGGGACGGAGCAACCCCGAACGGGACCGGGCGGGGCGGGTCAGCTGGGACTCGTCACGCAAGACGGTTAGGCGAGGGCGACGAGATCCTTGTAGTCCGGGCCCCACAGGTCCTCGACACCGTCCGGCAGGAGGATGATCCGCTCCGGCTCCAGCGCGTCGACGGCGCCCTCGTCGTGCGTGACGAGGACGACCGCGCCCTTGTAGGTGCGCAGCGCCCCGAGGATCTCCTCACGGCTGGCCGGGTCGAGGTTGTTCGTCGGCTCGTCCAGGAGCAGCACGTTCGCCGAGGAGACGACCAGGGTCGCCAGCGCCAGACGCGTCTTCTCGCCACCGGAGAGCACCCCGGCGGGCTTGTCGACGTCGTCGCCGGAGAAGAGGAACGAGCCGAGCGTCTTGCGCACCTCGACGAGGTCGAGGTCGGGCGCGGAGGAGCGCATGTTCTCGAGGACCGTGCGGTCCGGGTCGAGCGTCTCGTGCTCCTGCGCGTAGTAGCCGAGCTTGAGGCCGTGCCCCGCGGTGACCTCGCCCGTGTCGGGCTTCTCGGCGCCGGCGAGCAGCCGCAGCAGCGTCGTCTTGCCGGCGCCGTTGAGGCCCAGGATGACGACCCGGGAGCCCTTGTCGATCGCGAGGTCCACATCGGTGAAGATTTCGAGCGAGCCGTAGGACTTGGACAGACCCTCGGCCGTCAACGGGGTCTTGCCGCAGGGCGCGGGCTCCGGGAAGCGCAGCTTGGCGACCTTGTCGGAGACCCGGACGGCCTCCAGGCCGGACAACAGCCGCTCGGCGCGCTTGGCCATGTTCTGCGCGGCGACCGTCTTGGTGGCCTTGGCGCGCATCTTGTCGGCCTGCGAGTTGAGGGCGGCGGCCTTCTTCTCGGCGTTCTGGCGCTCGCGCTTGCGGCGCTTCTCGTCGGCCTCGCGCTGCTGCTGGTAGAGCTTCCAGCCCATGTTGTAGACGTCGATCTGCGAGCGGTTCGCGTCCAGGTAGAAGACCTTGTTCACGACGGTCTCGACCAGGTCGACGTCGTGGGAGATCACGATGAAGCCACCGCGGTAGGACTTGAGGTAGTCCCGCAGCCAGACGATGGAGTCGGCGTCGAGGTGGTTGGTGGGCTCGTCGAGGAGCAGGGTGTCGGCGTCCGAGAAGAGGATCCGGGCGAGCTCGACCCGGCGGCGCTGACCACCGGAGAGGGTGTGCAGCGGCTGGCCGAGGACCCGGTCGGGGAGGCCCAGGGCGGCGGCGATCGTGGCGGCCTCGGCCTCGGCGGCGTACCCGCCCTTGGTGAGGAACTCGGTCTCCAGGCGCTCGTACTTCTTCATCGCACGCTCGCGGGTGGCGCCCTTGCCGTTCGCCATCCGGTCCTCGTTCTCACGCATCCTGCGGAGCGTCTCGTCGAGGCCGCGGGCGGAGAGGACACGGTCGCGGGCGAGGACGTCGAGGTCACCGGTGCGCGGGTCCTGCGGCAGATAGCCGACCTCGCCGGAGCGGGTGATGGTGCCGCCGGCGGGGAGGCCCTCGCCGGCCAGGCACTTGGTGAGGGTGGTCTTTCCCGCGCCGTTGCGGCCGACGAGGCCGATGCGGTCGCCCTTGGCGATGCGGAAGGACGCGGATTCGATGAGGATGCGGGCGCCGGCGCGCAGCTCGATGCCGGAAGCGGTGATCACGGACAGACTCCAGGGCGGTATGGACGGCGGAAGGACGACGGGGCGCAGGGGCTTCGACGCCGCCTAATGCACAAGGAGAATGGCCATACGGCCCAGTCTAACGGGCTTGTGCAACTGCTTTTCGGCCATGCGACCGAGGTCACGTGTGACGAACAAAAGGGGCAGTACGGAACCGGGTGATCGATACTCGGCGCAGGGCGGCGGCCCCTGCCGCGGTGACGACGATGCGGAGGGTGGTGCCCCATGCAGTTCGACGACGACGCCGACCTGGACACGTCCGAGGTCCAGGACGTCCGGGGCAGCCGCGTTCCGGGCGGGCGGGCCACCGTCGGCGGCGGCATCGTCGGCTTCATCGCGCTGATCCTCGGGCTGGTTTTCGGGGTGGGGCCGGAGCAGCTGGGGCTCTCGTCCGGTGACGACGACCCGGCGCCGACCGCGTCGTCCGCGGCCGAGGTCGGCCGGACCTGCCGGACCGGGGCGGACGCCAACGCCCGGGACGACTGCCGGACCGTCGCGGTCGTCAACAGCGTGCAGGACTACTGGCGCGCGGAGTACGCGCGCAGGGGCGGCCGGTACGCGGACGCGCGGACGGTGATGTTCACCGGCCGGGTCGGCACCGCCTGCGGGTCGGCGACCTCGGCGGTGGGGCCGTTCTACTGCCCCGGGGACCGGCAGGTCTACCTCGATCTGGGGTTCTTCAACGATCTGCGGACGACCTTCGGTTCGTCGGGCGGCCCGTTCGCGCAGGCGTATGTGGTGGCGCACGAGTACGGCCACCACGTGCAGCACCTCATGGGCACACTGGAGCGGGCGCAGGACGGGCGGCAGGGAGCGAACAGCAACGCCGTGCGGGTGGAACTGCAGGCGGACTGCTACGCCGGGGTGTGGGCGCGCCACGCGACGACCACGCCGGACGACAAGACGGGCCGGCCGCTGCTGACGCGGCTGACGGACGCGGACATTCAGGACGGCCTGGACGCCGCCGCGGCGGTGGGCGACGACCGGATCCAGGAGAAGTTCCAGGGGCGGGTGACGCCGGAGAGCTGGACGCACGGTTCTGCCCGGCAGCGTCAGCAGTGGTTCTACAACGGCTACAGCACGGGCGACATGGCTCGGTGCGACACCTTCCGCTGACGCTCGAGCCCGCGCTTGTCCCACGGCGAGTGAGCCGAGCCCTGGGAATTCGCGCGCAGCCGTGCGTTGTCAGTGCCGGGTGCCAGACTGAGACCCAGGTCACATTCTGCGTACGAGCGAGATGGAGTGATCGAGGTGGCAGAGGCACCGCACATCTGTCCGACCCTGACGTACGACGACGCCAAGGCGGCCATCAGGCAGCTCACGGAGGCCTTCGGGTTCACGGACACCGCGGTGTACGAGGGCGAGGACGGCAGAGTGATGCACGCCGAGCTGTCGTACGGGAACGGCATGGTGATGCTCGGCAGCAAGGGCACCGGCAGCGAGTTCGACAAGTTGATGGCGAACGCCGGGCCGACGGGGGTCTTCGTCCATGTCGACGACGTGGACGCGCACCACGCGCGGGCCGTCGAGCACGGCGTGGAGATCGTGATGCCGCCCACGGACCAGGACTACGGCTCGCGGGACTACATGGCCCGGGACGCCGAGGGGAACATCTGGAGCTTCGGGACGTACTCCCCCGGCGCCTCGGAGTAGACCGTCACGCGCCCCCGGTGTGCACCTGGAAGGCTGCTCTGCGGACCGCCTTGGCCAGGGCCGGGTCCGGGTGCGCGGCCGCGAGGGCCACCAGGACCTGCACGGTACGGGGATGGCCCACGGCCCGGACCTCGTCGAGGAGGGCGGGGACGGTGCCCTGCACCGCCGAGTCGAGGTGGCGGACCAGCAGGGCGCTCTCACCGTGGTCGGCGACGGCCGCCGCGGTGTCCACCCAGAGCCAGGTCGCTTCCTCGCGGCTGAGGACATCGGGCGCCTCGTCGGGATCCGCGCCCTCGTACTCGGCGAGCCAGAGCAGCGCGTAGGGGCGCAGCGAGGGCTCCTGCGCGCAGGCACGGACCTCGGCCTCGGCGGGGGCGCCGACGACCCGCAGGGCCTCGAACGCGAGGCCGCGCAGCAGGGCGTCCTCGCCGCGGGCGACGGCGAGGAGTTCGGAGACGGCGCTGCCGAGCGTGCGGGCGGCGAGCCAGGCGCGGTACTCGGCGCGGGCCGGGCCGGGGGTGAGACGGGCGCAGCCGCGCAGCATGTCCTCGGCGGACTGCTCGATATGGCCGGCGGGGCTCTGCGCGGCGACGCAGATCTGCTCCAGCTTGACCCAGACCGCCCAGTTGCCGAGGGGGGTGAGGGTGGCCTGCCCGTCGCCGAGGGTCAGGGCGCCGACCGCGGCGAGGCCTTCGAGCGCCCACTCGAGGAGGGGGGAGAGCGGAAGGGGGGCGTCGGCCCCGGCCGGCGGCTGCGCCGCGTCGGGCAGCTGGGGGCCGTAGGGGACCTCGCAGCGTTCCTCGCGCAGTTCGGCGACGCGCTGCTGGAGCAGGTCGAGGAGGGCCGGGACGAGCACGGGACCGGCCGAGAGCTGAAGGAGGGAGAGCACCTGGGGGACGGCTTCGACGACCTCGGCGACGGCGGCCGGGGGAACGTCGTCGGGCGCCGGGTGGACCAGTGACCAGGCGTCGAACAGCGCGACCCAGCCGCGCAGTACGGCGGTGTCGTCACGGTCCCAGGCGTGCAGGCGCCAGCCGGGGCGCGCCGTGCCGCCGTGCAGTTCGACGAGTCCGGCGAGGCGGGCGCGGTCCCATCCCGCCCGCACCTGGTCCGGCGTCAGGTCCAGGGCCGCCGCAGCGCGTTCCTTCGCGGGGGCGGCGTCCTGGCCGCGCTCGACGGCGGCCCACCGGGCGATGCGTACGGCGTCGGCGAGGACGGCCCGCGCCTGGCGGGCGAGCTCCGCCGGGGGCGGGGTGCCCTCGGGCGGCCGCGACGCCGGACGGGTACGCCGGGTCGTCACGGCCCGTCGGGCCGTGACGAGGGGCCGCGGACGGACGAGTCGGAGTCTGGAGTTGCGCGCCAGTTGCTCATCAGGCTTTCGAGACGTCACGGGGGCAGTCTTCCCGCTGTCGGCCCGAAAGCCCAAACGGAATGCGCATCGCCGCTGTCGCGGGCGGTCCCGGGGAGGCACGGGCGGGGCTGCTCGGTGGGTGCGCGGGGGTCACATGAGGGGGGTGAGAAAGCGGCGCAGCGCCTCTTCGTAGCGGGCGGGGTCGGCGTTCCACATCGCGGCGTGCGGGGCGTTCCTGACGGTGTGCAGGGAGACGAGCCCGGGACGGCGGGCGGCGAGGTCGCGGGAGGGCTGCCAGGGGGCGAGGGTGTCGTCGGGCCCGTGGAAGACGAGGGTGGGTACGCGCAGCGCGCCCGGGTCGGCCGCTGCCCGGAGGCGGCCGCCGTGCAGACCGGTGCGCCCCTGGGCGGCCCGGACGGTGAGCGGCAGCAGCACGGCCGGGACGCGGCGGGCCGCGGCGAGGGCCCGCAGGGTCGTCTCCCAGTCCAGGACGGGCGAGTCCAGTACGAGGCCGCTGATCCGGTCGCGCAGACCGGAGTTGGCGGCGGCGTGCAGGGCCATGGACGCGCCGGTGGACCAGCCGTGCAGGACGACGCGCTCGGCGCCGAGGCGGACGGCGTGCCGGATGGCGGCGTCCACGTCGCGCCACTCGGAGTCGCCGAGGTGGCCGAGTCCGTCCGTGGGACGCGGTGCGCCGGCGTCTCCGCGGTAGGCGAGGTCGAGCACCGGGAACCGCAGACCGTTGAGGCACGGGAGCAGGTTCAGCGGATGGCGCAGGGTGGTGCCGAGGCCGTGCACGGTGATGACCCAGGTGGAGCGGGCGCCGGGGACGAACCACGCGGGCAGGGCGCCCAGCTCGCCGGGCACCTCCAGGTCCTCGTAGTCGACACCGGCCGCCGTGGCCGGTGTGCCGCTGTGGAGTTCGGGGGTGAGCCGGACGTGGGTGCCGGTGAGGAGGGTGCCGTGCTCGACGCGCTCCAGCCGGCGCACGACGGTGTCCGCGGTGTGCGCCGCCGTGTCGAGGACCGGGCCGACGACGGCGTGCACGCCGTTGCCCTCGAGGCCGTACGTTCCCGGGCGCAGCGCGGCAAGGCTGCGGGTCAGGGTGATCCGGCCGGGGGCGGTGTCGTGGACGGTGAGCCGGGGGTCACCGGGCAGGGGTCTGCCGGGCCGCGCCTTCAGGGCGGCGTCGGAGGCGTACCGACCGGCCGCGATCGCGGCCGCGCCGACACCGATCAGTGTGGTGACGGCCGCTGCCGTCGCTTTAGCCGGGCGCACTGTCCCAGTGTCGGCGCGGGCGGGGGCGGGTGCCAGTGGGCGCGGACGCCTGCGCCGGCCGACGGCCTGTACGGGCTCGGCCCGCGGTCGGTCGAACCCGCCGCGCGCAGCGCCCGAGGGAGCGTCGGCACGGCGCGTACTCCGGCCGGCCGCCAGCGGGCAGAGGCCGCTGGGCCCGGTCAGCGGCCTGGTCAGCCGGCCGGGTGCGGTTGGCCGTAGGCCTGGAGCTTCTCTCCCGCCTCGTGGAGTTCGGCGTCGGAGAGCAGGGACGGGCTGAGGCCCGGTACGGAGCTCGCGGCGAGCCAGAGGCGGCACATCCACTCCAGCTGCGCGGTGCGGTCGTAGGCCTCGTCGAGGGTGTCCCCGTAGGTGAGGGTTCCGTGGTTCCGCAGCAGGCAGCCGGTACGGCCGTCCAGGGCCCGGAGCGTGTGCGCCGCCAGCTCCCGCGTCCCGTAGAGCGCGTACGGCGCCACGCGGACGGGGCCGCCGAGGGCGCCGCTCATGTAGTGGACCGGCGGGAGCTCGCTCACGAGAGTGGAGACCGCCGTGGCGTGCACGGCATGGGTGTGCACGACGGCTCCGGCGGAGGTGGCGCGGTAGATCTCCAGATGCGTCGGCAGCTCGCTGGTGGGAGCCAGCTCGCCGAGGACGCGGGTGCCGTCGAGATCGACGGCGACGGCGTCCTCGCGGGTCAGCCGGTCGTAGGGGACCCCGCTGGGGGTGACGAGGATCCGCTCTCCCACCCGTACGGAGACATTGCCCGAGGTGCCGACGACCAGGCCGTCCGCCACCGTTCTGCGGGCCGTGTCCACCAGGTCGCGCCACGCCCGCTCGATCTCACGTTCCATACGGCGATCGTGCCAGCCAGGTCGCGAAGACGGCCGCCACGTGATCAGGATCTCTTCTGATGCATCGGGCAGACCGTCCGAAGAGTGAGCGAAGAGGAGGCAATGCCTCGTACGGCCCGTATCCACCGGGCCTACCGCCGGTCACATCGGCAAGCGGAGCGAGAGACCCCCTAATGGGGTCACCACCATGCCCCTCCCAGTTCATCTTCCGTTCACTCAGGTTGCCTACGTTCATCGAGCCACTGACGTCAAACGATTGCCTGGGTAAATGGAACACATCACGCTGCTGCTCGCGATTGTGGTCGTGACAGCTCTCGTGTTCGATTTCACGAACGGTTTCCACGACACCGCCAACGCGATGGCGACGACCATCTCGACCGGTGCCCTCAAGCCCAAGACGGCGGTGGCCATGTCCGCCGTGCTCAACCTCGTCGGCGCGTTCCTGTCCGTGGAGGTCGCCAAGACGATCTCCGGCGGGATCATCAACGAGTCCGGCATCAAGACAGAAGTGATCTTCGCGGCGCTCGTCGGCGCCATCCTCTGGAACCTGCTGACCTGGCTGCTCGGCCTGCCGTCCAGCTCGTCCCACGCGCTCTTCGGCGGCCTCATCGGCGCCGCGGTCATGTCGGCCGGCTGGTCGTCGGTCAACGGCAGCGTCGTGGTCACCAAGGTCCTGCTTCCCGCCGTGGCCGCGCCGATCGTCGCCGGTCTCGCCGCGATGCTCGCCACTCGGCTGACGTACAAGATCGGCAGCCGTACGGACGAGAAGGCCACCGCCAAGGGCTACCGGGCCGGTCAGATCGCCTCGGCCGGTCTCGTCTCCCTGGCGCACGGCACCAACGACGCCCAGAAGACCATGGGTGTCATCACCCTGGCCCTGGTGACCGGCGGCGTCCTCGCCCCCGGCTCCAACCCTCCGATGTGGGTCATCGTCGCCGCCGGTCTGGCGATCGCGATGGGCACGTACCTCGGTGGCTGGCGCATCATCCGCACCATGGGCAAGGGCCTCACCGACCTCCGGCCGCCGCAGGGCTTCGCCGCCCAGACCAGCGCCGCCACGGTCATCCTGGCCTCCTCGCACCTGGGCTTCTCGCTCTCCACCACCCAGTCCTGCTCCGGCGCCGTGATGGGCGCGGGCCTCGGCCGCAAGGGCGGCGTGGTCCGCTGGTCGACCGCGACCCGGATGTTCGTCGCCTGGGGTCTGACCCTGCCGGCCGCCGGTCTGGTCGCCGCCGCCGCCGGGTTCCTGACCGGGCAGGGCTCCTGGGGCGTCGCCGCCACCGCCGTCCTCCTGATCGCCGGTTCCGGTGTGATCTGGACGCTGTCGCGCCGCAAGCCGATCGACCACCACAACGTCACCGACGATGAGATCGCGGAGCCCGCGGGCGTCGTGACGACCGCCATCGCGGCCGTCTCCCCGCCGCCGGCCGGCACCCTCACCGACGACCTCAAGACCACCATCCCGTCGCCGGCTCCCGTCGACCCGGCAGCCCCCAGCGCTCCGGCAACGGTGTAAGGAACGAACCGCATGAAGATCGACTGGGCAGCTCTCGGCACCGTCTTCGGTGTCAGTCTCGTGGCCACCGTCGCCCTGGTGGGCCTCTTCACCCTCGGCATCGTCGGCCTCTCCAAGCAGGAGTCCGCCGCCGCTCAGGGCGGGTCGGCCACCATGGCCCGCACCGGCGCCTATGCCTGCTTCGCGCTGTGCGCGGCGGCCGTGGCGTACGGCATCTATCTGATCGTCGTCTGATCATCCGCACGGCGCACGGCCGGGCGGCTCCCACCTTCGGGTGAGGGCCTCCCGGCCGTCGTGTTTTCCGGGCCCGTTCCAGGGCGCTGTGGGCCTGCGCACAGTGTGCTGCCGCAGGTCAACGGTGAGTTGACGGGCGTTCGGGCAGCGTGGTGGACTGCCGAGGCCATTTACGGCGGCAGTAGAGGAAGTCCGGTGCGAATCCGGCGCGGTCCCGCCACTGTGACCGAGCGCGAGCTCGGGAGCCAGGAACTCTCACCGCCGGTCACGTCGAGCCAGGGCGCGGACCCTGAGTGAGGACATTGCGCCATGCCTGGCCGTAGTACAGCCACAGCTGTCTTCGCGTACGGCGCCACCGCCGGTCTGGTGGCCGATCTGGTTCTCGGCGATCCCCGCCGCGGGCACCCCGTCGCCGCGTTCGGGAGGGCAGCCGGCGCCGTCGAGGGCGTGTTGTGGCGTGACCACCGGGGCTGGGGCGCCGCGCACGCCGCGGTGTGCGCCGGAGGCGCCGTGGCGGCCGCCGCGCTCGCCGCCCGCGCCGTTCGCGGCCGGCGCGCCGCCGCCGTCGCCCTGACCGCCGCGTCCGTCTGGTCCGTCGTGGGCGGTACGTCCCTGGGGCGCGAGGCACGCGCCGTCGGCGGGGCTCTGGCCGCCGGTGACATCGACGTGGCCCGCGAGCGCCTGCCGCATCTGTGCGGCCGCGACCCGCAGGCGCTGGACGGCCCGGGGATCGCCCGCGCGGTCGTGGAGTCCGTCGCCGAGAACACGTCCGACGCCGTGGTGGGGGCGCTGGTGTGGGGCGCGCTCGGGGGCGTGCCGGGCCTGTTGGGCTTCCGCGCCGTGAACACCCTGGACGCGATGGTGGGGCACAAGTCCCCCCGGTATCGCCGGTTCGGGTGGGCGTCGGCCCGCCTCGACGACGTGGCCGGCTGGCCCGGCGCCCGGCTGACCGCCGTCCTGGCGACGCTCGCGGGCGGGAACCCGCGCGGCGCGCGGCGCGCCTGGCGGGCGGACGCCGCCAAGCACCCGAGCCCCAACGCGGGGCCGGTGGAGGCGTCCTTCGCGGGCGCGCTGGGCGTACGGCTCGGCGGCACCCTCTCGTACGCCGGACGGGTCGAGCACCGGCCCGTACTGAACGCAGAGGGCCGCGACGTCGGGGTCGCGGACATCGAACGCGCGGTGCGGCTGTCGCGCCGGGTGAGCGCGCTGGCCCTCGCGGTGTGTGTGGCCGGACGGCTGGCCGCCGGGTCCATCAAGGGGAGGCGTGCGTGAGCGGCGGACTGATGGTGGCGGGGACCACCTCCGACGCGGGCAAGAGTGTCGTCACGGCGGGCATCTGCCGCTGGCTGGTCCGGCAGGGCGTGAAGGTCGCCCCCTTCAAGGGGCAGAACATGTCCCTCAACTCCTTCGTGACCCGCGAGGGCGCCGAGATCGGGCGCGCCCAGGCCATGCAGGCGCAGGCCGCCCGGGTGGAGCCGACCGCGCTGATGAATCCGGTGCTGCTCAAGCCGGGCGGCGACCGCTCCAGCCAGGTCGTCCTCATGGGCAAGCCGGTGGGCGAGTTGAGCGCCCGCGGCTACCACGGGGGAAGGCAGCGGGAGCTCTTCGAGCCCGTGGTGGCGTGCCTGGAGGAGCTGCGGGGCACGTATGACGCCGTGATCTGCGAGGGGGCCGGCAGTCCGGCGGAGATCAATCTGCGGCGTACGGACATCGTGAACATGGGAATCGCGCGGGCCGCCCGCTTTCCCGTCGTCGTGGTCGGGGACATCGACCGGGGCGGGGTCTTCGCGCAGTTCTTCGGGACGACGGCGCTGCTCGCACCCGAGGACCAGGAGCTGATCGCGGGCTATCTGGTCAACAAGTTCCGCGGCGACGTGACCCTGCTGGAGCCGGGCCTGGAGATGCTCCACGGGCTCACCGGGCGGCGGACGTTCGGTGTGCTGCCCTACGCGCACGGACTCGGCATCGACGAGGAGGACGGGCTGCGGGTGTCCCTGCGCGGCGCGGTGCGGGAGTCCGTCGTCGCGCCGCCGGTCGGTGAGGACGTGCTGCGGGTGGCGGTCTGTGCCGTACCCCTGATGTCCAACTTCACGGACGTGGACGCGCTCGCCGCCGAACCGGGTGTGGTGGTGCGGTTCGTGGACCGGGCCGAGGAGCTCGTCGACGCGGACCTGGTGGTCGTCCCCGGCACACGGGGCACCGTGAAGGCGCTGGCGTGGCTGCGCGAGCGCGGGCTCGCGGACGCGCTCGCGCGGCGCGCGGCGGAGGGCCGGCCGGTCCTCGGCATCTGCGGCGGTTTCCAGGCGCTGTCCGAGCACATCGAGGACGACGTCGAGTCCAGGGCCGGGGCGGTCGAGGGGCTCGGGCTGCTGCCGGTACGGGTGCGCTTCGCGCCCGAGAAGACGCTCGCGCGGCCCGTGGGCGAGGCCCTCGGCGAGCGGGTCGAGGGGTACGAGATCCACCACGGCGTCGCCGACGTGCGGGGCGGGGAGCCGTTCCTGGACGGCTGCCGGGTCGGTTCGGTGTGGGGGACGCACTGGCACGGGTCGCTGGAGAGCGACGGGTTCCGGCGGGCGTTCCTGCGGCGGGTCGCGGCCGCGGCGGGCCGCCGCTTCGTCCCGTCGCCCGACACCAGCTTCGGCACACTGCGCGAGGAGCAGCTGGACCGGCTCGGCGATCTGATCGAGGAGCACGCCGACACCGACGCGCTGATGCGGCTCATCGAACAGGGTCCGCCCTCGGGACTGCCGTTCGTCCCGCCGGGTGCCCCGTGAGCCCGGCGGGCGGCGCAGGCACACGACCCGAACGACCGCGTCCCGCACACCGTCGGCCCGAACGACAGCGACCCGAACGACAGCGACCCGAACGACTGCGATTTGAAGGAGCGATCACCCGATGAGCACCCGGTATCCGTTCACCGCCGTCGTCGGCATGGACGACCTGCGGCTGGCGTTGCTGCTCAACGCCGTCAGCCCGGCGGTGGGCGGTGTCCTCGTACGCGGCGAGAAGGGGACCGCCAAGAGCACCGCCGTGCGGGCTCTGGCCGACCTGCTGCCCGAGGTGCCGGTGGTCGCGGGCTGTCGCTTCAGCTGCGATCCGGCGGCTCCCGACGCTCAGTGCCCCGACGGCCCTCACGAGACCGGTCCGGCCGCGTCCCGTCCGGCCCGGATGGTGGAGCTGCCGGTGGGCGCGTCCGAGGACCGGCTCGTCGGTGCGCTGGACATCGAGCGGGCGCTCGCCGAGGGCGTGAAGGCCTTCGAGCCGGGGCTGCTCGCCGCCGCGCACCGGGGAATCCTGTACGTGGACGAGGTCAATCTCCTTCACGACCATCTGATCGACCTCCTGCTGGACGCCGCCGCGATGGGCGCCTCGTACGTCGAGCGTGAAGGCGTCTCCGTCCGGCACGCCTCGCGTTTCCTGCTCGTCGGGACCATGAACCCGGAAGAGGGCGAGCTGCGACCGCAGTTGCTGGACCGCTTCGGGCTCACGGTGGAGGTCGCGGCCTCGCGCGATCCGGAGCTGCGGGTCGAGGTGGTCAGGCGCAGGCTGGCCCACGACGACGATCCGGCGGCCTTCGCGGCGCGCTGGGCCGGCGAGGAGACGGCGCTGCGGAACCGGATCGTGGCCGCCCGGGCGCTGCTGCCCGAGGTGCGGCTGGGCGACGCGGCGCTGCTGCAGATCGCCGCCACCTGCGCGGCGTTCGAGGTGGACGGCATGCGCGCGGACATCGTGATGGCGCGGACGGCGACGGCGCTGGCCGCGTGGGCGGGGCGTACGGAGGTCACGTCCGACGACGTTCGGCAGGCCGCGCTGCTGGCCCTCCCCCACCGGCGCAGGCGCAACCCCTTCGACGCCCCCGGCCTCGACGAGGACAAGCTCGACGAGACGCTGGAGGAGTTCAAGGGCGAGGACGAGGACGACGGGCAGGGCGACGACGACCCGGATCCGGGTCCCGACGGCGGCGGCCCCGGTGGTGGGGGCGGTGTGCCGCCCCAGGGCGACGGCCCCGACGGCGCTCAGACGCCGGAGAGCGCCCAGTCCGAGGAGAGCGCGCCGCCACCGCCCCCCGGTGGGGGCGCCGGCGAGCGCGCGCCCGTGAAGGCCGCCGAGCCGTTCCGCACGAAGATGCTGAGCGTTCCCGGGCTGGGCGAGGGCGCGGCGGGCCGCCGATCCCGGGCCCGTACCGAGCACGGCAGGACCACCGGGTCGCGGCGGCCGCGCGGGGCGCTCACCAAGCTGCATCTGGCGGCGACCGTGCAGGCCGCGGCTCCCCATCAGCGGGCGCGCGGCCGGTCGGGGCCGGGGCTCGTGGTGCGCCGGGACGATCTGCGGCAGGCCACCCGCGAGGGCCGGGAGGGCAATCTGGTCCTCTTCGTCGTCGACGCCTCCGGGTCGATGGCGGCCCGGCAGCGGATGGGCGCCGTCAAGGGCGCGGTGCTGTCGCTGCTGCTCGACGCCTACCAGCGGCGCGACAAGGTCGGCCTGGTCACCTTCCGGGGCAAGGAGGCGGAGGTGGCGCTGCCGCCGACCTCGTCCGTGGACGCCGCCGCCGCGCGTCTCGAGCAGCTGCCGACGGGCGGGCGGACGCCGCTGTCCTCCGGGCTGTTGAGGGCGCACGACGTGCTGCGGGTGGAGCGGCTGCGCGATCCGTCGCGCCGCCCCCTGCTGGTCGTCGTCACGGACGGCCGGGCCACCGGCGGCGGCGCCGACCCGGTGGCGCTCGCCGCCCGGGCCGCCCGGCTGCACGCCTCCGAGGGCACCGCCTCGGTCGTCGTGGACTGTGAGACGGGGCCGGTGCGGCTCGGTCTCGCCGGGCAGCTCGCCCGGGATCTCGGCGGCACCGCCGTCACACTCGACGAGCTGCGCGCCGACAGCATCGCCGGACTGGTCAGGGACGTGCGGGCCGGACAGGCCGCGCAGACAACGAGGAGGGCCGCTTAATGCCGCAGGGACAGCCGACCGTCGTACCCCAGGACGGTCTCACCACCCGCCAGCGCCGCAACCGGGCGCTGGTGATGGTGCACACGGGTGTCGGCAAGGGCAAGTCGACGGCAGCGTTCGGCATGGCGCTGCGCGCCTGGAACCAGGGCTGGCCGGTCGGGGTGTTCCAGTTCGTCAAGTCGGCGAAGTGGAAGGTCGGCGAGGAGAACGCGCTCAAGGCTCTCGGAGCCACCGGCCAGGGCGGGACCGTCGACTGGCACAAGATGGGCGAGGGCTGGTCGTGGATCCAGCGCGCACCCGCCGAGGGCGAGCAGTCGCACGAGGACAAGGCCCGCGAGGGCTGGGAGCAGGTCAAGCGGGACCTCGCGGAGGAGAAGTACAAGTTCTACGTCCTCGACGAGTTCGCCTACCTCCTGCACTGGGGCTGGATCGACACCGCCGAGGTCGTCCAGGTGCTGCGGGACCGGCCCGGGCAGCAGCATGTGGTGATCACCGGCCGCAACGCCCCGCAGGAGCTGGTGGACTTCGCCGATCTGGTCACCGACATGTCGAAGGTCAAGCACCCGATGGACGCGGGTCAGAAGGGCCAGCGGGGCATCGAGTGGTAGCACGTCTCGTCATCGCCGCGCCCGCCTCGGGCGCGGGCAAGACCACCGTCGCGACCGGCCTGATGGCCGCGTTCGCGCGGCGGGGCATGGCCGTCTCGCCGCACAAGGTCGGCCCGGACTACATCGACCCGGGCTACCACGCGCTGGCCACCGGCCGGCCGGGCAGGAACCTCGACGCGTTCATGTGCGGTACGGATCTGATCGCGCCGCTCTTCGCCCATGGCTCGCGCGGCTGCGAACTGGCCGTCGTCGAGGGTGTGATGGGGCTGTACGACGGCGCCGCCGACCAGGGCGAGCTGGCGTCCACGGCGCAGGTCGCCAAGCTGCTCGGGGCGCCGGTCGTGCTGGTCGTCGACGCCTCGTCGCAGTCCCGCTCGGTGGCGGCGCTGGTGCACGGCTTCGCGTCCTGGGACCCCGAGGTGCGGATCGGCGGGGTGATCCTCAACAAGGTCGCCACCGACCGGCACGAGCATCTGCTGCGGGAGGCGCTGGGCGAGTCGGGCGTCCCGGTCATGGGGGTGCTGCGGCGCGCCCCGGCCGTGGCGACGCCTTCGCGGCACCTGGGCCTGGTCCCGGTCGCCGAGCGGCAGGCGGCCGCGGTGGAGGCCGTGGCGGCGCAGGCCGAGCAGGTACGGGCCGGGTGCGACCTGGACGCCCTGCTGGCGCTGGCGCGTTCGGCGCCGGATCTGTCGGGCGAGGCGTGGGAGCCCGGGGCGGCGGCGGGGGCTCCCGAGGCCGGCGCGGGGTTCGTGCCCGGTGAACCGGCCGGGTCCGGGCGTCCCGTGATCGCCGTCGCGGGCGGCGCCGCGTTCACGTTCTCGTACGCCGAGCACGCCGAGCTGCTCACCGCGGCCGGCGCCGAGGTCGTTCCCTTCGACCCGTTGCACGACGAGCGGCTGCCCGAGGGGACCGCCGGACTGGTCATCGGGGGCGGTTTTCCCGAGATGTACGGCTCCGAGCTGTCGGCCAACTCCCGTCTGCGCGAGGCCGTCACCGCGCTGGCGCACAGCGGCGCGCCCGTGGCCGCCGAGTGCGCGGGACTGCTGTATCTCGCCCGGACGCTGGACGGGAAGCCGATGTGCGGGGTGCTGGACGCCGACGCGCGGATGTCGGAGCGCCTGACGCTCGGCTACCGGGACGCCGTCGCGGTGAGTGACAGCCCGCTGGCCGCCGCCGGCACCCGGATGCGCGGGCACGAATTCCACCGCACGGTCATCGAGCCCGGTGCGGGGCCGGCGCCGGCCTGGGGGCTGCGGCAGCCCGAGCCGCGCGTGGAGGGGTTCGTCCAGGGGAGCGTGCACGCGAGTTATCTGCACACCCACTGGGCGGCTGTTCCGGGCACCGCCCGCAGATTCGTCGAGCACTGCCGGGTGTGAGCAGCGATGTCAGCCCTCCGACAGGCCCACCACGAGCCAGATGAACGCCACTCCGGCGACCGTGCACGCCAGTGTCGAGCGCGCCGGGTGGTCGTGGTGGGCCTCGGGCAGGATCTCCGCGGCCGCGAGGTAGAGCAGCGCGCCGCCGAAGAAGCCCAGATAACCGCCGAGGAGCTGTTCCGGGAGGGTGAAGAACAGCGTGGAGGCGGCGCCGGCCACCGGCGCGAGGGCGTCGGCGACGAGCATCGCGACGGCCTTGCTGCGGGCGTTCCCGTAGAGGCTGGTGATCGTGTAGGTGTTGAACCCGTCGGCGAAGTCATGGGTGATGACGGCGAGCGCGACGGTCGCGCCCATGCCGCCGCCGACCTGGAAGGCCGCGCCGAGCGCGACGCCGTCCATCAGGCTGTGCCCGACCATCGCGGCGGCGGCGGTCAGGCCGACCTGCGGGACGCGTTCGTCCCTGGCGACCCCGTGCGCGGCCTGGCGGACGGCCAGCAGCCGCTCGACCAGGTGCGCGAGCAGGAAGCCGCCGACGAAGAGGAGCAGCGCCTCGGGCACGCCGAAGACATCGCCGCCCGCCGCCTCCATCGCCTCGGGGAGCAGGTCGAGGCCGACCACGCCGAGCATCAGGCCCCCGGCCAGTCCCAGGACCAGGTGACGCCGGTCGGTGACCCGGCCGGCCGTCCAGCCGCCGAACAGCGTCATCAGGAACGCGCCGAGCGCGACGAATACGGCCATGGGCCTTTGCTATCCGATGGAGGGGGCCGCGCGCACATCCGGCCGTGCCGTGTGTCCCTGCCGGGGGCGGTCCTGTGAACGGGCCGGGAGCGCTGGTGGTCGGCGTGGGGGCCGGTCGCGGTGTGTCCGTGGACGAGATGACGGGACTGATCGAGGGGGTGCTCCGGGACGCGGGCCTGGCGTTGACGGCGGTCGTCGCGGTGGCGACGGTCGACGCGAAGGCGGCGGAGCCGGGGGTGGCCGGGGCGGCGGCGCGGCTCGGGGTGCCGTTGCGCGCGTATCCGGCCGCGCGGCTGGCCGGGGTGGCGGTGCCCCATCCGTCCGGGGCGGCGCTCGCCGCGGTGGGGACCGCTTCGGTGGCGGAGGCCGCGGCGCTGGCCGAGGGCGGTGAACTGGTGGTTCCCAAGCGGAAGTCGACACCCCTGGGGCGGGCGGGGAGGGCGACCTGCGCGGTGGCCCGTCTCGACTGCCCGGTCGACTCCCTTCCCCCAGGCCCCCCGGGGCGTCCATGATGTACGGGTTTAACCTCGCTGAACCTGGCTCATCCTCGCGATTGTTGTCCGAGGGACACGGGTACACCGCTGAGAAAACGGCGTTCGCCGCGCCCCTTCCCACGGTGGTGTCCGGCGGGCGCCCCGCCCGACGCCGAGTGCGGTCCGCCGATGTCGTCGGATCCGCCGCGGAGTTACTTCCCCGGGAGTCGCTCCACCGGCAGGCCGTCCCCGACGGACTGCCGTCCACCCCACCCCCCACCCACACCACGGCGGCCATGTATACGCACCCTGACGTTCACGACGTCCATGACGGTCATGCCGGCATTCCTCCTGCCGACGGCGTCCACGATCTGCGCCACCACGGTGACGCGGAGGTACGGGACGAGAAGCTGATCGATCTCGCGGTCAATGTCCGTACGCACACTCCCCCGGAGTGGCTGCGGCAGCGGATCGCGGACTCGCTCACGGGGCTCGCGGCGTACCCGGACGGCCGGGCCGCGCGCTCCGCCGTCGCGGCGCGCCACGATCTGGCGCCGGAGCGGGTGCTGCTGACGGCGGGCGCGGCCGAGGCGTTCGTACTGATCGCCCGGGCGCTTCCGGCGCGGCGGCCGGTCGTCGTGCATCCGCAGTTCACCGAGCCGGAGGCGGCGCTGCGGGACGCCGGGCACCAGGTGACGCGGGTGCTGCTGAGCGAGAAGGACGGCTTCCGGCTGGATCCGGCCGCCGTGCCCGAGGACGCCGATCTGGTGGTGATCGGCAATCCGACCAACCCGACGTCGGTCCTGCACCCGGCGGGGACGATCGCCGCGCTGGCCCGGCCGGGGCGGACGCTCGTGGTCGACGAGGCGTTCATGGACGCGGTGCCGGGCGAGCGGGAGGCGCTGGCCGGACGGACCGATGTGCCGGGGCTCGTGGTGCTGCGCAGCCTCACCAAGACCTGGGGGCTCGCCGGGCTGCGGATCGGCTATGTGCTGGCCGGTCCGGAGACGATCGCGGCGCTGGAGCGGGCGCAGCCGCTGTGGCCGGTGTCGACACCGGCGCTGGCGGCGGCCGAGGCGTGCATGACGCGGGCGGCGCTGGCGGAGGCGGAGCATGCGGCGCACCGGATCACGGTGGAGCGGACGCATCTGCTGGCGGGGCTCGCCGAGTTCGACGAGGTCCAGGCCGTCGAGGCGGCCGAGGGGCCGTTCGTCCTGGTGCGGATGGAGCGGGCGGACGCCGTACGGGAGAGGCTGCGGGGGCTCGGCTTCGCGGCCCGTCGCGGTGACACGTTTCCCGGCCTGGGTACGGAATGGCTGCGGCTCGCGGTGCGCGACCGGGCGACGACGAACCGCTTTCTGCAGGCGCTGGACCAGGCTCTGGTGATGGTGGGCTCCGCCAAGCGGTAGACACGCGCCTCAACACCGCGACGCACCTCAACACCGGACGCACCTCAGCACGGGCGCGTATCTCACCGCAGGGGCGTTCCTGAGCGCGGCGACCGTGCCGGCGGGCGCCGCGCTCAGGTGCGTACGGCCGTCGCTCAGCCGCGGGCGCGTGCGCGGCCGCGGGTCAGCACGAGGGCGCCGATGCCCGCGCCGACGAGCAGCAGGGCGCCGCCGGCCACGTACGGCGTGGTGGAGCTGCCCCCGGTCTCGGCGAGGTTCTGCCGGGTGGGTTCGCTGCCGCCGTGGGCCGTGACGCCGGCGGTGGTGGGCTCGCCCTTGTCGATGGGCTTGTTGTCCGAGGGCTTGTCGGTCGGCTCCTGGGTGGGCTTTCCGTCCGGTTTCGGCGACTCGCAGGTCGCCTCCGCGAGCGTGACCACGCCGTTGACCTCGGCCACGTTCAGCTTGAGCGGGTTGACCGACACCTTCAGTTCGAGCGCGGTCGCCGCGGCCGTGCGTGACGTGGTGCGCGTCTTGGACAGGTCCAGGGTCACCCGTCCCACGGCCGGGACGTCGACCTGGGTGGTGCCGCCGGTCGAGAGGGTCACCTTCTTGCCGAGGACGGTGACATGGCCGAGCAGGTTGGACTCGGCGACCGGCCGCCTGCCCGCCTCGCAGACCGCCTTCGAGGTCACCTTCTCGATCTCGACGAGGGAGAGCAGGGGCAGGCCGGGCAGGTGCACACGGGCCTTGGCGAGGTTGGTGTAGCCCTCGGCCTTCTTCTTGTCGACGGTGGCCCTCGCGGTGGCCACGTCGGCGCGCAGCACGCTGAACGGCTTGCCCTTGTCGACGCCGTCCAGTTCGACGGTCAGCGCCGTCTTGTCGGCGCTCGCCGGCGCCTTGACCTCGTTGAGCGTGGCGTCGAGCGGCACGTTCACGGTCTTGTTGAGCAGGGAGACGTCGAGACCGGTCCGCAGGACGACCGCGCTCGCGCGTCCCTCCCCGCCGGTGGCCTGCGCCGGGGGAGCGGCGAGAACCACGGGCCCGACGGCGAGTGCCGCCACGGCCGCCGCGGCGGCGGAGCGGCGTGCGGGCAGGCGGAAGGTATTGCTGTTCAAGATGGTGGAACCCCCACAGGAGACATGGCGTCGCCCCGTCGGCCCACGGGGACACGTGGGCACGGCGACTTGAGACACCGGAATCTTTACGCACGGAGAGTGAACTCGCGTACACCTGCGGTGAGTTCACCCCAAAGGGGTGTTTCCGCGCTCGCATTCGAATATTCCGGCACGGGCGTTCCATCCGACCTCACGCGTCACCCCCGGCGGGGCGCGGCGGGGCGGCGACCAGGAAGAACGCGTGAAGTGCTTAAACGAGTGCGGCGAGAAGCAGTCACGGCGGGTCAACCCGACGACGGCCCCGGGGCGGCGGACAAGGGGACCGTTCACGCATGTAATAGTTAGGCCAGCCTTACCTAAAGAGATCGGAACACTGTGAGCATCGAGGCCTACCGGGACGCCTGGGGGATCCCGCATCTGCGGGCCGGGGACCCGAGCGAACTGGCTTTCGCGCAGGGCCGCCACACGGCCCTGGACCGGGCATGGCAGCTGGAGGTCGAGCGTCACCGCGCCCTGGGCACTACTGCCGCCTTCCTCGGCGCGGACTCCGTCGGCTGGGACACGTTCGCCCGGCAGGCGCGGCTGGCCGACACGGCGCGGCGCTGCTTCGAGCGCCTCGACCCGGAGACCGCCGCGTGGGTCACGGCGTATGTGGCCGGGGTCGACGACGGGCTCGCCGAAGGCGCGGACCGCGCGGGCGAATTCACCGACACCGGACTCACCCCCGGCCACTGGGAGCCCTGGACGCCGCTGGCGGTCTGGCTGTCCACGCACATCCTCTTCGCCGGCTTCCCCACCAAGCTGTGGCGCGAGGAGGTCGCGACCCGCCTCGGCGAGGAGTGGACCGAGCTCTTCGCCACGGACGGTCCCGGCAACTCCGGCAGCAACGGCTGGCTCGTCGCCGGCGAGCGGACCACCACGGGCGCGGCGCTGATCGCGGGCGACCCGCACCGCTTCATCGAGGCGCCGGGGATCTACCAGCAGATCCATCTGGCGTGCCCCGAGTACGACGTGGTGGGGTTCGCCGTCCCGGGTGTTCCCGGTCTCGCGCACTTCGGGCACACCGGACACGTCGCCTGGGCGATCACCAACGCCATGGCCGACTACCAGGATCTCTACCGCGAGCGGCTGCGGCGCTCGGAGGGGCGGGTCGAGGCGCTCGGCCCGGACGGCTGGGAGCCGGTTCGCGCACACACCGAGACGATCGAGGTCGCCAACTCCGAGCCGGTCACCGTCGAGGTGCTGGAGACGGACCGCGGCCCGGTCGTCCTCCACGCGCCGGAGGGCGACACCGCGATCAGCCTGCGCTACCCGCCGCGCGTGACCGGCGAGTTGGGCTTCAGCGCCCTGCCGGCCCTGCTGGCCGCGCGCACGGTCGCCGACGTGGACCGGGCCTTCGACCACTGGGTGGAGCCGGTCAACGTCGTCCAGGCCGCGGACACCGCGGGCGGCCTGCTGCACCGGGTGGCGGGCCTGGTCCCGCGGCGCCACGACGACAACCGGCTGCGGATCGTCCCCGCGTGGGACGGCGCGCACACCTGGCACGGCCGGCACGAGCCGCTGCCGCGCGCGGAGGTCGACGGCGTGGCGGTGATGGCCAATCAGCGGGGACTGGCCGGGCCGCTGGGCATCGAGTTCGCCCCGCCGTACCGCGCCGACCGGATCGCCGAGCTGCTCTCGACGCAGCCGTCCTGGTCGGCCCGCGCCCTGACCACCATCCACACCGACACCCACCTCGCCTCCTCCGGCCCGCTCCTGAAGGTGCTCGCGTCCCTGGGACCGCTGCCGGAGCCGGCCTCCGCCCCCTCCCCCGGTCCGGCTCTCACCCCCGCCGCCCAGCGCCTGCGGGCGCGACTCCTCGGCTGGGACCGGCGGATGGACGCCGGGAGCGCCGAAGCGGGGGCGTACGCGGCCGTGCGACACGGTGTCGTACGGCGGCTGGCCGCCCATCCCGCGCTCGCCGGGCTCGCTCAGCCGCTGCCGTATCCGGCGCTGTTCCAGCCGTGGCTCGCGCTCGGGCCGCGCGTCGGCTTCGCGCTGGGGACCCTGCTGACGGCCGGCCCCGTGCCCGCCGAGGACGTCGTCACGCTGGTGCGCGAGGCCGTGGAGGAGGTGGCGGCCGGGGAGGTGCCGCCGGTCTGGGGGGCGTCGCACCGGCTGGCGCCGTGGGCGGCGCTGGACGAGGGGGACGACGACCAGTGGCCCGGCCTCGACGGCGACCACGACTGTGTCCTGTCCACGTCGAGCGTGCCCGGGCTCACCGACCGCAGCTCCCGCGGCCCTGCGGCCCGCTATGTCTGGGACCTGGCCGACCGGGACAACAGCCTCTGGGTCGTGCCGTTCGGCGCGTCCGGCGTCGCGGGTGATCCGCACCGGCGCGACCAGCTGCCGCTCTGGCTGCGCGGAGACCTCGTCCCTGTGATCACCGACTGGCACCGCCTGAGCCGCCCGCACCACCCGGCCGGGATCGCTGGGACCCCCGGGGCCTCGACAACACCGAGGCTCCCAACACCGCCGAGACCGGCGAGACCACCGAGGAGCGTCATGACCACTGACCCGGTGACCCAGCCCGTGACCGAGCCGTCGGCCGATCCAATGCCGGAGCCGCCGGCCAAGGCGGTCCACGAGCAGATCGTCGACGGCTTCGGGACCGTCCGCGTCGCCCCCGTCGACCCCGCGCGGGACGCCGCTCTGATCCACTCCTGGGTCCGCCAGGACCGCGCCAGGTTCTGGGGCATGGCCGAGGCCACCGAGGAGCAGGTGCGGGAGATCTACGCGCACCTGGACTCGCTCACCACCCACCACGGCTTCCTGGTCCGCCTCGACGGCGAACCGGTCGCCCTCTTCCAGACGTACGAGCCCTCGGCCGACCGGGTCAGCGAGTGCTACGACGTCGAGCCCGGCGATCTCGGTGTGCACCTGCTGGTCGCGCCCGCCACGACTCCACGGCCCGGCTTCTCCGCCCAACTCCTGGGCGCGCTCATGGACTTCGCACTGCGCGACCGCGTCCGGCTCGTCGCGGAGCCGGACGCGGCCAACGAGAAGGCCATCGCCCGGCTGGTACGGCTCGGGTTCACGCTCGGGCCGCTCATCGTGCTGCCCGAGATCGACCTGCCGGAGGTGTACCTCCCGGAGAAGAAGGCGCGGCTGGCGTTCCTCAGCCGATGACCCGGCCGTTCAGGACGACCCTGCGCGGGGCCGCCAGCGCCCTGACGTCCGCGCGCGGGTCCTCGTCGTAGACGACCAGGTCGGCGGGGGCGCCCTCCTCCAGGACGGGGCGCCCCAGCCACTGCCGGGCCCCCCAGGTGGTCGCGGACAGCGCCTCGACGGGCGGGATGCCCGCCGTGACGAGTTCGGCGACCTCCGCCGCGACGAGTCCGTGGGCCAGGGAGCCGCCCGCGTCGGTGCCGACGAAGACGGGGACCCCGGCGTCGTACGCGGCGCGCACGGTGTCGTACCGGCGCTCGTGCAGCCGCCGCATGTGCGCCGACCAGCGCGGGAACTTGGCCTCGCCGCCGTCCGCGAGATGCGGGAAGGTCGCGATGTTGACGAGGGTCGGCACGATCGCCACGCCCCTCTGCGCGAAGAGCGGGATGGTGTCCTCGGTGAGTCCCGTCGCGTGCTCGATGCAGTCGATGCCCGCCTCGACGAGATCGCGCAGGGAGTCCTCCGCGAAGCAGTGCGCGGTGACCCGCGCGCCCAGCCGGTGCGCCTCCGCGATGGCCGCCTCGACCTCGGGCCGCGGCCAGCAGGCCCCCAGGTCCCCAGCCTCGCGGTCGAGCCAGTCGCCGACCAGCTTGACCCACCCGTCGCCGCGCCGGGCCTCCCGGGAGACGTACGCGACCAGGTCCTCCGGCTCGATCTCATGGGCGTAGTTGCGGATGTAGCGGCGGGTGCGGGCGATGTGCCGGCCCGCGCGGATGATCTTCGGCAGGTCGTCGCGGTCGTCGATCCACCGGGTGTCCGCCGGGGAGCCCGCGTCCCGGACGAGCAGGGTCCCCGCGTCCCGGTCGGTGAGCGCCTGCTTCTCGCTGGTGGCCTCGTCGACGGCGCCGTGCTTGTCGAGCCCCACGTGGCAGTGCGCGTCGACCAGACCGGGCAGGACCCAGCCGGACACGGTCACCGCCTCGGCGGCCGGCCGGTCGTAGGTGATCCGCCCGTCGACGACCCACAGCTCGTCCCGTACGTCCTCCGGGCCGACGAGCACCCGCCCCTTCACCCGCAGCACCATGTGATCGCTCATGCCCAGCACTGTACGAGCCCTGCTCTACCCTCGGTCGAGGACCTCAGTGAACACCGATCCGACCGAAGTGAGCACCGCCGTGACCCATCCGCTGCTGGACCTGCCCCCGTTGACCGCCGCGCGTTTCGCGGACATCGAGAGGCGGGTCGCCGCCCTGCTCTCCACCGAGCAGGACGTGGTGATCACGCAGGGCGAGGCGCTGCTGCCGCTGGAGGGGTGCATCCGCAGCGGGGCCCGGCCCGGTTCGACCGCGCTGAACGTGATCACCGGGCCGTACGGGCAGACGTTCGGCAACTGGCTTCGGGACTGCGGGGCGACGGTGATCGACCTGGAGGTGCCGTTCCACACCGCGGTAACGGCCGCGCAGATCGAGCAGGCGCTGGCCGAGACCCCGGCAATCGACTTCGTCTCGCTGGTGCACGCCGAGGCGGCGACCGGGAACACCAACCCGGTGGCGGAGATCGGCGAGGTCGTGCGGGCGCACGGCGCGCTGTTCCACCTCGACGCCGTCGCGTCGATAGGCGCCGAGCCGGTGCTGCCGGACGCGTGGGGCGTGGATCTGTGCGTCATCGGCGCACAGAAGGCGATGGGCGGCCCGGCGGGGGTCTCGGCGGTGTCGGTGAGCGAGCGCGCGTGGGCGCGATTCGCCGCGAACCCGGCGGCGCCCCGGCGTTCATACCTCTCGCTGCTGGACTGGAAGGAGCGCTGGATCGACAGTGGCCGCAGAGCGCTGCCGCACGCTCCGGCGCAGTTGGAGATGCTCGCTCTCGAGGCGAGTGTGAAGCGCATCGAGGAGGAGGGCCTGGAGGCGCTGATGGCCCGTCACGCCTCGGCAGCCGCGGCCACGCGCGCCGGTGCGTCGGTACTGGGCGGCGGCCTGGAGCCGTATGTGCACGAGGCACGCGACGCGGCACCGGTGGCCACGACGCTCCGCGCGCCGTCGGGGACCGACGCGGCCGAGCTGGTGGCCCGGGCGCTCGCGGCGGACCCTTCGGTGCCGCTGGCCGCGGGTGGCGGGGCGCTGTCCAAGGAGATGATCCGGGTCAACCACTACGGCCGGGACGCGGCGCCGGAGGTCGTGGAGTCGTCGCTGGCGGCGCTGGCCGCGGCGCTCGGCGAGGCGGGCGCGACGGTGGATCTCCCGGGCGCGCGCCGGGCGGTCACCGAGGCGTGGCGGTAAGCGCGTCGAGCAGGGCCTGTACGGGTGGGGCGGGGGACTCCGCCCGTACGGCGAGCGAGACGGGGACGGTGAGTCCCGGGAGCGTACGGAAGACGATCCGGTCGGTCGGCGGCAGCGGGCCCACCGGATAGAAGACGGTCCACGAGGGCTCGGGGTCGGCGGCCAGCTCGGTCAGCGTCTCCTTGAGCGTGGTGAAGGGCGGCCCCGGCAGCCAGCGCGGCAGCGCGCCGGTGATCAGGTCGTGGAAGGCCGGATTGGCGTCGCGCGGGGCGAGACGCAGGGGGAGCGCGGCGAGCCGTTCGAGGTCGACGGGCCCGCTCGCCGCGCCCGGCCCGTCCACCGGAACATGCGCGGCGGGCAGCGCCGCGATCAGGGGGTCCGCCCAGAGCGGGTGGAGGGTGAGCCCCTCCGCGTGGCGCAGGGTGCGGACCAGTGCCGCGTCGAACAGGCCGGACCGTACGGCGGCCAGCCGGGCCTCCTGGGGTGCCCGTTCCAGCCGGACGCGCAGCCCGGGCCGGTGCGTGGCCAGGGTGTCGAGGGCGCGGTAGACGCGGTCGGCGAACGCCCGGCTCGTCCCGAGCCGCACCAGCCCGTCCGTCCCGGCCGCGATGCCCGCGGCGGTGGCCCGCACCCCGGCGGCGGCGGCCAGGGCGGCCCGCGCCTCGGGCAGGAGCCGCTCCCCCGCCGCGGTGAGCCGCACCTGCCGCGCCGAGCGGTCGAAGAGTCGCAGCCCGAGCTCCCGCTCCAGCCGACCGATCTGCCGGCTCACCGCGGCCTGGACGATGTGCAGCCGCTCGGCGGCTCGCCCGAAGCCGAGCTCTTCCGCCACCGCGACGAAGTACTCCAGCTGACGCAGCTCCACGGGAACGCCCCCACTCATCGCCGTTCGTGATCACTGTGGTGCTCAACTGCTTCGTGGGCGTGCCTGGTTCCCGGGAGGGGCGGAAATCCCGCCGAACGAGTGGGGAGGGAGCGCTGTTCCGCCTTCCGCCGGACTGCGCCGCGACGGAGGCGTCTGTGGGCGCACCCGGAGAAGTTACGGCGGGCACTTGCCGGAAAAGCAGAATTGGCCTTGAATCCCGAATAACAGAACGGAATTCACCGGAGATAGTTCACCGCATTCTTCTGCCCGGATTTCCCAGTCCTAAACGCAAAGATTTTCACACGCACCATAAGGGCAATTCGGACAGACACCGGGGCGATTTCCATTGTGTGACCGACTCCACATCACCCCTGGTCGGAGGCCCTTTCTGCCCGGATATTTCTGGGCAGATGGGCCTCCAGCATCGATGGCTCGCGCACCGGACGCGCCCGCGCGATAACACACTTTCCGCGTGCGCCCAACACCTTCGGGGCATGCAATTTCCGAATGCGATCGGTAAATTCAATCCGCATGACCGCCGCACAAGCAGCCATTGTTCTGGACAGCCCACGAGTGGAGGACGGAGCCGCGATCTGGCGAATTGCCCGCGACTCCGAGGTCCTGGACCTCAACTCCTCGTACAGCTACCTGCTGTGGTGCCGTGACTTCGCGGCGACCTCAGTGGTGGCCCGGGATTCCGACGGCGAGCCGATCGCCTTCGTCACGGGGTACGTCCGGCCGGAGCGCCCGCGGACGCTGGTCGTCTGGCAGGTCGCCGTCGACCACGACCACCGGGGCCGAGGGCTGGCCGGGGTCCTGCTCGACGCGCTGACCGCCCGCACGGCCGGGCTCGGGATCGACACGCTGGAGACCACGGTCACACCGGACAACACCGCGTCCGACCGGCTGTTCACCTCGTACGCCGAGCGCCGGGGCGCGTCCCTGGAGCGTGCCGTCCTCTTCGACGGCGGGCTCTTCCCCGAAGGGACCCACCAGCCAGAGGTGCTGTACCGCATCGGCCCGATCACCGCCTGAAGCAACCCCGTACCCCCCACCGAGGAGAACGCCGTGACCATTTCCCCGCCCGCCCTGAGCGTCTTCGAGACCCTTGAGTCGGAGGTGCGCAGCTACTGCCGCGGCTGGCCGGCCGTGTTCGACCGCGCGCAGGGCGCCCGTCTCACCGACGAGGACGGCCACAGCTATCTGGACTTCTTCGCCGGTGCCGGCTCACTCAATTACGGTCACAACAACCCCGTACTGAAACGGGCGCTGATCGACTACATCGAGCGTGACGGCATCACCCACGGCCTCGACATGGCGACCACCGCCAAGCGTGCGTTCCTGGAGTCGTTCCAGAACGTGATCCTGCGGCCGCGGGACCTGCCGTACAAGGTGATGTTCCCGGGCCCGACCGGCACCAACGCCGTCGAGTCCGCGCTGAAGCTCGCCCGCAAGGTGAAAGGCCGCGAGTCGGTCGTCTCCTTCACCAACGCGTTCCACGGCATGTCGCTGGGCTCGCTCGCCGTCACCGGAAACGCCTTCAAGCGCGCCGGCGCCGGCATCCCGCTGGTGCACGGCACCCCGATGCCGTTCGACAACTACTTCGACGGCCAGGTGCCGGACTTCCTGTGGTTCGAGCGTCTCCTGGAGGACCAGGGCTCCGGGCTCAACAAGCCGGCGGCCGTCATCGTGGAGACCGTGCAGGGCGAGGGCGGCATCAACGTCGCCCGCAACGAGTGGCTGCGCGCGCTGTCCGACCTCTGCCGCCGCCAGGACATGCTGCTGATCGTGGACGACATCCAGATGGGCTGCGGCCGCACCGGAGGGTTCTTCTCCTTCGAGGAGGCCGGGATCACCCCGGACATCGTCACCCTGTCCAAGTCCATCAGCGGCTACGGACTGCCCATGTCGCTCTGCCTGTTCAAGCCGGAGCTGGACATCTGGGAGCCGGGCGAGCACAACGGCACCTTCCGCGGCAACAACCCGGCCTTCGTGACCGCCGCGGCCGCGCTCGACGCCTACTGGGCCGACGGCCAGATGGAGAAGCAGACCATCGCCCGCGGCGAGCAGGTCGAGCAGGCTCTGCTGTCGATCTGCGAGGAGAACTCCGCCTACGGAGCGCACTTCCGCGGTCGCGGCCTCGTCTGGGGCCTGGAGTTCGCCGACCGGACCCGCGCGTCGGCGGTGTGCGCCCGCGCCTTCGAGCTGGGCCTGCTGCTGGAGACCTCCGGGCCGGAGAGCCAGGTCGTGAAGCTGCTGCCGCCGCTGACCATCACCCCCGACGAGCTGGACGAAGGGCTGCGCACGCTGGCCCGCGCGGTCCGCGAGACCGCCTGAACACCACGCACACAAGGGAGTTGCACCACCGTGATCGTCCGATCGTTGAAGGACATCGAGAACACCGAACGCCATGTGAAGTCGGCCTCCGGGACCTGGGAGAGCAAGCGCATCGTGCTCGCCAAGGAGAAGGTGGGCTTCTCACTGCACGAGACCGTGCTGTACGCCGGCACGGAGACGTCGATGTGGTACGCCAACCACATCGAGGCCGTGCTGTGCGTCGAGGGCGAGGCCGAGCTCACCGACGACGAGACCGGCCGAACGCACTGGATCGAGCCCGGCACGATGTATCTGCTGGACGGGCATGAGCGGCACACGCTGCGGCCCAAGACGGACTTCCGTTGCGTCTGCGTCTTCAACCCGCCGGTCACCGGACGGGAGGACCACGACGAGAACGGCGTCTATCCCCTGCTGACCGAGGAGGCCTGAGCCATGACCGACGTACTGACCGATCTGTACCCGACCCGTGGCGCCACCGAGGTCGCGACCCCGCGCCGGGACCCGGTCGTCTGGGGGTCCGCCCCGGGCCTGGAGTCGTTCGAGCGGGACGGCTTCCTCACCGACCCCGGGCTGCTGACGGACGACGAGGTCGCCGTCTACAAGGCGGAGCTCGACCGGCTGATCGCCGATCCGGCCATCCGCGCCGACGCCCGCTCGATCGTCGAGCCGAAGTCCCAGGACGTCCGCTCGGTGTTCGAGGTCCACCGGATCAGCGAGGTCTTCGCGCGGCTGGTGCGCGACGAGCGGGTCGTGGGCCGGGCCCGGGAGATCCTCGGCTCGGACGTCTACGTCCACCAGTCGCGGATCAACGTGAAGCCCGGGTTCGGCGCCTCCGGCTTCTACTGGCACTCGGACTTCGAGACCTGGCACGCGGAGGACGGGATGCCGCGGATGCGCGCGGTGTCCGTGTCGATCGCGCTGACCGAGAACCACGACACCAACGGCGGCCTGATGATCATGCCGGGCTCGCACAGGACGTTCCTCGGCTGCGCGGGCGAGACGCCCAAGGACAACTACAAGAAGTCCCTGCAGATGCAGGACGCCGGCACCCCGTCGGACGAGGCCCTGACGAGGATGGCCGAGGCACACGGGATCAAGCTGTTCACCGGGCGCGCCGGTTCGGCTACCTGGTTCGACTGCAACTGCATGCACGGCTCGGGGGACAACATCACCCCGTACCCGCGCAGCAATGTCTTCATCGTCTTCAACAGCGTGGAGAACGCCGCCGAGGAGCCGTTCGCGGCGCCCGTACGGCGGCCCGAGTTCATCGGCGCACGGGACTTCACCCCGGTGCGGTGAGCCGGGAAAGGGGGCCCGTCGCCCGTGGGCGGCGGGCCCCCTTCGTCGTGCCGTCGTGCCGTCGCGGCGTGCCGTCGTGGCGTCGCGGCGTGGCGTCGTACTACCGCGCCAGCGCCGGGTAGTCGGTGTAGCCCTTGTGGTCGCCGCCGTAGAACGTCGCCCGGTCCGGCGTGTTGTACGGGCCGTCGGCCGCGAGGCGGGCCGGCAGGTCCGGGTTGGCCAGGAACAGCGCGCCGAAGGAGACGATGTCCGCGGTGCCGTCCTCGACGAGCGCGAGCGACTCGGCACCGGTCGGGCTCGGCCTCAGCGGGTTCAGGATGAACGTCCCCGAGAAGCGCTTGCGCAGCGCCAGCGTCAGCTCGCGCGGGTTCGAGCCGCCCTCGGCGACATGCAGGTACGCGAGGCCGAGCGGCTCGATCGCGTCGACGAGCGCGGTGTACGTCGGCTCCGGCTCGGGCTCGTCGATGCCGTTGAACGGGTTTCCGGGGGAGATGCGCAGACCGGTGCGCTCGGGGCCGATCTCGGCGGCGACGGCCCTGGCGACCTCGACGGCGAACCGGATGCGGCCCTTGACGGAGCCGCCCCAGCCGTCGGTGCGCACATTGGTGTTGGGCGCGAGGAACTGGTGGATCAGATAGCCGTTGGCGCCGTGCAGTTCCACGCCGTCGAAGCCGGCGTTCACGGCGTTGCGGGCTGCGGTCGCGAACTCCTCGACGGTGCGGTGGACTTCGGCGTCGGACAGCTCGTGCGGGACGGGGAAGGCCTTCGGCCCCTCGTGGGTGTAGACCTGCCCCTCGGCGGCCACGGCGGACGCGCCCACCGGGTGCAGGCCGTCGTCCAGGAGGTCCGGGTGGCCGATCCGGCCGGCGTGCATGAGCTGGGCGAAGATCTTTCCGCCCTTGGCGTGGACGGCGTCGGTGACCTTGCGCCAGGCGGCGGTCTGTTCGGCGCTGTGCAGGCCGGGCGTGTGAGGGTATCCCTGGCCGACGGCGGACGGCTGGGTGCCCTCGGTGATGATCAGGCCGGCCGAGGCGCGCTGGGCGTAGTACTCGGCGGTCAGATCGGTCGGAACGCGGCCCTCGGCGCGGCTGCGGGTCATCGGCGCCATGGCGATGCGGTTGGCCAGGTGGGTGCCGGCGAGGTCGATCGGATCGAAAGCGGTGGTCACTGAATGCCCCCAGAGCACTATGTGGCCGACCAATTTGTGGTCGGCCAACTATTTCCACTGAGGGCACTGTAACGCATTACTTGGCCGACCAAGGTATTCTTTCGGTACCACCGCGGACGCCGTACCGCGGGGGCGAGCGAAGGAGTTCCGATGTCCGAGCCGGCGGACCCCGCCTGTCCCACCGCGAAGCTGCCGTCCGCCGCGCGCGGCGGCCCGGTGAGCCACGCCCTGGCCCGTGTGGCCCGGCTCCATCGGACCGCCGCAGGCAAGGCGCTCAAGGACGTCGGCCTCTACCCGGGCCAGGAGTTCCTGATGATGTGCCTGTGGGATTCCGGCCCGGTGCGCCAGTCGGACCTGATCAAGGCCGTGGAGCTCGACCCGTCGACCGTCACCAAGATGCTGCAGCGCCTGGAGCAGGCCGGACACGTCCGCCGCTCCCCCGACCCGGCGGACCGCCGGGCCGTCCTGGTCGAGGCCACCTGCGACAACGGCTCACTGAGCGGCGAGGTCGCGCAGGTCTGGAGCGGCCTGGAGGAGCGCAGCCTCCAGGGTCTCGACGCGCGGGAGCGCGGCGAA
This sequence comes from Streptomyces sp. NPDC033174, assembly GCF_055577795.1. Classification (NCBI taxonomy): domain Bacteria; kingdom Bacillati; phylum Actinomycetota; class Actinomycetes; order Kitasatosporales; family Streptomycetaceae; genus Streptomyces; species Streptomyces sp. NPDC033174. The sequence continues at coordinate 83,495 of NZ_JBVIPQ010000001.1, forward strand.
CTGGCCCGGCTCCTGTCCCTCGTGGAGGAGAACCTCTGCAAGGAGGCGGCGGGGGACTGCCCCGGGATGTAGGGCCTCTCGTTCGGATCCCGCCGGGCTCGCGTCCCCCGCCCACGGATCCGGCCCGATCCGAACGAAAGACCTAGGCGGCGCCGTCCAGGACCTCCAGCGCCCGGTCCACGTCCGCGGCCGAGTTGTAGAGGTGGAAGGAGAGCCGGAGGTTGCCCGCCCGGTCGGAGGTGAGGACCCCGGCCCGCACCAGGTCGCCGTGGCGGTGGCCCAGCCCCGGCACAGCCACGACCGCCGAGTCGCCCGGCACCACCGCATGGCCGATCCGCGCCACGCCCTCCCGGAAGCGGGTGGCGAGGGCCGTGTTGTGGGCGTGGATCCGCTCGATCCCGATCTCGTTCAGCAGCGCGAGCGAATGCTCGGCTCCGTGGTACGAGAGGAACGACGGAGGCTCGTCGAAGCGGCGGGCCGAGCGGGCCAGTTCGGCGACGGGACCGTAGGTGCTGGCCCACACGTCCTCTCCCGAGACCCAGCCGGCGTGGATGGGTACCAGGGAGTCCTGGGCCTCCTCGGTGACGGTCAGGAAGGACGCCCCGCGCGGGCAGAGCAGGAACTTGTAGCCGCCCGCGACCGTGTAGTCCCACTCCCCCGCGTCCAGCGGCAGCCAGCCCGCCGACTGGGTGGCGTCGAGGAGCGTACGGGCACCGTGCGCGGCCGCCGCGGCCCGCACCGCCGCCAGGTCGGCGCTCCGGCCGTCCGCGGACTGCACCGAGGAGAAGGCGACCAGCGCCGTCTCCGGGCGCACCTCCTCGGCCAGCGACTCCAGGGGTACGAGGCGGACCTTGAGGTCGCCGCGCACCTCGAAGGGGGTGATGACCGAGCTGAACTCGCCCTCCGGAAGAAGGACTTCGGCGCCGGCGGGCAGCGACTGGGCGATCAGGCCGACGTGGACGGAGACCGACGAGCCGACGGCGACCCGGTCCGGATGGACGCCGGCGAGCTTCGCGAAGCCGGCCCGGGCCGCCGCCACCCGGTCGAAGTCACCCGCCCCTCCGGGCCGGCCGGCCGCGTTCTCCTCGACGAGCTTCCTGACGGCCTCCACGGTCCGGCGGGGCAGCAGCCCACAGCTCGAGGTGTTCAGATATGTCTGCGCGGGCGCGAACTCGGCGCCTCCCAGGGTCTCCATGACTCCACCCTGGAGCGCCTCCGACCCAAAGTCAATTACTTAAAGTTAAGGGGTATACCCAAGCGTTACTTATAGGTCGCAGGTTCCGTCGGCGTCGCACGCCTCGCCCTGGGCTCCGGCCGGCTGGACGGCCCGGCCCTGCCAGGCCTGCTCCAGAGCCTGGGTGAAGACCTCCGCGGGCTGCCCGCCGGAGATCCCGTAGCGCCGGTCGAGGACGAAGAAGGGCACACCGTTCGCGCCCAGCTCGGCGGCCTCGCGCTCATCGGCGCGTACGGCGTCGGCGTACGCCTCCCCGTCGGCGAGCACGGCACGCACCTCGGTCTCGTCGAGGCCCGCTTCGACGGCGAGGCCGACCAGCGCCTCGGGGTCGAAGACCGAGCGCTCCTCGGCGAAGTTCGCCCGGTAGGCGAGGTCCAGCAGCTCGTTCTGACGGCCGCGCTCGCGGGCCAGGTGGAGCAGCCGGTGGATGTCGAAGGTGTTGCCGTGGTCGCGGCCCTCCGTGCGGTAATCGAGGCCCTCGGAGCGGGCGTTGGAGGCGACGTGCTCCTCCATGGCCCGCGCCTCCTCGCGGGTGCGGCCGTACTTCCTGGCCAGCATGTCGATCACCGGCGCGGTGTCGCCCTTGGCCCGGCCCGGGTCGAGCTCGAAGGAGCGGTGCACCACCTCGACGTCGTCGCGGTGGGCGAAGGCCGCGAGCCCCTTCTCGAAGCGGGCCTTCCCGATGTAGCACCACGGGCAGGCGATGTCGCTCCAGATCTCGACGCGCATGTGTCTGCTTCTTTCCAGGTCGTACGGTGCGGAGGCCCCCTCCGCCGTCTCCGGGGCAACGCGGCCGCCCCCCGGCTCATTCCTGGGGCGGCGCCAGTGTGAGGCGGAGCACGAGATGGGTGCCGGAGCGCGGAGCCGCCAGGTCCGGTTCCCATCCACGGCCGGTGTAGAAGGCCTGGGCTCGGGTGTTGTGTTCGTACACCTCCAGGCGCGCGGTGGGAACGCCGTCCCGCCGCCAGGCTTCGACGCACGCCGTGTGCAGCTCGGTGCCGACGCCCTGGCGCCAGCGGGCGGGGGCGACATGGAGCTGGGTGAGGTTCATGACGCCGTCGCGAACGCCGTAGGCCGCGATGCCGGCGATCTCGCCGTCCCGTTCGGCGCACAGCACCGCGCGGCGTTCGACCGCCGCGGCCCAGCCGTCTCGGGTCCTGGCAAGCTCGGCCGGGCCCTCGAAGTCGGCGTCCGGGATGTGGCCCCGGTAGTAGGTGGCGCGGGCCTCGGTGTGGAGGACGGCGATGGCGTCGAGGTCGTCGGGCGTGGCACGTCTGATCATGCCGGGAGGGACGCGGAAGGGCGTGCCCCGGTTGCGCCCCGGCGCACGACGGGCCCGATCGCGAGCGGGGCCCCGGCAATGTCCACGCGGTCCGGCGCGTCCCGGCCGGTGGGCGCGTCCCGGGCGACCCGGCCGGCCGGCGCGACGCGGGCCTCGCCGGCGACGCGGGTGAACGAGCCCCGGTAGGCGCTCGGCGTCAGCCCGGTCCGCCGCTGTACATGCCGGCGCAGTGAGTCGGCGGTGCCCAGGCCGCTCGACCGCGCCACCTGGTCCATGCCCAGCTCCGTGGTCTCCAGCAGCTCCTTTGCCCGCTCGATGCGCTGGTGGAGCAGCCACTGCAGGGGACTGACGCCCGTCTCGGCGTGGAAGCGGCGGGAGAGCGTACGGACGGAGACCCCGGCGTGGCGCGCCAGGTCGGTCAGGGTGAGCGGCTCGTCGAGGTGGCGCATCGCCCAGGCGCGGGTGCGGGCGAAGGACACGCCGCGCTCGGGCGGCAGCGGGGTCTGGGTGAACTGGGTCTGGCCGCCCGGCCGTACGGGCGCGACCAGCGCGAGCCGGGCCACGGTGTTGGCGACGGCGGCGCCGTAGTCGGTACGGATGATGTGGAGGCACAGGTCGATCCCGGCCGCGTAGCCGGACGAGGTGACGATCGGCCCGTCCTGGACGAACAGCACGTCCTCCTGGAGGTTGACGGCGGGATAGCGGGCGGCGAGTTTCTCCGTGTAGGTCCAGTAGGTGGTCGCCGCCCGGCCGTCCAGCAGCCCGGCGGCCGCCAGGGCGAACGCGCCGGTGCAGATGGAGGCGATCCGCTTGCCGTCGGCCGCGGCGCGGCACAGCGCGTCGAGGACCCTGGGGTCGGGCTCCTCGTACGACCCGCTGCCGGCGAGCACCACGGTGTCGGCGCGGTCCACCACGTCGAGGCCGTGCGGCACGACCAGGTCCAGGCCGCCGGCCGTGGTGACCGGCCCGGGGTCGGGTGCGCAGATCAGCGTCTCGTACGCCGGGGCACCCTCCACCTCGACCTTGCCGAAGAGCATCTCGGGGACGGAGAGGTTGAACATCGAGACGGGTGGGGCGGCGATCACCGCGACCCGTCGCGGCCGTGGAGCCGACAGCATGGCCAGAACCTCCGGACGTATGGCATTCCCGCCACTACTCTAGGGCGTCGAAGATCGCGAGGCTGGGCGCATGGCTACGAAGCAACTGCGCGAACCCCCTCTCGAACAAGGCGAGTCCGTCTTTGCCGGGCAGCCGGCCGGGCGCGGGCGCGGCCCCGGCGCGGCGCTCACCGCCGCCATGCTCGGCTTCGCGCTCATCACCCTCGACACGTCCGTCGTCAATGTCGCCCTGCCCGCGATCGGCGCGGATCTGGGCACCGCGCTGACCGGCCTCCAGTGGGTCGTGGACGCCTACACCCTCGCCTTCGCCGCGCTGCTGCTGTCCACCGGCGCGCTGGCGGACCGGGCCGGGGCCAGCCGCGCCTACGCCGGCGGGGTCGTCCTCTTCACGCTCGCGTCCGCGGCCTGTGGACTCGCGCCCGGGCTGCCCGCGCTGCTCGCCGCCCGGGTGGTGCAGGGCGTCGCCGCGGCCGTGATGCTGCCCGCCTCGCTGGCACTGGTCCGTGAGGCGTACGCCGATCCGGCGCGGCGGGCCAGCGCGGTGTCGCTGTGGGCGGCGGGCGGCACGGTCGCCGTCGCCCTGGGTCCGGTCGCGGGCGGTGCGCTCACCAGCGCCTGGAGCTGGCGCTGGATCTTCTTCATCAATCTGCCGCTGGGGCTGCTCGCGCTCGCGCTGCTGACCCGTACCGCCCGTTCACGCCCCCGCCCGGCGCCGCTGGACGTGCCCGGGCAGCTGACCGCCGTGGTCGCGCTCGGCGCGCTGACGTTCGCCGCGATCGAGGGCGGCCGGGCAGGTCTGTGGGCGCTGGGGGTGGCGGTGGTCGCCTTCGCCGCCTTCCTGCGGATCGAGACGCGCCATCCGCATCCGGTCGTGCCGCTGGGGCTCTTCCGCTCCACGAAGGTGGCGGTGGCCGTCGCCGCGGGATCCGCCAACAGCGTGGCCTTCTACGGCATGATCTTCGTCTTCAGTCTCTTCTTCCAACAGGTGCTGGACCTCTCGCCGCTCGGCGCCGGGCTGATGTTCCTGCCGATGACGGGCCTGCTCGCGGGGGTGAACGTGGCCTCGGCCAAGGTCGCGGCCCGCTGGGGAGCCCGGCTGCCGATCGTCACGGGTCAGCTGGTCGCGGTCGGCGGACTGCTGCTTCTGCTGGGCGTCGACGACTCCACACCCCTCCCCCTGCTGGCCGCCGCGCTGATCCCGCTGGCGCTGGGCTGCGGCTTCTCGCTGCCGCCGCTGATCGCCGCGATGATGGAAGCGGTCCCGGCCGAGCGCGCGGGCACGGCCGCCGGGCTGCTCAACGCCGTCCGGCAGACAGCGGGCGGCCTGAGCGTCGCGGTGTTCGGCTCCCTGGTCGCGGGCGGGTTCGAGAGCGGGATGCGGATCAGCCTGATCGTCAGCGCCGTACTGCTCGCCGCCACGGCACTGGCGTCCCTGCGACTGCCGCGCGGCAGAGGGGTGTGAGGCAACGGCGGCCGTGAAGCGCCGAGGGCGTGAGGACCGTCCGCCGTGAGGCTTGTCGCTCTACGGTCCCGGGATCACCCGGCCTGTCTGCGGTACCGGCCGGGTGCCATTCCGTACTCCCGCTTGAAGGCCTTGGCGAAGGCGAACTCGGAGGTGTAGCCGGAGCGTTCGGCCACCGTCCGCAGCGGGGCGTCGTCCGCGCGGAGCAGCCGGCCGGCGGTCGTCATCCGCCACCACGTCAGGTACGTCAGCGGCGGCTGGCCGACGAGGGCGGTGAACCGGCGGGCGAACGCGGCCCGGGACAGCCCCGCCCGGGCGCCGAGCTCCTCGACCGTCCACGCCCGGGCGGGCTCGGCATGGAGGGCGCGCAGCGCGGCGGTGACGGCCGGGTCACCGAGGGCGGCGGCCCAGCCGGTCGGCTCGTCGGCGCCGTTCCGCGTCCACCAGGCGCGCAGCAGATAGAGGAGCAGGGTGTCGAGGAGTGCGGGGACGATCGCGTCCGATCCGGGCTGGGGCTCGGCGAGTTCGGCGCCGAGCAGGTCGACGGCCGACCGGAGCCGGTCGTGCCCGTCGGCCCCGGCCGGGAAATGGATGAACGGCGGCAGCTCGGTGAGCAGCGGATGGGCCCGGTTCCTGCTCAACTGGTAGGCGCCGCAGAGCAGGAGCGTCTCGGGAGCACCTCCGGCCGGGGGCTCGGGGTCCTGGACCCGCGGCCAGGTCCCGTCGGGTGCGAGGACGACGTCGGCGAGCGGCGAGTCGGGGTGGTCGGCGAGCCCGTGACCGTACCCGTGGGCCAGGAACACCACGTCCCCCGGGCCGAGGCGGACCGGCTCGGCGCCGTCCGGCGGCAGCAGCCAGGCCGAGCCCTGGAGGAGCACATGGAACCCGGCGCCGCCGTGGGCGGGGAAACGGACGCCCCACGGGGCGTACTTGAGGTTCCGGCTGGAGTGCGGAAGCCCCGTGCGCATGGCCGCGATCGCGTCGCTCAGTACGTCCATGACCGGCACCGTACCCCGTGGCGGAGACGCTGGGACATAAAGGCAATCCCTTGGGACATGGATCGTCTCGCGGCCGCCTCCTACGGTCGTTTCCATGACAACGAACCGGATGACCAAGGCAGTTCTCTTCCATGAGCTCGGCGGGCCCGAGGTGCTCACCGTCGAGGACGTACCGCTGGCCGGCCCCGGGCCCGGCGAGGTGCTCGTCAAGGTCGAGGCGATCGGGCTCAACCGCGCCGAGGCGCTGTTCCGCGCGGGCGGGTACTACTACCCGGCCACGCTCCCCGGCTCCCGGCTCGGCTACGAGGCGGCCGGTGTGGTGGAGGCGGTCGGCGAGGGCGTGAGCGCGTTCGCGCCCGGCGACGCGGTGATGGCCGCCGCCAACTTCGACTTCGGGGTCCACGGTGTGTACGGCGAGCGGATCGTCCTGCCGCAGGAGTCGGTGCTGCGCCGGCCGGAGGGAGCCGACGCGGTGACGACCGCGGCGCTGTGGCTGGCGTACTCGACGGCGTACGGCGGGATGGTGGAGACCGGCGGCCTGCGCCCCGGCGACCATGTGTTGATCACCGGCGGTTCCAGTGGGGTCGGGACAGCCGCAATCCAGACGGCGCTGCAGGTCGGGGCGGTGCCCATCGTCACCACCCGCGGCGAGGAGAAGCGGCAGCGGCTGCTCGGCCTGGGTGCCGCGCACGTGATCACCACCGACACCGAGGATCTGGTGAAGGAGGTCGGGCGGTTCACCGGCGGCAAGGGCGCCGAGCTGGCCTTCGACGCGATCGGCGGCCCCGGTTTCGCCGCGCTCGGGGACGCGCTCGTGACCGGGGGGACCGCCGTGCTCTACGGATGGCTGGACCCGCGCCCCGTCGCGCTGTCCATGAACTGGCCGCTGACCATCCGCACGTACAACAACGGCGCTCTCGTGGGCAGCGAGGACTTCCGGCGCCGGGCGAGCCACTTCATCGCTGCCGGGCTGGCCGGCGGCGTGCTCGCGCCGGTCATCGCCGAGACCTTCGAGGGCCTCGGGCGGATCAACGACGCCCACCGGCTGATGGAGTCCAACACCCACACCGGCAAGATCGTCGTGACGGTCTGAGGCTACGAGCCGTCCCTGAGCGCCCGCGGCCACTGCGGACGGAACTCGATCCCGTCGAACGAGACCACGCACCCCTCGCCCACCGGCGACTGGGCCATGAAGCCCACCAGCGCCGCCGCCGCCTGCTCCTTGGTACCGAGCGCGAAGATCCGTACGAAGGTCCAGTGTTCGCCGTCCGTGGAGGCGTGGAAGGCGAACGCGCCGCCGGTGCGGCTGACCCGCAGCCAGACGCTGTCGCCGTCCACGACGAAGGAGTTGGCGTCGTCGGACTGGCCGCGGGTGACGACCGTGCAGACGGTGGGCCTGTCCGGGGAGAGCTCCAGGCAGAGCTTGGCCCACTCCCGATCGGCGACATGGACGTACAGCGCGCCCGCGTCGAAGGCGGCGGCGAAGCTCACCTTGACGCGGGCGATCAGTTGGAAGTCGCCCTCGGGCGCGCCGACCAGCCGCGGCGCGTCGGACGCCGGGTCCAGGGCGTCGCCGGTGGGCGGTACGAAGCGGTCCTGGCGGGCGCCCGCCCAGCCGCTCAGCACGCCCTGCTCGTACGACCAGTCGGCATCGGGGCCGTAGGCCCGCAGGGGGAAGGGCAGTTCGGGAAGAGCCAGGTCCATGCGGTCAGTGTTCCAGGCGTCCGTCCACCCGGCGCGGGAGCCCCAGCGGATTGTCGTCGCGCAGCTCCGGCGGGAGCAGCGGTTCGGGCGTCGACTGGTAGGAGACCGGGCGCAGCCAGCGCTCGATCGCGGTGCCGCCGACCGAGGTCGAGGTGGAGGTGGTGGCCGGGTAGGGGCCGCCGTGGTGCTGGGCGGGGGCGACCGCGACGCCGGTGGGCCAGCCGTTGACGAGGACGCGGCCGGCGAGGGGGGTGAGCTCGGCCAGGATCTCGGCGCCGCGGCCCTTGCCCGCCGCCTCGTCGGCGGAGAGATGCACGGTCGCGGAGAGGTTTCCGGGGAGCCGGGACAGTACGGCGCTGACCTCGGCGTCGTCGGTGTAGCGGGCGACGACGGTGACCGGGCCGAAGCACTCCTCCAGGAGCAGGTCGTGGGCGCTCTCCTCGGTGAGGCGCTGCGCGGGGACGGTCAGATAGCCCGCGCTGACCGTGTGGCTGCTGCCGGCTCCCGGGGTCACGGGGGCGTGGACGTCGGGGAGCCCGGCGCGCTCGGCGACGCCCGTGAGGAAGTTGTCGCGCATCCGGTGGTCGAGGAGGACCCCCGCGGCGGTGTCGCTGACTGCGTCCGTGAGGGCGTCGAGGAGGCGGTCGCCGGCCGCGCCGGCGGGGGCCAGGACCAGGCCGGGCTTCACACAGAACTGGCCGACGCCGAGCGTCATGGAGCCCGCGAGCCCGGCGCCGATCTGCTCGGCGCGCTCCTCGGCCGCCGCTTCGGTGATCACGACCGGGTTGAGGGAGCCCAGTTCGCCGTGGAAGGGGATCGGTACGGGGCGGGCGGCAGCCGCGTCGAAGAGGGCGCGTCCCCCGCGGATCGAGCCGGTGAATCCGGCGGCAGCGACCAGCGGGTGCTGGATCAGCCCGACGCCCGCGTCGAAGCCGTGGACCAGGCCGATGACGGTCTCGGGGATGCCGTGCACCGAGGCGGCCCTGCGCAGGACGGCGGCAACCAGTTCGGAGGTGGCGGGGTGGTCGGGGTGGGCCTTGACCACGACGGGGCAGCCGGCCGCCAGCGCGCTGGCGGTGTCCCCGCCCGGTACGGAAAAGGCGAAGGGGAAGTTCGAGGCGGCGTACACGGCGACGACGCCGAGCGGGACGCGGTAGCGGCGCAGGTCGGGGACGGGCGGCGTGGCGGTGTCGTCGGGGTGGTCGATGATCACCCCGAGGAAGGCGCCCTCGTCGACGATGTCCGCGAAGGCACGCAACTGGTAGCAGGTACGGGCGAGTTCGCCACGGAGCCGGACGGGGCCGAGCGCCGTCTCCGCGTCGGCCGCCTCGATGAGGGGTTCGTGCGCGCCTTGAAGGAGTTCGGCGGCCGTGCGCAGGAAGGCGGAACGGGTCGCGCGCTCGGCGAGCGCGGGGCGGGCGGCGTGCGCGGCGCGGACGGCCTGGTCGACCTCCTCGGCTGTGGCCTCCACCGCAACCTGCTCGCGCGGCTTCCCGGTTCGGGGGTCCACACTCCACACTGGTTCTGCTGCCACCGCGATGCCCCTTGTTCGCTATTCTGAACATAGTTCCTGTAGGTGAATGCACCGGGGACTCTATTAACGGGCGCACTTGGTTAACAAGAGGGGCGAGGGCGAATGTCGACTGCCGATTCCGGTGGGGCGCAGGTCAAGTCCGCTGTACGCACGGTGGAACTGCTCGAGTACTTCGCCGGCCGGCCCGGTATGCACTCCCTCGCCGCCGTCCAGGAGGCCGTCGGCTACCCCAAGTCCAGCCTGTACATGCTGTTGCGGACGCTCGTGGAGCTCGGCTGGGTGGAGACCGACGCGACGGGAACCCGGTACGGCATCGGTGTGCGGGCCCTGCTGGTGGGCACCTCGTACATCGACGGGGACGAGGTGGTGGCCGCCGCCCGCCCGACCCTCGACCGGCTCTCCGACGACACCACCGAGACGATCCACCTGGCGCGGCTCGACGGAACCAACGTCGTCTATCTCGCCACCCGGCAGTCGCAGCACTATCTGCGGCCGTTCACCCGGGTCGGGCGCCGGCTTCCCGCGCACTCCACCTCGCTCGGCAAGGCGCTGCTCGCCACCCACAGCGACGAGCAGGTCCGCAAGATGCTCCCCGAGTCGCTGCCCGCGCTGACCGAGCACACCATCACGGACCGCGAGACGCTCATCGAGGAGCTGCACGTCATCCGTGAGCAGGGATACGCCGTGGACCGCGAGGAGAACACGCTGGGGCTGCGCTGCTTCGGCATCGCCATCCCGTACCGCACCCCGGCGCGCGACGCGATCAGCTGCTCGGTTCCGGTCGCACGGCTCACCCCGGGCCATGAGCAGATGATCAAGGACGCACTCTTCGACGCGCGTGACCGGCTGACGCTGGCGACGCGCCGGCTCTGAGGCCGCGCGGCAAGGACCCGGAAGGGGTCAGGAGCGCGCGGCGAGCGCCTCGTTCCAGACGGGGCTGTCGACATAGTGGTTGTCGTAGAGCTCGGAGGAGTCCTTGATCTCCTGGAAGCTCGCCTCGCCGCGCATCACCCGTCCCAGCAGACGCAGATAGTCGAAGCGGGCCATGCCCGGGGTGAAGACGAACAGCACATCGGCCTCGGCGCCGGGAGCCGCGGCGAAGGCGTGCGGGGTGTGCGGCGGCACGAGCAGGAAGTCGCCCTGCTCCAGGACGGTCAGCTCCTCGCCCAGCAGGACCTGGAGCGAGCCGCCGAGCACGAAGAACATCTCCGACGCCTTGGTGTGGAAGTGCGCGGGCGCTCCGACCGCGCCCTTGGCGAAGGACGATCGGTAGCTGGTGAGCGTGCCGCCGGTGGTGTCCGAGTCGGCGAGAAGGGTCATCACGCTGCTCGGGTCGCTGGTCGTCTCGGCGTCGGCGGCGCGGGTCAGGACGGGGGCGAAGGTCTGCGTCTCGGTGATCATGAGTACGACTCTACCGACTCATGTGACCTGCTGTGGGGTGCATTTGAGCACCGGAATGACCGGTCAATTCATCGATGGCGCCGCCGCGGCGGTCTCCGCCGTTCGGGGGAGACGGTTCATCGCCGAGCAGGAGGTGGCGGGACCTTCGCGGCGGGAGCGTAGGGGGCATGACATCAACCTCTCTCTCCGCTCACCGTCTCGGCTCCGGCCGCCGGGCGCTGCGCGCTCTCGCCGTCGCCGCCTGCGTCCCGTACGTCTCCCTCAAGATCGCCTGGGTCGCCGGCAGCGAGATCGGCATTCCGGCCGGCAGTGTGCTGCTGGAGCACCGGGGGCTGATGGCCGCGGCCAACAGCGTCACGATCCTGATGGACGTCGCCGTCGTCGTCCTCGCGCTGCTGCTCACCCAGCCGTGGGGGCTCCGGGTGAAGACCTGGCTGCTGGTCCTTCCGATGTGGGTGGCGACCGGCCTGCTCGCCCCGATCATGGTCGGCTTCCCGCTCCAGCTGATCGCCTCGCTGTTCACCGGCGGCGGGGAGAAGGCGGCCGGGTCCGAGCCGTTCCTGGAGGACTGGGTCTTCGGCGTCGTCTACACCGGTTTCATCCTGCAGGGCATCACGCTCGGCACCCTCTTCGCCCTCTACGCCCGTGAGCGCTGGGGCCATGTGTGGCAGGGCACGCTCTGGGAACTTCCGGCCGGTTTCCCGGGGCGCGGTGTGCGCGTCGCGGCGGGAGTGGCGTCCGTACTGGCCCTGGTGCCGTTCGCCCTGCGGCTGATGTGGGCCACCGGGTCGGAGCGCGGTCTCTCTCCGGACCGGGTCGCCGAGCACCCGTCCGGCTTCTCCGTACTGGAGGCCGCGCAGGCCGCCTTCCTGGTCGTCGCGGTGGCGGGCGTACTGGCCCTGGTCTTCCGGCTCCGCCCGTCGCTGGATGTCAGGACGGCGCTGACCGCGGCCTGGATCGGCTCCGGCGGGGTCGGCTGCTGGGGCGGCTGGATGGTGCTGGCCACACTGATGCCGCAGACGGATGCCGGAAAGGAGCCCACGGCCCTGATGGTCACGGCCTACGCTGGCGAAATGATCACTGGATTGCTGCTGGCCGGCTGCGTGGCGGTCTTCCTGCGGCGGCGCGCCGCGTGAGGTGGGCGCGTGCGCTCTTCGGCCGCCGGGCCCGGCTGCGCTGGATCCACCTCATCCTGGGCGGAGCTCTGCTCATGCCGTACTGGCTCGTCGGGACAGTGATCATCGGGCCGTTCACGGATGGACAGAGCATGTTCTCCGCCTCCCTGACCGTGCAGTTCGGGGCGTATGCGATCGCGCTGCCCCTGGCGGCGGTCACCGCGCTCTTCCCGTTGACCCGGCCGATGTCGGTGGCGGCCGCGCGGACGCTGTGCGGGGTGCCGGCGGACCGGTTCGCGGAGGGCCCGGCGGGCAGCCGCGCCGCCCGGGCGAGAACGGCGGGCTGGTACACGCTCCATGTGGGGCTCGGCGGTCTGATCAGCGGTGCGTCCCTGGCGCTGCCGCCGTTCGCGGTGAGCCTGATGGTGCTGCCGTTCTCCGCCTCCCTGCGTGATTCGAGGATGAGTGACTACTGGTCCGTGAACCGGGACTGGGTGGTGTACGCGGGGCTGCCGGCCGGACTGCTGATGCTGGTGGCCCTCGCAGCGGCGGCCGCCGGGGCGGGCTCGCTGCTGGCCCGCCAGGCGCCCCGGCTGCTCGGGCCGACGCCCGCCGACCGGCTGGCGGCGGCCGAGCGCCGCGCCGCCGAACTCGCCGTACGCAACCGGCTCGCACGGGAGCTGCACGACTCGGTGGGCCATGCGCTGAGCGCGGTCACCCTGCAGGCGAGCGCGGCGCGCAGGGTGCTGGACAGCGATGTGGACTTCGTGCGGGAGGCGCTGGCGGCGATCGAGGAGACGACGCGGCGCACGGTCGGCGAACTGGACTCCGTGCTGGGGCTGTTGCGGCAGGGCGAGGACGACGGCGAGCTGCCGGGGCCGGGACTCGAAGCGCTGGACGGCCTGCTGACCGGGGTCGGCCCGAAGGTGTCGCTGGACGTCACCGGGGACCTGGACCGGCTGCCGGAGCCGGTGTCGCGCGAGGCGTACCGGATCGTCCAGGAAGGCCTGACCAACGCGGCCCGGTACGCCGGGAGCGAGCCGCTGACCGCGCAGATGGCGGTCCACGACGGGGAGTTGGAGATAACGATGGAGAACCCGCTGCCGGAGAACGGCCCGGTGGTGCGCCCCGGGGGCGGCCGCGGGCTGCGAGGGATCGGCGAACGGGCCCGGCTGCTCGGCGGCACGTCGCACGCCGGGCCGGTGGACGGGGTGTGGCGGCTCGCGGTCCGGCTCCCCCTGACGGGCGGCCGGCGATGAGCGCGCCCGAAGAGCGGCCGGAGAAGGGCGCGCCGATCCGGGTGGTCCTCGCCGACGACGAGCGGATGGTCCGTACGGCGCTGCGGGTCATTCTGGACGCCGAGCCCGACCTGGAGGTGGTCGGCGAGGCGTCCAGCGGGGCCGAGGCGGTCTCCGTGGTGCGCGCACTGCGGCCCGACGTCGTCCTGATGGATGTGCGGATGCCACAGATCGACGGTATCCGGGCCACCGAACAGATCCTCGGCGCGTCCGGGGAGCCGCCGCGGATCCTGGTGGTCACCACCTTCGAGAACGACTCCTACGTCTTCGAGGCGCTGCGGGTGGGCGCGGCCGGTTTCCTGCTGAAGCGGGCGGCGGCGGAGGACCTGGTCGCGGCGGTCCGGCTGGTGGCCCGCAGCGATTCGCTGCTGTACCCGGCCGCCGTGCGGGATCTGGCGGCCGAGCACGCCCGCCGGCGTCCGGCCGCCCCCGCCTGGCTGTCCAGGCTCACCGAGCGGGAGGCCGACGTCCTGCGGCTGATGGTGACGGGCCTGACGAACGCGGAGATCGCCGACCGGCTCGAGGTCGGACCGGCGACGGTGAAGACCCATGTGGCGGCCGTCCTGGCGAAGACCGGGGCGAGGGACCGCACGCAGGCGGTGATCGTGGCGTACGAGTCGGGGTTCGTCAGCCCGCGCGGGACGGCATCCCGCTGACCGGCCAGGATGAGGATTCCCTGAGAAACCCGGAGAAACGGAACGCCGCCCTCCTGCCCTTTCGTCCTCCTGTGGGATGAACAAGACGATCAGGCACGCCTCGGTCTTCTCGCTGCTCCTGGTCCTCGCCCTGCTGGTGCGGGTGACCTGGGTTCAGGCGTACGAAGCCACGGCTCTCGCGGACGACAAGCACAACCGGCGGAACGTCATCGCGCAGTACGCGCAGCCGCTCGGGGACATCATCGTGGCCGGCGCTCCGGTCACCGGCTCGACGAGGACGGAGGGCAACGACCTCGCGTACAAGCGCACCTACACCGACGGCCCGCTGTACGCGGCCGTCACCGGCTTCAGCTCCCAGGCGTTCGGCGCCACGCAGCTGGAGGGCATCTACTCCGGGGTCCTCGACGGCACCGACACGCGCCTGAAGAACCCGCTGGACGCGCTCACCGGCGAGCGGCAGCAGCCCGGTGACGTGCTCACCACCATCGACCCGGCCGTGCAGAAGGCCGGGTACAAGGCGCTGGGAGACACCAAGGGCGCGGCCGTCGCCGTCGACCCGGGGACCGGGAAGATCCTCGGCATGGTCAGCACCCCCTCGTACGACCCCTCGACGATCGCCTCGGCGACGGACGGCGCGGCCTGGAAGAAGCTCACCTCCGACGAGGACAAGCCCCTGGTGAACCGGGCGCTGCGCCAGCCCCTGCCACCCGGCTCGACGTTCAAGCTGGTCGTGGCGGCGGCCGCGCTGGAGGACGGGCTCTACGGGTCGGTGGACACCGCGACCGACAGCCCGGACCCCTACACCCTGCCCGGCACGCGCACGGTGCTGGAGAACGAGAACCGGTCCGCTCCCTGCGAGAACGCCACGATCCGCACCGCGCTGCGGTACTCCTGCAACAACGTCTTCGCCAAGATGGCCGTGGACCTGGGGCAGGACAAGGTGCGAGCCATGGCGGAGAAGTTCGGGTTCAACGAGGACGCACGCGATGTCCCCGTGCGCGCCTACGCCAGTGTGTATCCGTCGGGGATGGACAAGGCGCAGACGGCGCTGACCGGCATCGGGCAGTTCGATGTGACGGCCACGCCGCTCCAGATGGCCATGGTGTCGGCGGCCCTCGCCCACGACGGGGTGATGGCGGCGCCCCACATGGTGTCCAGGGTCGTGGACGCCGACGGCAACACCCTTCAGTCGTACGGGGACGGCGACGGCGCGCGGCGCGTCGTGTCCTCCGGCACCGCGGAGCAGCTGCGCAGCGCGATGGTGACCGTGGTCGACCAGGGCACCGGCACCAACGCCAAGGTGGCGGGCGCGGAGGTGGGCGGCAAGACCGGCACCGCCCAGCACGGCGAGAACAACAGCAAGACGCCGTACGCCTGGTTCACCTCGTACGCGAAGAGCGCCTCGACCGGCAAGGAGGTCGCGGTCGCCGTCCTCGTAGAGGACTCGGGCGCCGCCCGGTCGGAGGTCAGCGGCAACGGCCTGGCCGCTCCGGTCGCCCAGAAGATGATGGCCGCGGCGCTCGGGTAGACCCCGGGTCGCGGGCGGGGCAGGCCGCACGATAGGCAGGGACGCGTCAACGTCCCTCGTTTACGGAGAACTTCAGTGCGGCTGCCCCGCTCCCTGTCCGGCTGGACCATGGCCGTCTTCGGCGTACTCGCCGCGGGCCTCGGTGTCGTGGGGCTGATCGCCCCGGACGTGATGATCGAGTCCATGGGTTTCGACCCCATGTCCGAGTCCCGCCGCGCGGAGGGCGACTACACCCTCGTCTATCTCACCGCTTCCTCGATGGCCGCGCTCAATATGGGTGCGTACTACATCCTGGCCGCGCTGGCGGACTGGAAGGCCTTCTTCCGCTGGACGGTTCCCTTCCGCCTGCTCACCTGCGCGGTCTTCACGGCGGCGGTGCTCAGCGGCCGCGCGCCCGCCGGCTTCCTGGGCGTGGGCGTCTGGGAGGGCGTGGGAGCGGTGCTCACGGGGGCGGCGCTGCGGTACGAGAAGGGGAGCGCCGGCCGCAGGACCGCCGCCGACAGCCGCCGGGGGCCGGCGGAAGGCTAGGGCCCGCCCGATCCCGCGCTCCCTCCCTTCAGCCGAGGGCGGCGAGCGCCGACGCAACCGACGCCAGGTCCGCGTCCGAGGCCAACCCGGCGTGATAGAGGCGCAGTTCGGTGGCGCCCCGCCCGGCGGCGCGCGCGGCGTCGGCGGCGAGGGTGTCCGGGCTGCCGCCCATGCCGCGTACGACGGGGAAGTTGGCGGCGAGGACGTTCGAGGGGGAGGCGTGCGCGGCGAAGGGGGCGAGGAGGCCCGCCCCGCCCGCGCAGGGCACCACGACACCGTCGGCGACGCGCAGGATGTGTTCCGGGTCCACGCCGGCGTTGGCGCCGCAGTGATGGGGCGCCGGGTCGGCGTGGAGGAGCACCTGGAATCCGGGGGGCGCGGCCGCCCGTACCGCCGCGATTGCCTCGTCCTGGAGGGTCCGTGCCACCCGGGCCCGGAACCCCAGCGTGGCGGCCAGGAGCGCGCCGCTCTCACCCGCGCAGGGTCCGCCGCGCCAGACCGGCTCCAGCGCGGCGCGTACCGACGCGCTCAGTTCGCCGGCGTCCAGGTCCGTCTCGGCGTATCCGCGCACGCACTGCGCACAGAAGCAGAGCGACATCAGATACTGCGCGGTGTCGTCGAGTGCGACTCCCGCGGTCTTGTCGTGGGCGTGCAGATGCGCCATGCCGTACCAGCCGCAGGACTCCAGCTCGGTGCCGCGCGCCCCGGGGCGTACCGCCGCCTCCGCCGCGAGGTCCACGAGCAGGGTGCGGACCTCGGGCCGGGCGACGCAGGGCGCCCAGGGGTAGCGGTCGCCGTAGGCGTTCACCACCGAGGTCTCCGGGTGTTCGGCGCCCAGGCGGGAGTTGTGCGCGAGGACGACCCAGGTGTGCACGTCGAGCCCGGCGCGCTCCAGGGCTTCGGCGGCCTCTCCGTACGTGTCGCCGGGCGCCCAGGCCCCCGCCGCGTTCGGCCGCAGTGCGCGGCCCGCCCAGCGCGCCGGGTCCGGCTCGTACAGCACGGCGGCGTGTTCGGCGGTGACGACGCGGTGGCGGGGATGGCGGGGGGTCAGCGCGCGGGTGGAGTGGTAGGCAGAGGCGAGGGTGGCCTGCTGGACGCCGAGGTCCGCGATACGGGCCGGCGCGTCGGGGTCACCGACGACGTCCCACGGATAGACGAAGGCGGACGCCCTCACGCGCCCTCCCGCAGCAGGGCTCGGCCGCGCTCGATGATCTCGCCGAGCTCCTTGAGATGGGCGGGGGCGGGTTCGCTCAGCGGCGGGCGGACGCCGCCGACGTCGAGGCCACCCGTCCGTACGGCCGCCTTGACGAGGGAGACGGCGTAGCCGTGGCCCTTGGCCCGCAATTCGACGAGCGGACGGTAGAAGCCGTCGATGAGCCGGTTCACGGTGGCGTCGTCGCCGCTGTCGAGCGCGGTGTGGAAGGCGAGGGCGATGTCGGGGGCGAAGCAGAAGACGGCCGACGAGTAGAGGGTGACACCGATGCCCCGGTAGGCGGGGCCGGTGAGTTCGGCTGTCGGCAGGCCGTTGAAGTACAGCAGGCCGAGGCCCTCCGTGCGGACCGCGCTGACGATGCGCTGCATCAGATCGAGGTCGCCGTGGCCGTCCTTGAGGCCGATGACGCCCTCGGTGCGGGCCAGGGCGACGACGGTCTCGGGGGTGAGGATCGCGTTGTCGCGCTGGTAGACGATCACATCGAGCGAGGTGGCCGCGGCGAGATCGGTGTAGTGGCGCAGCAGCCCCTGCTGGTCGGCGAAGACGAGGTAGGGCGGCATGGCGAGGAGGCCGTCCGCGCCGGCTTCCTCGGCGAGCTTCGCGAACTGGACGGCGAGCGCGGTGCCGTAGCCGGCTCCGGCCACCACGGGCACCTGGCCGGCGGCCTCCTCGACGGCGGCGGCGACGCAGGCGCGGAACTCCTCGGGGGTCAGGGCGTGGAACTCCCCCGTGCCACAGCAGGCGAAGACCGCGGCGGCCCCGGCGTCGATTCCGGAACGGACATGCGCGCGGAAGGTGCCGAGGTCGAGCCCGCCGTCCGGTCCGAACGGGGTGACGGGGAAGAACAGCAGGCCGCCGAGCCGGCCGGCGAGCGGGGCCGGGGCGGCGGGCGCGGCCACGGGCGAAGACACGGGCGAGGTCACGGGCGCTCCCTGGGCAGACTGTCGTGCACAATTCTGATCGACGTCCATATTTCTGAACACCGCCACGCTAGGACAGCGCCCGTGCGCCGGTCAAGGCGGAAAACCGCGCCTCTGGACCGGAGTTGACCCGGGACGCGGAGGCTTGACGACGCTCGGACGCACTCTCTAGCGTGTCCCTGCGTTTCCATGGATGTGAACTACAGTCATTCATATGAGCGTTCAAGGAGAGTCCCGCCCATGCCCGCTCCTCGCACCCTCCTGCTCACCGGCGCCGCCGGAGGCCTCGGCACCCTGATGCGCGGACTGCTCCCCGCGTACGGCTACGAGCTCCGCCTCCTCGATGCGCGGCCGGTCGAGGGAGCGCCCGACGCGATCACCGCCGATCTGGCCGACAAGGGGGCGCTGCGCGAGGCGGTCGAGGGCGTGGACGCGATCCTCCATCTGGCGGGAATCTCCCTGGAGTCCACCTTCGAGAAGATCCTGAGCGCCAACGTCCAGGGCACCTACCACCTCTACGAGGCCGCCCGGGAGGAAGGGGTCGGACGGATCGTCTTCGCCTCCAGCAACCACGCCGTCGGCTTCACCCCCCGCCCCCGCGCGGGAGACCCCCTGATCCCGGTGGACACGCCCCGCCGCCCCGACACCTTCTACGGCCTGTCCAAGGGCTTCGGAGAGGACCTCGCGCAGCTGTACTGGGACCGGCACGGTCTGGAGACCGTGTCCGTACGGATCGGCTCCTGCTTTCCCGCGCCCACCTCGGTACGGATGCTCTCCGTCTGGATGAGCCCCGCCGACGGCGCCCGGCTCTTCCACGCCGCGCTCACCGCCGACGGCGTGGGGCACACCGTCGTCTACGGTTCGTCGGCCAACACCCGTCTCTGGTGGGACCTCGCCGGCGCCCGTGCGCTCGGCTACGAACCCCAGGACGACTCGGAGCCGTACGCGCGAGATCTCCTCGCCGAGCAGGGTGAGCTCTCCGACGACAACCCCGACCACGCCCATCTGGGCGGCCACTTCTGCACCCGCCCGCCGCTCTGGCCGCACTGACGTCCGGTGGGCGCGGCGAACGTGCGGCGGGAGAGGCGAATATCCGGGTGACGCGCCCGGTGGGGTGCGACGAGGATTCCGCCATGCCAAGACCTCGTGGATTCACCTTCGAACAGCACGCCGACGGCAGCGTCGACATCACCCACCAGGGACGCGCCGCCGGGACGCTGCGTGGCAGCCGCGCGGAGAAGTTCCTGGCGGAGGTGGGATTCGGTGACGCCCAGCTGGTGATGGCCCGCTGGACGGGCGCGTACAAGCACGGCAACGAGCGGGCCGCCCGGGACCATCCCCGCAACCGCGGCCGCCGGTAGACGGTGCCCCGCGGCCGGACTGCGGCAGTCAGTGGCCGACAGCGGACGGCCGCCGACCGGAGGAACGTTTCGGAAGCTTGGAAAGGTAAGGGAACGGCAAAGCCACCTCGCTCGTTACCCCTGGCATGACCGCAATGACCCCCGGCTCGAACATCCCCCTCGCCGCCACCCGTGTGGCGGTGGACGTCGCCGCCCCGGTGCGGCTCGACGTATCGGGCCTGCTGCTCACCGCCGATGGCAAGGTCCGCTCGGACGACGACTTCATCTTCTACAACCAGCCGGCCGGCCCCGGTGTCACCTACCGCTCCGGTGGCGGCACGGCGCCCGACGCGATCATCGTGGACACGTCCGCCGTGCCGGCCGGGATCGAGAAGATCGTCGTGACGGCCAGCCCGGACGCCGCGGGGCAGACCTTCCAGGGCATCGAGCCCACCGCGACCATCCGCGACGCCGACAGCGGGAACGCGCTGGCGACCTTCACCCCGCCGAGGCTCGGCGCCGAGACCGCCCTGGTCGTCGTCGAGATCTATCTGCGCGGCGGTGCCTGGAAGGCGCGTGCCGTCGGCCAGGGGTATGCCAACGGGCTGGCCGGCATCGCCACGGACTTCGGCGTCTCGGTCGACGAGGAGCCCGCCGCCGCCCCGGCGCCCGCCCCCGCGCATGTCGACCCGAGGACGACCGCACCCCAGGCCCCGCCCGTCCCCTCCGCGCCGCCCGCCGCCCCGGCACCCGCGCCCGCCGGCAGCGGCAAGATCAACCTCGACAAGGGCAGGGTCAGCCTCCAGAAGAACCAGACCGTCTCCCTGGTCAAGGGCGGCCGGCCGCTGCTGTCCCAGGTCAAGATGGGTCTGGGCTGGGAGCCCGCCTATCGCGGCAAGGACATCGACCTCGACGCCTCCGTCATCGCGTACGGCCCCCAGCGCAACCACCTGGACAGCTGCTACTTCGGCAAGCTGTCCATCCTGGGCGGGTCCGTGAAGCACTCCGGCGACAACCTCACCGGCGAGGGCGCGGGGGACGACGAGGTGATCGTGGTCGACCTCGGAAGGCTGCCGGCCGACGCGACCGGTCTGGTCTTCACGGTCAATTCCTTCTCGGGACAGAAGTTCACCGAGGTCGCCAAGGCCTACTGCCGGCTCATCGACGCGGCGACCGGTGAGGAGCTGGTCCGCTTCGATCTCACCACCGCCGAGCCGCAGACCGGGGTGATGATGGCGAAGCTGATCAAGCAGTTCTCCGGCGAGTGGGAGATGACGGCCATCGGCGAGTTCGTGAAGTCCCGGACGGTCCGGGGCATGGTGAAGCCCGCCGCCCAGATCCTCTGAGAAGCGGCAGGTCAGAGCCGCGCGGACGCGGAAGATCCGCCCCGGTGCAGCGCGCCGGGGCGGTTCGTCCCGGGCGCGGACACCAGGGTCGCGCGCCCGCTCAGAGCTTGTTCATGCGGGAGTACGGGCTGAGGATGCGGGTCCGGCTGGAGCCGAAGTCGACCAGCATGGCGACCCCGTCCTCGACACCGATGACCTTTCCGAGGCCGTACTGGTCGTGCGAGACGCGGTCTCCCAGGGCGAACGCCTTGATGAGGGGGTCGACCGGGGCTTGGAAGGGGCTCGTGGGCAGGTGGCGCCGGGGCGCGGGTCGCTTCGTCATTGTGATTAAGTATGCGCCCTCCTGAGCCCCGGAGGACCAGATCGCGACGGCACAGATGCGAACATGTGTCCTTCGTCAGCTCCAGGGCCAGTCCGCGTTCCGCCCCGCCTCCAGCAGCGGCACCATCCGGAAGGCGGCGTCACTCAGGCCTCCGAAGGTGTGACGGTTGCCGCTTCCCGAGGGGGCGTGGCCCACCCGGTAGCCGGCCAGATTCCAGGTGTAGACCGGGATGTGGTCCGGCACCTGCGCGGTCGGGTCGCCGTAGTGGCTGTACGACGCCTGCTCGTCGGTGACGATCAGCACCCTGTCGTGGCGCTTGTAGTGCTTGCGCACGGCCTCGGTGGTGTTGGTGCCGCCGAGCTCGCCGAAGCGGCCCAGCACCTTCAGTACGGATTCGCCCGCGCGGTACTTCACCCGGGCGCTGGAGGTGCCGAACTCGACCAGATCGGCGTCGGCGGCCCGCATCGCCACGGAAGCGCCGAAAATGGCCGCCGCGTCCGCCCGGTTCAGCTCGGAGCGGTCCGAGAGCCGCGACCACATCGAACCCGACCGGTCGACCAGGACCAGGGTGCGGCCGGGCAGCGCCGGAACGTTCGCCAGCGAGTGGCCGAGGGCCTTCTCCAGCGGGTACGACCAGCGCAGCGAGGGCGCGTGCTGGAACGCGGCCAGGTAGCGGAAGGGGAACTGCCGCGATGCCGCGACCACCTCGGGATCCGAGATCTTCGCCGCCACCCGGGCCGCGACCTCGTCCGAGACTCCGGCCTGGTCGAAGTTGCGCAGATTGCGGACGAGCGCCATGGCACCCATGGACGGGATGACGGCCTCCCAGGCCGCCGCGTCCATCGGCCCCTGGAGCCAGCCCGCCAGGGCCTCCCAGGTCATCCCCGCGTCGGCCAGCCGGCGTGCGCCGTCGGGCGCGGTGAGCACCGCGCGGCGCTCGCCGACCGGGAGCGCCATCAGGGCCCGGTGCGCGGTCAGCGTCCGGTCGGAGGCCGGCGGCACGGCGGTCTCGGGGTTGTGCCGGCGGTCCAGCGCGTACCGGAACAGCTCGCCCTGCCATGCCTTCTCGGGGTCGGGCGAGGCGTGCACCAGATTGAGGATGTCGCCGAAGCGGTAGCCCTTGGAGGCGGTGTCGTACTTGAGCAGGGACCGGCCGTGGTAGAGGCGCCGGACGGCGTCGGCGATCCCGCGCTTGACGGGCTTGGGGACGGCGCGCCCATAGGTCGAGGTCCAGTAGCCGAGCAGCTCACCCGGTTCGTCCGCGCGCAGCAGGACGGAGGCGACGACCTGGCGGTTGGAGGGGCCGTTCTCGGCGCCCGCGTCCAGACGCGCCTTCACGTACTCGGCGGCGCCGACGAGCGACGCGGTCCGCAGATGGCCGTCCCGGCGCAGCCAGCCGAGCAGGCCGGCGGTCCACTCGGGGTCCTCGACGGCGAGGGTGCGCACGAGCGCGGCGAAGCGGTCGTCGCGCTTCTCGCCGCTCTCGTAGAAGGTGTCCTGGGAGACGAGATTGGCGACGGCGAGCAGGAACAGCTCGGACCTGGCGTCGCGCAGTACACCGGTGCCGCCCTGATGGGTACGGGCGGTGGCGCCGGTGGAGGTCACGGGCGAGGTGGGACGGGCCTTGGTGGTACGGGTGTTGAAGCGTGCCATGAGAATTCCCCCGAATTCGAGAACGCGAGGGGAGACACAGCGACGGGGGTGCCCGAGTTCAGGGTCGGCGACGGTCCATATAACTGCTGCTCTGCCACTTGAGCTACACGTCCCGAAGACGTGACGGGACTTGAACCCGCAACCGGCTGTTCCCCATGAAGTATCCGTTGCCTGCGCACCGGGCACCCACGACGCATGCTGTGCCTCCCGAGATCAAAGGTGGCGGCGGCGTGATTTCGTTGGAGTGAAGTAGCCGCTGCCGGCGCACCGGGAGGTGCGTGACGTTGTGGTGTCCAGAGTTCAAGGCCGGCGGAACCGACGGTTGGTGCTCTGCCACTGAGCTACACCGGCACGAGTGCCGGCGGCGGGAATCGAACCCGCGGCCTCCCCATTATGAGTGGAAGTAGGTCCTGCCTGTCGCACCTGGACGTGGATCACTGTAGGGGGAGAACCCGGTGGCGTGCCACGGGATTTATCGTGGCGCGCCGGTCAGCCGGCCGCCCGTGAGCGCGCCTTGAACGCCGCCTTACGGGCCTCCTTGGCCGACTTCTTGTCCCGGTGCAGTCGGCCCATCGCCTCCAGCACCTCCGCGGTCGCCGGGTGCTCCACCCGCCACGCCGCCTCGAAGAAGCCGCTGTGCCGGCCCGTCAGGCCCTCCACCAGGTCCTGGAGCTCCTCCAGGTCGCCGTTCGCGTCGAGCTGGGCCGCGATCGTGTCGACGGCCAGCCAGAAGATCATGGACTCGGGCGGCGCGGGAATGTCCGCCGCGCCCCGCTCGGCGAGCCAGACGCGGGCGAGACCGCCCAGTTCCGGGTCGTCCAGGACCTCGCGGACGGCGGGCTCGGCCTCGCCGCCGACGAGCGTGAGCGCCTGCTGGCAGTGGAGGCGGCGCAGCGGGGAGCCGGCGTCGTCGCCCCGGGCCGCGGCGAGCAGTTCCCGCGCGCCGGCCAGCGGTTCACGGCGGGCCAGCCACTGCTCCGTCTCGGCCCGCGCGGCCGGCTCGGGGTAGTGCGCCACGCCGTCCAGGAGCGCGTCCGCGCTCTTGTCGGCCAGTTCGCCGACCGCCGGCGCGACCACGCCCGCCTCCAGCATCCGGGAGCGGATGCCGTAGAGGCCGAGCGGGGTGAGCCTGACCATCCCGTACCGGGCCACGTCCTCCTCGTCGAGGGCGTCCCCCGACGGGGTGGGCTCCTCACCCTCCTCGGCCATCAGGGCCTCGTCCACCGGCTTGTAGGCGACGAGCCCGATCGGTTCGAGCAGCCGGAACTGGTCGTCGAGGCGCATCATCGCCTCCGACACCTGCTCCAGGACGTCGTCGGTGGGCTCCACCATGTCGTCGGGGATGATCACGGACGCGGCGAGCGCCGGCAGCGGTACCGGGCCCTCGCCCGCGCCGCCCTCGCTGACGGTGAGCAGATAGAGGTTGCCGAGGACGCCCTCCAGGAACTCGGTCTCCGCCTCCGGGTCCCAGTCGAGCCTGTCGAAGTCGATCTCTCCGTCCTCTCCGACGACATCGGCGAGGTCGTCGAAGAGAGGTGCGGTGGCGTCTGCGAAGACCACGTCCAGGCCGTCCAGCCAGAGCGAGAGCACGTCCTGCGG
This sequence comes from Streptomyces sp. NPDC033174, assembly GCF_055577795.1. Lineage (NCBI taxonomy): Bacteria > Bacillati > Actinomycetota > Actinomycetes > Kitasatosporales > Streptomycetaceae > Streptomyces > Streptomyces sp. NPDC033174. The sequence goes on from NZ_JBVIPQ010000001.1 coordinate 107,746, forward strand.
CGCGCCGGTGACGAGGGCGAGGTTCTCCCCCGCGGTCACCGCGCCGGCGCCCGTCCCGTCGTCGCCCCGCGGGTCCTCGACGTCGAGGAGTCCGGTGTCCACGGCCAACCGCCATGCCTCGCTCGCGTACGCCGCGCCCTCCTCGTCCGCCCCGAGGCCCAGCACCTCGGCGGCGAGGGGCAGTTGCTCGTCGACGAGTTCGCCGCCCGCGCCGACCCTGGTCTCCGGCCCGGCCCAGCGGGCGAGGCGGACGGCCCGTGACAGCAGCGGGGTGGCGAGGGCGTCCCGCGCCAGCTCCGCGTCCGAATGCAGCCGTACGGGCGGCAGGGTGGGGCGGTCCGATGCCATCAGGGGTCTCTCCTCGGGGACGTACGTGGTCCAGGCGGCCCCAAGCGTAGACGCAATTGCCCCCATGCCTGCCGGTTCATGAACTCGTCAGCCCCCGTACACCTTTCAACCTCCGGCTGCTCTTGACAACTCCTGGGCTCGCACAAGAGATTGACGCGCGTAGACATCCCCACATCCTCCAAGTACCTCCGGAGTACCTTGATGCGTTCCTCCATACCGAGAACCGCGGCGGTCTCCGCCGTCGTCGCCGCCGCTCTCGCCGCCGGCCTTCTCGCCGGTTCGTCCGCCGCCTCGGCCGACGACGCCGTGGCGACCCGCATCCATGACATCCAGGGCACCACCCGGACCTCCCCGCTGACCGGGCAGACGGTCGCCGATGTCACGGGCGTCGTCACCGGTGTGCGGACGTACGGCTCCCGCGGCTTCTGGTTCCAGGACCCGCAGGGCGACGACAACCCGGCCACCAGCGAGGGCATTTTCGTCTACACCGGCACCGCGCCGACCGTCGCCGTCGGCGACCAGGTCAAGGTCTCCGGCACGGTCGGCGAGTACGTCCCCGGCGGTGTGAACTCCGGCAACCAGTCGCTCACCCAGATCACCAAGCCGACCGTGACCGTGGTCTCCTCCGGCAACCCGGTCCCCGAGGCCGTCACGATCTCCGCGAAGTCGGTCCCCTCCGCGTACGCCCCCGAGGGCGACCCGGCGGCCGGTGGCTCGATCAACGCCCTCCCGCTCCAGCCCGGCGCCTTCGCCCTGGACTACTACGAGTCCCTGGAGGGCACCAACGTCAGGATCGGCTCCTCGCGCGTGGTCGGCGCCACCGACCCGTACTCCGAGCTGTGGGTGACGGTGAAGCCGTACGAGCACGACAACCGGCGCGGCGGCACGGTCTACGGCTCGTACACCTCGCAGAACACCGGCCGGCTCCAGATCCAGTCGCTGACGCCGATCGCGCAGCAGCCCTTCCCGAAGGCGAACGTCGGCGACGTGCTGACGGGCACCACCGAAGGCCCGCTGGACTTCAACCAGTTCGGCGGCTACACCCTCACCGCCCGCACCCTCGGCACGGTCACCGACGGCGGCCTGGAGCGCGAGAAGACCCGCGAGCAGCGCCGCGGCGAGCTCGCGGTGGCCACGTACAACGTGGAGAACCTGGACCCGTCCGACCCGCAGGAGAAGTTCGACGCGCTGGCCAAGGCCGTGGTCGACAACCTCGCGTCGCCGGACATCCTCGCCCTGGAGGAGATCCAGGACGACAACGGCGCCAAGAACGACGGCACGGTCGCGGCCGGCGAGACGGTGCGCAGGTTCACGGCGGCGATCGCCGCGGCCGGCGGCCCCGCGTACGAGTCGCGGTCCATCGACCCGGAGAACAACAAGGACGGCGGCGAGCCCGGCGGCAACATCCGTCAGGTCTTCCTCTTCAACCCGGAGCGGGTGTCGTTCACCGACCGCGCCGGTGGCGACGCGCTGACGGCGACCGGGGTGGTGCGCGGGGAGCGGGGCCGCGCGGCCCTGACCCTCTCCCCCGGCCGGATCGACCCGGCGAACGCGGCGTGGGACAACAGCCGCAAGCCGCTCGGCGGCGAGTTCACCTTCCGCGGCCGCACGGTCTTCGTCATCGCCAACCACTTCGGCTCGAAGGGCGGCGACGAGTCGCTGGTCTCGCACCACCAGCCGCCGAATCGTTCCTCCGAGGCCAAGCGTCTCCAGCAGGCGCAGGCGGTGAACACCTTCGTCAAGGACATCCTGAAGGTGCAGCGCAACGCCGACGTGCTCGTCCTCGGTGACATCAACGACTTCGAGTTCTCGGCGACGGCGAAGGCGCTGACCGACGGCGGCGCGCTCTACCCGGCGGTGAAGTCGCTGCCGCGCAGCGAGCGGTACTCGTACGTCTTCCAGGGCAACAGCCAGGTGCTGGACCAGATCCTGGTCAGCCCGTCGATCGACGACTTCGAGTACGACAGCGTGCACATCAACGCGGAGTTCGCCGAGCAGGACAGCGACCACGACCCGCAGGTGCTGCGCTTCCGGCCGTAGCCCGGCCGGCCGGCACCCGGTTGCGTACCCGCTACACGTCCGCGCTGAGGCTCAGCGCGGGCGTGTAGCGCCGCACGCCGCCGGCAGTCACGCCGGGGTAGTTCCTGACCCTGTCCCACTGCGGCGTCGGTGAACCCACCCCCTCGCCGGGCGCGCCGAGCGCCTCGATGTGGGCCTGCTCGCTCTCCCACTCCGCGTAGTTGAGGACCCTGGTCCCGTCCAGGCTGATGTGGAAGTGGCCGGAGATCCCGCCGGGATGGATCGCCGGGTCCGACTCCAGCGCTTCGAGGACGCCGTCGACCCAGTCCCTCTGCCGGTCCGGGTCCGGCCCGTCGAACTGGACGTCGACGATGACGACACAGCCGGGCGTCCGGGTGTCGTCCTCGTTCAGCGCGCCGCCGCGGTACAGCTCGTACGAGTGGAGGGCGACCCGATCGATGCCGGGTACGGCCGCGTCGATCTCGGCGTTCCGGTCGTCGCGGAAGGTGCGGACGAAGTGCTGGTACGCCTCCTCGCTGCGCCACTGCGAGTAGTGCAGCAGGGTGTCCCCGTCGGAGCCGGTGTGCACGGTGTAGGAGAGCAGTCCGGCGTCCGGCCAGGGCCGGCTCCCCCAGGCCTCGGCGATGGCGTCGACGGCCGCCCGCTGGCGCTCGGCCGTCCCGACCCGCCAGGTGCTGGCCTTGACGACGCCGACGCCGGGGCGGGAGAGGTCGGGGCGGGCGTTCGTTCCCGTGCGGACAGTGGTGCCTGTGGTGCTGGTGGTCATGGCGCTGCCTCCTCCTGCGCCGCACCCCTGCGGTGCGGCCGTGGAACCAGCGTCGAACATCAACCGGACTTGAGGTCAATACCGCACCGTGTGACACTGCGCGCCATGATCCTTCGCCCGGCCGGCCGCGCCGACCTGCCCGCGATCCTGGCCCTTCTCGCCGACGAGGAGCGGATCGTGGACCCGGCGACCGTCGTGGTCGACGAGGCGTACGAGCGGGCCTTCGCGGCGATCCGGAGCGACCCGCGCAACGAGATGCTGGTCCTGGCCGACGGCGACACCGTCGTCGGCTGCCTCCAGGCGACGTACATCCCGGGTCTGGGCAGGGGCGGCGCCGAGCGGGCCCTCATCGAGGCGGTCCGCGTCCGGGCGGACCGGCGCGGCGGCGGCCTCGGTCGCGAGCTGATGGTCCGGGCCGTGGAGCGGGCGCGGGAACGCGGCTGCGCGCTGGTCCAGTTGACGAGCCACAAGCGCCGTGAGGACGCCCACCGCTTCTACGCCTCCCTGGGATTCGCGCGCAACCACGACGGTTTCAAGCTGAGCCTGTGACCACTCGCGGCTCAGTCCGCCGGGGTGGTGTGCTCACACCGGATGGCCGCTGCCGTCGAGGAGGAGCACCTCGCCGGTCATGTACGAGGCGTGGGTGAGGTCACTTCACTCCTGCTTAGCGGTCGTCACAAGCAGAACTAAGTGGACCTTCACGATCGTTGGCGTCGAGACTGCTCGGATGAGCCCTGAGCGACCCTTCGGCCGCGCCCTCTGCGCGATGATCACTCCCTTCACCTCCTCCGGCGACCTGCATCTGGACAGCGCCCGCAAGCACGCCGCACACCTCGTCGCGGAGGGCTGCGACGGACTCGTCCTGAACGGGACCACCGGCGAGTCACCGACGACCACCGACGCCGAGAAGGCCGCGCTGGTACGGGCCGTGCGCGAGGAGGTCGGCGACGGCGTGCACGTCGTCGCGGGCATCGGCACGGCGGACACCCGGCACACGGTCGAGCTGGCCCGGCAGGCCGAGGAGGCGGGCGCGAACGGCCTCCTGGTCGTGACGCCGTACTACAGCCGCCCGCCACAGCCCGCCGTGGAGGCCCACTTCAGGCGGGTGGCGGACGCCTCGGGCATTCCGCTGATGCTGTACGACATCCCCGGCCGCACGGGCACCCGCATCGAGCCGGAGACGATGCTGCGGCTGGCCGGCCACCCCCGGATCGTGGCGGTCAAGGACTGCTCGGGCGACCTGCTGGCGAGCTCGAGGCTGATCGCCCGCACCTCGCTCGCGTACTACTCGGGAAGCGAGGAGGCGAACCTGCCGCTGTACGCCGTCGGGGCCGCCGGCTACGTCAGTACGGTCGCGAACGTCGCGCCACGCCCCATGCGGGCGGTCCTCGACGCCTTCGACGCGGGCGACACCGCGGAGGCGACGCGGCTCAACCAGCGCACGCTGCCGCTCGTCGAGCTGATGATGGCGTCCGGGCTGCCGGGGACGGTGACCGCCAAGGCGCTGCTGAACTGTTTCGTCCGCGAACCGCTGCAGCCCGCCGACCGGGAGACGGTCGACGGGCTGCGGGCCGCTCACGAGGTGCTGACCGGGGCTCGCTGACCCCGGCCGCTCAGCCGGAGACCTGGGTGGCGCCGAGGAGCGTCGCGTGCTCCAGGACGTCCTCGAGCGGGTCGTCGATCTGACCCGTCGACAGCAGCATCACCTGCGGGCCGTTGTGCGAGTCCTGGTGCGTCTCGTCCGCGGCGGCCGCCCCGGCCGGCAGCAGGACCGCCGCCGCCGTGAGCACACCGACGACCACGCGACCGGTTCTCGTCCTCATGCCGTACTCCCCGCCTCGCTGTTCGTGTGACTCCGCGTCGATCTTTCAACGCGGAGTCACTCCGATCAGTTGTGGCTGTGGAGTACCTCGTTCAGTCCACCCCAGACCGCGTTGTTCGGGCGGGCCTCGACGGTGCCGGTCACCGAGTTGCGGCGGAAGAGGATGTTGTTCGCTCCGGAGAGCTCACGGGCCTTGACGATCTGGCCGTCGGGCAGCGTGACGCGCGTACCGGCGGTGACGTACAGGCCGGCCTCGACGACGCACTCGTCGCCGAGCGCGATCCCGACGCCCGCCTCGGCGCCTACCAGGCAGCGCTCACCGATGGTGATACGGACGTTGCCACCACCGGAGAGGGTGCCCATGGTGGACGCGCCGCCGCCGATGTCGGAGCCGTCACCGACGACGACACCGGCGGAGATCCGGCCCTCGACCATCGACGTGCCGAGGGTACCGGCGTTGAAGTTGACGAAGCCCTCGTGCATGACGGTGGTGCCCGAGGCGAGGTGCGCGCCGAGCCGTACGCGGTCGGCGTCGGCGATCCGGACGCCCTTCGGCGCGACGTAGTCGGTCATCCGCGGGAACTTGTCGATGCTGGTCACCTGGAGGTGCAGACCCTCGGCGCGGGCGTTGAGCCGCACCTTCTCGATGTCGTCGACGGCGACCGGACCGAGCGAGGTCCAGGCGACATTGGCGAGCAGCCCGAACAGGCCGTCCAGGCTCACACCGTGCGGCTGCACCAGCCGGTGGGAGAGCAGGTGGAGACGCAGGTAGGCGTCGTGCGCGTCGAGCGGCTTGTCGTCGAGCGACCCGATGACCGTACGCACGGCGACCACCTCGACACCGCGCCGCCCGTCGACCCCGAGCGCCTTGGCGGCGCCCGCGCCCAGCGCGTTCACCGCCTCCTCGGGGGAGAGCCGCCGGCTCCCGGCCGGGCCGGGCTCGGCGGAGAGTTCGGGGGCGGGGAACCAGGTGTCGAGAACGGTACCGTCGCCGGCGATGGTGGCGAGGCCGGCGGCGACGGCGCCGGTGGTGCGTGTAGCAGTCGTGTCGGTCATGAGGGAAACCTAACCGGCGGGGGCGGGCGGGGGCGAACCGGTCTCAGGTGTCGGGCGGGGTCCGGCGGGCTCCCGGTGCCACGCAGGGCCCCGGCGCCGCTCCGGGAGGGGAGGGGGGGGGGGGGGGGACCTCTCTCAAGAGTCAGACCACCAACCAAGATTTTTTGCACCATCCCTCTCCCACAAGGGAACGGGCACTCACAAA
>NZ_JBVIPQ010000001.1:113992-606862 GCF_055577795.1 Streptomyces sp. NPDC033174
TTTCGCGGGGGGGGAAACCACAGCTGGGGGGGGTGGTAGGGGGACGCTTTTCCCGGGGTTGGGTGTGGTTCCGGGTGATCCCGTTTCCCCACGCGTCCCCCCCCCGCCGCTCCGGAAGGGCCGGGGCGGCGGCGGGGCCTCGCGCGCACGGTCAGGACCGCCGACCGGGCTTGTCGACGTAGTCCTGCGCCGACGGGGAACTGGTCATGAGCACGATGTCCTTCGTGCTCAGCTTGCCGTCCACCACTCCGCCGGCGAGGAAGACACGCTGTTCACCCCGGTACTCATAGGTCACCGGGTCGAGCATGAGGTCGCTCCTCAGGTTCGCGTCCTTGGCGAGACGCGGATCCGGCATGACGACGGACAGAGCGGGGCGCCCCAACGCGTCCCTGGCGTCCTCGACGATCGTGATCCCGGGAAGCGTGCCGAGGGCGCGGAAGAGAGAGGCGTGCACCTCCGGAGGGATGATGTCGACGTCGGACAGCACGCGTTGGACGCGCTGGTAGTTGGCGAGGGCCTCGGAGCCTCCCCGCGCGGGGACGGCGGGAACGATCTCTTCGAGGGCCTGGAACAGTCCCTCCGGGTCGGCGGGCAGCTCGGCGATCTTGTCTCGAAGTTCCTCGGGCGACTCCTTCGGCGTCACGCGCAGGGGGGGCGTTTCGCCGCCGGCTGCCATGTTGATCCAGTTCTCACCGGTGCGCAGGTGCGTCCACGTCTCGACGGTGCGCAGAGCCGCCGCGTGAGGCTCCCGTCGGATCGGCCCGACCAGGAGCCCGGATACCGAGGCCAAGGAGACCGCGTACGGCTCCTGCTTGGTCAGCACCTTGCGGTAGAGCCACGCGCCGTCCGGCCGCTCGGCCTGGCGCTGTCCGACGGTCCGGGCCGCCTGCTCCATCCTGGCCGCCGCCACGCTCTGCAGCCGTGGCTCCTGCTCCGGCCCCTGGCTCCCGAGCTGCGTCGCCAGCACCGCGGCCGCGGTGATCGCCGCGGCGGCGCCGAGGGACGCGAGCTTCCAGTGGACCCGAGGGCTGCGGCGGCGGGCCATGCCGTCGAGGAGGCGCTGTCGCCCAGGTGCCAGCCTGGCCCGGTCCGGGTCGGGGGCGTCGGCCCGGAACTGCTGGAGTGTCTTCATCTCATCCATGGCTGATCGCCTCCTGGGCGATGTCGTGCACGAGGGTGGGGTCGGTGTCGCCGAGCACCTCGCGCACCTTGCGCCGCGCGCGGTTCAGCCGGGACCGGACCGTCCCGACGGGGACGGAGAGCGCCTCCGCGACCTCCTGGTACGTGAAGTCCTCCCAGGCGACCAGGAGCAGTACGTGCCGGTCGCCCGCGGACAGGCCGGCGAGCGCCGAGGCCAGGGGCGCGTGGACGGCCTGGGCGGCGACGCGGTCCACCGCGCCGTCGGCCCAGGACTCGGCGACCGGGTCGTGGCCGGTGCGGGCGAGGGCCTTCAGGGCGCGGACCTCGGTGCGGCGCTGCTTGCCGATGAGGTTGGCGGCGATGCCGTACAGCCAGGGCCGGGCGCCCGCCCTGGCGAGGTCGTAGCGGGAGCGCGCCCGGAAGGCGGCGAGGAAGGTCTCCGCCGCGATGTCGTCGGCTGCCGTGTCGCCGAGCCGGCGCGCGGCGTAGCGGTGGATGTCGGCGGCGTACCGGTTGTACAGCTCGGCGAAGAGTTCGGGCCGTTCGAGCGACTGGGCTATGACCGCCGAATCGTCAGGGGCCGGTGGTCCTGCCACTGGCCCTCTTCTCGTGGTGTCGGTTGCTGTCACACCCCTTGTTGCCCGATGGCGCCGAAAGGGTTCACGGGCCCCGGCCCCGGCTCAGCGCAGGAGCCGCCCGAGCATCTCGCGTGCGTACTCCTCGTCGTACGCCGCGTCAGTCAGCAGCGCCTGCAGACAGATCCCGTCCATCAGCGCGACCAGCGCCCGCGCGGTGGCCGGGTCGGTGCGGCGGCCCAGCGACTCTGTCACGCCGTCGGTCCACTCCGCGGCGACCGGGCGCAACGCAGGCCTGCGCAGCGCCGCGAGATGGAGCTCGTACTCCAGCTCCACGCGGATGCGCTCGCCGGCCAGCCACACCCCCATCAGCCGGGCCAGCTCCTCCGCGAGGTCCGTCTCCGGGTCGGCGAGCGCGCCGCTCTCCCGCAGGGTGAGGGCGAAGCCGTCGTCGGCCTGGCGCAGGGCGGCGACGAGGAGTTCGTCGAGGGAGGCGAAGTGGTACGTGGTGGAGCCCAGCGGCACGTCCGCCTCGGCGGCCACCCTGCGGTGGCTCAGGCCGGCGAGGCCGGCGCGGCCGACGACCCGCAGCGCCGCGTCGATGATGCGCTGTCGGCGGTCGGGGTCGTAGCGGCGGGCCATCAGTGCGCGCCGCCGGTGTTCAGGACTACGACACCCGCGATGACCAGTAGGATTCCAACGATCTTCGCGAAGCTCGTGGACTCGTCCATGAAGAACATGCCGATGGCGGCGACGGCCGCGGTGCCGACACCCGACCAGATCGCGTACGCGGTGCCGATCTGGAGCGTCTTCAGCGTCTGGGCGAGGAGGGTGAAGGCGATCAGATATCCGACGACGGTGATCAGCGAGGGCCAGAGCCGGGTGAAGCCCTCGCTGTACTTCATGGCGGTCGTGCCCACGATCTCCGCCGCGATGGCCCCGGCCAGCAGTCCGTATCCCATGCGTACTACCGTACACAACGGCCCGTACACCCGTACGGCTACGGTGTCCCGCATGACGCAGAACATGGGGTGGGGCGTACCGCCGGGTCCGTACGGGTGGACACCTCCACCGCCCCCGAAGCCCGGAGTGATTCCCCTCGCTCCCCTCAAGACGAGTGAACTTCTGAGCGGGGCCTTCGCGGCGGTCGGCCGCTACTGGAAACCGCTGCTCGGCACGGCCCTGGCCGCGTACGGCGCGGCGTCGCTGATCGTCTGCGCGGCGGTCGCGATCGCCTACGCGGCGGTCGGGGACCATCTGCCCGCGATCTTCGATCCGCCGCGGGGCGGCAGCTCCTGGGAGGACGGCCGCCCGCTGCTCATAGCCCTGGCCTGTGTCTGGGTCGTGGCCATGGTGGTGCTGCTGCTCGCGAGCAGCGTGGTCTACGCGGCCAGTCCCACCGTGCTCCAGGACGCGGTCCTCGGCGCGCCGACCACCTTCCGCGCCGTCTGGGCACGCGCCTGGGCCCGGGTCCCCGCCGTGCTCGGCACGGTCTTCCTGACCGGGCTGATCATGCTGCTGCCCCTCGGGCTGTTCATCGCGGCCTTCACCGCACTCGCAGTGGTCCTGCTGGACGCCGGCACGGGCCCGCTCGTCGTCCCCTTCCTCGCGTTCCTGGGCGCCCTGGCGGTCACTCCGCTGGCGATCTGGCTGTGGGTGAAGTTCAGCCTCGCCCCGTCGGCCGCCGTCTTCGAGGGCCAGGGCGCGTTCGCCGCCATGAAGCGCTCCTCGCGACTGATCCAGGGCTCCTGGTGGCGCGTCTTCGGGATCACGTTCCTGGCCGGGACGATGGCGGGCGTGGCGAACATGCTGGTCCAGCAGCTCGTGGCCGCCTTCGCGTCGATTCCGGGCAGCATGAGCACGATGGATCTCGGGTCGTCCCCCTCTACCGGGCAGGTCCTGGCAGCGGTCGGTACGAGCCTGATCATCCTGATGGTCGGCCAGTTCATCGGGCAGATCGTCTTCTCGACGTTCCCGCCGCTGGTCACCGCCCTGGTCTACGTCGACCTGCGCATCCGCAAGGAGAATCTGGCCCCGGCGCTCGCCCAGGCGGCCGGGGTGACCCCGCCGCCGCCGTTCAGTCCGTGAGCGACGTCTTCGGCCGCAGTACGCAGAACTCGTTGTCCTCCGGATCGGCGAGGACGACCCAGCCGACGTCCTGACCCTGCCCGACATCGACCCGCCGCGCCCCGAGGCCGAGGATCCTCTCGACCTCGGCGGCCTGGTCGTCGGGGGCGAGATCGATGTGCAGCCGGTTCTTCACCGTCTTGGTCTCCGGGACGGGGACGAAACACATGCCGGGCATCGCGTACTCGTCCGCGCCGATGACGATCTCGTCCTCGGCCTCGAAGAGCACCTTCCAGTCGAGCACCTGGCACCAGAACCGGGCCAGGGCGGGCAGATCGTGGGCGTCGACGACAAGGTGGTACATGCGAACGGCCATGCCCCCCAGTCTGCCTGGGGGGCATGGCCGTTCGCGCGTCGTGGACGCCGGGGACGCCTGGCGTCAGACGTTGAAACCGAGCGCGCGCAGCTGCTCGCGACCGTCGTCCGTGATCTTGTCCGGGCCCCACGGCGGCATCCAGACCCAGTTGATCTTGAGCTCGTTGACGATGCCGTCGGTCGCGGCCTTCGCCTGGTCCTCGATCACATCGGTCAGCGGGCACGCCGCCGACGTCAGGGTCATGTCCAGCGTCGCGACATTGGAGTCGTCGATGTGGATGCCGTAGATCAGGCCGAGATTCACGACATCGATCCCCAGCTCGGGGTCCACGACGTCGTACAGCGCCTCGCGGACTTCTTCCTCGGAGGCCGGCTTCATGGTGGCCTCTGCGTTCTCGGTCATGCCGACTTCCTCACTGCGTTCTCGGGTCGCTCTCCCAGAGCCTGGGCCGTCGCGTCCTTCCACGCCATCCAGCTCAGCAGAGCGCACTTCACCCGGGCGGGGTACTTCGAGACACCGGCGAACGCGACCGCGTCCTCCAGGATCTCCTCCATCGCGTCGTCCGGCTCGATCTTGCCCTTGGACTGCATCAGCTCCAGGAAGGTGCCCTGGATCGTCTGCGCCTCGGCCAGGTCCTTCCCGACCAGCAGTTCGTTCAGCACGGAGGCCGAGGCCTGGCTGATCGAGCAGCCCTGACCCTCGTACGAGACGTCCTCGATCCGCGATCCGTCGTACTTCACACGGAGCGTGATCTCGTCACCGCACGTCGGGTTGACGTGGTGCACCTCGGCGTCGCCGTCCCGCAGACCGCGCCCGTGGGGGTGCTTGTAGTGGTCCAGGATGACGTCCTGGTACATCGAATCAAGCTTCACGTCCCAGCAGCCCCTCAGCCGAAGAAGTTCCGTACGTGCTCCAGGCCGGAGACCAGGGCGTCGACCTCGGCCGGCGTGGAGTACAGATAGAACGACGCTCGCGTGGTCGCAGGAATTCCGTACCGCAGGCAGACCGGCCGCGCGCAGTGGTGTCCGACGCGGACGGCGATGCCCTCTTCGTCCAGGACCTGGCCCACGTCGTGCGGGTGGATGTCGCCGAGCACGAAGGAGATCGCGGCACCGCGGTCCTCGGCCGTCACCGGGCCGATGATCCGCAGGTCGGGGACCTCCTGCAGGCGTCGCACCGCGTACTCGGTGATGGCGTGCTCATGAGCGGCGATCTTGTCCATGCCGATCGCCGACAGGTAGTCCACGGCCGCGCCGAGGCCGACGGCCTGGGCGATCGGGGGCGTACCCGCCTCGAACTTGTGCGGCGCCGGCGCGTACGTCGACGAGTGCATCGACACGGTCTCGATCATCTCGCCGCCGCCGAGGAACGGCGGAAGGTCCTCCAGGAGCTCCTGGCGGCCCCACAGCACACCGATACCCGTCGGGCCGCACATCTTGTGGCCGGTGAAGGCCACGAAGTCGGCCTGGAGCGCCTGCACGTCCAGCACCATGTGCGGGGCGGCCTGCGAGGCGTCGATGCAGACCATCGCGCCGACTTCCTGCGCGCGCCGGATGATTGTCTCGACCGGGTTGATCGTGCCCAGCAGGTTCGAGACCAGCGTGAACGAGACGATCTTGGTCTTCTCGGTGATGACCTCTTCGATGTTGGAGAGGTCCAGACGGCCGTCGTCGGTGAGGCCGAACCACTTCAGCTTCGCGCCGGTGCGCTGCGAGAGCAGCTGCCACGGCACGATGTTGGAGTGGTGCTCCATCTCCGTGATGGCGATCTCGGTCTCGTGGTCCACGCGGTACGGCTCGTCCGCCCAGCCCAGCATGTTGGCCACGAGGTTGAGCGACTCGGAGGCGTTCTTGGTGAAGATCACCTCGTCGCGGCTCGGCGCGTTGATGAAGGCGGCGACCTTGTCGCGGGCGCCCTCGTACAGCGCCGTGGCCTCCTCGGCGACCGTGTACACGCCGCGGTGAACGTTGGCGTTGTGCCGCTCGTAGTACTCGTTCAGCGCGTCGAGGACCTGGCGCGGCTTCTGCGAGGTCGCAGCGCTGTCCAGGTAGACGATCTTCTTCCCGTCGTGGACCACACGATCCAGCAGGGGGAAGTCCTTGCGGATCGCTTCGGTGTCGAGGAGGCCCGGCAGCTGCATCACGTGGTAGCGCCACCCTTCACGTAGGACTCGTAACCCTCGTTCTCCAGCTTGTCGGCGAGCTCGGCGCCGCCGGACTCGGCGATGCGGCCGTGCGCGAAGACGTGCACGAAGTCGGGCTTGATGTAACGGAGGATCCGGGTGTAGTGCGTGATCAGCAGGGTGCCGACCTCACCGGTCTCGCGGACCCGGTTGACGCCCTCGGAGACCTGGCGCAGCGCGTCGACGTCGAGGCCGGAGTCGGTCTCGTCGAGGATCGCGATCTTCGGCTTGAGGAGCTCCATCTGAAGGATCTCGTGGCGCTTCTTCTCACCGCCGGAGAAGCCCTCGTTGACATTGCGCTCGGCGAAGGCCGGGTCCATCTGGAGCTGCTCCATCGCGGACTTGACCTCCTTCACCCAGGTGCGCAGCTTGGGCGCCTCGCCGCGGATCGCCGTGGCCGAGGTGCGCAGGAAGTTGGAGACCGAGACGCCGGGGACCTCGACCGGGTACTGCATGGCCAGGAACATGCCGGCGCGGGCGCGCTCGTCGACGGACATCTCGAGGACGTCCTCGCCGTCGAGGGTCACGGTGCCCTTGGTGATCGTGTACTTGGGGTGACCCGCGATCGAGTACGCGAGGGTCGACTTGCCGGAGCCGTTGGGGCCCATGATGGCGTGGGTCTCGCCCTGCTTCACGGTCAGGTCGACGCCCTTGAGGATCTCACGGGGGCCGTTCTCGGCCTCGACGGAGACGTGCAGGTCGCGGATTTCAAGCGTAGCCATGGGTGACTCAGGACTCCTGGGTGACGGAGACGAGCACATCGTCCCCTTCGATCTTGACGGGGTATACGGGGACGGGGCGCGTCGCGGGAAGGCCGGAGGGCTTGCCGGTGCGCAGGTCGAAGCTGGAGCCGTGCAGCCAGCACTCGATGGAGCAGTCCTCCACCTCGCCCTCGGACAGGGAGACGTTCGCGTGCGAGCAGATGTCGTTGATCGCGAACACCTCGCCGTCGATGCGGACGAGGGAGACCGGCGTGCCGTCGAGTTCCACCCGCTTCGGGGTGTTCTCCTCCAGCTCGCTCAGCCCACAGACTCGGACGAAGGCCATCAGACGGACGCCTCCAGCTCCGCATCGATCTTGGCGATGAGGCGCTCCTCGAGGTCCGGCAGACCGATCTGCTGGACGAGTTCCGCGAAGAAGCCGCGGACCACGAGGCGACGGGCCTCGCCGGCCGGGATGCCACGGGACTGCAGGTAGAAGAGCTGCTCGTCGTCGAAGCGGCCGGTCGCGGAGGCGTGACCCGCGCCGACGATCTCGCCGGTCTCGATCTCCAGGTTCGGTACGGAGTCGACGCGGGCGCCGTCCGTCAGAACCAGGTTCCGGTTGAGCTCGTAGGTGTCGGTGCCCTCGGCGGCGGCCTGGATCAGCACGTCGCCGATCCAGACGGCGTGCGCGGCCTCGCCCTGGAGAGCCCCCTTGTACGCCACGTTGGAGCGGCAGTGCGGGGTGTTGTGGTCGACCAGCAGGCGGTGCTCCTGGTGCTGGCCGGCGTCGGTGAAGTACAGGCCGAAGAGCTCGGCCTCGCCGCCGGTGCCCGCGTACGCGACGCGGGGGTGCAGGCGCACGACGTCACCGCCGAAGGTGACGACGACCGACTTGAAGGAGGCGTCGCGGCCGACCAGCGCGTTGTGCTGGGCGACGTGGACGGCCTTCTCGTCCCAGTCCTGGATGGAGACGACGGTGAGCTTGGCGCCGTCACCGAGGACGTAGTCCACGTTGGCGGCGAGGACGCCGTCGCCGGTGTGGTCGATGACCACGACGGCCTCGGCGAACGCGCCGAGCTCGATCACCTGGTGGCCGAAGGCGGTGCCGCCCTGGCCGTGCACGGCGATCCGGATGGGCTCGGTGAGGACGGTCTCCTTGGGCACGGAGACGACGGAGGCCTTCTCGAAGGCGCTGTACGCCTGCGCGGCGACCCGGTCGACCGGCGTACCGGCCTTGCCGAGGCGCGCGTCGTCGCGGCCGACGGTCTCCACGGTGACACCCTCGGGCGCCTCGATCTCGACCTTGGGGCCCTCGCCGTTCGCGACGGCGGTGCCGTCGTGCAGGCCGCGCAGCCGCTCCAGCGGCGTGAAGCGCCACTCCTCCTCGCGGCCGTGCGGGACGGGGAAGTCCGCGACGTCGAAGGACGGGGGCGCGCTCATGCGCGTGGCGACGGTCGACTCGGCGGCCACCGCGATCGAGCCGGCGGTGGTGGAGCCCGCCGGGATGTTCTGAGCCTCAGCCATGGCTGTCGTCGTGCTCACTTTCTGCTTCGGTACGTTCGCTCGCCCTGCGGGGCGCGGCCGCCTGGCCGGAGCCTGCTGCTCCGGCAAGCGGCCGGGCGCCCTTCGGGGTCACAGGGCTCACGGGGTGAGCCGGGGGACTGGATCCGGGCTGCTGCGGGCGGGCTAGCCCACCGAGCCTTCCATCTGCAGCTCGATCAGCCGGTTGAGCTCCAGCGCGTACTCCATCGGCAGCTCCTTGGCGATCGGCTCGACGAAGCCACGCACGATCATCGCCATCGCCTCGAACTCGGTCAGACCCCGGCTCATCAGGTAGAAGAGCTGGTCGTCGGAGACCTTGGAGACGGTCGCCTCGTGGCCCATGGACACGTCGTCCTCACGCACGTCCACGTAGGGGTACGTGTCGGAGCGGGAGATGGTGTCCACGAGAAGAGCGTCGCAGAGCACGTTGGACTTGGCGCCCTGGGCACCCTCGCCGATCTCGATCAGACCGCGGTAGGAGGTGCGGCCGCCGCCTCGCGCCACCGACTTGGAGACGATGTTCGAGGAGGTGTTCGGGGCCATGTGGACCATCTTGGCGCCGGCGTCCTGGTGCTGGCCCTCGCCCGCGAAGGCGATGGACAGCGTCTCGCCCTTGGCGTGCTCGCCCATGAGGTAGACGGCCGGGTACTTCATGGTCACCTTGGAGCCGATGTTGCCGTCGACCCACTCCATGGTCGCGCCCTCATAGGCCACGGCGCGCTTGGTGACCAGGTTGTAGACGTTGTTCGACCAGTTCTGGATGGTCGTGTAGCGGCAGCGGCCGCCCTTCTTGACGATGATCTCGACCACGGCGCTGTGCAGCGAGTCCGAGGAGTAGATCGGGGCGGTGCAGCCCTCGACGTAGTGGACGTAGGCGTCCTCGTCGACGATGATCAGCGTCCGCTCGAACTGGCCCATGTTCTCCGTGTTGATACGGAAGTAGGCCTGCAGCGGGATCTCGACGTGCACGCCCTTGGGGACGTAGATGAACGATCCGCCGGACCACACCGCGGTGTTCAGCGACGCGAACTTGTTGTCGCCGACCGGGATGACCGTGCCGAAGTACTCCTGGAAGAGCTCCGGGTGCTCCTTGAGCGCGGTGTCGGTGTCGAGGAAGATGACGCCCTGCTCCTCCAGGTCCTCCCGGATCTGGTGGTAGACGACCTCGGACTCGTACTGGGCCGCGACACCGGCGACGAGGCGCTGCTTCTCCGCCTCGGGGATGCCGAGCTTGTCGTACGTGTTCTTGATGTCCTCGGGCAGGTCCTCCCAGGACTCCGCCTGCTTCTCCGTGGACCGCACGAAGTACTTGATGTTGTCGAAGTCGATGCCCGACAGGTCGGAGCCCCAGCTCGGCATGGGCTTCTTGCCGAAGAGCCGCAGACCCTTGAGCCGCAGCTTCAGCATCCACTCGGGCTCGTTCTTCTTCGCGGAGATGTCGCGGACGACGTCCTCGGAGAGGCCGCGCTTGGCGGTGGCACCGGCCGCGTCCGAGTCGGCCCAGCCGTACTCGTACCGACCCAGGCCCTCGAGCTCGGGGTGGCTGATCTCGGTGGTCATGCGGGGTTCCTCCCGGCCGTACTTGCGGATGCTGATGGTGTGGTGGTCTGTGGGGCGCTGTGGGGGATGAAGGTCGTGCACACCCCGTCGCCGTGCGCGATCGTGGCCAGCCGCTGCACATGCGTTCCGAGCAGGCGGGAGAAGACCTCCGTCTCCGCCTCGCACAGCTGCGGATACTGCTCGGCGACGTGGGCGACCGGGCAGTGGTGCTGGCACAGCTGTTCGCCGACCGGCGCGTTCCGCGCCGTTGCAGCGTACCCGTCGGCCGACAGGGCCCTGGCCAGCGCCTCGGTCCGGTCCTCGGGGTCGGCGGCCTCCACGGCCTCGCGGTAGGTCTCCGCCTGGGCCTCGAGCCGGTCGCGGGCGAAGGCCGCGACGGCGGCCTCTCCCCCGGCGTTCCGCTCGATCCAGCGCAGGGCGTCCACCGCGAGCGAGTCGTAGGACTGGTCGAAGGCATCCCTGCCACAGTCGGTGAGCGCGAAGACCTTGGCGGGGCGGCCGCGGGTGCGGGCGCCGTACACGCGCTGCTCGCGGGCTTCCACGACGTTCTCGGCGACGAGCGAGTCGAGATGCCGGCGGACGGCCGCCTGGGTGAGGCCGAGACGCTTCGCGAGATCGGCGACCGTGGACGGGCCGTGGTCCAGGATGGAGCGCGCGACCCGGTTGCGGGTGGACCGCTCACCGGTCGCGAGTTCCTCCACTGGAGCCTCGCCGACGTTTTTCACAACGCCATTGTTGCGTAATTCCTTCGACCGTGACAACCCGCGTCCCGATCAACAGCCGGTGCGGTACATCACTTAGGTATACCTAAGGTGACCTGCGGAAATGATCGTTTCGGCACACGTCGAGCGCGCTCCCGAAGGAGGCGTCCGACATCCCGCCGAGGGCGTATCAGCTGGTCGGACCGGTCCTCGACGCGCCGGACCATCCGCTCCGCCGACCGGCGTGTCGTGGGGAGCGCGGTGGCGCCGCCGGCTGCGGATGTCACCGCGCGTGTCCGCGGACGCCTTCGTGGCGCCGGGTGTCGATCGCCGTCCGATACGGCGGCCGTGTGCCGGTTCAGGCCATTCCCGGCCCGTCGGCCTCGGGGGACGCCCCGCGCTCCGGGGGCCCGCGCGCCCTCTCTAGACTTCCCGTCATGAAGAACGAGTCCGTGGTCCAGGTCCGGGGCCTGGTCAAGCGGTACGGATCCAAGACCGCCGTGGACGGCCTCGACCTCGACGTCCGCGCGGGCACGGTGACCGCCGTCCTCGGGCCCAACGGCGCCGGGAAGACCACCACGGTCGAGACCTGCGAGGGCTACCGCCGGGCCGACGCCGGCACGGTTCGCGTCCTCGGGCTCGACCCGGTCGCCGACGCCGCGCGACTGCGCCCCCGGATCGGCGTGATGCTCCAGTCCGGCGGCGTCTACTCCGGCGCCCGCGCCGACGAGATGCTCCGCCACATGGCGAAGCTGCACGCGCACCCGCTCGACGTGGACGCGCTGATCGAACGCCTCGGCCTCGGCTCCTGCGGCCGGACCACCTACCGCCGGCTCTCGGGCGGCCAGCAGCAGCGCCTCGCGCTCGCCATGGCGGTCGTCGGCCGGCCCGAGCTGGTCTTTCTGGACGAGCCGACCGCGGGCCTCGACCCGCAGGCCCGCCGCTCCACCTGGGACCTGGTCCGCGAGCTGCGCGCCGACGGGGTGACGACCGTGCTGACCACGCACTTCATGGACGAGGCCGAGGAGCTGGCCGACGACGTCGCCATCATCGACGCGGGCCGGGTCGTCGCGCACGGGAGCCCCGAGGAGCTGTGCCGGGGCGGCGCCGAGAACACCCTGCGCTTCACCGGCCGCCCCGGCCTCGACGTCGGCTCGCTGCTGAAGGCGCTCCCGGACGGCACCGCTGCGGCGGAGGTGACCCCGGGCGCGTACCGCATCAGCGGAACGGTCGACCCGCAGCTGCTGGCGACGGTGACGACCTGGTGCGCGCAGCACGGCGTGATGCCCGAGGGCATCGCCGTGGAGCGCCACTCCCTCGAAGACGTCTTCCTGGGGCTGACCGGTAAGGAGCTGCGGGCATGAGCGCCGGCACGTACACACCCCGCCCGGGGGCCGCGCCCCTGGGGCGGATGATCACCGCGCAGACCCTGTTCGAGACGAGGATGCTGCTGCGCAACGGTGAGCAGCTGCTGCTCACCGTGATCATCCCGTCCCTTCTCCTGGTCCTCTTCTCGACGGTCGACGTCGTCGACACCGGAGCGGGGAAGTCCGTCGACTTCCTGACCCCAGGTGTACTGGCCCTCGCCGTGATGTCCACGGCCTTCACCGGCCAGGCCATCGCCACCGGCTTCGAGCGCAGGTACGGAGTCCTCAAGCGGCTCGGCGCCTCCCCGCTGCCCCGCTGGGCGCTGATGACCGCCAAGACCCTGTCGGTCCTGGTCACCGAGGTGCTCCAGATCGCGCTCCTGACCGTGATCGCGCTGGCGCTCGGCTGGTCGCCGCAGGGCAGCCCGGTCACGGTGGTCCTGCTGCTCGTGCTGGGCACCGCCGCCTTCTCCGGTCTCGGGCTGCTCATGGCCGGCACGCTCAAGGCCGAGGCGACGCTGGCCGCCGCCAATCTGGTCTTCCTGCTGCTGCTCGTCGGCGGCGGGGTGATCGTGCCGCTGGAGAAGTTCCCGGAGGCGGCCCGTTCGGTCCTGGAGCTGCTGCCGATCTCGGCGCTCTCCGACGGGCTGCGCGCGGTCCTCCAGGACGGGTCCGGTATGCCGTGGGGCGACCTCGGGATCCTCGCGGTGTGGGCGGTGCTCGGTCTGGGCGCCGCCGCCCGGTTCTTCCGCTGGGAGTGAGCCCGGTGGCGGCCGCGCCCGCCCCGGGGCCACCCCCTCGTGAATCCATGCACAAGCGGCCGCCTACGATGGAGCCCGTGTTGACCCCCCTCGCTTATATCGCCCGGCGCTGGACTGCCACCCCACGAACGCTCCAGCGTGCCGCGCTCGCCGCCGTCGTGATGAGCGTGGTCATCATCATCACGGGTGGCGCCGTCCGGCTGACCAGTTCCGGTCTCGGCTGCGACACCTGGCCCAAGTGCACGGACGACAGTCTCTTCGCCACGCCCGAGCAGGGCGTCCACGGCGCGATCGAGTTCGGCAACCGCATGCTCACGTACGTGCTGAGCGCGGCCGTGGGCTGGGCGATCATCGCGGCGCGCTCCGCCAAGCCCCGGCGCCGCGCGCTGACCCGACTGGCGTGGGCGCAGTTCTGGATCGTGATGAGCAACGCCGTCATCGGTGGCATCACCGTCTGGGCGGGCCTCAACCCGTGGACGGTGGCGGGGCACTTCCTCGCCGCGAACGCGCTGCTGACCGTGGCGACGATCACCTGGCTCCGCGCCCGCGAGGGCGACGGCGCCCCCCGCCCGCGCGTACCGGGACCGGTACGGAAGCTGTCGTGGGCGATCACGATCGTCTCGGCGGTGCTGATCGCGCTGGGGACGACGGTGACCGGTTCCGGCAAGCACGCCGGTGACAGCAGCGACGTACCGCGGATGCCGTGGGACTGGACGGACGCCGCCCACGTCCACGCGATCGCCGCCTGGGTGGTCTGCGCGCTCGCGGTGGCGATGTGGCTGGTGCTGCGCGTCGTGGACGCCCCCGACGACACCCGCGCCCGTGCCCGCGATCTGCTGATCGTGGTCCTCGCCCAGGGCGTGATCGGCTACGTCCAGTACTTCACCCAGGTCCCGGAGGTCCTGGTCGCCCTGCACATGCTCGGCTCCTCGCTGATGTGGATCGCCGTGGTGCGCCTCGCGCTGAGCCTGCGTGAGCGCCCGGTGTCGTCGGTGGAGATCCCGTCCCAGCCCGACACCGAGATGGCCAGGGCCTAGCCTAGGACCTGTCCTTCGGGCCCTGGCGGAGTCCGTACACGCGACGGGCGTTGCCCGCCGCGATCATCCCGGCGACCCGGAGCGCGTCCGCGCGCGACCAGGCGCCGGCGGCAGTCCATTCGTCGAGCACCCGGCCCAGCGACTCCCGGAAGATGCTCGCGGCCACCACATGCAGCTCGGGCAGCCCGTGCGCCCCGCTGGAGAAGAGCAGCTTCCCGAACGGGGCGAGCTCCAGGATCTCGGCGAGCACCGCCGCCGCCCGCGCCCCGGTCTGGGCGAGGACGGGACCGAGATCGGCGTACACATGCGGGAAGACGCTCGTCAGATGCGCGGCCTGGCGGTGGTAGGGATAGCCGTGCAGCAGGATCAGATCGGCGCCGAGCCCGGCGGTCGCCTCGGCGAATCCGGCGAGCGGTGTCGGGTCCTCGACACCCACATGGAGCTGGAGCGGTCGCCCCGAGGCGATCGCGATCCACAGCAGATGCCGCAGCAGTACGGGGTCGGTCAGCCGGCCTCCGACCGGCCGGCCCGACAGCCAGCGTCCGGCGGCGCCGCGCACGTCGCCGGGGCCCGGCGGTTCGGGGGCGAGGGAGAGGCCGCACCGCGGGCCCGCCACGGAGATGAAGGCGACGGCGGAGACGGCGGCGCCGTGCACGGCCTCGGCGAGATTGGCGAGCAGCGAGTCGACCGTGCCGGAGGTGTCGGCGACCTGCTCGGCCAGGAGTTCCAGGCGGACGATCTCATGGGCCTCGGCGGCGCCCGTCGCGGCGATCTCGGCCGGTCCGGTCAGATCCCCTGAAACGCCGGTGTCCACCAGGTAGGTGGAGATCCCGCTGGCCCGCAGCAGCCGCCGCCCGGACTCCAGGACGCCGAGTTCACGTCTGCGGGCCAGATAGCGCGCGGGCGGGCAGTGGGGCTCCAGGCCGAGCAGCGGCGGGCACCAGCGCCGTACCGCGAACCCCGTCTGGGTGTCGAAGTACGTGGTGCCGGGCGCGGGCGGCCCGGCGGTCCTGCCGAGGTGCGCCTCGAAGGTGCCGAGGCCGAGCTCCGTGCGGAGCACCCCGTGGCAGTACTGGTCCACCAGGGTCGGGGTGTCGATCATTCGGGGGCTCCCTGCGATGGACGCGCTTCCACACGTCCTAACGGGTGAGCCCCGCGCGAGGTGTTGCCTCAGTTGTTGGAGGGGCCGCCGATCTGGATGCCGGCCATCCGGGTCCACTCGTACCGGCCGGTGACGACCTTCGCGGCGAACTCGCCGTCGAAGTTCTCGTGGAGGGTGAGACCGGCCTTCTCGGCGGCGCTCCGCGCGACGTCGTGCGTGGGGGCCACCAGGTCGCCCCAGCCGCCGTCCTCGCCGACGAGGACGATGCGGGTGCCCCCCTGCCCGATGTACGCGAGCTGCCCCTCGGCGCCGCCGTGCTCCTTGGAGAACGCCTGGATCCGCTGGGCGAGCTTGGCCGCCTTGCGCTCTGCCTGCTTGGTGTCTGCCATGAGCAGGATGCTACCGACGGGTAGATCGACTGGCGACGGGCGGGTCACGTGGCCTTGACCACGTCACCCGCCCGTTCGGACGATTTCTCGCGTCGTGCGGACGTCAGCGCAGGAAGGGGTCCACCGCGACCGCCACGAAGAGCAGCGAGACATAGGTGATGGACCAGTGGAAGAGCCGCATCTCCTTGAGCTTCGCCCCGGTCGCGCCGGACTTGGCGCGGGCCTGGAGGGCGTGCGCCTCCCACAGCCACCAGCCGCCGGTGGCCAGCGCCACCGCCGTGTAGAACCAGCCGGTGTAGCCGAGCGGCTGGAGCAGCAGCGAGACGGCGACCATCACCCAGCTGTAGAGGACGATCTGCCGGGCGACGACCTTGTTGCTCGCGACGACCGGGAGCATCGGCACGCCCACGCGCGCGTAGTCCTCCTTCACCTTCATCGACAGCGGCCAGTAGTGCGGCGGCGTCCAGAAGAAGATGACGAGGAAGAGAATGACCGCGGCCCAGGACATCGAGTTGGTGACGGCCGACCAGCCGATCAGGACCGGCAGACAGCCGGCGATGCCGCCCCACACGATGTTCTGCGCGGTGCGGCGCTTGAGGATCATCGTGTAGACGATGACGTAGAAGAGCAGAGCACCGAGCGAGAGCGCCGCGGACAGCCAGTTGACCAGCAGGCCGAACCAGACCGTGGAGACCACCGCGAGGGTGAGGCCGAAGACCAGCCCCTCGCGCGGTGACACCATCCCGGTGACCAGCGGACGCTGCGAGGTGCGGTCCATCAGGGCGTCGATGTCGCGGTCGATGTACATGTTCAGCGCGTTGGCGCCGCCCGCCGAGAGGTAGCCGCCGACACAGGTGGCCACGACCAGCCACAGGTTCGGCACGCCCTGCTCGGCGAGGAACATCACCGGAACGGTGGTGATGAGCAGCAGTTCGATGATCCGCGGCTTGGTCAGCGCCACGAATGCCTTGACGCGGGCACCGAATGGCCTGTGGCCCCCCGGGCTGGGAGTCAAGACGACCCCTGCGGGTCGGGACTCGACGGCCGTCACGCACACCCCTGACAGAGAATTCCCAGCAAGCTGCCCGGGCGCGTGTGAAGGCCCGGTAAATACTTGCGCGTACCACGCCACTGTAGACGTTGCCCATACGCCGTTCTTCGCCGGGGTGGGCTCGTGTTGGAGGCCCTCGCCGCATGGAATGGACCGGGGATGGACCAGCGGTGGACCCCGCCGGGAGGCGAAGTGACACAGTCGCCCTCAGTCTGGCTGTGTCTTCTTTTTCGTGGGACATGCACTCGAAAAGATGCACGCTGACGCAAGGGTAGGCTCGACAACGCCGGTGCGCCCTCAGTCACCGGGTTTCGAACATGTGGAGAGGAGCCCTGACTCAGGGTGAGCAACAAGCCGACCACCACAGACCTCGAGTGGACCGAGTTGGACCAGCGGGCCGTGGACACCGCTCGCATCCTGGCCGCGGACGCCGTACAGAAGGTCGGCAACGGCCATCCTGGTACGGCCATGAGTCTGGCCCCGGCCGCGTACACCCTCTTCCAGAAGGTGATGCGGCACGATCCGGCGGATCCGGAGTGGGTCGGGCGTGACCGTTTCGTCCTGTCCGCCGGCCACTCGTCCCTGACGCTCTACACCCAGCTGTACCTCGGCGGGTGGGGGCTGGAGCTGGACGACCTCAAGGCCTTCCGCACGTGGGGCAGCAAGACCCCGGGCCACCCGGAGTACGGACACACCGCGGGTGTGGAGACGACCACCGGCCCGCTGGGCCAGGGTGTCGCGAACGCCGTGGGCATGGCGATGGCCGCCCGTTACGAGCGGGGCCTGTTCGACCCGGACGCGGCCCCGGGCACGTCGCCGTTCGACCACAACGTCTACGTGATCGCCGGTGACGGCTGCCTCCAGGAGGGCATCTCCGCCGAGGCGTCCTCGATGGCCGGTCACCAGAAGCTCGGCAACCTGATCCTGCTGTGGGACGACAACCACATCTCGATCGAGGGCGACACCGAGACGGCCGTCTCCGAGGACACCCTCAAGCGGTACGAGGCGTACGGCTGGCACGTCCAGCGCGTGGCGCCCAAGGAGAACGGCGACCTCGACCCGGCCGGACTGTACGCGGCGATCAGGGCCGCCGAGGCCGAGACCGAGCGGCCGTCGTTCATCGCGATGCGCTCGATCATCGCCTGGCCCGCCCCGCACGCCCAGAACACCGAGGCCGCGCACGGCTCGGCGCTCGGCGACGAGGAGGTCGCGGCCACCAAGCGCGTCCTCGGCTTCGACCCGGAGCAGACCTTCGAGGTCTCCGACGAGGTCATCAAGCACACGCGTGGCGCTCTGGACCGCGGCCGCGAGGCCAGGTCCGAGTGGGAGAAGTCGCTGTCCGAGTGGCGCACCGCCAACCCGGAGCGCGCCGCCGAGTTCGACCGCATCCAGGCCAACGAGCTTCCCGAGGGCTGGGAGAAGCAGCTTCCGGTCTTCGAGACGGGCAAGGGTGTCGCCACCCGTGCCGCGTCCGGCAAGGTGCTGCAGGCGCTCGGCGCGATCATCCCCGAGCTGTGGGGCGGCTCCGCCGACCTGGCCGGCTCGAACAACACGACCATCGACAAGAGCTCCTCGTTCCTGCCGAAGGGCAACCCGCTGCCGGAGGCCGACCCGTACGGCCGCACGATCCACTTCGGTATCCGCGAGCACTCCATGGCCGCGGAGATGAACGGCATCGCGCTGCACGGTCACACCCGGATCTACGGCGGCACCTTCCTGGTGTTCTCCGACTACATGCGCAACGCGGTGCGGCTCTCCGCGCTGATGCACCTGCCGGTGACGTACGTCTGGACGCACGACTCGATCGGTCTGGGCGAGGACGGCCCGACGCACCAGCCGGTGGAGCACCTGGCGTCGCTGCGCGCGATCCCCGGTCTGAACGTGGTCCGTCCGGCGGACGCCAACGAGACCTCGATCGCCTGGCGCGAGATCCTCAAGCGCCACACCAAGGTGTTCGGCAAGGGCGCCCCGCACGGCCTCGCGCTGACCCGCCAGGGTGTGCCGACGTACCCGTGGAACGAGGACGCGGCCAAGGGCGGCTACGTCATGTTCGACGCCGAAGGGCCCTCCGGGCAGAACGCAGCGCCCGAGGTCGTGCTGATCGGTACGGGCTCCGAGGTTCACCTGGCCGTCGAGGCGCGCGAGCAGCTCCAGGCGGCCGGTGTGCCGACCCGGGTGGTCTCGATGCCGTCGGTGGAGTGGTTCGAGGAGCAGGACCAGGCGTACAAGGACAGCGTCCTGCCGCCGTCGGTCAGGGCACGTGTCGCGGTCGAGGCCGGTATCGGTCTGACCTGGCACAAGTACGTGGGTGACGCCGGCCGGATCGTCTCGCTGGAGCACTTCGGTGCCTCGGCCGACGCCAAGGTCCTCTTCCGCGAGTTCGGATTCACCGCCGACGCGGTCGCCTCCGCCGCCCGGGAATCGATTGCCGCCGCCGCGCGCTGACGCCGGTATACGTACGACTAGGAGCAATTCTCATGACAGACGCACTCAAGCGCCTCTCCGACGAAGGCGTCGCGATCTGGCTGGACGACCTGTCGCGCAAGCGGATCACGTCCGGCAACCTCGCCGAACTGATCGACCAGCAGCACGTCGTGGGTGTCACCACCAACCCCTCGATCTTCCAGAAGGCCATCTCGTCGGGTGACGGGTACGAGCAGCAGCTCGCCGACCTCGCCGCCCGCAAGGTGACCGTCGAAGAGGCCATCCGCATGATCACGACGGCGGACGTCCGTGACGCCGCCGACATCCTGCGTCCGGTCTTCGACGCGACCGAGGGCCAGGACGGCCGGGTGTCCATCGAGGTGGACCCGCGGCTGGCGCACGACACGCGGGCGACGGTGGCCGAGGCCAAGCAGCTGGCGTGGCTGGTGGACCGCCCCAACACCCTGATCAAGATTCCGGCCACCAAGGCGGGCCTGCCGGCGATCACCGAGGTCATCGGCCTCGGCATCAGCGTCAATGTGACGCTGATCTTCTCGCTGGAGCGCTACCGCGCGGTCATGGACGCGTACCTGGCCGGGCTGGAGAAGGCCAAGGAGCGCGGGCTGGACCTGTCCAGGATCCACTCCGTGGCGTCCTTCTTCGTGTCCCGTGTGGACACCGAGATCGACAAGCGTCTGGACGGGGTCGGTACCGCCGAGGCCAAGGCGCTGAAGGGCAAGGCCGCGCTGGCCAACGCCCGTCTGGCGTACGAGGCGTACGAGGAGGTGTTCGGCTCGGAGCGCTGGGCCGCCCTCGACAAGGCGCACGCCAACAAGCAGCGTCCGCTGTGGGCCTCGACCGGCGTCAAGGACCCGGCGTACAAGGACACCCTGTACGTGGTCGACCTGGTCGCCCCGGGCACGGTGAACACCATGCCGGAGGGCACGCTGGAGGCCACCGCCCACCACGGCGAGGTCACCGGGAACACGATCCACGGCACGTACGACCAGTCCCGCGCCGAGCTCGCCGCCATCGAGAAGCTCGGCATCTCGTACGACGACGTGGTCCAGGTACTGGAGGACGAGGGCGTCGACAAGTTCGAGGCGTCCTGGAACGACCTGCTCAAGTCGACCGAGGCGGAGCTTGAGCGCCTCGCACCTTCGGAGGCGTAGCACTTTGTCAAGCAGCAACCCGCTGCGTGACCCCGCAGACCGACGGCTCCCGCGTATCGCGGGGCCGTCGGGCCTGGTCATTTTCGGTGTCACGGGCGATTTGTCCCGTAAAAAGTTGATGCCTGCCGTCTACGACCTGGCCAATCGCGGCCTGCTCCCGCCGGGCTTCGCGCTCATCGGGTTCGCGCGCCGCGAGTGGCAGGACGAGGACTTCGCGCAGGAGGTCCACGAGGCCGTCAAGCAGCACGCCCGCACACCGTTCCGCGAGGAGGTGTGGCAGCAGCTGATCCAGGGGATGCGCTTCGTCCAGGGCGACTTCGACGACGACGACGCCTTCGAGCAGCTGAAGTCCACCGTCGAGGAGCTGGACAAGGCCCAGGGCACCGGCGGCAACTTCGCCTTCTATCTGTCCGTGCCTCCGAAGTTCTTCCCCAAGGTCGTCCAGCAGCTCAAGAAGCACGGACTCGCCGACCAGAAGAACGGTTCCTGGCGCCGGGCGGTCATCGAGAAGCCCTTCGGCCACAACCTGGCCTCCGCGAAGGAGCTCAACTCGGTCGTCCACGAGGTCTTCCCGCCCAACGAGGTCTTCCGGATCGACCACTACCTGGGCAAGGAGACCGTCCAGAACATCCTGGCGCTCCGCTTCGCCAACACCCTCTTCGAGCCGATCTGGAACCGGTCCTATGTCGACCACGTCCAGATCACCATGGCCGAGGACATCGGCATCGGCGGCCGCGCCGGGTACTACGACGGCATCGGCGCCGCCCGTGACGTCATCCAGAACCACCTTCTCCAGCTGCTCGCACTGACCGCGATGGAGGAGCCCGCCGCCTTCGACCCGGACGCGCTCGCGGCCGAGAAGACGAAGGTGCTGGGCGCGGTGAAGCTGCCCAAGGACCTCTCCAAGAGCACGGTCCGCGGTCAGTACGCGGCGGGGTGGCAGGGCGGCGAGAAGGCGGTCGGCTACCTCCAGGAGGAGGGCATCGACCCCAAGTCGAAGACCGACACCTTCGCGGCCATCAAGCTGGAGATCGACAACCGCCGCTGGGCGGGCGTCCCCTTCTATCTCCGCACCGGCAAGCGCCTCGGCCGCCGCGTCACCGAGATCGCGGTGGTCTTCCAGCGCGCCCCCCACTCCCCCTTCGACCACACGGCCACGGAGGAGCTCGGGCAGAACGCGCTCGTCATCCGCGTCCAGCCGGACGAGGGTGTGACGATGCGCTTCGGTTCCAAGGTGCCGGGCACGTCGATGGAGGTCCGGGACGTCTCGATGGACTTCGCGTACGGCGAGTCCTTCACCGAGTCCAGCCCCGAGGCGTACGAGCGGCTCCTTCTCGACGTGCTGCTCGGTGACTCCAACCTCTTCCCGCGGGTCGAGGAGGTCGAGCTCTCCTGGAAGATCCTCGACCCGATCGAGGAGTTCTGGGACCGGCACGGCAAGCCGGCCCAGTACCCGGCGGGGACCTGGGGTCCGGTCGAGGCGGACGAAATGCTCGCACGAGACGGACGGAGCTGGCGCCGGCCATGAAGACCGACCTTACGGACACCACGTCCAGCAAGATCAACAAGGCGCTGGTGCTCGGGCGGCGGGCCATCGGGACCCCGGCCGTCGGCATGGTGCTCACCCTCGTCATCGTCACCGACGAGGAGAACGCCTACGACGCGCTGAAGGCCGCCAACGACGCCTCCCGCGAGCACCCGTCGCGCACCCTGGTCGTCATCAAGCGGGTCTCGCGCTCGCCGCGCGACCGGGCGAAGGCGCGCCTCGACGCCGAGGTGCGCCTCGGCGCCGACGCCAGCACCGGCGAGACGGTGGTACTCCGGCTGTACGGCGAGATCATCGACCACGCCCAGTCCGTGGTGCTCCCGCTGCTGCTGCCCGACGCGCCGGTCGTCGTCTGGTGGCCGGTGAACGCGCCGACCGACCCGGCGAACGACCCGCTGGGCGCCCTTGCCCAGCGCCGGGTCACCGACACCTACGCGGCCGAACACCCCGCCCAGGAGCTGAAGTCCCGCGCGGAGGCGTACACCCCCGGTGACACGGACCTGTCCTGGACCCGGATCACGCCGTGGCGCTCGATGCTCGCGGCGGCCCTGGACCAGGTCGTCTGCGAGGTCACCGGCGCCGAGGTGGAGGGCGAGGAGTTCAACCCCAGCGTCGAGCTGCTCGCCATGTGGCTGGCCGAACGGCTGAAGATTCCGGTGCGGCGCTCCGTGTCGTCCGGCCCGGGCCTGACGGCCGTACGCATGGAGACCTCCGGCGGTCCGATCGTCCTCGACCGGCCCGACGGCTCGCTGGCGACCCTGTCCATCCAGGGGCAGCCGGACCGCGCGGTGGCGCTGAAGCGCCGCGAGACGGCAGAGCTGATCGCGGAGGAACTGCGGCGGCTGGACCCGGACGACACCTACGCCTCGGCGCTGCGGTTCGGAGTGGAGCGGCTCGGCGAGGGGGCTGAGGGAGCCGGCAAGGCGCCCGAGGCCCCGGCGTCCGCCGGCGACTCCGCGGCCGCGCCGGCGAAGAAGGCTCCGGCGAAGAAGGCGGCCTCGAAGTGAGTACGCCTCAGCTCGTCGTCCACCGCGACAAGGAGCTGATGGCCGAGGCGGCGGCGGCACGGCTGATCACGAAAGTGGTGGACGCACAGGCCGCCCGCGGCTCCGCCTCGATCGTGCTCACCGGCGGCCGCAACGGCAACGGCCTTCTGGCGGCGCTGAGTTCGGCGCCGGCCCGGGACGCGATCGACTGGTCGCGCCTGGACCTGTGGTGGGGTGACGAGCGTTTCCTGCCGGAGGGCGACCCGGAGCGCAATGTCACCCAGGCCCGCGAGGCGCTGCTCGACAGCGTTCCGCTGGACCCGAAGCGGGTGCACGCGATGCCCGCGTCGGAGGGCGTGTACGGCACCGACGTGGACTCCGCCGCGGCGGCCTACGCGGCGGAACTGGCCGCTGCGGCCGGCCCGGAGGACCATGCCGCCGTGCCGACCTTCGACGTCCTGATGCTGGGCGTCGGCCCGGACACCCATGTCGCCTCGCTCTTCCCGGAGCACCCGGCGGTCCGCGAGACCCAGCGCACGGTGGTCGGCGTCCACGGCGCGCCGAAGCCGCCGCCCACCCGTGTCTCGCTGACCCTCCCGGCCATCCGGGCGGCCCGCGAGGTCTGGCTCCTGGCGGCCGGCGAGGACAAGGCCGGGGCGGCGGCGATAGCCCTCTCGGGCGCGGGCGAGATCCAGGCCCCGGCAGCGGGCGCTCACGGCCGCTCGCGCACCCTGTGGCTCCTGGACGCGGCGGCGGCCTCACAGCTCCCCCGGTCGCTGTACCCCCCGGCGTCTCCCTGACGGAGGCGGCACACGAAGGCCCGGCTCACCCTCTCGGTGAACCGGGCCTTCGGCGTGGTGGCGGCCGTCAGCCGCGTCGGCGGCCCTTCCCCAGCAGCAGCCGTCTTCCGGGCAGTTCGACGGCGTAGTACAGGGCCGCCGAGAGGGCGAGGGCGACCGCGAAGACGGCGGCGGTCGCCGTCAGAGCCGTGAGGGTGTCGAAATGGGGCTTCTTCCCGAACAGCGGGACGGTGAGCAGCAGGACCAGCAGATGGACCATGTAGAACGAGAAGGACCACTCCCCCAGCCGCACGAGCCAGGCCCCGCGCCACATCGAGGGCCTGCCCTCGATGTCGGCGACGGCCGCGGCGGCGATCAGGAGCGCGAAGCCGACGACGGTGGTCGCTCCGTACGAGCCAGGGATGTACGGGTACATGAAGTATCCGACCAGGGTGATGGCCAGGGCTCCTTCGAGGCCCGGACCGCGCCAGCGGCCGAGCTGCACCAGCCTGGCGACGGCCACCCCGAGGATGAATTCCGGAATCCGCCCGGCGGGGTGGGTGTTCAGCACGAACCCGGCTTCCAGATGCGGCTGGAGCTTCGGGAGGTAGACCACCGTCACCATGGCCACGACGACCACGGCGGTGAGCACGCGCGGGCCCAGCCGGCGCAGAACCGCGAAGATCAGCGGGAAGCAGGCGTAGAAGAAGGCCTCGCAGACCAGGGACCAGCTGACGGGATTGACGACCTGCCACCACCCGTGGTCCCACGAGCTGACCAGGAGAAGGTTCGCGACGACCTCCTGGTAGCCGCGCGGCTCGAGTTTCGGCAGCAGGGTGAACCCGAGCGCCAGGGCGATGAGGGCCGTCACCAGATGGACGGGGTAGACACGGGCCAGTCTGCGCCGCAAGAACGCCATGACACGGTCACCCGGCCGCGCCGACCAAGTCAGCACGAAGCCGGAGAGGATGAAGAAGAAGCTGACCCCGACCAGTCCGGGCCCGAAGGCCCAGTCGACGAGGGACTTCTTCTCACCGCCGAAGTAGCCGAAGTTACGTATGTGGTACAGAAACACCATGAACGCGGCGGCCCACCGCATACCGGTCAATGAGGGCAGCTGCCCACCCGCGCCGGGCGTCGGAAGCTTCCGTCCGGCGTCCACGACGGGGGCTTCGAGCAAGGGGGCCTCTTGTGTCGGCGCGCCCAAGAGGGGCTCCATTCTCCGGTGGGCAGGCGGGTTGTCATGAGCAACCACGTCCCGTGCAGCCGCACATGCTACGTGCCGGCCGTCATGACTCGCGCACAGGGGCCCTGTCCAGGAAGGGGTCCAGCAGGCCCGGAACGGCCTCCGCCGCGAACTCGAGGCCCTCGGCGCCGTCGGCGTCGGGAATGGCGTACGCCCCGTCGCCCGCGGCCGTCGTCGCCGTCAGGGTGAGGAGGCCCGCTCGGCGCTGGAACCAGGACTGCTTCAGCGTCCAGCCGATGACGCCGCCGCGCTGGAGCGCGACCGTGGCGCGGCGGACCGAGCCCGAGCGGGTCACCAGGTACGCGCCGGTGAGGCCGTGACCGAGGCTGCGGTAGGCGTCGCGGGCGAGGAGGAGGGCGAGCGGGGCGAGGACGGCCGCGGCGCCCGCCGCGACGAACAGGAGCACCGGGGTGAGTACGGCTCCGAGGACGGCGAGGACCGCGAGCGGGAGCAGAACCGTCGCCAGGTACCAGCGCAGACGGCGGGTGCGGGCCGCACGCGGGTGGGCGGTGAGCGGGGTGGCCGTGGGGGCGGCGCTCACGCGCAGGACGCGGGCCGCGACCTCGTCGGCGACGGCCCGGGGCGCGGGCGGCAGCAGGGTCTTGAGGTCGGCGTGCTTGTCGTCGTCGTCCTTGACGAGACCGGTGGCGATCGCGTCGACGCGGGCCGCTCCGCATATCCGTACGCCGAGGGGTTCGACGATCTCCAGGCCGCGCAGCCGCCGCTCCTCCATGGAGATCGAGCGGGCCGTGAACAGGCCCCGGCGGACCCGGAGCGTGCCGCCGGGTTCGCGCTCCAGCCGGTAGTTCCACCACATCTCGACCCACAGGCCGAGCGCGCCGACCACACCGGCGAGGACGGCCGCGGCGACGAGGACGGCGATCATCCAGACGAGCGGAGTGTCGTCGAAGCGGTCGCCCACCCACGCGATGACCTCGCCCTGCGCGCCGAACCATTCACTGACCTGCATCACGGCGCCGGCCGCCGCGCCACCCAGCAGCGGAGCGACGAACGAGACGGGGGCGTAGCGGACCCAGCGGAGGTCGAACCCGGCGAGCGCTCCGTCGTGCCGGGCGTCCGGCTCGGTGGCGCGGGTCAGGAGCTCGTGGCGCAGCCGTTCGCCCTCGGCCCTGGTGACCGGATCGAGTTCCAGCGTGGACTCGCCGCCGGTGTGCTCGCCCGTGCCTATCCGGACCTTCACCAGGCCGAGGACCCGCAGCAGTGGGTGGGCAGTCAGATCGACGCTGCGGATGCGTTCACGGGCCAGTGAGCGGCGCTTGACGAGCAGCAGACCCGTATGGAGTTCGGCCCGCTCGGGGCCGATGCGGTAGCGGGTGCGGTGCCAGCGCACGTAGTCCGCGGCCGCACCCCCCGCGATGAGCAGGACGGCGCCGGTCAGCACCCACGCGAACGCCTGCCACGGTGGCATCCCGCCGGTTAGGCCGAGGGCGGTGGGCAGTCCCGCGCCCCCCGCGACGCCGGCCATGACGGCGGCGGTGACGAGGACGGTGCGCCGGTCGAGGCGCCGCCAGCCGTCCCCCTCGCCGACCGCCCCTGCCTCCGTCCGTACCTGCGCCGCCGGCGCCGTCTCCCGCGCGTCGCCGGCCTCGGGGGCGGCCGTCATGTCGCGTCGCCCGGCGTCGCCCGCGTGATCAGGGTCAGCCGCTCGGCCAGCTCCGCGGCCAGCTCGTGGTCGAGGCCCTCGATCCTGATCGCGCCCTTGGCGGAGGCGGTGGTGACGGTCACCGTGGCCAGCCGGAATGCCTGCTCCAGCGGACCGCGCACGGTGTCCACGGTCTGGACGCGGGACATGGGCGCGATCCGCCACTCCTGCCAGAACGCCCCTGTCCGTACGTAGACCGCGTCGTCGGTGATCTCCCACCGGTGCACGCGGTACCACCAGCGTGGGAAGAACACGGCGCACGCCAGCCCGAGGACCGCCGACGCCCCGGCGGCGAGCAGCAGCCAGGGCCG
The DNA here is from genome assembly GCF_055577795.1 of Streptomyces sp. NPDC033174. Taxonomy (NCBI): domain Bacteria; kingdom Bacillati; phylum Actinomycetota; class Actinomycetes; order Kitasatosporales; family Streptomycetaceae; genus Streptomyces; species Streptomyces sp. NPDC033174. Next base: position 140,674 of record NZ_JBVIPQ010000001.1, read on the forward strand.
CGCGGCCGGCAGGAACGCGGCGAGCACGGCCAGTACGGCCACCGGCACCACGGTCGTCACCAGCCACTGCGTGGTCCACCAGCCGACGGCCCGTTCGTTCAGGGCCTCGCTCGGCGGCCGCAGCCGCACCGTGTTCTCCCCCGTCATCGGATCAGTTCCCCCGCAGCGCCCGGTAGGTGGCCACCAGCGCGGCGGTGGACCCGTCGAGCCGGTCGCCGCCCTCCGCCCCGGTCAGCACCGGTTCGAGCCTCTTCGCGAGGACCTTGCCGAGCTCGACGCCCCACTGGTCGAAGGAGTCGATGTTCCAGACGGCGCCCTGGACGAACACCTTGTGCTCGTACAGCGCGACGAGCTGACCGAGGACGGACGGCGTCAGTTCGTCGCCGAGGATCGTGGTCGTGGGGTGGTTGCCGCGGAACGTCTTGTGCGGCACCAGCTCCTCGGCCACGCCCTCCGCCCGTACCTCCTCCGGCGTCTTCCCGAAGGCGAGCGCCTGCGTCTGGGCGAAGAAGTTGGCCATCAACAGGTCGTGCTGGGCGGCCAGACCCGGTTCGAGATCGGCGACCGGCCTGGCGAAGCCGATGAAGTCGGCCGGGATGACCTTGGTGCCCTGGTGGATCAACTGGTAGTACGCGTGCTGCCCGTTGGTGCCCGGCGTACCCCAGACGACGGGTCCGGTCTGCCAGTCGACGGGGTTGCCGTCGCGGTCCACGGACTTGCCGTTGGACTCCATGTCGAGCTGCTGGAGGTACGCGGTGAACTTGGACAGGTAGTGCGAGTACGGCAGCACCGCGTGCGACTGAGCGTCGAAGAACGCGCCGTACCAGACGCCGAGGAGGCCGAGCAGCAGCGGCGCGTTCTCCTCGGGGGCGGCGGTCCGGAAGTGCTCGTCGACCTGGTGGAAGCCGTCGAGCATCTCCCGGTAGCGGTCCGGCCCGATGGCGATCATCAGCGAGAGGCCGATGGCGGAGTCGTACGAATAGCGGCCGCCGACCCAGTCCCAGAACTCGAACATGTTCGCCGTGTCGATGCCGAAGTCCTCGACCTTCTCGGCATTGGTCGACAGGGCCACGAAATGCTTGGCGACGGCTTCCTGACCGGCCTTCAGGCCGGTGAGCAGCCAGTCCCGGGCCGAGGTGGCGTTGGTGATGGTCTCGATGGTGGTGAAGGTCTTGGACGCGACGATGAAGAGCGTCTCGGCGGGGTCCAGGTCACGGACGGCCTCGTGCAGATCGGCGCCGTCGACGTTCGAGACGAAGCGGAACGTCAGATCACGCCGGGTGTAGGCGCGCAGCGCCTCGTACGCCATCGCCGGACCGAGGTCGGAGCCACCGATGCCGATGTTGACGATGTTCTTGATCGGCTTGCCGGTGTGGCCGGTCCACTCGCCGGAGCGGACGCGCTCGGAGAAGGCGGTCATCTTGTCGAGGACGGCGTGCACGGCCGGGACGACGTTCTCCCCGTCGACCTCGATCACCGCGTCGCGCGGGGCGCGCAGCGCGGTGTGCAGGACGGCACGGTTCTCGGTGGTGTTGATCCGCTCGCCCCGGAACATCGCGTCCCGCAGCTCCGCCACGCCCGTGGCGGCGGCCAGCTCGCGCAGCAGCGTGAGGGTCTCATCGGTCACCAGGTGCTTGGAATAGTCGAGATACAGATCGGCGACCCGCAGCGTGTACCGCGTGCCGCGCTGCGCGTCGGCGGCGAACAGCTCCCGCAGACGCGTCTGCCCCAGCTGTTCACGGTGCTTGCCGAGTGCGGCCCACTCGGGCAGCTGGTTGAGCCTGGAACGGCCTTCTGTAGTCATCTCGGACATCGCCCACTTCTTCTCTAACCTGCCTGCTTGCCCCGCTGCCACTCCAACCTAATTGATCAGGGGAGCGCACGATGCGAGGGCGAGCGTGAACAGGTCAGTGGGTGGGCCGACGAGAACGGCCCCGGCCGCGAATTCACTTCGCGGGCGGGGCCCGTTCGTCCACTTCTCAGATTTCGCCGCGCAGTTTGGCGAGCGCCTCGGCGAGAATCGCCTCACCGTCCGCGTCGCTGCGCCGCTCGCGCACATACGCGAGATGCGTCTTGTACGGCTCGGTGCGCGGCGGGTCCGGCGGGTTGTCCCGGTCCTGGCCGGCCGGGAACCCACAGCGCGGGCAGTCCCACGTCTCCGGGACCTGCGCGTCGCTGGCGAAGCTCGGCTGCGTCTCGTGCCCGTTCGAGCACCAGAAGGAGATGCGGAGGCGCGGCGCGGACTCGCCCCGCTCTGCCTCACCCATCGGCCCCGCTCCGACCCGGCTTCCCCGGATCGCGTTGCCACTTGCCACGGTCGTAACTCCCTGCGTGATGGTGCTCGAAGATGCCCCAGTCTACGTAAGGCCCAACGCGCGTCCAGCGATAGGAGTTACACCCCACCGAGGGACGCGACAACCACTGCTCAGCTGTCCAGCTTCATCAGCAGAGCAAGTACGACAATGCACGCGAACCACAACAGACCGACCACGATGGTGATGCGGTCGAGGTTGCGCTCGGCGACCGAGGAGCCACCGACGGACGACTGCATTCCGCCACCGAACATGTCGGAGAGGCCGCCACCCTTCCCCTTGTGCATCAGCACCAGCAGCATCATCAGCGCGCTGAAGATGATCAGGGCGATCGAGAACCCCATAACCACGGCTGGACCCTACTTCCTGGCAATCTCTCGGACTTCTCACGGACGCGGGGGCCCGGGCTCACCACGCGGCAGGGCCGCGTATGGACATTGTGAGCCTCAGGCCCCCGCAAGGGTACGACGGATCCGCCCTACCGCATACTCACTGGTCGCGGAAGCGGACGATCTTGACGAACTCGTCGGCGTCCAGCGCGGCGCCGCCCACCAGGGCGCCGTCCACGTCGGGCTGCGCCATGATCGCGGCCACGTTGCCGGACTTGACCGAGCCGCCGTACTGGATGCGGACCTTGTCGGCCAGCTCCTGGGAGTACAGCTCCGCGAGACGGCCACGGATCGCTCCGCAGACCTCCTGCGCGTCCTCCGGGGTCGCGACCTCGCCCGTACCGATGGCCCACACGGGCTCGTAGGCGATGACGATCGACTCGGCCTGCTCGGCCGGGACGTCCTTCAGGCCGCCGTCGAGCTGCGCGAGCGTGTACGCGACCTGGTTGCCGGCCTTGCGGATGTCCAGGCCCTCGCCGACGCAGAGGATCGGGGTCAGACCGTGCTTGTACGCGGCCTTGACCTTGGCGTTGCAGATCTCGTCGGTCTCGGCGTGGTACTGGCGGCGCTCGCTGTGGCCCACGGCCACGTACGTGCACTTCAGCTTGGCGAGCATCGCGCCCGAGATCTCGCCGGTGTACGCGCCGGAGTCGTGCTCCGAGACGTCCTGGGCACCGTACTTGATCTTGAGCTTGTCGCCGTCGACCAGGGTCTGGACGGACCGCAGGTCGGTGAAGGGCGGCAGGACGGCGACCTCGACGGCGTCGTAGTCCTTGTCGGCGAGCGCGAAGGCGAGCTTCTGGACGTGCGCGATGGCCTCGAGGTGGTTGAGGTTCATCTTCCAGTTGCCCGCCATCAGCGGGGTGCGCCCCTGGGCAGAAACAGTCACTTTTGTTCAGTCCTCCAGTGCGGCGAGGCCGGGGAGCGTCTTGCCCTCGAGGTATTCGAGGCTGGCGCCACCGCCGGTCGAAATATGTCCGAAAGCGTTCTCGTCGAAGCCGAGCGTGCGCACGGCCGCGGCCGAGTCGCCGCCACCGACGACGGTGTACGCGCTGCTTTCGAGGAGCGCCTGCGCGATGGCGGTGGTGCCGCCCGCGTAGTCGGGGTGCTCGAAGACACCCACCGGACCGTTCCAGAAGACGGTCTCGGCGTCGGCGATCTTGGACGCGTACAGCTCACGCGTCTTCGGGCCGATGTCCAGGCCCTCCTTCGTCGCCGGGATCTTGTCCGCGTCGACGATCTCGAAGTCGGCGGGGGCCTTGGTCTTCAGGTCGGGGAAGTCCGAGGAGACCAGGACGTCGATCGGGAGCACCAGCTCGACGCCGGTCTTCTCCGCGCGTTCCATGTACTCCTTGACCTTCGGCAGCTGGTCCTCCTGGAGGAGGGAGATGCCGACCTCGTAGCCCTTGGCCTTGAGGAAGGTGTACGCCATGCCGCCGCCGATGAGGAGGCGGTCGGCCTTGCCGAGCAGCTCGTCGATGACGGCGAGCTTGTCGGAGACCTTGGCGCCGCCGAGGACGACCACGTACGGACGCTTGACGTCGTCGGTGAGCTTCTTCAGGACGGCAACCTCGGTGGCGATGAGGTAGCCGGCGGCGTGCGGGAGCCGCGCCGGGAGGTCGAAGACCGAGGCGTGCTTGCGGTGCACGGCGCCGAAGCCGTCGCCGACGTACACATCGGCCAGCTCGGCGAGGCTGTCCGCGAACGCGCCGCGCTCGGCGTCGTCCTTGGACGTCTCCCCGGCGTTGAAGCGGAGGTTCTCGAGGACGGCCACCTGGCCGTCGGAGAGGCCCGCGACGACGGCCTTGGCGGACTCGCCGACCGTGTCGGTCGCGAACGCCACGTCGGCACCCAGCAGTTCGCCGAGGCGGGCGGCGGCCGGAGCGAGGGAGAAGGCCGGGTCCGGCGCGCCCTTGGGGCGGCCGAGGTGCGAGGCGACGATCACGCGTGCGCCGGCCTCGGCGAGCTTGGCGACGGTGGGCCGGACGGCGCGGATGCGGCCGTCGTCGGTGATCGTGGTGCCGTCGAGCGGCACATTGAGGTCGGCGCGGACGAATACCCGCTTACCGGCGACGCCTTCGGCGAGAAGCTCGTCGATCGTCTTCATCTGTACGGTCTCCTAGGAAGATCAGAAGGTCGAGACAAGCGACAGGGCCCGATCAGCGCGTCATTGCGCTGTCCGAGCCCTGGGCTCACATCGAGGTGCCTGCCCTAAGTGGACTAGAGCTGGCCGCCGACGAAGGCGGTGAGGTCGACGAGACGGTTGGAGTAGCCCCACTCGTTGTCGTACCAGCCGAGGATCTTGACCGACTTGCCTTCCTGGACCATGGTCAGGGAGGAGTCGAAGGTGCAGGACGCCGGGTCGCTGACGATGTCCGAGGAGACGATCTGGTCCTCGGTGTACGCCAGGATGCCCTGGAGCTCGCCCTCGGAGGCCTTCTTGAACGCGGCGTTGACCTCGTCCTTGGTGACCTCGCGCTCCAGCTCGACGACCAGGTCGGTGGCCGAACCGGTCGGGACCGGCACGCGCATCGCGATGCCGTCGAGCTTGCCCTTGAGCTTCGGCAGGACCAGGGCGGTGGCCTTCGCGGCACCGGTCGTGGTCGGAATGATGTTCTCGGCGGCGGCGCGGGCGCGGCGCAGGTCCGAGTGCGGGAAGTCGAGGATGCGCTGGTCGTTGGTGTACGCGTGGACCGTCGTCATCAGGCCCTTGACGATGCCGAAGTTCTCGTCGAGAACCTTGGCCATCGGCGCCACACAGTTCGTGGTGCAGGAGGCGTTGGAGATGACGTGGTGGTTGGCCGCGTCGTACTTGTCCTGGTTGACGCCCATCACGATGGTGATGTCCTCGTCCTTGGCCGGAGCCGAGATGAGGACCTTCTTGGCGCCACCGGCGATGTGCTTCTCTGCGTCGGCCTTCTTGGTGAAGATGCCGGTCGACTCGACGACGATGTCGACGCCCAGCTCACCCCAGGGGATGTCGGCCGGGTTGCGCTCGGAGAGGACCTTGATGGTGTGGCCGTCGACCGTGATCGTGTCGGCGGTGTGGGTGACCTCGGCCTTGAGACGACCCAGAATGGTGTCGTACTTCAGAAGGTGAGCCGTCGTGGCGGTGTCACCCAGGTCGTTGACAGCCACGATCTCGATGTCAGCACCCTGCTCCAGCAGCGCGCGGAAGTAGTTACGACCGATGCGGCCAAAGCCGTTGATGCCTACGCGGATCGTCACGAAACCGATCTCCTCGTTGGTACGCCGGTTTTCGACGCCGGCGAGTTGTATGGGATGTCCCCGACCGCTTATGACCCTACCTCTCCCGACGCCCATGAGTGACATCGAAGCGGAGCCATATACGCCCCGAATGGCCGATGGCCCGTACCTACCAGCGGGTACAGGCCATCGGGGGTCTCTCAGTTCGACTACTGTGCGTTATCGGCGCAGGGTGGCGAGCGCTTTTCCGACGAGCCGCTTCCGGTCCGCGGCGCCCGGTACGTGCTCCAGACCGAAGCCGAGGAGCACCGTGTCACGGGTGGTGACGGCGGCCTGGGAGTGGAAGAGTCCCGGCGAGCGGGCCCAGTCCCCGGCGTTCCCGGGGCTGCCGGCGGGCGGGCCGGGAACGGTCCACGCGCCGAGCGAGGTCTCGAAGCCCTCGCTGTCCCGGTCGGTGCCGCCGACGACCAGCTTGGTGCCGTCGACGAAGGCGCCCGTCCCGCCGGTGCCGGGGTCGGAGATGTAGGAGATCGACAGCTCGACCTTTTTGCCCGCGTAGGCACTCAGGTCCATGGAGGCCTGCTGCCAGCCGTTGGAGGCGCCGGTGAAGGCGTTCCAGGCGCCGCTCGTGCCGGTGGCCGCGCAGTCGTCCTCGCCGACGGTCAGGTAGTGCGCGAGGAAGGGGTGACCGCGGACGTAGTAGCCCTCGGAGCAGTCGGCGGGCGGGGTCGCGGAGGTGCCGCCGTTGGAGTCGGGCAGGGTCGTCCAGTCCTCCTGGCCGACCGTGTGCGCCTCGACGACCAGGTTGTCGTAGCCCTCCTCGGTGTCGTAGCTGACCCGGAAGCTCAGGGACGGCTTCGCCGAGGCGTCGACGCCGGTCAGATCGACCGTCCGGCCGAGCCGCATCCAGGCGTCGTCGGCGTGGCGGGCCGCGCCGAAGTACTGCCCCTCGTAGGGCTCGAAGGGAGTGGGGAAGCCGGGGTAGTCGCCCGCGGAGGAGCTGCGGAACTGCGGGAACCGCTCCGGCTTCAGGGTGTCGGAGGTGACCGTGTACGCGCCGGCGTTGTCCAGCGGGTTGTCCGCCACCGGGCCGAGGGCGGCGGTGGTGCCCGCGAAGGGACCCGACCCCGCGAAGGACGGCGGGGACTTGAGCCCGGCCCTGTTGTAGGCACCGAGGTAGTACTGGGCGAAGTCGTTGGAGAGCGCGCCGCCGAGGTCGACCAGACCGCCGGCCTGCTCACCCGCGTTGATCAGCTTGCCGCCCTCGTTGACGAAGTCGCGCACGGCGAGGGTGTTCCCGACGGAGGGGCGGTTGGCGCCGGTGTACCAGACGACGGTCCTGAAGTGGCTCAGGACGCCGAGCGGGTGCGGGACGCCCTGTGTCGCGGTGTCCCAGACGGCGGCCCTACGGCCGTTGTCGGCGAGGGCCTTGGCGTACGCGGCGGTGTGCAGGGCGGCGGTGGTGCCGCCCTCCTCGGCGAGGACCAGGGTGTCGGCGCGCGGCCGCTCGGCGACCGTGTAGGTGAACGGCGTCGACGAGGTGCGCCGGCCGTCACGGGTGCGGGCCGTGAACCAGACCTCGACCTTGTCGCCGGGCCGGGTTTCCCCGACCTCGGCGCGGTACTCGTCGAAGTAGAGGTTGTCGTCGCCGCCGTACGTCTCGCCGCCCTTCCATGCCTCGAGGTCCTCGTCGTGCGTCCGGCCACCGTTGACGCGGTACTTGAGCTCCTTGTCGCGCAGCGACCTGCGGGCGGTGACGGAGACCGTCTGCTCGCCGCGCGCGTAGGAGGTGGTGAAGGCGTCCGGCGTGAAGTCGGGGGCCTCGACGCCGGTCGTGGAGACGGGCCTGTCCGGGTGGGCGGAGGACTCGGCGACGGCGAGGGCGAAGGGGACGTTCTTCGCGAACTCCTGCTGGATCAGCTTCTCGTCGTCCGGGAAGGTGAACACGGACTCGCAGTCGGCCGGGTTCCAGGCGTCGTCGGGATCGATCCTGGACGCGGTGGCACAGGTCGACATCTCCGGGGTGAACATCTGCATCCCGTTGACGTTGGCCGCGTGGCCGTCGGCCTCGCCGTTGGTCGTGTAGAGCTCGGAGGAGACCTGCGGGCGGTAGCCGGGGACGGCGGACTTCTGCGGGGTGCCGGCCAGGGCCTTGAGCGCCACGTCGTCGGGGGTGTCGGTGGCGACCTGCCAGCCGACGCCGTACAGCAGGAGCTGGGCGGCGGAGTGGTAGTTGACGCCGTACTGGAAGCCGATGCGTTTCTGGAAGGCGTCCAGGGCCTTCGTCTCGGGCTCGGACATCGGGCCCGTGCCGCGGAAGGTCTCATCGGCCGGGTCGGGGGACGAACCCTCGTTGTCGTAGCCCCACTTGTAGGCGAAGTTGCGGTTGAGGTCGACGCCGTCCCCGGGCGTGATCTTCCCGTCGCCGTTGTTGTCGTGGAGGTTCTTGCGCCACTGGCGATCGCCGTCCGGGGAGTGGGTGTAGTCGTAGCCGTCCGGGTTGGCGGAGAGCACGAACCACAGCTCGGTGGAGTCGACGATCCTGGTGACGCGCTGGTCCTTGCCGTAGTTGGCCAGGTAGTAGTGCATCAGCCGGCGGGTCATCTCGGGGGTGATCCACTCGCGGGCGTGCTGGTTGGACATGTAGAGCGTGGCGGGCTTGGAGCCGTCCCTGGACTTCTTGGCGCCCTTGCTGAGCTTGAGCGCGAGGATGTCCTGGCCCTTGAGGGTCTTGCCGATGCTGACGACCTTGGTGAGGCCGGGGTTGGCCTGCGCGGTCGCGAGGATCTCCCGCTTGAGGCCGCTCTCGCCGCTGTACGGGCGGAAGACGCCGTCACCGGCGGCGGCCACGCGCTTCTCGGCCCCGGTGGAGAGGGAGTGCTCGGACAGGCGGAGCCCCTTGGCGCGCAGCTGCCCGGCCTGCTCGTCGGTCAGATACAGCTCGACGGTGGCGGTGCCGGTCGCGGGTACCCGCTCGCTCAGCTCGTGCCCGTCGGTCCCGGCCTCGAGCAGCAGCGGCACCTGCTCCTTGCCGACCTGCGCCCGCCATACGGAGAGGCCGTCGCCGCCCCCGTCGTCGTTGCTCTGCTGGGCACCGGCGGCGGGTGCCGCCGCGAGTCCGGCGATCAGCAGTGAAGCCGCGGCGAGGATCGATCTCGCTCTGCGTCTCATGAGCCCCCCTTGCTGTTGTGTGCCACGTGAGTGGACAGACGCCAGGCTCTTGACAGTCCATGATCATGTCAAGGCCGCGAACAGGGTGTCAGGACCCCGTGCACGGCACGTCAAGTGGGAGCGCGACGGGGCGAGTTGAGCGGTGCGGCCAACGGGCGTTCCATGCCGGAGGGCCTTGGAGGAGAGGGAGCCCTCCGGCACGGAGAGCCCCCTCTGCGGCGTCGGCGTCCTCCTCAGCCGACCAGGCTGTCGTCCAGTTCCTCCGTGAGGTTGGACTCCGTGCCGGGGATGCCGAGGTCCTGGGCCCGCTTGTCGGCCATCGCGAGGAGGCGGCGGATACGGCCGGCGACCGCGTCCTTCGTCAGCGGCGGGTCCGCGAGCGCGCCCAGTTCCTCCAGGGACGCCTGCTTGTGCTCCATCCGCAGCCGGCCCGCGGCCGCGAGGTGCTCGGGCACCTCGTCCGCGAGGATTTCCAGGGCACGCTGCACCCGCGCGCCCGCGGCGACCGCCGCCCGCGCCGAGCGGCGCAGGTTGGCGTCGTCGAAGTTGGCGAGGCGGTTGGCGGTGGCACGGACCTCGCGGCGCATCCGCCGCTCCTCCCAGGCCAGCACCGAGTCGTGCGCACCGAGCCGGGTCAGCAGCGCGCCGATCGCGTCCCCGTCCCGTACGACCACGCGGTCCACGCCCCGCACCTCACGGGCCTTCGCCGGGATCGACAGCCTGCGGGCCGCGCCGACGAGGGCGAGCGCCGCCTCCGGGCCGGGGCAGGTGACCTCGAGCGAGGACGAGCGGCCCGGCTCGGTCAGCGAGCCGTGGGCCAGGAACGCGCCGCGCCACGCGGCCTCCGCGTCGCACGTGGCGCCCGAGACGACCTGCGGGGGAAGCCCGCGGATCGGGCGGCCGCGGCCGTCGACCAGTCCGGTCTGCCGGGCCAGCTGGTCACCGCCCGCCACCACCCGTACCACGAAGCGGGAGCCGCGCCGCAGGCCGCCGGGGGCCATCACGATCAGCTCCGAGCTGTGCCCGAAGATCTCCAGAATGTCGCGCTTGAGGCGGCGGGCCGCCATCGCGGTGTCCAGCTCCGCTTCGATCACGATGCGGCCGCTCACCAGGTGCAGCCCGCCCGCGAACCGCAGGATCGACGAGACCTCCGCCTTTCTGCAGCAGGTCCGGGTGACGGGGAGCCGGGAGATCTCGTCCTTCACCGCTGCCGTCATCGCCATGGGCCGATCCTTCCATGCATCCGAAAAATACGGTCGTACGCGGCGGCCAACAGCTCCGGGTCGTGCTTCGGGAAGCCGTCGGACCGGGCGACCGGCGCCAGCTCGACCGCGGCGCCGAGCCGCTTGGCAGCGTCTATGAGGGACTCGCGGTCGGGCACGGCGGCCTCGTCGGCCAACACCACGTCCAGGGCGAGTTTAGGGGCGTGTCGCCCCAAAACCTCCAAATGACGCTGCGGAGAGAACCCCTCGGTTTCTCCGGGCTGCGGCGCGAGGTTCAGGGACAGCACCCGGCGGGCCTTCGTCTCCACGAGCGCGTCGAGCAGCTCGGGGACGAGCAGGTGCGGGATCACCGACGAGAACCAGGAACCCGGGCCGAGGACCACCCAGTCCGCGTCGAGGACCGCGGCGACGGCCTCGGGTACGGCGGGCGGGTCGTTCGGCACCAGGTGCACGGACTGCACCTCGCCGGGGGTGAGCGCGACCGTCGCCTGTCCCCGGACCGTGTCGAGGTCGTCCGGGCGCGCCGGGTCATGGCCCCTGACCAGGGCCTGGAGCTCCAGCGGCACGGCGGACATCGGCAGCACCCGGCCGTGCGCGCCGAGAAGCCTGCCGACCAGGTCCAGGGCCTGCACATGGTCGCCCAGCTGCTCCCAGAGGGCCACGATCAGCAGATTGCCGACCGCGTGCTCGTGCAGGTCGCCCTGGGACTGGAAGCGGTGCTGGATGACCCTGGCCCAGGTCTGGCCCCAGTCGTCGTCGCCGCACAGCGCGGCGAGGGCCTTGCGCAGGTCGCCGGGGGGCAGGACACCGAGCTCCTCCCGGAGCCGGCCGCTGGAGCCCCCGTCGTCGGCGACCGTGACCACGGCGGTCAGGTCGCCGGTGATGCGGCGCAGCGCGGCGAGCGAGGCCGACAGGCCCATGCCGCCGCCGAGCGCGACGACCTTGGGCTGGGCGCCGCGCCTGCGGAGCGTACGGACCGAGAGGGTGCTCGTACGCCGGCGGTACGGCTTCACTCGCGCCCCATGTCCCGGTGGACGACGACGGTCTCGACCCCTTCCGACGCGAGCCGGGCGGCGAGCTTCTCGGAGGTGGCGACGGAGCGGTGCTTGCCGCCCGTACAGCCGACGGCGATCGTCACGTACCGCTTGCCCTCGCGGCGGTAGCCCGCGGCGATCAGCTGGAGCAGTTCGGTGTAGCGGTCCAGGAACTCCTTGGCGCCCGGCTGGTTGAAGACGTACGCCGAGACCTCCTCGTTGAGCCCGGTGAAGGGGCGCAGCTCGGGGACCCAGTGGGGATTGGGCAGGAACCGCATGTCGACGACGAGGTCCGCGTCGACGGGCAGGCCGTACTTGAAGCCGAAGGACATGACGGTGGCCCGAAGCTCCGGCTCCTCGTCGCCGGCGAACTGGGCGTCCATCTTGGCGCGCAGCTCGTGGACGTTGAGGCTGGACGTGTCGATCACCAGGTCGGCGTCGCCGCGCAGCTCGCGCAGCAGGTCGCGCTCGGCGGCGATGCCGTCCACGATCCGGCCGTCGCCCTGCAGGGGGTGCGGGCGGCGGACCGACTCGAAGCGCCTGACCAGCGCCTCGTCGGACGACTCCAGGAAGACGATGCGCCGGGTGACCTGCTTGGACTCGAGGTCCGCGAGGGACTCCCTGAGGTTGTCGAAGAAGCGCCGGCCGCGGACGTCCACGACGACGGCGATCCGGGCGACATTGCCCTGGGAGCGGGCGCCGAGCTCCACCATGGTGGGGATCAGCGCGGGCGGCAGGTTGTCGACGACGAACCAGCCGAGGTCCTCCAGGCACTTCGCCGCGGTGCTGCGACCCGCGCCCGACATGCCGGAGATGATCACCAGCTCGGGGATGGCCGCCTCGGCGGCCCCACCGGCCTCCTTCGTGCCCGTACTCACGTCTCCTGCTCCGTCTTCTCGGTCGTGCTCAGTCATGCTGTGCTGCCCCCGTCGTCTTCAATGATCTCTCCTGTTGCCGTATTCACGGCGGGCGCGGCCGGGGCCGCCTGTGCGAGAGCCACGGCCACGGCCTCGGCCGTCTTGCGGCCCATGCCCGGGACCTCACAGATCTGCTCGATTGTCGCCTGCCTCAGGCGCTTCACCGAGCCGAAATGCTTGATGAGCGCCCGCTTGCGGGTGTCGCCGAGGCCGGGGATCGCGTCCAGGGGGCTCGTCCGCAGGCGCTTGTGGCGTTTGGTGCGCTGGTAGCGGATGGCGAAGTCGTGAGCCGTGTCACGGACCCGCTGGAGCAGATACAGCCCCTCGCTGGAGCGGGGCAGGACGACCGGGTCGTCGTCGCCCGGGAGCCAGACCTCCTCCAGGCGCTTGGCGAGACCGCAGACGGCGATGTCGTCGATGCCGAGCTCGTCCAGGGCGCGCTGGGCGGCGGCCACCTGGGGCTGCCCGCCGTCGACCACGACGAGCTGCGGCGGGTACGCGAACCGCTTCGGTCTGCCGTCGTCCTCCAGCGGTCCGGCCGGCACCTCGCCGCCGAGGGAGAGCTCACCGGCCTCCTCGCCGTCCTCGGCCGTCCGTCCCCTGCCTTCGGCGGGGAGACCCCATTCGCCGGTCTTCTCCTTCTCGGCGATGTAGCGCTTGAAGCGGCGGGTGAGCACCTCGTGCATCGAGCGGACGTCGTCCTGGCCCTCGAAGCCCTTGATCTGGAAGCGCCGGTACTCGCTCTTGCGGGGCAGCCCGTCCTCGAAGACGACCATGGACGCGACGACGTCCTCGCCCTGGAGGTGCGAGATGTCGAAGCATTCGATGCGCAGCGGCGCCGAGTCCAGGGCGAGGGCGTCCGCGATCTCCTCGAGGGCGCGGGAGCGGGTGGTGAGGTCGCTGGCCCGCTTGGTCTTGTGCAGCACGAGTGCCTGCTGCGCGTTGCGCGCGACGGTCGCCATCAGGTCCTTCTTGTCGCCGCGCTGCGGGATGCGCAGGGACACGAGGGAGCCGCGGCGGCCGGTGAGCCACTGGGTGACGGCGTCGGCGTCCTCGGGGAGCGCCGGGACGAGGACCTCCTTGGGGACCGCGTCGCCGCTCTCCTCGCCGTACAGCTGCTGGAGGGCGTGCTCGACCAGGCCCGCAGTGTCGACCGCCTCGACCTTGTCGGTGACCCAGCCGCGCTGGCCGCGCACCCGGCCGCCGCGGACGTGGAAGATCTGCACGGCGGCTTCGAGCTCGTCCTCGGCTACGGCGATCAGGTCGGCGTCGGTGGCGTCGGCGAGGACCACGGCGCTCTTCTCCATGGCCCGCTTGAGGGCCCCTATGTCGTCGCGGAGCCGGGCCGCCCGCTCGTACTCCATCTCCTCGGCGGCCGCCATCATGTCCTTCTCCAGGCGGCGGATGTACGTGCCGGTGCGGCCGGCCATGAAGTCGCAGAACTCCTCGGCCAGTTCGCGGTGCTCCTCGGGGCTGACCCGGCCGACACAGGGCGCCGAGCACTTGCCGATGTAGCCGAGGAGGCAGGGGCGTCCGGTGCGGGCGGCGTTCTTGAACACCCCGGCGGAGCACGTACGGACGGGGAAGACGCGCAGCATCAGATCGACGGTCTCGCGGATCGCCCAGGCGTGGCCGTACGGCCCGAAGTACCGCACGCCCTTCTTCTTGTGGCCGCGCATGACCTGGACGCGGGGAAACTCCTCGTTCAGCGTGACCGCGAGGTAGGGGTAGCTCTTGTCGTCGCGGTACTTGACGTTGAACCGGGGGTCGAACTCCTTGATCCAGGAGTACTCGAGCTGGAGCGCCTCGACCTCGGTGGACACCACGGTCCACTCCACGGACGCGGCGGTGGTGACCATCGTGCGCGTGCGCGGGTGCAGGCCCGCCAGGTCCTGGAAGTAGTTGGCGAGCCGCTGGCGCAGGGACTTCGCCTTCCCGACGTAGATCACCCGGCGGTGCTCGTCACGGAATTTGTAGACCCCCGGCGAGTCGGGGATCTGTCCCGGCTTGGGGCGGTAGCTGGAGGGGTCTGCCATGTCCCACACCCTACTTGCGAGGGCTGACACCTCGGGTGGGATGGGTGGGAGCAGGCGGCCGGGACGGATGGGGGCCGGCCGCCCGGACGGCGGGCCGCGAGGGGAGTCGCGGCCGCCGTGCCGGGCGCCGGCGGTGTGCCGGGCGGGGCGCCCCCCGGAACGGTCCCGGTGGGGTGGGGGCGCCCCGCCCGGGCTCGGGTCAGCTCGGCGAGGCGGTGCGGCGGCGCCGAGCGGCGGCCGTGATCAGGGCGAGGGCGACGACGGCGCCCGCGCCGGCGGTGACCGAGGCGAGGGTGACCGCCGGGGCGGTCGCGGGGTCCGGCCGGTCGTAGCCGCCCGCCGTGCCCTTCTTCGCGTACGCGGAGCCGGGGAGCTTGTCGGCGTACGCCTTGGTCACCCTGGCCCGGTAGGCGGTGAGGGTGGTGCCGCTGGCGCCCACTGCGCGGACGGCGTCCTCGTCCAGCGGGAGCACCTTCGCTCCCTTGTGGACGTACCAGGCGTCGATCTGGGGCTCGCGGAAGACCGTCCCGCCGGGGAGCCTGCGGGCGCCCTGGGCCGCGTAGCGCGTCTCGTCGTCGCCGGTGGCGATGTTCACCACCTGCCATCCGGCGCCCTGCCGGGCGGTCCAGACCGACGCCCGCTGTCCGTCCGACGACACGGCCCCGGCGGCGTAGAACTGCAGCTCGGCGACGGGCGCACCGGGCTTTCCCGCGACGAAGTCCGCGGAGAGGAAGCGCACCGGGACCGTCGCGCCCTCGATGCGGGGACGGGCGGCGGCCCTGGCCACCGCGCCGTCGCGGGCGAAGAACCGGGAGAGGGTGTCCAGCACCTCGGGCGCGCTTGACGCGGCCTGGGGCGTGGGGGCGGGCGGGGGTGCGGCCGCGGCGGCGGCCGGGGCGGCGAGGCCGAGGAGTACGGCGGCGACCGCGGCGGCGCCGGCTGCGGAACGTCCGGTCATCGCGCTCACGCCCCTATCCGGTAGAGCGAGTGGGTCCAGGAGAAGGAGTTGTTGTCGACGTACCAGGCGTGGGAGGCCCAGTTGTAGCGGTCGCTGGAGGGCCAGGGGTCGCCCCAGTAGACCCAGCTGTTGGCGTCGTCGTAGCCGTAGATCACGTGCATGTGGCCGCCTCCGCTCGACCATTGGATGCGGGTCTCGACGGGGCGGTTGTTGTTGATCTCGGTCTGCACGGTCGAGTAGCGCAGCCAGCCGGTGACGTACGAGCCGGGGCTGATGCCCGCCCAGCTGAGGCCGTTCTGCACATTGCCGAGGGTGGCCTGGTTGTTGGGGCACTCGGAGCCCTGCTGGCGGTTGAAGGCGGCGTTGCAGAACTGGTTCTGGGTGTAACCGCGGCCGAACCAGGTGGCGATGGTGTTTCCGGCGGCAGCCCAGCACCAGTTGGTCTTCTGCTGGGCCTGCATGGTGATGTCGAGGCGCTTGTAGGCGAGGGCGGACATGCCGTCGGTCGCCGGGCCGGCGGCGGTGCGGGTGGTGGCTGCGGACGGGGTGTCCGAGGACGGGGTGGCGACGCCGTGGGTGGCGGCGGCGCCCGAGGTGGCGGCGGTTGCCGTGGCGGTCGGCAGGGTGAAGAGGGCCACGGCGAGCAGCGCCGCGAGGGAAAGCCCTCCTGGTCGGTCTGTTCTCTTGCGCATCGCGTTCCTCCCGAAGCGGGGGGTGTGGGGGTGGAGGAGCGCGTCCGGACGCTGGTGAGGAGCATCAGGCGTTGTCGGGAGCAGGTCAACACGCTTCAATGCTGGGTGACATCACACTGTGAACGGTTCAACCACCGTGTGAACAGTCACCCCCGGCTCACCTGCACCACCACCCTCAGCGGCGCAGCGTCACGCCGGCCAGTCGTGAACGTTCACTGAGGAGTCCCCATGGGGCACACCGAGGCCGATCTGGTGCAGGTCCTGCACACCGGGCCGTTCCATCTGGCGCTGCGCACGGCGCTGGCGGCGCGCGGGCTCCCCCTCCAGCGGGTCCAGCACCATCTGGCGCACCGGGGCGTCAAGGTGGGGGTGACCAGCCTGAGTTACTGGCAGCAGGGCGCCCGGCGCCCCCAGCGGCCCGAGTCCCTGAAGGCCGTGCGCGCCCTTGAGGAGGTGCTCCAGCTCCCCGAGAACTCGCTGCTGCGGCTGCTCACCGGGGAGGGCGGGCGCCCCGAGGTGGAGCGGCCCGCGACCCGTTCGTACCGCTCCTTGGTGGAGGCGTCGGGCGCCGTCGAGCAGCTCCTCGCCGAGCTGGAGTCCCCGGTGGACGGCGGGCTGCACACGGTGGGCCACCAGGAGCGGGTACGGATCGGGGCGCGGCGCGAGCTAGTGGGACGCGAATCGCAGCATCTGGTGCGCGCCCACCGGGACGGCGTCGACCGCTACCTCGCCATCCACCACGGGGACCCGGGCTGCGACCCGTCGCGGGTGGAGGTGCGGGCCGTGGAGAACTGCCGGACCGGCCGGGTCCGCCGACACGGCGAGACCGGGGTCGTCGTCGCGGAGCTGCTCTTCGACGCCCGGCTGCGGGCCGGGGAGACCTTTCTCTTCTCGTACGGCTTCGAGGACGGGACGGCCGGGGCGAGCACGGAGTACGTGCGCGGGTTCAGCTTCGCGGGCGGCCAGTACGTGCTGCAGGTCAGGTTCGACGAGACGGCGCTACCGGTGCGGTGCCGGCGCTTCGCGCAGGTGTCGGCGGGGGCACCGCGCGGCGCCCGCGCCGACCTGACGCTCAGTGGTCGGCACCGCACCGTGCACCTGGTGGAGCAGGGCGTACGACCGGGAATCCTGGGGATCGACTGGGCCTGGGAGTGAAGGCCCGAGGGAAGACCTGGCGGTGAAGGCCGGAGGGTGAAGACCTGGCGTGAAGGCCTGGGCGGCGTCTGCTCCAGGCGCCGGGCGACGGCGGCTACGCGTCCGGGCCGGCCACCAGCTTGCCGTCCTTGACGACGACCGGGACCTCGGGCAACGGCACGGTCGCCGGGCCGTGCAGCGCCTTGCCGGTGGTGACGTCGAAGCGGCTGCCGTGGCAGGGGCAGTTCCCCTCCGTGCCCTCGACCTTGTCGAGGAGGCAGCCCGCGTGCGTGCACTGGGCGCTGAAGGCCTTGTACTGGCCCTTCGCCGGGCAGCTCACCACCACACGCTGCTCGGCGTAGAGCTTCGCGCCGCCGACCGGGACCTCGTCCGGGGCGCCGAGGGTCACCGGCGCGGTCGGCGTGGGCGTCTGGGCATGGCCCAGCTTGGAGTCGGTGGAGCAGGCGGCGACGCCCAGCCCGGCCGCTCCGGCGAGGGCTGCGCCTTTCAGCACGGTACGGCGGGCGGGCGACTGGCCGGACATGTGAGCTCCACGGTACGGATCGGTTGTCGGGTGTCAGCGGCGGCGAGGTGCCCGCCGCTTCGAGGTGACCCCGTCGACGATACCGGCGGGTGACGGCGGCGCTCGGGGCGGGGCTGTTCCGCCCCGGAGCGATGGGCTACGTTCACGCTCGTGATCGTCGTCGCCGGTGAGTCCTTGATCGATCTGGTCCCGCAGGGGGCGTCCGCCGCTCCCCTGCCGCCGCTGGTGCCCAGGCTCGGCGGCGGCCCCTACAACACGGCGGTGGCGCTCGGCCGCCTCGGCGCCGAGGTGGCCTTCTGCTCCCGCGTCTCCACGGATGCCTTTGGGCAGGCGCTGGTGGGCGGTCTGCGGGCGGCGGGCGTGGCGACCTCCCTCGTCCAGCGCGGCCCGGAGCCGACGACACTGGCGGTCGCCTCGGTCGGCGTGGACGGTTCAGCGGGCTACGGCTTCTACGCCGAGGGCACGGCCGACCGCCGCTTCGCACTGCCGGAGCGGCTCCCGGAGGGCGTGGAGTCAATGGCGTTCGGCACGTGCTCGCTGGTGCTGGAGCCGGGGGCGAGCGCGTACGAGGCACTGCTGCGGCGGGAGTCCGGGCGCGGGGTCTTCACCCTGCTCGATCCCAATGTCCGGCCGGGCCTCATCCCGGACGCGGAGGCGTACCGGACGCGGTTCAGGAGCTGGCTGCCGTCCGTGTCGCTGCTGAAGCTGTCCGAGGAGGACGCGCGGTGGCTGGGCGGCTCACCCGAGGAGTGGCTCACCAGGGGCCCGTCTGCGGTGGTGCTGACACGGGGCGCGGCGGGGCTGACGGTGGTGACCCGGCAGGTGACGGTGACGGTGACAGCGGCCCCGGTGCGCGTCGTGGACACGATCGGCGCGGGCGACACGGTGAACGCGGCGCTGCTGCACGGGCTGGCGGGACGTGACGCCGGCGCCCTGGACGCATCGGCCTGGCGGGACCTGCTGTCGTACGCGGCGCGGGCGGCCGCGGTGACCTGCTCGCGCGCGGGGGCGGAGCCGCCGTACGCGTCGGAGATGGACAGCTAAGGAGTGTCCTGGGGACGGGGCCCGGCAGGATCCGAAAAGACAAGCCTCGGGCGCCGGCCCTCCCCCCGCGCCGTGCCGCCTCGAACGGCCGTCGCGGGCCGCCCCGGAAGCTCCGGAGCGGCCCGCCACACCGACGTCTCAGGCCTTGCGGGCCCTGGTCGCTCAGGCCTTGCGGGCCTTGGCCGTCTTCTTGACCGGGGTCGAGTTCGCGGTCTTGACCGTCTTCGCCGTCGCCGTCTTCTTCGCCGGCGCCTTCGCCGCGACCGTCTTCTTGGCGGCCGCCCTGGACCGGCTCCGCGCCGCCGGGATGGCCGCGTCGCTGATGCGGTTCACGTCGAGGATGTCCCGCAGGAACTTGCCGGTGTGGCTCGTCGGGACGCCCGCGACCTCTTCCGGGGTTCCCTCGGCGATGACGAGGCCACCACCGCTGCCGCCCTCCGGGCCCATGTCGACGACCCAGTCCGCCGTCTTGATGACGTCCAGGTTGTGCTCGATGACGATCACGGTGTTGCCCTTGTCGACCAGGTTGGACAGCACCTTGATCAGCTTGGAGATGTCCTCGAAGTGCAGACCCGTGGTCGGCTCGTCCAGGACGTAGACCGTACGGCCGGTGGAGCGCTTCTGGAGCTCGGAGGCGAGCTTGACGCGCTGCGCCTCGCCGCCCGAGAGGGTCGGCGCGGACTGGCCGAGGCGGACATAGCCGAGGCCGACCTCGTGGAGCGTCCTCAGGTGACGGGCGATGGTCGGGACGGCCTCGAAGAAGTCCAGGGCCTCCTCGATCGGCATGTCCAGGACCTCAGCGATGGACTTGCCCTTGTAGTGGACTTCCAGGGTCTCCCGGTTGTAGCGCGCACCGTGGCAGACCTCGCACGGGACGTACACGTCGGGCAGGAAGTTCATCTCGATCTTGATGGTGCCGTCGCCGGAGCAGTTCTCGCAGCGGCCGCCCTTGACGTTGAAGGAGAACCGGCCGGGGAGGTAGCCCCGGACCTTCGCCTCCATCGTCTCGGCGAAGAGCCTGCGCACGTGGTCGAAGACGCCGGTGTACGTCGCCGGGTTCGAGCGGGGCGTGCGGCCGATCGGCGACTGGTCGACGTGGACGACCTTGTCGACGAGGTCGTCACCGTCCACCCGGGTGTGCCGGCCGGGCACGGACTTCGCGCCGTTCAGCTCGCGGGCCAGGTGCGTGTAGAGGATGTCGTTGACCAGCGTGGACTTGCCCGATCCGGAGACACCGGTGACGGCCGTGAGCACCCCGAGCGGGAACGACACGTCGATGTCGCGCAGGTTGTTCTCACGGGCGCCGTGCACGGTGAGACGGCGGGACGGGTCCATGGGCCTGCGGATGTCGGGCGTCGGGATGGACTTCTTCCCCGACAGGTACTGCCCGGTCATCGACTCCTTGTTGGCCAGCAGCTCCTTCAGGGACCCGGAGTGCACGACCTTTCCGCCGTGTTCGCCCGCGCCGGGGCCGATGTCGACCACCCAGTCGGCGACCTTGATGGTGTCCTCGTCGTGCTCGACGACGATAAGCGTGTTGCCCATGTCGCGGAGCCGGACGAGGGTCTCGATCAGCCGGTGGTTGTCCCGCTGGTGGAGGCCGATGGACGGCTCGTCCAGTACGTAGAGCACGCCGACCAGGCCGGAGCCGATCTGGGTGGCGAGCCGGATGCGCTGGGCCTCGCCGCCGGAGAGCGTGCCGGCGGCCCGGTTGAGGGAGAGGTAGTCCAGGCCGACGTCGACGAGGAAGCGCAGTCGCTCGTTGACCTCCTTGAGGACCCGCTCGGCGATCTTCTTGTCGCGGGCGTTCAGCGTGAGGCGGCCGAGGAACTCGGCGCAGTCGCTGATGGACATGGCGGAGACCTCGGCGATGGACTTGTCCATCACCGTGACCGCCAGGACGATCGGCTTGAGGCGGGTGCCCTCACAGGTGGGGCAGGGCACCTCGCGCATGTACCCCTCGAAGCGCTCACGGCTGGAGTCGCTCTCGGCCTCCGTGTGCCGCCGCTTGACGAACGAGACGGCGCCTTCGAAGGCGGGGGTGGTGTAGGCGCGCTCGCGCCCGTACCGGTTGCGGTAGCGGACCTCGACCTGGGTCTTGTGACCGTAGAGCAGGGCCTTCCTGGCCCGTTGCGGCAGTCCGGCGAACGGGATGTCCGTGCGGAAGCCGAGGGCCTGGGCGAGCCCGCCGATCAGCCGGCCGAAGTACTCCTTGGTGTGGCCGTGGGACCACGGGTGGATGGCGCCGTCGTCGAGCGACTTGTCCTCGTCGGGGACGATCAGCTCGGGGTCGACCTCCATGCGCGTGCCGATGCCGGTGCAGTCGGGGCAGGCGCCGAAGGGCGAGTTGAAGGAGAAGGAGCGGGGCTCCAGCTCCTCGAAGGACAGGTCGTCGTACGGGCAGTACAGGTGCTCCGAATACATCCGCTCGCGCTCGGGGTCGTCCTCGGGGAGGTCGACGAAGTCCAGGACGACCATGCCGCCGGAGAGGCCGAGCGCGGTCTCGACGGAGTCGGTGAGCCGGCGCTTGGCGCTGTCCTTGACGGTGAGGCGGTCGACGACCACCTCGATGGTGTGCTTCTCCTGCTTCTTGAGCGTGGGCGGCTCACTGAGCTGGATGGTCTGTCCGTCGACGCGCGCGCGGCTGTAGCCCTTGGTCTGGAGGTCGGCGAAGAGATCGACGAACTCGCCCTTGCGCTCGCGCACGAGCGGGGAGAGGACCTGGAAGCGGCTGCCCTCGGGCAGCTCCAGGACGCGGTCGACGATGGCCTGGGGCGACTGGCGGGAGATGGGGCGGTTGCACTCGGGGCAGTGCGGCTTGCCGATGCGCGCGAAGAGCAGGCGCAGGTAGTCGTAGACCTCGGTGATGGTGCCGACCGTGGAGCGCGGGTTGCGTGAGGTCGACTTCTGGTCGATGGAGACCGCCGGCGAGAGGCCTTCGATGAAGTCCACGTCCGGCTTGTCCATCTGGCCGAGGAACTGGCGGGCGTAGGAGGAGAGCGACTCCACGTAGCGGCGCTGCCCCTCGGCGAAGATCGTGTCGAACGCGAGGGAGGACTTGCCCGACCCGGAGAGCCCGGTGAAGACGATGAGCGAGTCACGCGGGAGGTCGAGCGAGACGTTCTTGAGATTGTGCTCGCGAGCGCCACGAACGATGAGACGGTCGGCCACGCCGGTCCGCACCTTTCTTGAGAGAAGCGGGGGCACAGCCCCGTCCTGGATCGGCACGGGCTCGAGTGAGCCGTATCGGGTCCATGGGGGCCGCCGGAGGATGAAGTCCAACAACCAAGGATGCCTGATGCCTCCACCGAGCGTATAGCACGCGCATTCGATTTACGGCCACGCTCTGCCACCTTCACCCGAATGAGTGGCAGCGCTATCGTCGGCGCCATGATCGACCACGTGCATGACCTGGCTTCTGTACGGGAAGCGACCGAGCGGCTCCTCAGCGCAGCCGCCAAGCTGGACAACGCTTCGGTGGGTGAGCCGTCACGGCTCCCGGGCTGGACCCGCGGCCATGTGCTGGCGCACGTCGCCCGCAACGCCGACGCCCTGGTGAACGTCCTGCGCGGCCTTCCCATGTACGCCGACGCCGCGACGCGCGACGCCGACATCGAGCGCGACGCGCCCAGGCCGCTCGACGCCCAGCTCGACGACGTACGCGAGACCGCCGCTGGCTTCGACGCGGAGGGCCGCGTCCCGGCCGACTGGGACCGGACCGTGGAACTCCGCAACGGTGTCACCGACCGGGCCTCCCGCGTCCCCTTCCGCCGCCTCGTCGAGGTCGAGCTGCACCATGTCGACCTGGGCGTCGGCTACGAGCTGGAGGACCTGCCGGCGGAGTTCGTGGAACGGGAGATCGACTTCCTCTGCGAGCGCTTCCGCGACCACAAGGACGTACCGTCGACCGGCCTGTCCAGCGACGACGGCCGCGTCTGGACCACGGGCGGCGGCGCGCAGGGCCCGACGGTCGCGGTGCGGGGCTCGGCCCCCGACCTCCTCGGCTGGCTGTGCGGCCGCCGCGACGGCTCGGACCTGGAGGCCACGGGCGGCACGCTGCCCGCGCTGCCGCCTCTGTAGTCGGCTGAGTACGCTGCCTTCATGACATACAGCGGTGCGGTGAGGGCCGGCGGGCCGGCGGATGTGCATGAGCTGGCCGACCTGATGATTTCGAAGGTCGCCGTCGGCCCGATGGACAACAATTCCTATCTGCTGCGCTGCCGCGCCACCGGCGAACAGCTGCTGATCGACGCGGCCAACGAGGCGCAGACGCTGCTCCGGCTGATCGGTGACGACGGCATCGCGTCCGTCGTCACCACCCACCGCCACGGCGACCACTGGCAGGCGCTGGCGGAGGTCGTGGCGGCGACCGGGGCCCGGACCCATGCCGGTGAGTACGACGCCGAGGGCATCCCGGTGCCCACCGACGTCCTCCTCTCCGACGGCGACACGGTCCGGGTCGGCCGGGTCGAGCTCACCGCACGGCATCTGGTGGGGCACACGCCCGGCTCGATCGCGCTGGTCTACGACGACCCGCACGGCCACCCTCATGTCTTCACCGGTGACTGCCTCTTCCCGGGCGGGGTCGGCAACACCTGGAAGGACCCCGAGGCGTTCGCCAGCCTGATCCACGACGTGGAGACGAAGCTGTTCGAGGTGCTTCCGGACGAGACATGGGTGTATCCGGGCCACGGCAAGGACACGACGCTCGGTGACGAGCGGCCGAAGCTGCCGGAGTGGCACGCACGGGGCTGGTGACCCCGGGGCGCGGCCGGTGGGGCGTGCGCTTCCGTACGCCCCCGTAACCGCTGGGCCGCACGGGTAGTTGGCGCGACATGCCCAATAGTCACACTCCGTGTCCGCCCCCGTCCCCTTCCATGAGGCGACTGGCCGCCGCCTCGCTCGCCGGGACCGCCGTCGAGTTCTACGACTTCTTCGTGTACGGCACCGCCGCGGCCCTCGTTCTCGGGCCGCTGTTCTTTCCGACGTTCTCGCCGGTCGCCGGGACACTGGCTGCCTTCGGCACGTTCGCCGTCGGTTTCGTCGCGCGTCCGCTCGGTTCCGCCCTCTTCGGGCACATCGGTGACCGCCACGGGCGGCGGCCCGTCATGTTCGCGTCGCTGCTGCTGACCGGCCTCGCCACGGTCGCGGTGGGCTTCGTCCCCTCGTACGCGACGCTGGGCGTCACCGCGCCCGTGCTGCTCCTGGTGCTGCGGTTCCTCCAGGGTCTCGGCCTCGGCGGCGAGTGGGGGGGTGCGGTCCTCCTCACCGCCGAGCACGCCCCGGAGCGGCGGCGGGCGCTGTGGGCGAGCTTTCCGCAGATCGGTCCCCCGGTCGGGTTCCTGCTCGCGAACGGGGTGATGCTGGCGCTGTCGGCGGGGCTGACGGACGCCCAGTTCCGTGAGTGGGGCTGGCGGGTGCCGTTCTGGGCGGCCGGGCTGCTGGCCGCCGGCGGGCTGCTGCTGCGGTCGTCGCTGAAGGAGACGCCGCAGTTCACGGAGCTGGCCGCGTCGGGCGGCCGGGCGAGCGCGCCGGTGGCGGAGGTGGCGCGCGGCCACTGGCGGCTGGTGCTGCTGACTGCCGGGGCGCTCGCGGTCGGCTACGCGGTGTTCTACGCCGTGTCGACCTGGGCGCTGGCGTACGGCACCGAGCGTCTGGGGGTGAGCCGCACGGTGATGCTGGTCTGCATCATGGCGGCGGTGGCGATCAAGGGCGCGGTGACGCCGTTCGCCGCGATGCTGGCCGACCGCTACGGGCGGCGGCCCCTGTGTCTGGCGGGGTGTGCGGCATCGGCGCTGTGGATGTTCCCGATGGTGGCGCTGCTGCACACCGCCGAGCCGGTGCTGATGTTCCTCGGTTTCCTGGGCTCGATGCTCGCGTTCATCACCATGTTCTCGGTGGTGGGGGCGTACGTGCCCGAGCTGTACGAGCCGAAGGTGCGCTGCACGGGGGCGGCCGTCGGTTACAACCTGGCGGGCGTCCTGGGCGGTGCGCTGACCCCGATCGTGGCGACGGCGGCCTCGGGGGGCAGCGGGCCGCCGTGGGGAGTGGCGGCCTATCTGACGGTCGTGGCGCTGCTGAGTCTGGGGTGCTTCGCGCTGCTGCCGGAGACCCTGCCGGCGCGGGCCGGGGCCGAGCCCCGGGAGGTCGCGCCGGTGTGAATCCGGGACCTGGACGCACCGGGGCCGGTGCAGGGCGGTGATCTGCCGCCCGCACCGGCCCCGGTGCGTGTGTTCGTGCCGCGTCAGGCGTCGACGCCCGCCTTGCTGGTCTCCTCGGCGGCTTCGCGCTCCGCCTGCTTCTTGGAGGCGATCAGGCTGGTGATCGTGGTGATGACCAGGACGCCGCAGATGACGGCGAGCGAGAACGGGATGGAGATCTCCGGGACGTGCACCCCCGACTCGTGCAGGGCGTGCAGGACCAGCTTCACTCCGATGAAGCCGAGGATCACCGACAGGCCGTAGCTGAGGTGGACCAGCTTCTTCAGCAGACCGCCGATGAGGAAGTACAGCTGGCGCAGACCCATCAGGGCGAAGGCGTTGGCGGTGAAGACGATGTACGGGTCCTGCGTGAGGCCGAAGATCGCCGGGATGGAGTCAAGGGCGAACAGCACGTCGGTGGTGCCGATCGCGAGCATGACGACCATCAGCGGCGTCAGCACCCGCTTGCCGTTGACCTGGAGGAAGAGCTTGGTGCCGTGGTACTTGTCGGCGACGCCGAACTTCTTCTCGATGGACTTGAGGAGACGGTTCTCCTCGAACTCCTCCTCGCCCTCGTCGCTGCGTGCCTCCTGGATGAGCTTCCAGGCGGTGAAGATGAGGAACGCGCCGAAGATGTAGAAGACCCAGGCGAAGCTGGCGATGATCGCGGCGCCCGCGGCGATGAAGACGGCGCGCAGGACGAGGGCGATCAGGACACCGATCAGCAGCACCCGCTGCTGGAGGTGGGACGGCACCGAGAACTTCGCCATGATCAGGACGAAGACGAAGAGATTGTCGACACTGAGCGACTTCTCGGTGATGAAGCCGGCGAAGAACTCGCCGGACGCCCGACTGTCGCCGAAGAACAGCAGGCCGAGCCCGAAGAGGGCGGCGAGGACGATCCAGACGACCGTCCAGGTACCGGCCTCCTTGATCGACACGTCATGGGGCTTGCGCCCGATGAGGAAGTCGATAGCGATCAGGGCGGACAGACCAAGAATGGTCAGCACCCACAGGGTCATTGAAACGTCCACTGCGCCTCCGGCGTCGTACGGCTCGTGATCAGCGTCGTCGCTGCCGGAGGTCTCTTCCGCCCGGTGGTCCGGGCCGGCGCCCCGGGATCAGACCGATTCGTCTGTCCGTATTGACGGGTACGCCGCAGTCGGGAGTACTCCCCTCCGCACCAAGTACATTACCGGAAGAACCAAGAAACGGTAAAGACGAGGGTAAAGGGAGCTCAAATAGCCAGGTCAGCGGCCCCATACCCGACGGGCCTCGGCGACCTGCGCCAGAACCTGGCGGAGGACCTGACTGCCCGGCGGGGGAACCGCCGGCTCATACGTCCAGGCGTGCCCCACCCAAGGATCGGCGAGGTGGTCGTCGGGGACGGGGGTGATGCGCAGCAGGGAGCGCCACAGCGGATCGAGGACCGGGCCGTAGGCCGAGGCGTCCTCCCGGTCGGCGACCATCATCAGATGGACGCCGACGGCGGGGCCCTCGTCGGCGAGATAGCGGAGCTGGGTGACGCAGCGGTCGTCGAAGCCGTGCGGGAAGTCGTTGACGATCAGCAGCTGCTCGGCGGTGTCCGGGCCGGGCGGCAGCGAGTCGGCGGCGCCCGCGCGGATCGCCATCTGCACCAGATCGATCCGCTCGGTCAGCTTGGCCAGCACCGCCGCGACGCCGGCCGCGCCCGAGGCCGGAGGGCCGTCAAGCACGCCGGCGTCGGTGAGGGGGGCCAGTGAGGCGGTCGCGGAACCGGCCGGGTCGATGACATGGACGGTGAACTCACCAGCCGGGTAGACCGCGAGCAGCCGCGCGGCATGGGAGACGGCCGTGTCCATGGCGAGCCGGCGCAGCTGGGCCTCGTCCATGAAGGCGGCCGCCTCGGAGTGGCCGCGTCCGCTGTCCACCCACAGCCCGCGCTCCAGCGGGAGCCGTACGAGCATCGGGATCCGCAGATCCGGGCACTCGGGGAGGTGGAGATCGCCGAGGCGCAGCGCCATCGGGATCTCCATGGGAACGCGGTAGGCGTGCCAGACCGGATTGTCCCACCGGGCGTACGGAGCCGGGAGCGCCGGCTCGACGACCCCGGCCTCGGCGGCCAGCTGCGCGAGATCGCGGTCCAGGGCCTCGCGGGCGCGCTCGGTGAGCTCGTCGTGCTTGGCGCGGGCCGCCGCGCGGGCCTCGTCCCCGCTGGTGCCGATGCGGCTGCGCGGATCGGACAGAACGCGGTCGAGCTCCTGGTCCATCCGGGACTCGGCGAAGTCGAGGGCACTGCGGTACGCGGCGGTGGTGCGGGCCAGGTCCTCGAACATGCCCCAGACCTGGTTGTAGAGCCGCTCGTCCATGGACCAGCCGGTGGCGTCGCCGGCGACCGGCACGGGCGGCTGCCCGGGGGGCGCGGGCGGCACGGTGGGCGGCGGCGTCGGAGGCGCGGCGGCTTGGCGGCGCGGGTGCGCGTAGTCGATGCCACCCGGTGCGGAAGCGGGCTCGGGAACGTCCGCGGGGACCGTGGCGGCGTCGGACGGCCCGACGGCCGGCTGCGCGGGCAGGGGCTGGGTGTTCTGTCCGGCCGCGCCGCCCGGCCGTCCGCCCTGGTGGTCGGAGCCCGCGACCGGCGCGGAGTGGCGGACCCGGTCCGCCTCCGGGACGCGCGGAGGAGGCGCCGAGACCGATCGGGCCATCCCCCGGGCCACCGCCTCCAGAATGGTCGTCGCGATCTCGGCGGACCGCTCCACGCCCTGGTCCTGGAGCATCGCGGCGAGCCCGCCGTCGTACCCCTGGCCGACCGCGCGGACCTTCCAGGCGCCCTGACGGCGGTACAGCTCCATGGCGACGACGGCGGACTCGGCGGTCAGGCCGGTGATCGTGTATGTGGCGACCTCGTCGCCGTCGAGACCGGTGACCGCCACGAAGGGCGCGGCGACGTCGCCGAAGCGGACCGGGCCGCCGACCCCCACGGGCAGGGCGAGCAGGACGGTCACGCGGTGGACGCCCCCGGGCAGCGCGCCGAGGTCCAGGGCGAGCCGGTGGTCGGCGGCGGCCTGCTGGGAAACCTCGATCCCGGGCAGCGCCGGTGAGCCGGGGTGGGCGATCCATTCGGGGCCGGCCACCGTGCCGTCCTCGTCGCCGAGGGTGGCGCCGGCAACCACCGGATGGCCCGCCGAGACCCGGATCTCCAGTCGGGTGTGCGGCAGGGGGTGGTTCTGCCCCCGGACCAGCTCGGCCGTCATCGCCTCTGTCCCCCTCGTTCGTCGGTCGAGCAGCGCAGCTCCCGGCGGCCTGCCGCCTCCGGGAGCTGCGTGTACGGCGTGGGCCGTCCTACAGGTGCGGCAGGATCGCCGGCATCAGGTCCTGGAAGGTGCGCCCGTTGGCCGGGTTGCCCAGGGCCGTCATCTTCCAGCCGGCTCCGTCGCGGTGCACCTTCGCCATGATCTGCGCGGTGTACTGGCCGCCGCCGTCCAGGGTGTAGCGCGCGAGCTCCTGGCCGTTCGTCTCGTCGACGATGCGGCAGAAGGCGTTCTGCACCTCCTGGAACGTCTGGCCGGTGAAGGAGTTCACCGTGAAGACGATCTGGTCGATGTGGACCGGGACCCGGGGCAGGTCGACGAGGATCGCCTCGTCGTCGCCGCCCTGGCCCGCGCCGCCCACGAGGTTGTCCCCGGTGTGGCGCACCGAGCCGTCATCGCTGACGAGGTGGCGGAAGAAGACCACATCCACCGGCTGCTTGTCGGCGAACAGCACCGCTGACGCGTCCAGGTCGATCTCCCGGGTGCGGGAGCCGAACAGGCCGCGGCGCGGGGCCGCCTGCCAGCCGAGCCCCATCCGTACCGCGGTAAGGGTGCCCCCGCCCCGCTTTTCCAGGCTGATGGCCTGACCCTTGGTCATATTGACCGTCACGCGCTGTCCCCTCTCGTTGCGATCCCCCGCGGGCGTCTCTCCGCATGCGGTTGGCAGCACCCTACGCAGGGCCACTGACACCGCAGCAGGTACGGTCGGTTTTTGTGTCGGTCTTGCAACACAGCACCGGCTCCCCGGCGTCAGGCGAGCCCCGCCTCCCTCATCTGGCGCAGCTCCTTCTTCAGTTCGCCGACCTCGTCGCGCAGCCGCGCGGCGACCTCGAACTGCAGCTCGGCGGCCGCGGCCCGCATCCGGTCCGTCATCTCCTCGATGATTCCGGCCAGTTCGGTGGCGGGGCGGTCGCTGACGATCTCGCCCTTGCTCGCGGCCCTGCCACGCTTGGCGGCGTGCGCGCCCAGCGACGGCACGGGCGCCTTGGCTCCCTTGCCGTCCTTCGCCTGGCGGTAGCCGGTGCCGAGGAGCTCCTCGGTGTCGATCTCCTCGCGGGCGATGGTCGCGACGATGTCGTTGATCTTCTTGCGGAGCGGCTGCGGGTCGATGCCGTTGGCCGTGTTGTACGCGATCTGCTTCTCCCGGCGGCGGTTGGTCTCGTCGATGGCCTTCTCCATCGCCGGGGTGACCGTGTCCGCGTACATGTGGACCTGGCCCGAGACATTGCGCGCCGCGCGGCCGATGGTCTGGATCAGGGAGGTGCCGGAGCGCAGGAAGCCCTGTTTGTCGGCGTCGAGGATGGCGACCAGGGACACCTCGGGCAGGTCGAGACCCTCACGGAGCAGGTTGATGCCGACGAGGACGTCGTACTCGCCGGAGCGCAGTTCACGCAGCAGCTCGATGCGGCGCAGGGTGTCGACATCGCTGTGCAGATAGCGGACCTGGATGCCCAGTTCGAGGAAGTAGTCCGTGAGGTCCTCGGACATCTTCTTGGTGAGCGTGGTGACCAGGACCCGCTCGTCCTTCTCGGTGCGCAGCCGGATCTCGTGCACGAGGTCGTCGATCTGGCCCTCGGTGGGCTTGACGACGACCTGGGGGTCGACGAGACCGGTGGGGCGGATGATCTGCTCGACGAAACCGTCGCCACGGGAGAGTTCGTACTGTCCGGGGGTGGCGGAGAGATAGACCGTCTGGCCGATCCGCTGCTGGAACTCCTCCCACTTCAGCGGCCTGTTGTCGAGGGCGGACGGCAGGCGGAAGCCGTGGTCGACGAGGGTCCGCTTGCGGGAGGCGTCGCCTTCGTACATGGCGCCGATCTGCGGGACGGTGACATGCGACTCGTCGATGACGAGGAGGAAGTCCTCGGGGAAGTAGTCGAGGAGGGTGTTGGGGGCGGAGCCGGGCTCGCGGTCGTCGAAGTGCATCGAGTAGTTCTCGATGCCGGAGCAGGAGCCGATCTGCCGCATCATCTCGATGTCGTACGTCGTGCGCATGCGCAGCCGCTGGGACTCCAGGAGCTTGCCCTGCTTGTCGAGCTCGGCGAGGCGCTCCTCCAGCTCGCGCTCGATGCCGTTGACCGCCTTCTCCATGCGCTCGGGGCCGGCGACGTAGTGGCTGGCGGGGAAGACGTACAGCTCGCGGTCCTCACTGATCACCTCGCCGGTGAGCGGGTGGAGCGTGGACAGCGCCTCGATCTCGTCGCCGAACATCTCGATCCGGACGGCCAGCTCCTCGTAGACCGGGAAGATCTCGATGGTGTCGCCCCGGACCCGGAAGGTGCCGCGCGCGAACGCCACGTCGTTGCGGGTGTACTGGATGTCGACGAAGCGGCGCAGCAGCTGGTCGCGGTCGATCTCCTCGCCGACCTTGAGGGGGACCATCCGGTCCACGTACTCCTGCGGCGTGCCGAGGCCGTAGATGCAGGAGACGGAGGCGACCACGACGACGTCCCGGCGGGTCAGCAGGGAGTTGGTCGCCGAGTGGCGCAGGCGCTCCACCTCCTCGTTGATCGAGGAGTCCTTCTCGATGTAGGTGTCCGACTGAGGGACGTACGCCTCGGGCTGGTAGTAGTCGTAGTACGAGACGAAGTACTCGACGGCGTTGTTCGGCAGGAGCTCCCGGAACTCGTTGGCCAGCTGAGCGGCCAGCGTCTTGTTCGGCGCCATCACCAGGGTGGGGCGCTGGAGCTTCTCGATCATCCAGGCGGTGGTCGCCGACTTGCCGGTGCCGGTGGCGCCGAGCAGGACGACGTCCTTCTCACCCGCGCGGATGCGTCGCTCCAGGTCGGCGATGGCCGCCGGCTGGTCGCCGCTGGGCTGGTAGGGGCTGACGACCTCGAAAGGCGCCACCGTGCGTTCGATCTTGGAAACGGGCCGCATGCAACCACCGTACGACCCCCCACTGACAGTCGGGTGGCGATCGCCCGCGCGGACGTCGCTTCCGGGCCGCGGCGGCGCTCCGGCGGCCCCGTCAGTAGTCGCGCGGGCGCTGGTCGGCGCGGCGTGAGGCGCGGCCGAGGACGCGGCTCCCGGAGCGGCCGGCGGAGCGGGACGCCGACCAGTTGGCGGGCTCTCCGTACGCCTGGGGCCGGCGCTGCGCGGGGACCCCGGGGCGGAGGTCCGCACGAGGGGGATCGCGCCGGTCCCCCGTCACCAGCAGCGGATCGACCATCACGACCACGGCGGCGACCAGCAGGAAGACCGCGGGGCCGACCAGCATCGGGGCGATGAGCCCCGCGGCGGTGTCGCCGCTGCCGGCGGGGGCGGCCCCGTGCAGGTGGACGCTGACCGCGGCCATGGCCGTGTAGTGCATGCCGCTCACCGCGAGGCCCATCACCAAGCTCGCGCCCAGACTCGCCAGGAAGCCGTGTACGGAGACGGCGGCCCAGAGCGCCGAGGTGGCCGCCACGACCGCGATGACCACGGACAGGGCGACGGTGAGGGTGTCGTACTCGACCTGCCCCTGGAGCCGCATGCCGGCCATGCCCAGATAGTGCATGGTGGCGATCCCCAGACCGGTGATGGTGCCTCCGGTGACCAGGGCCAGCGGGGTCGCGCCCCGGTAGCCGACGATGAAGATGCCGATGCCGACCATCACGATCGCGACGCCGAGGCTGGCGAAGGTGATCGGCCGGTCGTAGGTGAGGGGGGTCTCCTGGACGGTGAAGCCCATCATGGCGATGAAGTGCATCGTCCAGATGCCGCTGCCTATGGACGTGGCGCCGAGGGCCAGCCAGCCGGGTTTGAAGGAGCCGTGGGTCCGGAGGGATCTGATGGTGCAGCGCAGGCCGAGCGCGCCGCCGAGACAGGCCATGAGGTAGGCGGCCACGGGGGTCACCAGGCCGTAGCTGAATCCGTCCACCGTGCCCTGCATGGCCTCACGTCCTCGCCGCCCTGTTTCCCCGGTCGTCCCCGGCGAGATTATGGCGCGTGGGCTCCCGAGCCAACGCGTGCGGGTCGTTTTGTCGACAGGGATACTGCGCCCTGAGGCTCTCCGGGCCGCCGCCGTTCCCGCCGTGGCCATCCTCTGTCCGTCACCTGTTGGCCACGTACTGCCACTCTCGGAGCCATCCGGGACCACATGACGCGAGGAGTTCCCGTGTCCCTGCGCCCCACCGCCGTCCGCTCCCCCCGCGCCCACTCCTCCTCACTGCTCCGCTTCCCCCTGGTCCGCCCCGCCCTCCGTTCCGCCGCCGCCGCGGCCGCCACGCTCCTGGGCGCAGGCGCCCTGTTCGCGCCCGGCGGGGTCTCCACGACTCCCGCGGCCTCCAGCTCCCCGAGCCCCGGTTCCGGGACCAGGCCGGCCGAGTACGACAGGCCGCTCGTCCTCGCCCACCGGGGCGCTTCGGCGTACGCCCCCGAGAACACGCTCGCGGCGATCGACCTGGCCGCCGAGATGGGTTTCGCCTGGGTGGAGAACGACGTGCAGCGCACCAAGGACGGGACCCTGGTCGTCATCCACGACGACAGCCTGGCCAGGACCACCGATGTGGAGCAACGCTTCCCCGGGCGTTCGCCGTGGAAGGTCCGGGACTTCACCGCCGCGGAGATCGCCACGCTCGACGCGGGCGGCTGGCTCGGCGAGAGGTGGGCCGGGGCACGGGTGCCGACGCTCGCGCAGTACCTGGACCAGGTCGACCGCAACGATCAGAGTCTTCTCCTGGAGATCAAGAAGCCCGAGCTGTATCCCGGGATCGAACGGGACACACTGCGCGTACTCGACGAGCGTGGCTGGCTGGACGGGGGGCACGTCAGGTACCGGCTGGTGATCCAGAGCTTCGGCGCGGACAGCGTCAAGGCGGTCCACGCGCAGCGGCCCGACGTCACGACCGGATTCCTCGGAACACCCCCGCTCGGCGAGCTGCCCGCCTACGCGCGGTTCACCGACCGGATCAACCCCTCGCACACCACGATCGGCGGCGCCTACGTGGCGGCCGTCCACCGGCTCAAGGGCGCGCACGGTCTGCCGCTGCGGGTCATCACCTGGACGGTCAACGACGCGGAGGGCGCGCGGAGGGTGGCCGACTACGGCGTGGACGGGATCATCACCAACAACCCCGACGTGGTGCGGGACGCCCTTGGCTGAGCCCCCGGCCGGGCGGGCAGGGGGTGGTGTCAGTGGGCGGCCGTACGGTGGTCCGCATGAAGAGCATCGAGTGGGCCACCCTCGGCACGGACATCGGGCCGCTGCTCCTCGCCGCGACGGACGAGGGGCTGGTGAGCGTGTATTTCCACGCCCACGCCGCGGTCCGGGACAAGGCGCTCGGAAGGCTGTCGGCGCAGCTGGGCGGCGAGCTCGTCGAGAACCCTGCGGGCCGCGCGGCCGAGCCCATACGCCAGATCGAGGCCTACTTCGCGGGGGAACTGCGGGACTTCGAGCTGCCGCTGGACTGGTCCCTGACGACCGGCTTCAACCGGCAGGTGCTGCGCGAGCTGGCGGCGGGCGTGCCGTACGGCACGGTGGTGGGGTACGGCGAGCTGGCCGAGCGGGTGGGACAGCCCCGGGCGGCGCAGGCCGTGGGTGCGGCGATGGGGGCCAATCCACTGCCGGTCGTGGTGCCCTGCCACCGCGTGGTGGAGAGCGACGGGGGACTCGGGGGCTTCGGCGGCGGGCTGGAGACGAAGCGGCAGTTGCTGGGGCTGGAGGGGGTGCTGCCGCAGCCGCTGTTCTAGGCGCGGCCCGAATGTTCCAGGCGCGGCCCGGACCGGGGTCCGCGGTCGGTCCGGTCGGGGTCACGCCCGTGCTGCTCGCCGGCCTCCCGACCGGTTGCGGGCGGCGCAGCGGGTCTTGACCGGACCCTTCCCGGACGCCGAGCCGCTGCCCCGAGGTCACGGTCCGGACCGCCCCCGCACCCCCGGCCGCCCCCGCACCTCTGTGGCTCGGGCTACGGGCGGAGGACATTCCGCACCCTCGTAAGGACTGACACACTGCCTCGGTGACTACGCACCCTGACGCTCCCGATTCCTCCGCACCGATACCGACGGCCAAGGCCGGGGCGCCGTCCGTCACGGCGGAGGAGCTGCCCGCGCTGCGACGGCGCATCACGGCCGTGCTCGTCGCCAGTCAGATCCTCGGCGGGCTGGGAGTGGCCACCGGAATCGCTCTCGCCACCGTCCTGGCGCAGGAGATCAGCGGGACGGAGGCGCTGTCGGGGCTCGCGCCGACCGCCACGGTCGCCGGCACGGCGCTGCTGTCCATGCCGCTGGCCGCGCTGATGACGGCCCGGGGCCGGCGGCCCGGGCTGGTGCTCGCCTATCTGGTGGGCGCGCTCGGGGCCGTGGTGGTGGTCCTGGGAGCGGTCCTCGGCAATTTCCCGCTGCTGCTGGCCGGCATGGCCGGGTTCGGTGCCGGCTCGTCCGCGAACCTGCAGGCGCGGTTCGCGGCGGCGGACCTCGCGCAGCCCGAGCGGCGCGCCCGGGCGATCTCCACCGTGGTGTGGGCCACCACGATCGGCGCGGTCCTCGGTCCGAACATCGCCGGGCCCGCGGGCCGTTCGGTCGCGGGGCTCGGCATCCCGCCGGCCGCCGGACCGTTCCTCTGGGCGGCCGGGGTGTTCCTCGTCTCCGCCGTCATGGTGTCCGTACTCCTGCGACCGGACCCCCTGCTCACCGCGCGTGCTCTGGCCGGCCCCGCCGACGACGGCTCCAAGGCCGGGCGCTCGCTGCGGGCGGGCGTGCGCGCCGTACGGGAGTCGCCGCGCGCCCGGCTCGCCCTGGTCACCGTCGCCGTGTCGCACACGGCGATGGTGTCGATCATGTCGATGACCCCGGTCGCGCTCAGCCACCACGGGGCCGGGATCCAGCTGATCGGCCTGGTGATCAGCGGTCACATCGCGGGCATGTACGCGTTCTCGCCGGTGATGGGCCGGCTGTCGGACCGGCTCGGCCGGCCGGCGGTCATCGGCCTTGCGGTGGGACTGCTGACCTGCGCAGCGCTGCTCGCCGGCACGGCGGGCGCAGGACACGGCCAGACAGCCGTCGGTCTCTTCCTCCTCGGTCTCGGCTGGTCCGCGGGTCTGGTCTCCGGCTCGGCGCTGCTCACGGACTCGGTGCCGCAGGCCGCCCGGGCCGCCGCACAAGGCCTGTCCGACCTCATCAGCAACACGGCGGCGGGCCTCGGCGGCGCGGCGGCC
This sequence comes from Streptomyces sp. NPDC033174, assembly GCF_055577795.1. Taxonomy (NCBI): domain Bacteria; kingdom Bacillati; phylum Actinomycetota; class Actinomycetes; order Kitasatosporales; family Streptomycetaceae; genus Streptomyces; species Streptomyces sp. NPDC033174. The sequence goes on from NZ_JBVIPQ010000001.1 coordinate 175,958, forward strand.
GGGCTGATCGTCGCCCGCGCGAGTTACGGCTGGCTGAACGTGGTCGCGGCGGCGCTCCTCCTGCCACTGGCGGCCCTCACGCTGCGCGGGGTGATGCGCCGGGGTACGCCGCGCCCGGAAACCTCCGGCGAGTAGGCGGGAGCGGGCGCGGCCCGGACGCTCGGGAGGCGGCAGCTCGCCACGTGGGGCCGTCCCTCGTGGGAGGCCCGGCCCGCCGGCGACGGCACCGTCTGCCGAGTCAATCGACGGGGGTGGGTGAGGACGCGCCGGACGCGCGGAGGCCCGGTTGGCCGGAGCCGTCCGCCGGGACGCTCCACACTCCCCCGTCGACCCCGTACGCGAGCGTCCGGTCGTCGAGCCACGCGGCCTGATCGTCGACGCTGCGGGATTCGGCGAGCGGGTGCTCCTTCATGGTGCGCAGGTCCAGTACGTACAGCCGCCAGGGCGCGGCCGGATCGTCCGAGACCTTCTTCTTGAACGCGACACGGGTGTTGTCGGGTGAGAGGGAGGGGCATTCGACGTTCTCGCGCAGGGCGCGCGCCGACCACTTCCTCATGTCGCCCTCGACGAGATACGTCCGGCCGGCGGTCGACACGGTCGCGTAGAAGCGGTTGTCGTCACGGGCGAAGGTGACACCCCAGTAGTTGATGTCCGGCGCGAAGTGACGACGGCCGTCGAGGGTGAGCGGGATCTGCTCCATGTTCTTGACCAGGTATCCGGTGCGAAGGTCCAGGATCGACGTACGGGTGGAGAAGGAGGACGTGGCGTACGAGTCGCCCGTCGCGAAGGTCGTCCAGGAGAGCATTCGCCCGGACGCCGAGACCCGGGCGCGGTTGGGGATCCCCGGTACGGCGATCCGGCGGGTCTCGCGCAGGTTCCGGTCGAGGACGAGGGCGTAGGAGCGCGGCGGCACGCCGGGGCGGCGCTGGAGGCACAGCGCGGCCGGGCCGGCCGCGTAGAAGCGGTCGCAGCGGGGGCCGCCGGTCGCGCGCTGCGCCCCTCGCCCGACCAGGCTCTGGTGGGCGAGGCGGCCGCTCCGGCCGTCGCGGACGTACAGCCGGGGGCCGACGATCGTGAACGCCGGGTCGGCGGCCACGGCCGGGCGCCCACCGGCGCCGGCGCGGTCGGCGGCCCGCAGGGTGTAGGCGACGGCACCGGCGGCGAGGAGGACGACGGCGACGGCGAGGATAGCTGTAGTACGGCTTGCCCTGGGGGTAGGCGAGGGCGCCGAAGTAGGACTTGTAGCCGGCCAGGGCCCCCGCCGGGTCGTAGGTCTCGTGGTTGCCGGGTACCGGGCGGGTCCTGGACTTGAACGCGCCCCAGGTCTTGTCGTAGTACGCGCGGTAGTCGGAGAGGCGGGCGTCGTCGTACTGGTTGTCGCCCATCGTCAGATAGAACTTCGGGTTGATCCGCTGGGCCTGCGCGGCGGTCTTCGGGTGGGCGCAGGAGCTGTCGGAGGCGGTGCACTGCGCGGCGATGTCCCCGGCGGCGACGACGGTGAACGCGCCGGTGGGCGGCGGGGTGTCGTCCAGGCTGCCGTACACCTCCACTTCGTGGAGCGAGTAGCCGTACGAGGTGCCGCGCGCGGTCCCGTACACGCGGAGGTAGCGGCCCTTGCCACTGAGCCCGGTCCAGTCGTCGCTGCCGCCGTTGCCCGCGGTCTCTCCCGCGATCCTGGTCCAGGTGACGCCGTCGGCGGACACCTCGATCCGGTAGGCCTTGGCGTACGCGGCCTCCCAGGAGAGGCGCACCCGGCTGACGGTGGCGGCGGCGCCGAGGTCGACGCGGACCCACTGCGGGTCCTTGCCCTCGGCGCTGGCCCAGCGGGTCGCCGGGTCGCCGTCGAAGGCCTTCTCGGCGCCGAGGGCGGAGTCTTCGACGGAGGAAGCGGTGGCGGGCTTGGAGCGGGAGATGAGCGGGTCGGCGGCGTCGGCGCGGTCGGGATCGGCGAGCAGCAGACCGGCGACAAGGACGAGAAGAGTGGTGAGGGCGAGGGTGGTGGTGCGCAGGGGGCGGGGTGGGGCGGAGGGGTTCAGGCGCATACCTGGGCTCCTTGGCCATGAGGACGGCGAGAGCTGGACTCCGTGCGGAGGGCGCCGTGCCCGCCCTCCGGGGGGACAGAGGGCAGGCCGCAGCGCTGGGCGGCCGGGTCAGAGCTCTCGCTGAGCGCGTCACGCCCGTTCATGGACCAGGGGGGCGGGCGCCGCGCCAAGCCGCCGCCCGGATGCTAGCCGACAGGAAGGTTTCCTACCAGATCCCCAACTCGCCGACTCCGGAAAGGATTCGGAGCAAGGGCCGGCGCTAGAGCGAGATGTGGTACGCCTTGCGGAGCGTCTCGTGCACCGTCCAGGTCGTCCGGTCGCCCTCGCGCAGGACGCACGCGTCGCCGGGGCCGATCTCCAGCGTGTCCCCGTCCTCGATCTGCACCGTGGCGCGTCCGCTGACGACCACGAAGAGCTCGTTCGCCTCGGTGTCGGTGACCACGCCGGGAGTGATCTGCCAGATGCCCCGGATCTGCTTGCCGTCGGCGGACTCCCACAGCACCTTGCCGGTCACGACGGGATCGCCCGAGACGATCTGGCCGGGGTCCAGCGGCTCCGGCTCGAGAGCCGCGTCGGGGATGTGAACGGCGAACGAGGGCTGATCATGTGTCGTCATGGCGGGACTGTAGCGGGGGCCGCGCGGCGCCCGGCGACCAGTACCGGCTGCCGGACACCGCGCCGGGCGCCGGCTGGACGGACCGCGCCCGAACAGGCCCGGGGCGGGTGACCGCCGCCGAAAACCGGAGCACGCGCGGGGCCCGCCGCTCTGCGTTGCCGCAGGTCGGGTGCGGCGCCTTTGGTACGCCCAATGTTGCTCCGGGGGATTGCTCCGAGCCCCCTGACATCAATGGCGTGAACCCGTCAAACTCGCGCTGAGCGCCTCCGCTCCTCCCCCACCGACACCCCCGTCCAGGACAGGAGAGTGCGATGTCAGCCCTGTTACCCCGTGCCGCCCTCGTCGCCGCCGGACTGTTGACCGCCGCCACCACACCCGCCGCCACCGCCGCCGCGTTTCCGGCAGCGTCCGCCACCACGGGAGTCCCGACGGCGCCCGCCTCGGACACCGCGCCGGGCGCCGGCTACAAAGCGGCCCACGACACCCTCGGCCCCCAGCGCCTCACCGCTGACCAGCGCAGAACCGCCGCACTCAAGCAGGCCGGGGCGGCGGGATCGTACGACGCGCTGCGCAACCGGGGCGCGCTCGCCGGCTACAAGCTCTCCGGCGGACTGCACCAGTCGCAGAAGACCTCCTACTGGTGCGGCCCGGCGACCCTGGTGATCACCCAGTCCGCCCACGACGAGGTCGCGGGGCGCTCGCAACAGGACGCCGCGACGCTCCTCAAGACCACCAGCAACGGCACGGCCTGGTACGGGATCAACATCAACGTCCCCAACCCGACGGGGTATCCGGTGGCCGACGCGCTCAACTACCGGCTGCCGGGCGCCGGTTACGTACCCAAGGCGCTGCCGTACACGCCCACCGCCACCGACAAGGCCACCTTCAAGCAGCACATCACGCACAACACCGACAACGACTACGCCATCGCGGGCAACGCGTGGGAGGTGCCGGGCGGCCCCCACCTGGTCGGGCACCCCAACATCGAGATCTTCCACTGGGTCTCGATAGACGGCTACAACACCGACACGGCCGCCGCTCAGGTCAACTACCTGGACCCGGTGGGCGGGGTGAGCACCAGCGTCATCTCCTGGGCGGGCTCGGTTCCCAAGTCGGCGCACATCTCGGCGGACACCCTCACCACCATCATGGGCGGCCGTGGCTACGTCTGGTAGCCGCCTCACGCTCCGCGTGCCGGGGCTCCGCGTGCAAGGGTTCCGCCTGCAGGGCCTCCACGTGCAAGGGTTCTTTGTGCTGGCGAGCATCTGGGTCGTACTGGCCGGGTGCTCGTCGCCGCCCGCCCCCGCGCGGGCCCCGGCTCCGCAATCGCCCGGCGCCTCGGCGAGCGCGGTGGCGGACGCCTGTGAGGTTCCGCTGCCGGGCACATGGCGCGCCGCGCTCGGCGCGGGCGAACTCCGCCCGCCGGGCGGTGCGCGGGTCGTGCTCGCGGAGGCCGGTGCCGGCTGGATCGCCGTGCAGCTCACCGCCGGTGGGCAGCGGCGGGCGGTCCTCGTCAGCGGGGCCCTGACCGACGACGCGGGCGGGGCGGGCAGGGCGGGCCGGACCGACAGGGCGACCCAGGCGTCCCGCGCAGGCGGCGAGCCCGGCCGGGCGCACGACGGCCCCACCCTCCGCACTCTGCTCACCTTGGCCGATCCCGCCGAACACCAGCTGCTCGGTGCGGACTTCGACGGCCGCCACGCCGCGTTCGCCGTGCTGGAGGGCCGGACCCTCACCAGCCCCTGGAGCCTGTACGTCTGGGACGCGGCGACCGGCCGGGCCCGCCGGATCGCCCGAGCGGATCTGCCCGGACCGTTTCCGCAGCCGGTTCTGCGCGGCGGGACGGCCTTCTGGGCGCAGGGGGTCGGCGGCGGCAGGGCGACGGTCTTCGCGGTCCCGGCGGCGGGCGGCACCCCGCGCGCCGTCCGCACCGGCGTGATGGACACGCCGTTCGCCGCCGGGCGGCTGCTCGTGTGGCGGAAGCCGGTCGACGCCGGCGCCGGGACACGCCTCACGGCCGTCGCACTCCCCGCGTCGCACCGGGCGCCGCCCACCGGGCAGGGCCGGCAGCCTCTCCAAGGTCCACCCTCCAGTCCGCCCTCCCCTCTGCTTCCCGCCCCGATCGCCGCACTGCGCGACATCCGCTCCGTCGTCTCCGACGGGACGACCTGGGCGTGGGTCGCGGGTGAGGAACGCCCCCGTCTGATGGTGTGGCGGGCCGGGCAGGGCGCCCCCGCCGCGGCCGTCTCCGCGTCCCCGGCCGTCGACGGCATCGACCAGCTGCGGATCAGCGGCCGGCTGATCACCTGGCGCACTCCGGAGACCTCGTACGCCCTCGATCTGCGTTCGGCGTCGTACACCCGGATCACCCCTCGGTACGGCTACGCCCAGGCCAGGGACGGAACACTGGCCGTCGCGTACAGCGAGGGGAACGCCAAGGCGGCGAGCTCCCGCTCGGTGATCCGCGTCGCGCGCGTGGACCGGCTGCCGGAGCTGCCCGGTTGCCACTGAGAGCGCGGCCGGGTCCGGGCCGGGGCACGTGCCGGGGCCGGGGCGGGGGCGCGGCCGGAAACGATGTTTGCGCGGGGCGCCGCCGCGCCAAGGATGGGACATGCCTGAGACCACAGTGGTGCTGTCCGAAGAGGTACGGGAGGCGCTCGACGCCGGCCGGCCCGTCGTCGCGCTGGAGTCGACGATCATCGCGCACGGCCTCCCCCGGCCGCGCAACCTGGCCGTCGCGGAGGAGCTGGAAGGTCTTGTACGGTCCGGCGGCGCCGTCCCCGCCACCATCGCCGTACTCGACGGAAGGGCCCAGGTCGGCCTGGACAAGAAGCAGTTGGAGCGGGTCGCCGGCGACACCGGTCTGCGGAAGCTGGGGCACCGCGACCTCGCCCTCGCCGTCGCGACCGGCGCGAGCGGGGCGACGACGGTCTCCGCCACCGCCTTCCTCGCCGACGCCGCCGGCATCCGGGTGTTCGCGACCGGCGGACTCGGCGGGGTCCACCGGGGCTGGACGGAGGCACAGGACGAGTCGGCGGATCTGCGGTTGCTCGCCCAGGTCGGCATCACCGTGGTCTGCGCGGGGGTCAAGTCGATCCTCGACGTCCCGGCCACGCTTCAGCGCCTGGAGACCCTGGGTGTGGCGGTGGTCGGGTACGACACGGAGTACTTCCCCGGCTTCTATCTGACCTCCTCGGGTGAGCGGGTGGACTGGACGCTGCGCACGCCGGAGGAGGTGGCGGCCGTCGTGCGGGCCCAGGACGCTCTCGGTGAGCCGTACGCCGCGCTGATCGTCGCCAATCCGGTGTCCGTGGAGGACCAGCTGGACCCGGAGCTGCACGACCGGGTGCTGGCACGGGCCCTGGACGAGTGCCATGAGCGGGGGATCACCGGCCAGGCGGTGACGCCGTTCCTGCTGGACCAGATGATGCGGCAGACGGAAGGGGCGTCATTGGAGGCGAATCTGGCGGCGGTACGGGGGAATGTGCGGCTGGCGGCGCGGATCGCGGCGGCGCTGTGAACCAGGGCGGGCGAGCGAACCGGGGCGGCCGAGGCGCGGGCACCGGACGCGACGAGGATAGGGACCCGGACACGGACCGAGGTGGACGTACGGACCCCGACAGGGCTTCCGGCGGGGCTCCGGGCGCACTCCTGGTCGTCGGGGACGTCGTCACCGATGTGGTCGCCCGGCACCGCGCGCCGCTCGCCCCCGCGACGGACACGGCGGCCGAGATCCGCACGCTGCCGGGCGGTGCGGGCGCCAACGCCGCCTGCTGGGCGGCGCGTTCGGGGTACGGGGACGTCCGGCTGCTCGCCCGTGTGGGCAGCGACTCGGCCGCCTGGCACGACAGGGCACTGCGCGCTGCCGGAGTGCGGCCGCTGCTCGTCACCGACCCCGGGGCCCCGACGGCGACCGTGATCGCGCTGGTCGACGCGGCCGCCGAGCGCACATTCCTCACCGACAGCGGGGCGGCGCTCCGCCTCTCCCCCGCCGACTGGTCCCCCGGTCTACTGGACGGGGTGGCCCATCTGCATCTGTCCGGCTATCTCTTCTTCGCGGCGACGAGCCGGGAGACGGCCCGGCTCGCGCTGCGGGACGCGCGTGCGGCCGGGATCCCCGTGAGCGTCGATCCGGCCTCGACCGGGTTCCTCGCGGGCTTCGGGGTGGACCGCTTCCTGGCGGCGGCCCAGGGCGCGCAGGTGCTGTTCCCCAACGCCGACGAGGCGTGCCTGCTGACGGGTCTGGACGAACCGGTGGACGCGGCGGTCAAGTTGAGCCGCCAGTTCCCGCTGGTGGCGGTGACACTGGGGGCGCGGGGTGCGCTGCTCTCCGCGCACGGCGATATCCTCGCCCGGGTCCCGGCGCCCGCCGTGCGCGCCGTGGACACGACGGGGGCGGGCGACGCCTTCACGGGCGCGTTCCTGGCCGCCCGGCTGGCCGGCGCGGACGGTCCCGCCGCCGCCTCCCGGGGCTGCGGGGCGGGCGCCGATGCGGTGACACGACCGGGAGGCCGCCCGCCCCAGCCCCCGGATCCGGACTAGCCCCACCGGCCCGCCACCACTGGGCACGGCCCCCGCCCGCCCCGGGGCTCACTCCCCGCCCGCCGGGATCCCCGTCCAGGCCGGGTGCAACGGATCGTCGGCGCGCACGACGACGTCGGCGGACTCGCTCGGGGCAGCCTCGCTCTCGTACCGCTCGAAGGCGGGCAGCGTCCAGGCGTGTTCGGTACGGCGCGCCAGGGCGCCGGGTGACAGCCGCAGATGCACGGTCAGGTCGAAGGGGAACCAGTGCCCCTGCAGAAACGGTCCGTGCACCAACAGCACCCCGCCCGGCGGAAGTTCGACATACGGGCTGCGGGTGGCCCGGTCGGTGACCGGGTCCCACAGGTCGGGCAGCACACGTCCGCCGCCGCCCGGCTCCAGCGGCCCGAAGACCTCCCGCCACAGCGCTCCGGTGTCGAACCAGCCGCTGTAGTACGTGTCGGGGTCCTCCTTCCCGTACTCGTACCGCAGCGACGCCGGCCGCAGAAACCCCTCGGTCCCGACCACCAGCACGGCCCGTCCGCGCAGCCTCAGCTCCTCGGCGACCCGCCCGGCCACGTCCCCCGTCCGCGCGGCGGGCGCCCCGTCGAAGCCGGCCTTGATCCAGTCGCTGCCGTCGGCGGGGACCGTCGCGTCGAGGTGGGCGGCGACGCCGGCCGCCATCCGGTCCCAGGTGATCGCTTCGAATCGCATGATCAGACCTTGTCATCCGACGCCGCGCACTGTCGGCCGGCGCCGGGCCGCGACGCGGGGAGCGGGTGCGGGGCTAGCCCTTGGCGCACTCCGGGGCTTCCTCGTCCACCGACAACGGCGCGCCCTTGGGGAGCAGATAGGTCACGTACAGCACCACGGGCTCGGTGCCCAGGTTGCGCCCGATGTGCCGGTGCTTGTGTCCGGACTGTTCGATGACGGCGTGACCGGCGCTCGTCGTCTCGACCGAGCAGTCGTCCATGATCCGGGTGAGTGTGCCCGCCTGAACGACGGCGACGAGCTGCCCGGGGTGGTGGTGCCAGCCGGTGGAGCCGCCCGGCGCGATGGTGATGGTCCGGACGACGACATCGGTGTCGCCCTTGGGCTCCTTGATCTTCAGGCGGCCGTCGGAGGTGCCCTTGGCCAGGACGGTGCCGGTGACCCCGCTGCCGGGCGTGGCGAGCGCCGCCGACGGGACCATCCCGACCGCCGCCACACACCCCGCCACGACCATTGCCTTGCGTATGCCGATACGTGTCCCCATTGCGTATCCCCATCCCCTGCGTCTGCTCGAACGGTGGCCGAAAACGGCCACACGCTACTCGCTGCCCCGGCTCCGGCGCTCCGAAAGGGCAAAACACCTTCGGGGTCGACTGGCAGAATCGAGTGGAGTGATCATGTCGTCACCGGCCAACACCCTTGAGGAGAGCGCACGATGGATGCGGCCCTGATAGCCGTGCTCGGCACCCTGCTCGGTGCGGCCGTCACCCATTTCTTCCAGAGCCGTACCGCCGAGCGCGCCGCCGCTCTGGCCCGTGAGGAGCAGCTGCGGCAGGAGCGCATCTCCACGTACAGCGCCTTCGCGGGGGCCCTCATCGACTACCGGCACAGTCAGAACGACCGCTGGTTCCGGGCACTTCAGCAGGGGCCGGGCTCGCCCGCGGCAGAGGAGTCCCGCCACGAGTCGTACCGGCAGCGCACCGCGGCCCGGCAGGCGCTCTTCCAGGTGCAGTTGGTCTGCAACGACCGCAAGACGCGCCAACTGGCGGCCGACGCATTCGAGATGACGAACTGTATGCATGACGCGGCCGGCGAGCAGGACCGCGCCTACCGCTCGGAACAGGCCAAGAAGGCTCTGGCCCAGTTCATCGAGGCGGCGGCTCCGGGCGTGCACTGAGATGGGCGCCGACCCGCTGGTGGTGATCCAGCCGCTCAAGCGCCGCAGCTGCGCCGAGTGCCGCACGGGGCCGCTGGCCATGCTCGTGCTGGAGTTCAACCACCCGTACTGCCTGGACTGCGCCGATCTCGGACACCTGGTCTATCTGCCGCGAGGCGAAGCCGCCCTCACCCGCCGGGCGCGCGAGGGCAGTTCGCTGTGGGCGGTGGTGCTGCGTCACAACCGGCGCCGTACGCGCTACGAACGCCAGGGCCTGCTCGTCGAGGAGGCGGCGCTGGCCCGGGCGGAGGCGGCCTGTCTGGCCGACGCGGAGGCCCGGGCCCGGCGGCGGGAGCGCGATGCGGCCCGGCGGGCCGCGGACGACGTACGGTTCACGGCCCTGCTCACCGCGGAGATCCTGCGGCGCTTTCCCGGATGCCCGCCCGACCGGGCCGGCGAGATCGCGGCGCACGCCTCCCTGCGGGGCAGTGGCCGGGTCGGCCGCACGGCGGCGGGCCGGGCGCTGGACGCCGGGGCCGTGAGGGCGGCGGTGCGGGCGTCCGTGCGCCATGTGGACACCGAGTACGACACGCTGCTGATGCGGGGCGTCCCCCGTCACCAGGCCCGGACGAGGGTCGCGCCTGTCATCGAGGCGGTGCTCCGGGCCTGGTCCCGCTGAGGCCGGACCCGAGGGTCACGTGCCGGTCGGCGTCCGGTCAGCCCTGGTCGCCGGTCGCGCGGTTGCGGCGGTAGAGGAGCACACCACCGAGGAGCATCGCGGCACCCGCCGGTACGGCGATACCGGCCAGGCCGGCACCGGTCTCGGCGAGGGACGCCGAGCTGCTCTGCGGGCCGGGGACCGGCGCGGCGGGCTTCACGACCTGGCCGGGCGCGGGCTTGCCCGGCTTGACGGGCTGGGCGGGCTTGCCGTGCCTGGGCGGGGTCACGGACTCGCCCGGCCCGTTGGACGCGCTGTTGCCGATGACCGGGTTGAGCACGCCGCCGGCATTGACCGAGTTGCCGCTGACGTTGACCGGGGCGTCCACCGGCAGCTGGATTCCGTTCCCGGACAGGATGCCGGACGAGTTCGTCGTCACGGCTTCGGCGTGGGAACCGCCACCCTGATTGCTGCTGCCGCTGCCATTGCCCTTGCCAGGGCCCTTGCCGGGGCCGCTCTCGTCGCCGTGGCCGCCGCGAGGGGTGCCGGGCTTGTCCTTGTGGGAGTGGCCGCCGCCGTTCTCACATCGGTTGCCGATGGCCGGGTTGAGCAGCCCGACGACGTTGACCGTGTTCCCGCAGACATCGACCGGGGAGTGCACCGGCAGCTGCACGGCGTTGCCGGAGCCCACGCCCCCCGAATTGACCGTTTCGCCCGTCGCATGGGAGTCGGCGGTCGCATATCCCGCGGACAGGGCGAGTGCGCCGCCCGTGACCATCAGAGTGGCCAGACCACTTCGGCGAATCTGCCTCATGGCTTCCTGCCTTCCGGAGTTTTTCCACGGGCATCCGCCCGTACCGGAAATAACGCCCCGGGAGGACCGTGGTTATGACTCCCGCGCCTTTCACCTGTTCGGGTGCTCGCCCTCGAACGAACTGTTCCACTCCTGCCTGGGCGAACGCCTCTGGCCTGGAGGGATCATCTCAGCCTCCGAGGAGTGCGGTGAGAGCGCCCACCGGGTCGGCGTCCGGGGTTCCGCGGGGCCACCAGTCCTCGCGGTCGAGGTCGGATTCATAGCCGTACCAGAGTCCGTCGCGGCCGTAACGGAGCTGCAGGGAACGGGTGGAGAGGCGGTTGTGCCAGGGGCGGAACGAGGGCTGGTCGGCGGCGAGCAGGGCGGGGCGGGCGCGGTCGAAGGGGCCGGCGGGCGGGTCCCAGATGTCTTCGAGGGCGGCGAGGCCCGCGAGGCCCCCCTGGCGCCAGGCGGCGACGGCGCGGGCCAGGTCGGTGGGCGTTCGGTCCACGGCGGTGGCGAGGTCCCGGTAGAGGGCGCGGGTCGACGCGGTGAGGCCCGAGCCGGGGTGCGCGGCCGCGAGACGGACGGCGTCCTGCCAGGGCGTGAGGGAGGCGACCATGTCCTGGCCGGTGGTCAGGAACGTATGGGCGCGGGCCGCCGCCTCGGTGGCGAGGAGGTCGAGGGACAGCGGGTCGGGGGCGCCGGGACCCGGCGGGTACGCGGGCGGACGGCCCGGATGGACCGGGGCCTTGAGCGGGGGCGGCAGTGGGGGCAGGGTGCGGTCGGCCAGGGCGGTCCGGGCCGGGACGGTGGGGATCAGGGGGGTCGAGGTCGACGCTTCGGCGGCGGAGCGGGCGGCGTTGCGGCGGGTGAGGTCGGCGAGGATCTCCTGCTCTCCGCGGCCGCGCATCAGGAACAGGACGAACGGGTCCTCGTCCAGGAGACGCGCCGACTGGTAGCACAGGGCGGCGGCGTGCTTGCAGGGGTAGCCGTCGTCCGGGCAGGAACAGTCGGGGATCAGGTCGCCCGCCGCGGGCAGCAGGTCCGCCACCGCCGCCAGCGCGTGCGGGACGTCCTTGTCGAGGAGGGCGGCGATGTGGTCGGGCCGGGCGGCGGCCGCGTCCAGGAACCGTTCCCAGTGGTCGTCGCCGAGGGTGCGGAGCCGGATCTCCGTACGGTACGGGCGGGGGCGGGTGCCGTGGACATAGGCGACGACCCTGCCCGGTGTCACCGTGATCGCGTCGACGTGCCCCCGGCTCGCGTAGGCCCGGCCGCGGGCGAGGCGCGCGGGGTCGAGAGCGGTGTCCTCCAGGGCCCCCACCCAGGCGTTGCCCCACCAGGTGGAGGCGAACCGGCCGTCGGCGGACTGCCGGGGCTCGAACGGCGGGAACGTGCGGCGCAGGTCGTCGTGGCGCGGGTCGGGCCGCGACGGACCGGAGCGGGAGGGGCCGGACGGTGAGAGCCCGGACGGTGAGACCCCGGGACGGCCGGGTCCGGGGCGGGTCATGAGGGCCTCCTCAGCGACACCAGGTCCGCCAGTTCCCTGTCGGTGAGTTCGGTGAGGGCGGCCTCGCCGGAGCCCAGGACCGCGTCCGCGAGGGCCTTCTTGGCGAGCAGCATCTCCGCGATGCGGTCCTCGACGGTGCCTTCCGCGATGAGCCGGTGGACCTGGACGGGCTGGGTCTGGCCGATGCGGTAGGCCCGGTCCGTCGCCTGGTCCTCGACGGCCGGGTTCCACCAGCGGTCGAAGTGCACGACATGCCCGGCGCGAGTGAGGTTGAGGCCAGTGCCGGCGGCCTTCAGGGAGAGGATGAAGACGGGGACCTCTCCGGACTGGAAGCGATCGACCATCCGCTCCCTTTCGGGCACCGGCGTGCCTCCGTGCAGGAGTTGGGACGGGACCGCGCGGGCGGCCAGGTGGTCGGCGAGCAGCCGGGCCATCGTGACGTACTGGGTGAAGACCAGGACCGAGCCGTCCTCGGCGAGGATCGTGTCGAGGAGCTCGTCGAGAAGCGCCAGCTTCCCGGAGCGTCCGGCCAACCGGGGAGCTCCGCCCGTGGCGCGCTCCTTCAGGAACTGCGCCGGGTGGTTGCAGATCTGCTTCAGCGACGTGAGCAGCTTCATGATGAGACCGCGCCGCGCCATGCCCTCCGAGCTCTCGATGTGCGCCATCGCCTCGCGCACCACCGCTTCGTAGAGCGAGGCCTGTTCGCGGGTGAGCGGGACCGGGTGGTCGGACTCCGTCTTGGGCGGCAGCTCGGGGACGATGCCGGGGTCGGACTTCCTGCGCCGGAGCAGGAACGGGCGGACCAGCCGGGACAGCCGCTCCAGGGCTTCTTCGTCCTCGCCGTTCTCGGCGGCGCGGGCGTGGCGGGCGCGGAAGGTCTTGAGCGGGCCGAGGAGTCCCGGCGTGGTCCAGTCGAGGAGCGCCCACAGCTCGGAGAGGTTGTTCTCGACGGGCGTGCCGGTGAGGGCGACCCGCGCCGGCGAGGGGATCGTGCGCAGCGCCTTGGCCGTGGCGGAGAACGGGTTCTTGACGTGCTGTGCCTCGTCGGCGACGACCATCCCCCACTGTTGCGAGGCCAGTTGCTCGGCGCTCGTACGCATCGTGCCGTACGTGGTCAGGACGAAGCCGCCGTCGGCGCCGTCCAGGGACCGGTCCGTGCCGTGGAAACGCCGCACCGGGACGCCGGGCGCGAACCGGGTGATCTCCCGCTGCCAGTTCCCGAGCAGCGACGCGGGGCACACGACCAGGGTCGGCGCGGTGCGCGCCCGCCGCAGATGCAGGGCGATCAGGGTGACGGTCTTGCCGAGGCCCATGTCGTCGGCGAGGCAGCCGCCGAGACCGAGCGAGGTCATCAGGTCCAGCCAGGCGAGCCCGCGCAGCTGGTAGTCGCGGAGCGTGGCGTGCAGACCGGGTGGCGGGGGCACGGTCCCCGGGCCGGCGGTGAGCCGGTCGCGGAGCGTCGCGAGGGCCCCGACCGGGACGGCCCGCACGGTCTCGCCGTCCACGTCGGCCGTGCCGCTGAGGGCCACGGCCAGCGCGTCCACGGGCTCCAGGAGGCCCAGCTCGCGCTTGCGTGCCTTCCGTACGAGTCCGGGGTCGACCACCACCCACTGGTCCCGCAGCCGCACGATCGGCCGGTGTGCCTCGGCGAGGGAGTCCATCTCTCGCTCGGTGAGGGGGTCGCCGTCGAGGGCCAGCTGCCAGTTGAAGCGCAGCAGCTCGGCGCTGTCGAAGAAGGCGGTGCCGTCGGTGGCGGACCCGGGCGCCGGGCGGACGACGGCGGTGGCGCCGAGCGAGCGCACCAGGTCCCTGGGCCAGTGGACGGTGACCCCGGCGGCGGCGAGCCGGGTCGCGGCCGGGCCGAGGAGTTCGTAGAGCTCGTCCTCGCTCAGCGGCAGCACATCGGGGACGTCCCGCTCGAGGAGCCCGCCGAGCGGCGCCCAGACGCGGGCCGCCCGGCGCAGGGCCAGTACGGCGTCGATACGGGCTCGCGGCCCGAACAGCTCGTCGCCGTCGCCCGCCCAGAGCGCGGCCGCGTCGATGACGAGGGTCGGATCGGCGAGGCTGTGCACCTGCAGGAGCGCCGCGGCGGCCTGCCGCTCCTCCCCGCCCTCGTGGCTGGTGTCGAAGAGCTCGTACCCGGACAGGTCCAGGCGCAGCGAGACGCGGACCCCGGCGTCCATCCCGGCCGCCGCTTCGGCCGCCCAGGCCCGCGCGTGGGGCAGGTGCTGAGGCTCGCGGGCGGCGAACGGCTCCCCGGCCGCGTACGCGGCCGCCGGCGTGCGGGGCAGGGTGTCGGCGACGGCGTCGAGGAACGCCCGCACCAGCGCTTCCGGCTCCGGCAGCCGGAGCGGACCGAGGCCGGGCAGGGGCGCGGCGTGGGCCTCGACGGGCATGGCGGCGGCGACGGCCCTCAGATGGGCGATGTCGTCGGCGTCCAGCGGGCCCGCCCGCCAGGCGTCGACGTCTTCGGCCGTAAGGCCCGGCAGCAACCGGCCGCGCGCGGCCAGATGCAGGGCGTGCAGAGCGGCCGCGCCCCAACAGGCCGCCGCCGGGTGCGCGTCGGCCCGGTGCCGGGCGTCCACGAGGAGGGGCAGGGCCTCGGAGACGGGAAGGACCAGCGCGGGGACCGTACGTCTGCGGCCTCCCGCACCATGGCGTCGCACGACGGTGAGGGTGGTGGCACCCGGGTCCCCGGCCGCGGTGTCGGTCTGCCCGGCCGGAATGACCTGCCCGGCGGGCTCGGCGGCCGGGGGATCGGAGAGGGCCGGCGGAGGGCCACCGTCCGGCGACCAGAAGGCGACCCGGCCCTCGCGCGGCACGGAGGCGGGCAGGAAGACGGCGGCACACATGTGCGGTGCGGTCCCCGCCATGGCCGTGTCACCTCCCCGCCGTGGTTCGTGTGCCGGGATCCGGAGATGATCCCGACTGGACCTACGACCTTACGGGTGGGGTCTGACAACCAGCCCCACAACGCCCCTCAGCGCCCGGCACACCGCCGCGCGGGGCTGCCTACTCCGCCCGGCCCATCCCCTGGTGACACCTCACCGCGCGCACGGCATGGTGGCCTGAGGCAGGCCAGGGGCTTCTCCTTGCCCTCTCCGTTCCGTACAGACGAGGACTCGCCATGTCCGACCGCAGGAGCCACAGCAGCCACAGAGGTCCACGGCGTCTCGGCATCGCCGCCGCGGCCACGCTCCTCTCCCTCGCCGCTGCGGGCTGCTCCGGCCTCGGCCGGAGCGCCGTGGGCACGATCACGTACGAGACGGAGAAGGAGCGCGAGATCACCGTGACCAGCCCTCCGGTCAAGGGCTGCCATAGGCTCGGCCCGTCCGGCGCCGTCAGGGTGGAGAACCGGACGCTCGTCGACATGCGGATGTACGGGACTCCGGACTGCACCGGCAAGTCCTCGGCCTATGTGCCCACCAACGCGATGGACACGATCGTGCGGGGGGCCAAGCCCTGGCTCAGCTACAACGTCGTCCACTGATCCCGGACAGGTGATCGCGACGCGTGATCAGCGGACGCGTGGTCCCGGACGCACTTCCTGGCCAATCCCTCCCCGGCCCTTCCCTCCGAACAGCAGGCGGCCGACCGGCTGAGAGCAGCCGGTCGGCCCGGGTTCGAAGGGCTCGGGTCCCGGAACTCATCGCCCGGGGACGAACTTCCCCAGGGGTTTCGGGTACACCCTGGAGGAGGAGAGGCGAGCGCCATGCGTACTGGCAGTGAACCCGCGACCGCACGCAGTCCCCTGCGGTTCCGGTTCTGGCTGAGTGTGTGGGGGCTGATGTGGGCCGCCTTCGGCACGGCCGTCTTCGCGGTCGTCGGGCGGCCTGGATGGGCGGCGGCCTGCGGGGCTCTGCTCCTCGTCACACTGATCGATCTGACGGTGGTGGTGCACCACATTCATCAGGGGCCGCACTATCAGCCCGGCCCCGACATCCCGCCCTACGAGCCGGATCGGGGCGGCCACGGCCGGTGACCGCCGCGATCGGCCCCCGCGTGCGATCAGCCCTCGAAGCGGGCCGCTTCCAGGTACTCCGGCTTCGGGTCCAGAGCCGCCGCGAGACGGAAGTGACGCTTGGCCTGCTCCGGGCGGCCGGAGCGCTGGAAAGTGCGGGCGAGGGCGAAATGAGCGAAGGCGTTGTCCGGCTCACGCTCCAGGACCAGCTCGAACTCGAGCTCCGCGGGCCGCAGTTGGGCGGCGGCGAAGAAGGCGCGGGCACGCAGCAGGCGGGCCGCCGTGTTCTCGGGGTGGGCGGCGATCACCGAGTCGAGCAGCTTGACCGCTCCGCGCGGATCCCGGGCGGCGAGCAGGTGCTCGGCCGCGCGGAAGTCGATGACGTGGGTCTCCGGATTCCTCTCGGACACGGTTCCATCCTTCCCTGGCTCCGGCGGTTCAACAGCGGGCGCACCGGCACTATTCCTACCCCGGCACCTGCCCCGGCACCTCCCCCGGCGTCACGGACCGGGGGAGCCCGGTGTCCGCTCCAGGGCCCACACGTCCGAGCCCGGCGAGATCCGAAGGCAGGCCCTAGCTGCCCGCCGCGGCCCGTTCGACCAGCTCCGACCAGACCTTGGCGACCTGCGGTTCCAGGGCCTCCAGCGGGCCGTCGTTGTCGATGAGGAGATCGGCGATCGCACGCCGCTGCTCACTCGTGGCCTGGGCCGCCATGCGCGACCGGGCCTCGGCCTCGGTCATGCCCCGCAGCCTCACGAGCCGGTCGAGCCGGGTCTCGGGCGACGCGTCCACGACCACCACCAGGTCGTACAGCGGCGCCAGGCCGTTCTCGGTCAGCAGCGGTACGTCGTGGATCACCACGTCGTCCGGTCCTGCCGCGCTCTCCAACTCGGCCGAGCGGGCCCCGACGAGAGGGTGGACGATGGCGTTCAGCGTGGCGAGGCGCTCGGCGTCGGCGAAGACGATCGAGCCGAGCTTCGGCCGGTCCAGCGTGCCGTCCGCCGCCAGGATCCCCGGCCCGAAGGCCTCCACCACGGCCGCGAGCCCGGGAGTCCCGGGCTCGACGACCTCGCGGGCGATCCGGTCCGCGTCGATCAGCACGGCCCCGTACGAGACGAGCAGCCGTGACACTTCACTCTTACCGGCGCCGATACCGCCGGTCAGGCCCACCTTCAGCATGCGCGGCAGCCTACGCCAGGCCGCTCACCCCTCGCCCTCGCGCTCCGCGAGGAAGCGTTCGAATTCGCGGCCGATCTCGTCCGCCGACGGCAGGTCCACCGGCTCGGCGACGAGGCTGCCGCGGGTCTCCACGCCGGCCATCGCGTCGTATTGGTGCTCAAGGCCCTGGACCAGCGACACCAGTTCCTCGTCGCCCTCGCCGATCTGGCGCTCGATCTCGGTCTGGGTGCGCTGGGCCTCGGTCCGCAGGGAGTGCGCGACGCCCGGCAGGACCAGGCCGGTTGCCGCGATGATCGCCTCCAGGGCGGTCAGGGCGGCGTCGGGGTAGGAGGAGCGGGCGACGTAGTGCGGCACGTGCGCGGCGACGCCCAGGACGTCGTGACCCGCCTCCATCAGCCGGTACTCGACCAACTGCTCGGCGCTGCCGGGGACTTGCGCCTCGTCGAAGGGGCTGCGGTGACCGGGCATCAGGTCCGTGCGATTGCCGTGCGGGGTGATGCCGACGGGTCGGGTGTGCGGAACGCCCATCGGAATGCCGTGGAAGTTCACCGAGAGGCGCACACCGAGCCGCTCGACGATCTGGCGGACGGCGGCGGCGAACCGCTCCCACTCCACGTCCGGCTCCGGGCCGGACAGCAGGAGGAAGGGCGCGCCGGTGGCGTCCTGCACGAGGTGGACCTCGATGCTCGGGGTCTCGTACCCGGTCCAGCGGTCGCGCCGGAACGTCAGCAGCGGCCGGCGGGCGCGGTAGTCCACGAGCCGGTCGTGGTCGAAGCGGGCCACGACCTGGTGGGGCAGGGTCTCCAGCAGGCTGTCGACGATCTGCTCGCCGGTCTCTCCCGCGTCGATGTAGCCGTCGAAGTGGTAGAGCATGACCAGGCCGGCCGACTCCTGGGCGAGCGCCATGTCGACGACCGCCAGGCCCTTCGGCTCCCATGCGTACAAATCCTGGGGCTCAAGCACGATTACCGCTCCTCCTCGTGTTCGTAGGGAAGAACGCCGGGGGAGGCACCAGCATTCCCCTCGGCCGCCTTCCGTACGCCCATTTCTCGGTAACCGCGCGGACGTTGACCCACTGGTCCAGACCTTGACATGCCCATGCACCATCCCTACCGTCACGTGGCGAGTTGGTTCACCCACTCGCCCGACGTACACATACAGGAACACCCACGAGATCTCCCCAGCACTCGACGGGAAGGCCACCCCCATGCGCACCCGATTCCTGCTCCTCTCCCTCCTGGCCGGCGCCCTTGCGACCACCGGTCTCACTGTCGGCCTCACGGGGCACGCTTCCGCCGCCCAGGGCGCGGCGGTCGTCGATGTGAACACCGCCGCCCAGCTGAAGGCCGCCCTCACGGCCGCCCGCCCCGGTGACACGATCCGGCTCACCGACGGCACGTACAACGGGAACTTCAAGGCCACGACCCCGGGCACCGCCGGCTCCCGGATCACCCTCACCGGGTCCTCCCGGGCGGTTCTCACCGCCGGCGGAGGCTACGGACTCCATCTCAACGGGGCTTCCTACTGGACCGTCAAAGGCCTCACCGTGACCGGCGGCCAGAAGGGGATCATGACCGACTCCGCCGACGGCGTCGTGATCGACTCCGTCACCGTGCACGGCCTGGACATGGAAGGCGTGCACTTCCGCACCTCGTCCCGCAACGGGGTCATCAAGAACTCGCGGATCTACGACACCGGCAACGACGGCAGCGGCATGGGCGAGGGCGTCTACGTCGGCTCCGCCAACACGCTCGCCGACAAGAGCGACAACGTACAGGTCCTGAACAACACCATCGGCCCGCAGGTGCGCGGCGAGAGCATCGACATCAAGGAGGGCACGACCGGCACGAAGGTCGTCGGCAACACCTTCGACGGCCGCGGCCTCACCGGCGCCCACTTCGACGACTCATGGGTCGACGTCAAGGGCAACAACGTCCTCGTCGAGAACAACACGGGCCGCAACACGCTCAACAACGGCTACGAGACGCACACTCAGCAGAGCGGCTGGGGCTGCGGCACGGTCTTCCGGGGCAATCGCTCCGATCTCACCGGCGCCACCGGGTCCAAGCAGCTCGCGATCAATGTGACCAACAGCGGCGGCGGCTGCCGGACGACGGTGTACGCGTCGAACTCGGTCACCGGCGGCAAGGGCCTCACCAACATCCCCGTCACCCCCTGAACCTCGCCCCCTGAACCTCACCCACCTGAGCCGCCGGACCGCAGGCGCCTTCGGAGGGCTGTGAACGGCACAAGGCCCGCTCCCCCGAAAGGGGAGCGGGCCTTGTGTCTTCAGCCAGTCAGCTGGTGGTCAGAGCGTTCAGCTCTGGCCGCCGGCCAGCTTCTCGCGCAGGGCAGCCAGGGCCTCGTCCGACGCCAGGGCGCCGGAGTTGTCGTCCGACTCCGAGGAGTACGAACCACCGGAGACACCCGCCGGGGCACCGGCCGGAGCGGCGGCGCCACCCTCGGCAGCGGCGGCCTCGTCGGCCTCGCGGGACTTGATGACCTGAGCCTGGTGCTGCTCGAAGCGCTGCTGCGCCTCGGCGTACTGGGTCTCCCAGGCCTCGCGCTGGGTCTCGTAGCCCTCGAGCCAGTCGTTGGTCTCGGGGTCGAAGCCCTCGGGGTAGATGTAGTTGCCCTGGTCGTCGTAGGACGCGGCCATGCCGTACAGGGTCGGGTCGAACTCGACCGACGCCGGGTCGGCACCGAAGGACTCGTTGGCCTGCTTCAGGGACAGCGAGATCCGGCGACGCTCGAGGTCGATGTCGATGACCTTGACGAAGATCTCGTCGTTGACCTGGACGACCTGCTCCGGGATCTCCACGTGGCGCTCGGCCAGCTCGGAGATGTGGACCAGACCCTCGATGCCCTCGTCCACGCGGACGAACGCACCGAACGGAACCAGCTTGGTGACCTTACCCGGGACGACCTGACCGATCTGGTGCGTACGGGCGAACTGCTGCCACGGGTCCTCCTGCGTCGCCTTCAGCGACAGGGAGACACGCTCGCGGTCCATGTCGACGTCGAGGACCTCGACGGTGACTTCCTGGCCGACCTCGACAACCTCGGACGGGTGGTCGATGTGCTTCCAGGACAGCTCGGAGACGTGGACCAGACCGTCGACGCCACCCAGGTCCACGAAGGCACCGAAGTTGACGATCGAGGAAACGACGCCGGAGCGGACCTGACCCTTCTGCAGGGTGGTGAGGAACGTCTGGCGCACCTCGGACTGGGTCTGCTCGAGCCAGGCACGGCGGGACAGGACCACGTTGTTGCGGTTCTTGTCCAGCTCGATGATCTTCGCCTCGAGCTCCTTGCCCACGTAGGGCTGGAGGTCGCGGACGCGGCGCATCTCGACGAGGGAGGCCGGCAGGAAGCCACGGAGGCCGATGTCGAGGATGAGACCACCCTTGACGACCTCGATGACGGTACCGGTGACGATGCCGTCCTCTTCCTTGATCTTCTCGATCGTGCCCCAGGCACGCTCGTACTGAGCGCGCTTCTTGGACAGGATGAGACGACCCTCCTTGTCCTCCTTCTGGAGAACAAGGGCCTCGATCTCGTCGCCGACCTTGACGACCTCATTGGGGTCGACGTCGTGCTTGATCGAGAGCTCGCGGGAGGGGATGACGCCTTCGGTCTTGTAACCGATGTCGAGCAGGACCTCGTCCCGGTCGACCTTCACGATGACGCCGTCGACGATGTCGCCGTCGTTGAAGTACTTGATCGTCTCGTCGATCGCGGCGAGGAAAGCTTCCTCGTTACCGATGTCGTTGACCGCAACCTGCGGGGTGGTGGCGGTGGTCTCGGTGCTGCTCGTCATGTGGGAAAGGGCTCCGGTTACGGACAGAAAGTCGTAGGTACTGCTACGCCGGGAGCCCGTATCGCAGCTGCAGAAGACCGGACAGCCTTGGAAGCGCCTTCCCGGGTAAGGGGTGGCGCCTCGTGAACCGAGGGGACATACATACAGATGCGAGCGCGACCTGCTCCGTCTGAGGCGCGCAGGCCCGCAGCGCAACCTTTAGCATACGGGGACGGCCGGACAGGGTCAATGCGCGAAGGCGCACACCCGGGGCGAACCTCACATACCCGGCACACAAATCCACGCGGCGCAGCCGCGCGTCGCTACCGCGCGGCCGGTGCGGCCGCGGCGCGATGACGCTGTGCGCAAACTACAACGGCGGGGCAGATGAACCAAGAGTACGAACCGGAAGCGACCCGGCGTGACGCCGGCGGTGCGGAGAGCAGCCGGGCCAGCAGGGGCTGGTGGGACCGCAACGCCGACGAGTACCAGAGCGAGCACGGTCCGTTCCTCGGTGACGACCGGTTCGTCTGGGGTCCCGAGGGACTCGACGAGGCGGAGGCCCGACTGCTCGGGCCGGCCGCCGGGCTCACGGGCATGCACGTGCTGGAGATCGGCGCGGGGGCGGCGCAGTGTTCGCGCTGGCTCGCCGCGCAGGGCGCCCTTCCGGTCGCGCTCGACCTCTCCCACCGCCAGCTCCAGCACGCGCTGCGGATCGGCGGCGGGGTTCCGCTGGTGGAGGCGGACGCGGGGGCGCTCCCCTTCGCCGACGGTTCCTTCGACCTGGCGTGCTCGGCGTACGGCGCCGTCCCCTTCGTCGCCGATCCGGTGCAGGTGTTCCGCGAGGTCAGAAGGGTGCTGCGGCCCGGTGGGCGCTGGGTGTTCTCGGTGACCCATCCGATCCGCTGGGCTTTCCCGGACGAGCCGGGCCCCGAGGGCCTGAGTGTGGCCGCCTCCTACTTCGACCGCACTCCTTATGTGGAGCAGGACGAGCAGGGGCGGGCCGTATATGTGGAGCACCACCGCACGATCGGGGACCGGGTCCGTGATGTGGTGGCGGGCGGGTTCCGGCTGATCGACCTGGTCGAGCCGGAGTGGCCGGCCTGGAACAGTCAGGAGTGGGGCGGGTGGTCGCCGCTGCGGGGCAATCTGATACCGGGGACGGCGATCTTCGTGTGCGAACGGGACTAGGGAGTGTCCGAAAGTATCGCCGTCCGCGCGGAGGGCGGGGCCTGCGGCGTCCGGTGCGGGCGATCGCAAGGCGCCGGGATGCCCTCGTAGCGGAGCCACTTGGGCCTTTGGGCAACGCAGCGTGGAGGCACCTCCCGTGCCCGAAGGACTACGGAGGAGTGCGTGCGGGGCGTCGCGGGCCAGGCGAGACTTTACGGACGACCTAGGGCCGATCTTTTGGATCAGGCCCTGGACCCGGGGCCGGGACCGTGGCCGGGCGCGGGCGTACGACACTGAGTGGGTGATCCGTACCGCTGAGATGGACCGGCTTCCCGTACGTACCGCGCTGCCCGCCCTGGAGCGGGCGCTGGCGGAGCACGGGGCCGCCGTGCTGTGCGCGCCGCCCGGTACGGGCAAGACGACACTCGTGCCACTGGTGCTCGCCGCGGGCGGGGCCAGGGTCGTGGTGGCCGAGCCGCGCCGGATCGCGGCGCGGGCGGCGGCGCGGCGCATGGCGTGGCTGCTGGGTGAGAAGACCGGCGGCCGGGTGGGTTTCACCGTGCGCGGCGAGCGTGTCGTGTCGCGGGAGACGGTCGTCGAGGTGGTCACGACGGGGGTGCTGCTCCAGCGGCTGCAGCGCGACCCGGAGCTGGCCGGGGTCGATGTGGTGATCCTCGACGAGTGCCATGAGCGTCATCTGGACGCGGACACGGTCGCGGCGTTCCTGCTGGACGTAAGGGAGAACCTGCGGCCCGAGCTGAGGCTGGTGGCGGCCTCGGCGACGACGGACGCGCAGGGCTGGGCCCGGCTGCTGGGCGACGCGCCCGTGGTGGAGGCGGAGGGTGTCGCGCATCCCGTGGAGGTGGTGTGGGCGCCGCCCTCCGCGCCGGTGCGGCCGCCGCACGGGATGCGGGTGGATCCGGCGATGCTTACGCATGTGGCGTCGGTGGTGCGGCGGGCGCTCGCCGAACGCACCGGTGATGTGCTCTGTTTTCTGCCGGGGGTCGGGGAGATCGCGCGGGTGGCGGGCGCGCTCGGGCCGGTGGACGCCGAGGTGCTTCAGGTGCACGGCCGGGCGCCGGCCTCGGTGCAGGACGCCGTACTGGCTCCGGGCGACCGCCGCCGGGTGGTGCTGGCGACCTCGGTGGCCGAGTCGTCGCTGACCGTTCCGGGGGTGCGGGTGGTGGTGGACTCCGGTCTGGCGCGTGAGCCACGGGTCGACCACGCGCGGGGCCTGAGCGCGCTGACGACGCTGCGGGCCTCGCGGGCGGCGGCCCGGCAGCGGGCGGGGCGGGCCGGGCGCGAGGCGCCGGGCGCCGTCTACCGCTGTTGGACGGAGGCGGAGGACGGGCGTCTCGCACGGTTCCCGTCACCGGAGATCAAGGTCGCGGATCTGACGGCGTTCGCGCTGCAGGCGGCCGTGTGGGGTGACCCGGGCGCGTCGGGGCTGGCGCTGCTCGACGCACCGCCGGCCGGGGCGATGGCGGCGGCCCGTTCCGTTCTGTCCGCGATCGGGGCGGTCGACGCGACGGGGCGGGCGACGGACCGCGGCGCGCGCATGGCCGGGCTCGGACTGCATCCGCGGCTGGCGCGTGCCCTGCTGGACGGCGCGCCGGTGGTGGGTGTGCGACGGGCGGCGGAGGTGGTCGCCCTGCTGAGCGAGGAGCCGCCCCGCGAGTACGGCGACGATCTGGCGCAGGCGTGGCGCTCGGCCCGGCGCGGCGGCGACGCGTACGGCGCCCGCTGGCGCCTGGAGGCGAGGCGGCTCGCGTCGTCGGTCGGGACCGACATGCGCGCGGCGGGGCCGTCGGAGGGGTCCGGGCCGACCGACGACGTGGCCGCCGGGCTGGTCGTCGCGCTCGCGTTCCCCGAGCGGGTCGCGCGGGCTCGGGGTGAAGGGGCGTTTCTGATGGTGTCCGGGACGGGGGCGGAGCTCGGGGAGGGGTCGCGCCTGCGCAGCGCGCCGTGGCTGGCCGTCGCGGTCGCGGACCGGCCCGCGCACGCCGCCTCCGCCCGGGTCCGGCTGGCCGCGCTCGTCGAAGAGGAGACCGCGCGGGAGGCCGCCGCGCGTCTGCGGTCGGCGGGCGAGGAGGTCCACTGGGAGGGCGGGGACGTGGTCGCGCGGCGCGTGGAGCGCCTGGGCGCGGTGGAGTTGGCCGTGCAGCCGCTCAAGGAACCCGACCCGGCGCTCGTACGGGCTGCTCTGCTCGACGGGCTGCGGCGTGAGGGGCTGGACCTGCTGCGCTGGACGCGGGATGCGCGGGCCCTGCGGGACCGGCTCGCCTTCCTCCACCGGGCGGTGGGCGGGCCGTGGCCGGAAATGGACGCGGAGTCGCTGGTGGAGCGGGCCGGTGATTGGCTGGAGCCGGAGCTGTCCCGGGCCCGGCGCCGGGCGGATCTGGGGCGGATCGACGCCGGGGAGGCCCTGCGGCGGCTGCTGCCCTGGGCGACGGGCGAGGCGGCCCGGCTGGACGAGCTGGCGCCGGAGCGGATCGAGGTACCGAGCGGGTCGCGGATCCGGGTGGAGTACGACGGCGAGCAGCCGGTCCTGGCGGTGAAGCTCCAGGAGATGTTCGGCCTCGCCGAGACGCCGCGCGTCGCGGGGGTTCCCGTACTCGTCCATCTCCTCTCCCCCGCGGGCCGCCCGGCCGCCGTCACCGCCGACCTTGCGTCGTTCTGGAGGGACGGCTACCGCTCCGTGCGGGCCGAGTTGCGCGGCCGCTACCCGAAGCATCCGTGGCCGGAGGACCCCGCGACGGCCGAGGCGACCCGGCACACGAGCGCGCGGCTCAGGCGCTGACCTGCTCGGGCAGGGGCTCCGTGGCGGGATCGTCGGGACGGTGGCGGCCGCGGGCCTCGAGCCAGAGGGAGAGGGCAAGGAGGCCGGCGGCAAGCGCGACGAAGCTCCAGGGCAGGTACGAGACCAGCATCAGGACCATGAGGCGGTTGGCCTTGACCAGCTCGACGGTGTCGTCGAGGTAGTCCTCGCGGATCTTCACATGGCCGGCGAACGCGGTGACGGTGTCCTGGCCGAGCATCGCCTTCGCGTTACGCATCTCCTCCCGGTGGATCTCCTCGCCGTTGACGGGCGCTCCGGTGGCCGGTTCGACCCAGAACATCCGCTTGGTGGTGTACCAGCGGGTCATGCCGGTCTTGGCGACGATCTCGGGCGTGACACCCTCGACCGGCATCTTCTTGGGCATGGGGACCTTGGTCCAGGGGATGGTCTGCTCGAAGTAGTAGACCTCCAACCCCCGGAAGGTCCGCGTTCCCTTGTAGTGGATGGGCGCGGCGGTACGGGTCTGGGCGTCGAAGTACTCGTAGTCCCGCTTCTCCGTCAGGAAGGGCCACTTGAACTCGATGCCCTCGCGCCGCACCCGGTCACCGTCGACCATCTCTCCGGTGGCGTGCACGGGGGCCTGGCTGTGGGCGTCGAAGATGTAGCGCTCGGGGATCCGGGAGACCATCTTCCCGTCCGGTCCGACGACGTAGGAGAGCGCGTCCCAGACGACGACGTCGCGGCCGGCGTCGCGCTCGATCCTCGCCGACTCCTCGACGTTGCCCTTGAGGGTCTGCACGATGGTGATCTTCTCGACCTCCTTGGCCTTGAGGGTCGAGTAGTCGAGCAGCGTCGCGGGCTTCGCCTCCAGGACCATCTCCTGGTACTGGCTGGGCGGGATCTTGGCCAGCCGGGGAAAGGCGTACCAGCGCAGCAGGGGCGCCAGCGCCGCGAAGAAGACGGCGAGGGCGAGGAGTACCAGGCTCGCGGTGCGGCGCATGTCGGTCGACCCTCCTACTTCTTGGGGCCGGGGACGGTGGTGAGCAGGGGCTCGGGGGAGGTCTCGCCGGGGGGCGCCCCGGCCGCCGAGATGCCGAGGACGAGCGCGAGGGCGAGGGCGAGGCCGATGGCGGCGGCTACGACGGCGCGCAAGGTCGGCCTCCCGGTGCTTGGATCTGATACGGCGTCAGGGCGGGGGCACCGTAGCAACGCGGCCGCGAGATGAGAACACGTTGCACTCAGAACACATGCCACCGCCCCTCCGCCTCGGAGGGCGGAGGGGCGGTGGGAGGCGAGGGGCGTCAGGCGACCTTGAGTTCGAGGGTCAGCGTCGCGCCGCCGGCCGCTTCGAGACGCAGCAGGAAGGTGCCGGTGGTGTCGTCCGCGAAGATCTTCGGGAGGGTCAGCACACCGTTCTCGTCGGTCTTGAGGTCCGCGAGGGTACGGATCGGCTTGCCGTCGGCGTCCTCGAAGTACGGGCCCTTGTCGTTGGGCTTCGCGTCCTTCGGGTCCTCGGTCGTGGTGATCATCGTGGCGGTGAGGGCGACTCCGGGGGCGAGGACGCCCTTGTTCGTGGCCTTCACCTGGACCTGCTCGGCGAACTCCGTGCCGGGCGCGGCGATCAGCTCCTTGTCACCCGTCCTGACCAGGGTGTCGGCCTGGCGGGCGGTGACCGTCGCGGTGAAGTCGACCGCGGAGACCGTACGGCCGCCGAGGGTGGCGCGGACGGTGAACTCGCCGGTCTTCTCGCCCGCCCGCAGCGCGGGGGCGGTGGCCCTGCCGTCGGCGCCGGTGCTGACGGTGACCGTCTTGAGGCCGCCGTCGAAGCGGGCGTCGGTGTCCGTGACGATCTCGAACCGCACCGGCGCCTTGGCGACCGGCTTGCCCCGGGAGTCGAGCGCGACCACCATGGCGCGCTCGGCGAACGAGCCGCCGGCGGTCGCGGTCAGCGCGCCCGTCCCGCCGTCCTTGATCGTGACCGCCACGGGCGCCGGAGGCGGCGTGGTGGGCTTCGGGGGCGTGGTGGGCTTCGGCGGAGTCGTCGGCTTCGGCGGCGTGGTGGGCTTGGGCGTGGCCGGGGCGGTCGGCTTCGGCGTGGCCGGCGTCGTGGGCCTCGGCGTCGGGTCCGGGAGCGTGACGGGGTCGTCGCTGCGGCCGCCGGGCACCTGGCCGGCGCCGTCCGGGACCTGGTGCGTGCCGCGCTTGTAGTACTCGAACCAGGACAGCACCGTGCGCAGGTACTCGGTCGAGCGGTTGTAGCTGAGGATCGCCTTGTCCAGATCGGCCTTCACGGCCAGATCGCGGTTGTTGGCGCAGAGGTAGAGACCCGCGGCCTGGGCGGCGTCGTAGACGTTGTTGGGGTCCTTGCGGCCGTCGCCGTTGGCGTCGCGGCCCCAGGTCGCCCAGGTCGAGGGGATGAACTGCATCGGGCCGACGGCCCGGTCGTGCGTCGCGTCGCCGTCGTACTGGCCCTTGTCGGTGTCCGAGATGTTGGCGAAGCCGACACCGTTGAGGACCGGTCCGAGGATCGGGGAGAGAGTCGTGCCGTTGGCGTCCACCCGGCCGCCGCGCGCCTGTCCCGACTCGACCTTGCCGATGCCCGCGAGGAGCTGCCAGGGGAGGTTGCAGCCCGGGTCGTCGGCCTTCAGCGTCTGCTCGGCCTGCTTGTACGCGGCGAGCACGGTCGCGGGTATGCCCGCCTCCGCGGGGCCGGTGACGACCGGGAGGTCTATGGAAGTGCCGGGCGCGTCGGGCTTGTTGGGCGTGTTCAGGGGCGGCAGGTCCGTGTAGTACGGGGAGTCGCCGGTGGCCGAACCGTCCGGTGCGGGGGTCGTGCCGGACGAGGGCTGGTCGCCGCCCGCCGAGGCCTCGGTGGCCGGCGGGTTGACGCCCGGGCCCTGGGAGGCGGTCAGCGCGGCCACCGCCGCCGCGGCTATGGCTGTGGTGGTTGCTCGCTTGCGCAGCCGGCGGCCGATGTGCGGTGCCATGCGTCTGGTCCCTCCCCGTCGACGGCTGCCGCGCTCCCCAGCGCGGACTCAGGCGACCCTACGTCAACTCGGCACTCCGGCACACCGCGCCCTGACCGCTTTTCACTCTTTCGTCACCACTCCCCGCCCGGAATCCGGACCAGGCGCATCGCGCATACTGGGCGTCGCCGGCCGGTGTGCTCCCAGAGGGGGTCAATGACGGCCGCACGGGGACGAGATGGTTCACACCACACCATGGGGGCGCATTCATGCCGTTCACGCTCAGCCATGCCGCGGCGGTACTGCCGGGCATACGGAGGGACGGCACCGCACGCGGTCCGCTGCTCGCCTCCGCGCTCGTGATGGGGTCGTTCGCGCCCGACATGACGTACTTCGCGGCGACCGCCGTGCCGGAGGCGATGTTCTTCGGCGACGTCACCCACGCGCCCCTGGGCGTCCTCACCGTCGATCCGCTGATCGCCCTCGCGCTCGTGGGGCTGTGGCTGATGGTGCGTGAGCCGCTGCTCGCGCTGCTGCCCGCGCGGTGGCAGGGGCGGGTGTTCGCCTTCCTCCGCGGTCGGCCCTGGCGCGGCCGGCCGCCGCTCGCCCTCGCGCTCCTCTTCTACGCGTCGGCGGTACTGGGCGCGGCCACCCATGTGGTGTGGGACGCCTTCACCCATCTCGACCGGTGGGGGACCCGGGCGATCCCCTTCCTGAGCGAGATCGTCGCCGGTTTCCCCGTCTACCTGTACGCCCAGTACGGAGGCTCGGCGCTGGCCCTGATCGCCCTGACCTGGTTCACGACGACCGGCCTGCGCCGCTCGCCGGACACCGTGGTGCCGGGCCTGCCCCGACTGAGCCACCGCGACCGCGTCCTGGCCGCCGGACTGCTGGCGGCGTGCGTGCTGGCCGGCGTGGTCCACCGCTGTGTGCGCTGGTACGCCTACTGGGGCCGCATCGAGACGCCCCTCGACATCATCCCGACGGCCTGCTTCGGCGCGGGCGCGGGCCTGGCGGTGGGGCTGGTGCTGTACGGAGCGGCAGCGCGGTGGCTGCGCACGTCGCGGGCCCTCGCGGAGCCGGCGCCCCTGGGCGCCACCTCGCCCACGCCCCTGCGGACTCCCGACCGCCAGGGCGGATGACGGACGGGAGAGGCCGGGGTCGCAGGCCCCGGCCCCTCCCGCCCGAGGTCTAGTGCGCCGCGGACTCCCAGTCCGGGCCCACGCCCACCGAGACGTCCAGCGGAGCCCGCAGTTGGACCGCCGTCGCCATCTCGTGACGGACGATCTTCTCGACGCGCTCCCGCTCCCCCGGCACCAGCTCCAGCACGATTTCGTCGTGGACCTGGAGCAGCATCCGGGAGTTGAGGCCCGCCTCCCTCAGCGCCCGGTCGACGCCCAGCATCGCGACCTTCACGATGTCCGCGGCCGTGCCCTGGATCGGCGCGTTGAGCGCCATCCGCTCCGCGGCCTCGCGGCGCTGGCGGTTGTCGCTGTTCAGGTCGGGCAGATAGCGGCGACGGCCGAGCATCGTCTCGGTGTATCCGGTCGCGCGGGCCTCGTCCACGACCCGGCGCAGATAGTCACGGACCCCGCCGAAGCGCTCGAAGTACGTGTCCATCAGGACGCGCGCCTCGCCGGCGTCGATGTTGAGCTGCTGGGAGAGGCCGAAGGCGGAGAGGCCGTAGGCCAGGCCGTACGACATGGCCTTGATCTTGCGGCGCATCTCCGCGTCGACGGCGGAGCGCTCCACGCCGAACACCTGGGAGGCGACGGTGGTGTGCAGGTCCTCGCCGGAGGTGAACGCCTCGATCAGGCCCTCGTCCTCCGAGAGGTGTGCCATCACGCGCAGTTCGATCTGGCTGTAGTCGGCGGTCATGAGGGATTCGTACCCCTCGCCGACGACGAAGCCGTGGCGGATCGCGCGGCCCTCGTCGGTGCGGACCGGCACGTTCTGCAGGTTCGGGTCGGTGGACGACAGACGCCCCGTCGCCGCGACGGTCTGGCTGAAGGTGGTGTGGATCCTGCCGTCGGCCGCGATGGTCTTGATGAGGCCCTCGACCGTGGAGCGCAGCCGGGCCTGCTCACGGTGGCGCAGCATGATCACCGGCAGCTCGTGCTCGGTCTGCCCGGCCAGCCACGCCAGCGCGTCGGCGTCCGTCGTGTACCCGGTCTTCGTCTTCTTCGTCTTGGGGAGGTTGAGCTCCCCGAAGAGGACTTCCTGGAGCTGCTTGGGCGAGCCGAGGTTGAACTCGTGGCCCACCGAGGCGTGCGCCTCCTTGACCGCCTGCTGCACGGCGCCGGCGAACTGCTGCTCCATGGCTTCGAGATGGGCGCGGTCGGCGGCGATGCCGTGCCGCTCCATCCGGGCGAGCAGCACGGACGTGGGCAGTTCCACCTCGTGGAGCAGGTCGACCGCACCGACCTCCGCCAGCTTCTGTCCGAAGGCGTCGCCGAGGTCGAGGACGGCCCGGGCCTGCGCCATCAGCGCCTCGGCCTCGGCTGTGTCGTCCGCGCCGAAGGCGAGCTGTCCGTCGGCTGCGGCCGGGGCGAGCTCCCGGTGGAGGTACTCGACGGACAGGGCGTCCAGCGCGAAGGAGCGGCGGCCGGGCTTGACCAGGTACGCGGCGAGCGCGGTGTCCATGGTGATGCCGTCGAGGTGCCAGCCGTGCTCGGGGAAGACCCGCAGCGCGTCCTTGGCGCTGTGCACGACCTTCGGCCGGGACGGGTCGGCGGCCCAGGCGGCGAACGCCCGCTCGTCGGCCTCGTCCAGCCGGGTCGTGTCGAACCAGGCCGCCTTGCCGTCGGCGGCCGCGAGCGCGATCTCGCTGACGTTCCCGACGCCCAGGGCCCAGGCGCCGACGGTGGCCATGCCGAGCGGCTGCCCGCCGTGCTGCTCCAGCCAGGCCGCCAGCTCTCCGGCGCCCAGCACACTGCCGTCCAGCTCGACACCGGCCTCGGGAACGGGGGCCGCTTCCTCCTCCGCGCCCGGGTCCACGGCGAGCAGCCGCTCGCGAAGGCTCGGGTTGCGGATCTCCAGGACCTCCAGGAACCCCTTGAGCGCCGTCCGGTCGTAGGGCGCGCGCTCCAGGTCGGTCACGCCCTTGGGCAGCTCCACGTCACGGACCAGCTCGGTGAGGTGGCGGTTGAGCTTGACCGACTCCAGGTGGTCGCGCAGCGCCTGCCCGACCTTGCCCTTGATCTCGTCGGCGCGCTCGACCAGCTCGGCGAACGAGCCGAACTGATTGATCCACTTCGTGGCGGTCTTCTCACCGACACCGGGGATGCCGGGCAGGTTGTCGGACGGGTCGCCGCGCAGGGCGGCGAAGTCCGGGTACTGCTGCGGGGTCAGGCCGTACTTCTCCTCGACCTTCTCCGGGGTGAAGCGGGTCAGCTCGGAGACGCCCTTGGTGGGATAGAGCACGGTCACATGGTCGGAGACCAGCTGGAAGGAGTCGCGGTCGCCGGTGACGATCAGTACCTCGAACCCGGCGGCCTCGGCCTGTGTGGCGAGGGTGGCGATGACGTCGTCGGCCTCGAAGCCGTCCACCGCGAACCGCTCGGCGTTCATGGTGTCCAGCAGCTCGCCGATCAGCTCGACCTGCCCCTTGAACTCGTCCGGGGTCTTCGAACGGTTCGCCTTGTACTCGGGGAAGTCCTGGGAGCGCCATGTCTTTCGGGACACGTCGAAGGCGACGGCGAAATGCGTGGGCGCTTCGTCGCGCAGCGTGTTCGCCAGCATCGAGGCGAAGCCGTAGATGGCGTTCGTCGTCTGGCCGCTCGCGGTCGTGAAGTTCTCCGCGGGCAGCGCGAAGAACGCCCGGTACGCCAGGGAGTGCCCGTCCATGAGGAGCAGGCGCGGACGGGGGGTCTCGGTCTTCTTCGATGCTGTCTCAGCCACGGACACGATCCTGCCACGGACCACTGACATTCCCGCCCCCGGCCGCCGGGGGACGGCCGCTGTCGGTGGCCCGTGAAAGGATCGGGGGCGTACCGCACAGGACGAACGCTCAAGGGAGAGCGCGATGGCCAGCAAGCCGCCCGCAGGTGACCCGGTCCAGGACGCTCCGCAGGTCGAGGCGCCCCAGCATGCCGCCGCGGGCTTGCCCGCCGTCGCTCATACGCTCCGGATCGCGCAGCAGCAGATGGGAGTGCGTCGCACGGCGCGGACGCTGCTGAAGGTCAACCAGAAGGACGGGTTCGACTGCCCCGGCTGCGCCTGGCCCGAGGGCGACAAGCGGCATGTGGCGGAGTTCTGTGAGAACGGCGCGAAGGCGGTCGCCGAGGAGGCGACACTGCGCCGGGTCACGCCCGACTTCTTCGCAGAGCACCCGGTGGCGGACCTGGCGGCCCGCAGTGGGTACTGGCTCGGTCAGCAGGGCCGCATCACGCAGCCGATGTATCTGCCCGAGGGTGCCGAGCGGTACGAGGCGGTCACCTGGGAGCGGGCGTTCTCGATCATCGCGGAGGAGCTGACGGCCCTGGCCTCCCCCGATGAGGCGCTCTTCTACACCTCGGGACGCACGAGCAACGAGGCCGCGTTCCTCCTTCAGCTCTTCGCCCGCGAGTTCGGCACGAACAACCTGCCGGACTGTTCCAACATGTGCCACGAGTCGTCCGGTTCGGCGCTCAAGGAGACCATCGGCATCGGCAAGGGCAGTGTCTCCCTGGAGGATCTGCACCAGGCCGACCTGATCATCGTGGCCGGCCAGAATCCGGGCACGAACCACCCCCGGATGCTCTCCGCCCTGGAGAAGGCCAAGGCCGCCGGCGCGAAGATCATCTCGGTGAATCCGCTGCCCGAGGCGGGCCTGGAGAAGTTCAAGAATCCGCAGACCCCTCAGGGGCTGTTCAAGGGCGCCTCGCTCACCGATCTGTTCCTCCAGATCCGCATCGGCGGCGACCAGGCCCTGTTCCGGCTGCTCAACAAGCTGATCCTCGACACACCGGGCGCGGTGGAGGAGGAGTTCGTCCGCGAACACACCCATGGTTACGAGGAGTTCGCCGAGGCGGCCCGGGCCGCCGACTGGGACGAGACGCTGGCGGCCACCGGGCTCGACCGCGACGGGATCGAGCGGGCACTGAGCATGATCCTCGCCTCGAAGCGGACGATCGTCTGCTGGGCGATGGGCCTGACCCAGCACAAGCACTCCGTGCCGACCATCCGTGAGGTGGTCAACCTCCTCCTGCTGCGCGGCGACATCGGGCGTCCCGGCGCGGGCGTCTGCCCGGTGCGCGGGCACTCCAATGTGCAGGGCGACCGCACGATGGGGATCTTCGAGCGGCCCGCGGCCGAGTTCCTCAACGCGCTGGACAAGGAATTCGGGATCACCTCGCCGCGCCATCACGGCTTCGACGTGGTCCGTTCCATCCAGGCGCTGCGCGACGGCGAGGCGAAGGTGTTCTTCGCGATGGGCGGCAACTTCGTCGGCGCGACGCCCGACACCGAGGTGACCGAGGCGGCTATGCGCCGCGCCCGGCTCACCGTCCATGTGTCGACCAAGCTCAACCGGTCGCACGCGGTCACCGGCACGCGCGCGCTGATCCTGCCGACGCTGGGCCGCACGGACAAGGACGTACAGAAGAGCGGAAAGCAGTTCGTGACGGTCGAGGACTCGATGGGGCTGGTGCACGCCTCGCGCGGCAACCTGCCGCCGGCGAGCCCGCATCTGCTCTCCGAGCCGGCCATCGTGGCGCGGATGGCGCGCGCCGTCCTAGGGGCGGACTCGGCCACTCCGTGGGAGGAGTTCGAGAAGGACTACGCCACGATCCGGGACCGGATCGCGCGGGTCGTTCCGGGCTTCGAGGACTTCAACACCCGGATCGCGCGTCCGGGGGGCTTCGCGCTGCCGCACGCCCCGCGCGACGAGCGCCGCTTCCCCACGGCCACCGGCAAGGCCAATTTCACCGCCGCGCCGGTCGAGTACCCGGCGCTGCCCGAGGGCCGGCTGCTGCTCCAGACGCTGCGCTCGCACGACCAGTACAACACCACGATCTACGGTCTCGACGACCGGTACCGGGGCATCAAGGGCGGCCGCCGGGTCGTCCTGGTCAACCCTGAGGACGCCCGCGCACTGGGTCTGGCGGACGGCGCGTACACCGATCTGGTCAGCGAGTGGAAGGACGGCAGAGAGCGGCGCGCGCCCGGCTTCCGGGTCGTGCACTACCCGACGGCCCGCGGCTGCGCCGCCGCGTACTACCCGGAGACCAATGTGCTGGTGCCCCTGGACTCGACCGCGGACATCAGCAACACCCCCGCCAGCAAGTCCGTGGTCGTGCGTCTGGAACAATCACCGACCGCCTAAGCGTTTGCTCAGGCAGCTGACGACTGACGACGTACGAAGACGAACGGAGCCGGGCCCATGGGCGAGCAGACCGCTGTGAAGTTCCCGCAAGAGGTCATCGACGAGTACGCCTCCCTGGGCGTCGACCTGCCCGCGCTGTTCTCCGCGGGGCACCTCGGCCACCGGATGGGCGTGCAGATCGTGGAGGCCTCGGCCGAGAAGGTCGTCGGCACCATGCCCGTGGAGGGCAACACCCAGCCGTACGGACTGCTGCACGGCGGCGCCTCCGCCGTGCTCGCCGAGACGCTCGGCTCGATCGGCTCGATGCTGCACGGGGGCGTGTCCAAGATCGCCGTGGGCGTCGATCTGAACTGCACGCACCACCGCGGTGTCCGCAGCGGCCTGGTGACGGGTGTCGCCACGCCGGTCCATCGCGGCCGCTCGACCGCGACGTACGAGATCGTGATCACCGACGAGCAGGACAAGCGGGTCTGCACGGCCCGTCTGACCTGTCTGCTGCGTGACGTCGGCGCGAAGGACGCCGAGAACGTCCCGGGCGCGAAGGCCTGACCCGGCCCTCACGGGCGCGGCGGCGGCGTGACGTCGCCGCCCGCCGGCCAGGTGCGCGCGCACGCCCCAGGAGCCCCTCACGCCCCGGTGCTCGACATCCGCACCCGCACGCCCTCTTGTCGCGGGGCGGACCGTGCGGTTTCACTGGCGGTCCCCCACAGGAGAAGCCCGCCCACCACACACCAGGGGGTTCTTCCTTGACCGCCGTACGTGCCACTGCCGTAGCGACCGCGGTAACCGCCGCGGCCTGCGCCGCCGTTCTCGCCACCGCGATTCCCTCCTCGGCGATCAACTCGTACCACGCGACGCCCGCGCCCGAACGCACCGAGGTCGGCGCGCTGGTCGCCACCTGGGACAACGACGACGACCCCGCGACGCCCGACCGGGTCGATTGGGTCTGTTCCGGCACCATGATCGGCGCGGATACGTTCCTGACGGCCGCGCACTGCACGACCGACTGGCCGGCGAATGTGACGTTCTTCGTCTCGCTGGACCAGGACGTCCAGGCAGGACTCGACAAGGCGGCGGCCGAGCACCCGGGCGACCCCGACGCCGTCGCGCGGGCCGTCGCCGTCCAGGGCTCCGCTCACAGTCACCCGTCCTATCCCGGCCCCGCCTCGGACACCCACGACATCTCCGTGGTCGAGGTGCCGGCCGCCGCGATGAAGGCACGCTGGTCCTTCACCCCGGCCGCGCTCCCCCGCGCCGGGGCCCTCTCGGCGCTCGGACCGCAGGCCCTGAACGACACCTCGTTCCTCGTCGCCGGATACGGCACCCAGGAGGCCCGGCGCGGCCCCGGCGGGCACACCCATCCCGGCGGCGGGGTGCGGATGAAGGCGCCGGTCACCTTCAACTCGCTCAATGACGCGTGGATACGGCTGTCCATGACCGCGCCTCAGGGCAACGGCGGTGCCTGCTACGGCGATTCGGGCGGGCCGAACTTCGCCACACTGGGCGGCAGGCTCACCCTGGTCGCCACCACGATCACGGGTGACACTCCCTGCTATGCCACCAATGTCACGTATCGGCTGGACACTCCGGGCGCCCGCGCCTTCCTCGACCCGTTCATAGAACTGCCTTGATTTTGACGGCAGTTGTGTCACGTGGGGTGACCGCTTAGCGTGTCCCCATGGGGCATCCGGCACGCTATCCGGCCAGGATCGCCGTCCGTGCGGTCCTGGCCGGCCTCGTTCTCGCGGGGGCCGGCGGCTGTTCGGCCGGCCGGCCCGCCGAGCGCCCCGCCGCGACGACACCGGCGGACGTCTGCGCCGGCCTCGTCTCGTACTGGGTGAAAGAGGCGCTCAGGGGCAGCAAGTGGGCGGGGCTGGACTGGGAACAGAAGGGCCTGTCCAACGAGCAGCTGGTCATCCACGACGACGTCCTCGCCGAGGCGCGCGCCGTGGAGCGGGTGCGCGGGCGCGAGGCGGCGGAGGAGCTGGCCGACCGGCTCGGCCGGCGTCGCTGCGAGGCGGCGAACGGGGCCACCGGCAGCTCGGAGAACTGGCGGCCGCCGCGCGCGGCCGGCCTCGGAACACCCGGCCCTTCCGTCACGCTCCGTAACGTCCACCCCGGAGAGAGGCACGAGAGGCCCGGGGCCGACGTGTACACCAGCGATATCCGCCTTGTCCGGTATCCGGAGAGGTCACAGAACGGCCAGTCAGCACCAAGATCCGCTCAAGCCCCTTAGCGGAACTGGGCATTCTCATCATGCGGACACCGGGTTTGTGGTGTTTATGTCCTGTTTTGCACACCCCTTGCGCACCGTCTCTCCCCGTCGGCATAACAAGACAGTCACATCCTGACCTCGCCGCTCCCCGAGCCCCCCACCTGCGCTTAGAGTCACCGCCAGTCACCGCGCCGCCGGGCGCGTCTGCTGCACGGCCCTGTACGACCCCCAGTACGGCCCGGCGATCGAAACGGCACCTCAGCTACACGGCACACCTCAGCTCGAGGGGGCCGCGCCAGGGAAAGGATTCATCGTGCGACACCGTTCCTTGCTCATACTCACCACCGTGATCACCACGGGAGCACTCACTCTCACCGCCTGCGGTTCGCGCGACGACAAGGGCGGCAGCGAGAGCGGCAAGAAGGGCACCACCGTCGTCATCGGCGTCGACGCCCCGCTCACCGGTTCGCTGTCGGCACTCGGTCAGGGCATCAAGAACTCCGTGGACCTGGCGGTACAGACCGCCAACAAGAACAACGAGGTCCCGGGCGTCACCTTCAAGCTCGAGGCCCTCGACGACCAGGCCGTGCCGGCCTCCGGTCAGCAGAACGCCACCAAGCTCGTCGGCAACAAGGACGTCCTCGGCGTCGTCGGCCCGCTGAACTCCGGCGTCTCCCAGTCCATGCAGGGCGTCTTCGACAAGGCCAACCTGACCCAGGTCTCCCCGGCCAACACGAACCCGTCGCTGAGCCAGGGCGACAACTGGGGCAAGGGCGAGAAGAAGCGTCCGTTCAAGACGTACTTCCGTACCGCCACCACGGACGTCGTCCAGGGCAAGTTCGCCGCGCAGTACCTGTACAAGGACGCCAAGAAGACCAAGGTCTACGTCGTCAACGACAAGCAGACCTACGGCGCCGGCCTCGCCGCGATCTTCTCCGACGAGTTCAAGCGCCTCGGCGGCACCGTCGTCGGCACGGACAGCGTCACCGTGAAGGAGACCGACTTCTCCGGCACGGCCAACAAGATCAAGAGCTCCGGGGCGGACTCGGTCTACTTCGGTGGCCAGTACCCCGAGGGCGGCCTCCTCTCCGACCAGGTCAAGAAGGCCGGAGCGAAGATCCCCACCATGGGTGGCGACGGCATCTACGACCCGCAGTTCATCAAGGCCTCCGGCGAGGCCAACGACGGTGACCTCGCGACCTCGGTCGGCTACCCCGTCGAGAAGCTCCCGACCGCGAAGAAGTTCATCGCCGACTACAAGGCCGGCGGCTACAAGGACCCCTACGCGGCCTACGGCGGCTACTCCTACGACGCCGGATGGGCGATCATCCAGGCCGTCAAGGCGGTCGTGAACGAGAACGGCGGCAAGCTCCCCGAGGACGCCCGCGAGAAGGTCACCGCTGCCATGGCGAAGGTCTCCTTCGACGGCGTGACCGGCAAGGTCTCCTTCGACGAGTTCGGTGACACCACCAACAAGCAGCTCACCGTGTACCAGGTCAAGGCCGGCGCGTGGGCCGACGTCAAGTCCGCCACGTTCGAAGACTGATCCACCGCACCGCCCCGCACCATCTGAACCAAGCCGCGCGAGGGCGCAAACAGCGCCCTCGCGCGGTGTCATATCCGACACGCTCATCGGAGGCCCTGCGGTGAACGAACTGCCGCAACAGCTGGCCGACGGCCTTGCCCTCGGGGCCCTTTACGGCCTCATCGCCATCGGTTACACGATGGTCTACGGCATCGTCCAGCTCATCAACTTCGCCCATGGCGAGATCTTCATGATCGGTGGCTTCGGCGCCCTCTCGGCGTACACGATCCTGCCCGACGGCACGCCCCTCGTGCTGGCGATACCCGTGATGCTGATAGGCGGCGCGGTCGTCTCCGTCGCCGTCGCCACAGCCGCGGAACGCTTCGCCTACCGCCCGCTCCGGGGCGCGCCACGCCTGGCCCCGCTCATCACCGCAATCGGCCTCTCGATCGTGCTCCAGCAGCTCGTCTGGGGCTTCTACCCCGGAGCCAAGAGCCCGGTCAGCTTCCCCGAGTTCAAGGGCGATTCCTTCCAGATCCTCGACGGTCTGTCGGTCTCCCGCGCCGACGCGTTCGTGCTCGTCGCCGCCCCGGTCTGCATGCTCGCCCTCGGCTTCTTCGTCTCCAAGAGCCGCAGCGGCCGTGCCATGCAGGCCACCGCCCAGGACCCGGACACGGCCAAGCTCATGGGCATCAACACCGACCGCATCATCGTGATGGCCTTCGCCATCGGCGCGGCCTTCGCCGCAGTCGCCGCGGTCGCCGAAGGCCTCGACAAGGGCCAGATCCGCTTCGAGATGGGCTTCCTGCTCGGACTCAAGGCGTTCACCGCGGCTGTCCTCGGCGGCATCGGCAACATCTACGGCGCCATGGTCGGCGGAGTCGTCCTCGGCATCGCCGAGACCCTCTCGATCGCCTACGTCCAGGACATCCCGGGCATGGAGCAGTTCGGCGGCGGCGCCTGGAAGGACATCTGGGTCTTCTCCCTCCTCATCCTCGTGCTGCTGTTCAGGCCACAAGGCCTACTCGGCGAGCGCGTCGCGGACAGGGCGTGAGCACGATGACAACAGACCTCACCAAGACCCCCGGACCCGCCGCGGCCACCCCCTCCGCCGTCGCGAGCCTGTACCACTGGATCGTCGCCCTCGGCGGCGTCGCCACCCTCGCCAGCACCTTCCTGGCCTGGACGTACACCGACGAGTTCCCCGGCGACCTCACCGTCACCGGCTACCCGGGCGGCCTCCAGGTCCTCACCCTCGTCGCCGGCGCCCTGCTCGTGCTCTTCGCCCTGGCCGGCGCCGGGATCAAGGGCCTCGGCTGGCTCGCACCGACCGGCAGCACCAAGGCCCTGCGCCTGCTCGCCCTCGGCGCCCTCGGCACCACGTGGTACACCGTCCTCGCCATCGCGTGGGAGCTCGGCGGCCTCGCCCACCTGGAGCCCGGCGGCTTCGTCGCCTTCGTCGCGGTACTGATCCCGCTGGCCGCGTTCCAGCTCCCCGACGACTCCCGCAAGGCCCCCGCGGCCAGGGAACTCCCCTCCTGGGCCGAGATCCTGATCATCGTCGCGTCCTTCGGTGTCGGCATGTTCGTCGTCACCTACGGCATCGACACCGAGTACGCCGAGCTCTTCATCGG
Source organism: Streptomyces sp. NPDC033174 (assembly GCF_055577795.1). Classification (NCBI taxonomy): domain Bacteria; kingdom Bacillati; phylum Actinomycetota; class Actinomycetes; order Kitasatosporales; family Streptomycetaceae; genus Streptomyces; species Streptomyces sp. NPDC033174. The sequence goes on from NZ_JBVIPQ010000001.1 coordinate 215,497, forward strand.
CTACCTGATCACCACCGGGTTCGCCGTCGCGGCGCTCTTCAAGGCCGGTCTCATCGCGCGGCTCTCGGCCTTCACGGAGAAGTACCGCAGCATCGCGGTCATCGCCGGGTTCGTCGCCGCCGCCGCGTTCCCCTTCACCCAGAGCACCGACCAGTACACCCTGGTCGCGGTCAACATCCTCATCTTCGCGACCGTCGCTCTCGGCCTGAACGTCGTCGTCGGCCTGGCCGGACTGCTCGACCTCGGGTACGTCGCCTTCCTCGGCGTCGGCGCCTACACGGCCGCCCTCGTCTCCGGATCGACCGCCTCCGCGTTCGACGTCCAGTTCCCCTTCTGGGCGTCCGTCCTCCTCGGTGCCCTGGTCTCCCTGATCTTCGGCGTCATCATCGGCGCCCCGACCCTGCGGCTGCGTGGCGACTACCTCGCCATCGTGACCCTCGGCTTCGGTGAGATCTTCCGCATCACCGTCAACAACCTCGACGGCGACAACGGCCCGGACATCACCAACGGACCCAACGGCGTCCCGAACGTGCCGGACCTCAACCTGTTCGGCTTCGACTTCGGCCAGCCCCACACCGTCCTCGGCATCGAACTGGGCTCCTACGCCAACTACTACCTGCTGATGCTGCTGGCGATGATCCTGGTCGTCGTCGTGTTCAGCCGGTCGCAGAACTCCCGCATCGGCCGTGCCTGGGTCGCCATCCGCGAGGACGAGACCGCCGCCACCGCCATGGGCATCAACGGCTTCCGCGTCAAGCTGATCGCCTTCGCCCTCGGCGCCACCCTCGCCGGTCTCGCCGGGACCGTGCAGGCACACGTACAGAGCACCGTCGTCCCGGAGATGTACCAGTTCGCCGGCCCCGTGCCCCCGAACTCCGCCTTCCTCCTCGCCGCCGTCATCCTCGGCGGCATGGGCACCATCACCGGCCCGCTGCTCGGTGCGTCCGTGCTCTACCTCATCCCGGCCAAGCTCCAGTTCCTGCAGGAATACCAGCTGCTCGGCTTCGGAATCGCGCTGATCCTGCTGATGCGCTTCCGTCCCGAGGGCCTCATCGCCAACCGTCGGGCCAAACTCGAGTTCCACGAGACCGGCCAACTCGACGTACCCACCGAAGGCCTGGGCACCGCAGCCACGGCCGGCACCACGAAGGCGGGGGCGTGACCATCATGACCACCACGACCACCACCACCGCGAAGGCCACCGCCGCCACCGTGCTCGAGGCCAGCGGCGTCACCATGCGGTTCGGCGGACTCACCGCCGTCAAGGGTGTCGACCTGACCGTCCGCGAAGGCGAGATCGTCGGACTCATCGGCCCCAACGGCGCCGGCAAGACGACCTTCTTCAACTGCCTCACCGGGCTGTACGTCCCCACCGAGGGCAAGGTCAGCTACAAGGGCACGGTCCTGCCGCCCAAGCCGCACCTGGTCACCAAGGCCGGCGTCGCCCGCACCTTCCAGAACATCCGGCTCTTCGCCAACATGACGGTCCTCGAGAACGTCCTCGTCGGGCGTCACACCCGGACCAAGGAAGGCCTCTGGTCGGCGCTGCTGCGCGGCCCCGGCTTCAAGAAGGCCGAAGCCGCGTCGCACGCACGCGCCATGGAACTGCTCGAGTTCATCGGCCTGCAGCACAAGGCCGACCACCTCGCGCGCAACCTCCCCTACGGCGAGCAGCGCAAGCTGGAGATCGCCCGGGCGCTCGCCAGCGACCCCGGCCTGCTCCTGCTCGACGAGCCCACCGCGGGCATGAACCAGAACGAGACCCGGACCACCGAAGAGCTCATCTTCGCCATCCGGGACCAGGGCATCGCCGTCCTCGTCATCGAGCACGACATGCGCTTCATCTTCAACCTGTGCGACCGCGTCGCCGTGCTCGTCCAGGGCGAGAAGCTCGTCGAGGGCACGTCCGAGGTCGTCCAGGGCGACGAGCGCGTCGTCGCCGCCTATCTCGGTACGCCCTTCGAGGGCGCTCCGGGCGGGGAGGAGGTCGCCGAGGTCGAGGCGGCGGAGGCACAGGCGGAGGCGCAAGCCACCCCCGCGGCCGACGCACCCGAGGCCGGGAGCGACGCTCCGGACGCCGACGCCGAGGCCGAGGCTCCGGACGCCGACGCCGAGGCCGAGGCTCCGGACGCCGACTCCGACGGCGACGACGAGGGCGAGGGCGACGGCGAGACCGCCGCCGAGGCGCCCAGCACCACAGAAGGAGACTCCAAGTGACCGCACTCCTCGAGGTCAAGGACCTCAGGGTCGCCTACGGCAAGATCGAGGCCGTCAAGGGCATCTCCTTCAGCGTCGAGGCCGGCCAGGTCGTCACCCTCATCGGCACCAACGGCGCCGGCAAGACGACCACCCTGCGCACCCTTTCGGGACTCCTCAAGCCCTCCGGCGGCACGATCATGTTCGACGGGAAGCCCCTCAACGGCATCCCCGCACACAAGATCGTCGCCCTCGGCATGGCCCACTCCCCCGAAGGCCGGCACATCTTCCCCCGCCTGACCATCGCCGAGAACCTCCAGCTCGGAGCGTTTCTGCGGAGTGACAAGGACGGCATCGAGCGGGACATCCAGCGCGCCTACGACCTCTTCCCGATCCTGGGAGAGCGCCGCAAGCAGGCCGCCGGCACCCTCTCCGGCGGCGAGCAGCAGATGCTCGCCATGGGCAGGGCGCTGATGTCCCAGCCCAAGCTGCTGATGCTGGACGAGCCCTCGATGGGCCTCTCCCCGATCATGATGCAGAAGATCATGGAGACCATCGCGGCGCTCAAGGCGGACGGCACCACGATCCTGCTGGTCGAGCAGAACGCCCAGGCGGCGCTCTCGCTCGCCGACCAGGCGTACGTCCTGGAGGTCGGCACGATCAAGCTGTCCGGTCCCGGCCAGGAACTGCTGCACAACGACGAGGTCCGCAAGACATATCTCGGCGAGGACTGAGCAGCCCCTGTACGAGGAGGCCCGCCCCACAACGTAGTGGGGCGGGCCTTCTCACGTACGGGCGCCGGCGGGGGCGGCTACTGGCCCTTCGCGGCCTTCTTCTCCTCGGCGTCCTCGATGACCGCCTCGGCGACCTGCTGCATCGACATGCGCCGGTCCATCGACGTCTTCTGGATCCAGCGGAACGCGGCCGGCTCGCTCAGTCCGTACTGCGTCTGCAGAATGCTCTTGGCCCGGTCGACGAGCTTGCGGGTCTCCAGCCGCTGGGAGAGGTCGGCGACCTCCTGCTCCAGCGCCTTCAGCTCCGCGAACCGCGACACGGCCATCTCGATGGCCGGTACGACATCGCTCTTGCTGAAGGGCTTCACCAGGTACGCCATGGCTCCGGCGTCCCGGGCACGCTCGACGAGGTCGCGCTGCGAGAAGGCGGTGAGCATCAGCACCGGGGCGATGGACTCACCGGCGATCTTCTCGGCGGCGGAGATCCCGTCGAGGACGGGCATCTTCACATCGAGGATGACCAGGTCGGGCCGGTGCTCCCGGGCGAGCTCGACAGCCCGCGCACCGTCACCGGCCTCGCCGACGACCGAGTAGCCCTCTTCCTCGAGCATCTCTTTGAGGTCGAGGCGGATGAGGGCCTCGTCCTCGGCGATGACGACACGGGTCGTCAGCGGCGGGACGTGCGACTGGTCGTCGTCGGCGGCGGGCTGGGGCGACTCGGGGGCGGTCACGGGGGCTCCTCGTTCCACGGCAGATACAGCTCCCCATGAGCCTACCCACCTCCTGTAAGGTAGTTCCGCACAGGGTTCCCTTGGCCCTTTCTTTCGTAGGCCCCAGTACTCCAACTGGTCAGAGAGGCCGCTCTCAAACAGCGGACAGTGTGGGTTCGAATCCCACCTGGGGCACTTTTACTTCGATTCCATGGTCACGCGATGCGTGCCCCACGGTCGCCCGTCCGAGCGTTGTTCCGCCCGAGCGGCCCCGCACCCGCCCTGCCTCTGCGGCTATTTCGGGCTGTCGTCCTCGCCGATGTGGTGGACGCGGACCAGGTTGGTGGAGCCCGCCACCCCGGGCGGGGAGCCGGCGGTGATCACCACGATGTCACCCTTCCGGCAGCGGCCGATCCTCAGCAGCTCCTCGTCGACCTGGGCGACCATCGCGTCCGTGGAGTCCACGTGGGGGCCGAGGAAGGTCTCCACTCCCCAGGTGAGGTTCAGCTGGGAGCGGGTGGCGGCGTCGGGGGTGAAGGCGAGCAGCGGGATGGGTGAACGGTAGCGGGAGAGCCGCTTGACCGTGTCGCCGGACTGGGTGAAGGCGACGAGGAACTTCGCGCCGAGGAAGTCGCCGATCTCGGCGGCGGCGCGGGCGACGGCGCCGCCCTGGGTGCGGGGCTTGTTCCGGTCGGTCAGGGGCGGGAGGCCCTTGTCGAGGACGTCCTCCTCGGCCGCTTCGACGATGCGGCTCATCGTCCTGACGGTCTCGACGGGGTACTTGCCGACGCTGGTCTCCCCGGAGAGCATCACGGCGTCGGTGCCGTCGATGACGGCGTTCGCAACGTCGGAGGCCTCGGCGCGCGTGGGACGGGAGTTGTCGATCATCGAGTCGAGCATCTGGGTGGCGACGATGACCGGCTTGGCGTTGCGCTTGGCGAGCTTGATGGCGCGCTTCTGGACGATCGGGACCTGCTCCAGCGGCATTTCGACGCCGAGGTCGCCGCGGGCGACCATGATGCCGTCGAAGGTGGCGACGATGTCGTCGATGTTCTCGACGGCCTGGGGCTTCTCGATCTTGGCGATGACGGGGAGGCGGCGGCCTTCCTCGTCCATGATGCGGTGGACGTCCTCGATGTCGCGTCCGCTGCGGACGAAGGAGAGGGCGATGACATCGGCGCCGGTGCGCAGCGCCCAGCGGAGGTCCTCGACGTCCTTTTCGGAGAGGGCGGGGACGGAGACCGCGACGCCGGGGAGGTTCAGGCCCTTGTGGTCGGAGACCATGCCGCCCTCGATGACGGTCGTGTGGACGCGGGGTCCGTCGACCTCGGTGACTTCGAGGGCCACACGGCCGTCGTCGACGAGGATGCGCTCGCCGACGGTGACGTCGTCGGCGAGGCCGGCGTAGGTGGTACCGCAGGTGTGGCGGTCGCCGTCCACGGGCTCGACGGTGAGGGTGAAGGTGTCACCGCGTTCAAGGAGTACGGGTCCTTCGGCGAAGCGGCCGAGACGGATCTTCGGGCCTTGAAGGTCGGCGAGGACGCCGACGCTGCGGCCGATTTCGTCGGAGGCCTTGCGTACGCGCTGACAGCGTTCCTCGTGGTCGGCGTAGGTGCCGTGGCTGAGGTTGAGGCGGGCGACGTCCATTCCGGCTTCGACCAGTGCCTTGATCTGGTCGTATGTGTCGGTGGCGGGGCCCAGGGTGCAGACGATTTTTGCTCGGCGCATGGTGTGAGCCTAGGCCTTACCGGTGGGTAGAGAATTGGTCACGCATGACTACTCAACAACCTTTCGGTGAAGGGTTATTGACAAGTGTTGAATTGTGCGCAGGGTCGCTCCGATGAGCGGGATCGAGGGCCCGGACCGCTCAGGCGAGATAGCCGCTGAGGGCGCGCAGCCGGGAGGGGTGGCGGAGCTTGGACATGGTCTTGGCCTCTATCTGCCGGATGCGCTCACGGGTCACGCCGTAGACCCTGCCGATCTCTTCGAGGGTGCGCGGGTCGTCGCCGTCGAGTCCGTACCGCAGGGTGATGACACCGGCCTCGCGCTCGGTGAACTTGGCGAGGATCGAGCGGAGTTGGGACCTGAGGAGGTCCGCGCCGACGATGTCTTCCGGAGCGGGGGCAGCGGAGTCCCTGATGACGTCTCCGAGTTCGGCGCCGATGCCACCGTCGCCGTCGCCGAGAGGGGTGTGGAGGGAAACGGGGGTGCGGTCGTAGCCCTTCACCTGGACGATCCGCTCGACCGTGACGTCGAGGGCGGCGGCGAGTTCCTCGACCGTGGGCTCGCGGTCGAGCGTCGCGGCCAGCTCCCGCCGGGTCCGGGCGAGGCGGTTGATCTCCTCGACCATGTGGACGGGGACGCGGATGGTGCGGGACTGGTCGGCGAGGGCGCGTCCGATGCCCTGCTTGATCCACCAGGTGGCGTAGGTGGACAGCTTGAACCCCTTGGTGGGGTCGAACTTCTCGATGGCGCGGAGCAGGCCGAGGTTGCCCTCCTGGACGAGGTCGAGGAAGAGCATTCCTCGGCCGGTGTAGCGCTTGGCGATGGAGACGACGAGGCGGAGGTTGGCCTCCAGCATGTGGTTCTTGGCGCGGCGGCCGTCGAGGGAGACGCGCTCCAGCTCGGCGTCGGGGAGACCGGCGGCGGCGATCTCCGCCTCCGCGGCGAGACCCGCCCGGACGCGGTGGCCGAGGCGCACTTCCTGTTCCGCGGTGAGGAGGGGGATGCGGGCGATCTGACGGAGGTAGTCGCGGACCTGGTCGGTCTCGTGCGAGGAGCGCGTGAGCGTGGGCAAGGAGGTGGGCCTCTCGGTCGGGTTCAGCTGGTTTTTGTGATGGACCTAAAGTTAGGTCGGACCTATGCTCTAGGTCAAGCATAGATTTAGGTTCGACCTATGAGAGGGTGGTTTCATGAGCGCACCGACCCTGCGGGAGCAGAAGAAGCGACAGACCCGGCAGGCGATCTCCGACGCGGCGACGGGCCTGTTCATCGAGCGGGGCTTCGACCAGGTCACGATCGCGGACGTCGCGGCTGCGGCGGGCGTGGCGAAGATGACGGTCACGAACTACTACCCGCGCAAGGAGGACCTCGTCCTCGACCTGAGCGAGGAGTTCGTCTCCGGTCCGGCACGGGTGGTGGCGGCGGCGCGGACCGGGGGCGTGTCTCCCGTGGAGGCGCTGCGGGAGGACTATCTGGCGGCGGTACGGCGCCGGGACCCGGTTATCGGATTCGCGCCGGAGCCGTTCGCGCGGATGCTGACGGAGAGTCCCGTACTGCTGGCGCGGCTGCGGGAGTTCCACGAGCAGCGGGAGGCTGCGGTGGCATCCGTCCTGGCGGAGGACTGGCCCCCCGGCGACATCACCCCCCTGGCGGAGGCGGCACGCCTGGGCGGGGCGCTGCGGGTGCTGTTCGGGCGGCTGCTGGAGCGGGTGCTGTCGGGGGCGCCGGCGGAGGAGACGGCGAAGGCGCACGAGGAGGAGGCGGAGAGGGTGTTCGGGCTGCTGCGGTGAGGGGGCCCGGGCCTTGGGCGGCCGGCCGGGCGGGAGGCTGCGGGGCGCTTGATCCCACACCCCGCCCCTTCCCGAAACCCTGCCGGGGGCGAGGGACGGGCCCGGGGCCAGGGCGCCTGGGCGGCGGCTTCGCGCCGCTCAGGCGAGCAGGTACCGGCTCCGGGGCGGGCGGCTCCCCCGGCCCCGGGCGGGTGCCGGCCGCGCTCGCGCACAGTGCCCCAGGCCCTCTCGTCGCACGTCACAATGTCGGTGGGGCCATCGTGAAGCGGGCGTTCACCTGGGCATAGACCGTTTGGCGTTGGGGTTCCAGGTCCAAGGGGGGCGGGGCGTCCGCGGATTCTGCCGCGTAGGCCATGCGGAGGGTGCCGGGGGCGGGGGGCATCCCGCCGTAGGCCCCGGCGTTTTCGGCGCCGAGGTCGGCCAGTTCCACCAGGGCCGCGAGGTGGGTGCCGAGGGCCTCGGCGTATTCGCGGGCTCGCTGGACCGCCTCCTTCACGGCCTGGCGGCGGGCCTCGCCGTGCGCCGGGGAGTCGGGGCGCAGGGACCACCAGGGGCCGTCGACGCGGGTGAGTTCGAGGTCGGCGAGGCGGGTCGTCAGTTCGCCGAGGGCGGTGAAGTCGGCCAGCTCGGCCGTGAGGTGGACGCGCCCGTGGTACGCGCGGACGCGTTCCGCGCGGCCGTGCCGGGTCAGCTCCGGACTGATGGAGAACGCCCCGGTTTCCAGCTTCTCGACCGATTCGCCGTACGACTTGATGAGGTCGACGACCTCCGTGTTGCGCCGGGTCAGGTCGTCGAGCGCGGAACGCCGGTCGGTGCCGCGCGCGCTGACCGTGACGCCGATGCGGGCGATCTCCGGGTCGAACTCCAGCCGGGCTTCGCCCAGTACGGCGACGCGCGGTGCCTCGGGGGTGCCGTACGGGACGGCGGCGGGGGTCGGTTCTTCGGTGGTCACGACGGGCTCCCTCGTACGGCGGCGGCAGTGACGGCGACTCTCTCGGAACACTCTCGCACCGGAATGGCCGTCAGGGGTGTTGCCCGGAGGGTCCCGTGGGCCAGAATCTACGCGCGTTGTGCACTACTGAACCAAGGAGATCAGATGCCGCTGAACCGCAGGACGTTCCTGGAGGGATCGGTCGTCGCCGGAGCCGGCGCCGCCCTCACCGGAGGGCTCGCCGCCCCCGCGCAGGCCGGCACCGTGCCGGCCACCACCGGACGTCCGCCGAAGCGGTACGCGTTCACCGTCATGGGGACGACCGATCTGCACGGAAACGTCTTCAACTGGGACTACTTCACGGACCGGGAGTTCGACGACAAGAGCCACAACGACGTCGGCCTGGCCAAGATCTCGACGCTGGTGAACCAGGTGCGGAAGGAGAAGGGGGCCCGCAACACCCTCCTCATCGACGCCGGCGACACCATCCAGGGCACCCAGCTGTCGTACTACTACGCCAAGGTCGACCCGATCACCGCCGCACGCGGCCCGGTCCACCCCATGGCACAGGCCATGAACGCCATCGGCTACGACGCCGCCGCGCTCGGCAACCACGAGTTCAACTACGGCATTCCGGTGCTGCGGAAGTTCGAGGAGCAGTGCGACTTCCCGCTGCTCGGCGCCAACGCCCTGGACGCGAAGACACTGCGGCCGGCCTTCCGCCCGTACAGCATGCACCGGCTGTGCACGCCGCACGGCCGCGATGTGCGGGTCGCGATACTCGGCCTGACGAACCCCGGCATCGCGATCTGGGACAAGCAGAACGTCAGCGGCAAGATGGTGTTCCCCGGCCTCGAGGAGCAGGCCGCGAAGTGGGTGCCGAAGCTGCGCTCCATGGGCGCCGATGTGGTGATCGTGTCGGCGCACAGCGGGTCCAGCGGCACGTCGTCGTACGGCGACCAGCTGCCGTACATCGAGAACGCGGCCGCGCTCGTCGCCGAGCAGGTGCCGGGCATCGACGCGATCCTCGTGGGCCACGCGCACACGGAGATCCCCGAGTACCGGGTGACCAACAAGGAGACGGGCAAGGACGTCGTGCTGTCCGAGCCGCTGAAGTGGGGGCAGCGGCTGACGCTGTTCGACTTCGAGCTGGTGTGGGGCAAGGGCCGCTGGACCGTCGAGAAGGTCGGCGCGAAGGTCCTCAACTCCAACACGGTGCCGGAGGACCCGAAGGTCGTACGGCTCCTGGAGGACGAGCACACGAAGGTCGTCGCGTACGTCAACCAGGCGATCGGGACGTCGACGGCGTCGATGACCACGGCCGAGGCGGCCTGGAAGGACGAGCCGATCATCGATCTGATCAACCACGTCCAGGCGGAGACCGTGAAGGCGGCCCTGGCCGGCGGCCCGTACGCGGCGCTGCCGGTGCTCTCCCAGGCGTCCTGCTTCTCCCGTACGGCGGCGATTCCGGCCGGGCAGGTCACCATCAAGGACGCGGCGGGTCTGTACCCGTTCGAGAACACGCTGGAGGCACGGCTGCTGACCGGCGCCCAGCTGAAGGCGTACCTGGAGTACTCGGCGAAGTACTACGTCCGGACCGCGCCGGGCGCGCCGGTGGACACGGCGAAGCTCACCAACGCCGAGAACACTCCCGACTACAACTACGACGCCGTGTCCGGGCTGACGTACACGATCGACATCGCCAAGCCGGCCGGTTCCCGGATCGTGGACCTGTCCTTCCAAGGGAAGCCGATCGACCCGGCCGCGCAGTTCGTGCTGGCGGTCAACAACTACCGGGCGAGTGGCGGCGGAGCGTTTCCGCATGTCGCGTCCGCCCCGCAGCTGTGGGCCAACTCGGACGAGATCCGCAACACCATCATCCAGTGGGTGCGGGCGAAGGGGACGGTCGACCCGGCGCAGTTCGCGTCGGTGGACTGGAAGCTGACGCGGGACGGGGTTCCGGTCTTCTAGGGAGTGTCCTCCGGAGCTTCAGAGGTTCTGTGCGAGAGGCGTCAGCTCCGGGCCCCGGGCCGGGACGCGCGGCGCCTCTCGCCGCTCCAGGCCGAAGGTGGTGAAGGCGGTGCGCCGGGGCAGGGGGTAGGGCTCCTTGCCGGTGAGGGAGTTGAGGATGGCGGCGCTGCGCCAGGCGGCGAGGCCGAGGTCGGGGGCGCCGACGCCATGAGTGTGCTTCTCGGCGTTCTGTACGTACACGGAGCCGATGACGGAGCTGTCGAGGACAAGCCGGAACTCGCTGTCGATGCGCGGGCGCCCGGAGGAGTCACGGCGGACGTACGGGTCGAGGCCGGCGAGCATCCGGTCGAGGGGGCGTTCCCGGTAGCCGGTGGCGAGGACGACGGCGTCGGTGGTGAGGCGGGAGCGGGTGGCCTGCTGGACGTGTTCCAGATGCAGTTCGACCTTGGTGGTGGCGACCCGTCCCGCGGTACGGACGCGGACGCCGGGGGTGAGGACCGCGTCGGGCCAGCCGCCGTGCAGGGTGCGGCGGTAGAGCTCGTCGTGGATGGCGGCGATGGTGTCGGTGTCGATGCCCTTGTGGAGCTGCCACTGGCGGGGCACGAGTCCGTCGCGTACGGATTCGGGCAGGGCGTGGAAGTAGCGGGTGTAGTCGGGGGTGAAGTGCTCCAGGCCGAGCTTGGAGTACTCCATGGGCGCGAAGGCCTCCGTGCGGGCCAGCCAGTGGATCTTCTCGGCTCCGGCGGGGCGGGCGCGCAGCAGGTCGAGGAAGATCTCGGCGCCCGACTGGCCCGAGCCGATGACCGTGATGTGCTCGGCGGCGAGGAGCCGCTCGCGGTGGGCGAGATAGTCGGCGGAGTGGATGACCGGGACGGTCGGCGCGTCGGCGAGCGGCCGCAGGGGTTCGGGGACGTACGGCTCGGTGCCGACGCCGAGGGCGATGTGCCGGGTGTGGGCGCGGCCCAGAGCCTCGGCCTCGCCGGCCGCGTCGAGCTGGGTGAAGTCGACTTCGAAGAGGTCGCGCTCGGGGTTCCAGCGGACGGCGTCGACCTGGTGGCCGAAGTGCAGTCCGGGGAGCTGGTCGCTGACCCATCGGCAGTAGGCGTCGTACTCGGCGCGCTGGATGTGGAACTTCTCGGCGAAGTAGAAGGGGAAGAGCCGGTCGCGGGACCGGAGGTAACTGAGGAACGACCAGGGGCTGGCGGGGTCGGCCAGGGTCACCAGGTCGGCGAGGAAGGGGACTTGGAGGGTGGCGCCCTCGATGAGGAGACCGGGGTGCCAGTGGAAGGCGGGGCGCTGCTCGTAGAAGGCGGCGGCGAGGCCGCCGGGGACGCCGTGGGCGAGGGCGGCGAGCGAGAGGTTGAACGGGCCGATGCCGATGCCCACCAGGTCGTGGGGCTGGTCGATGTCGTGCTGGGGTGTGCCGGTCATCGGACGGTACTGCCTTCCACGAGGGTGATGATCTCTTCGAGGTCGCCGGGGGTGGCGTGGGGGTTGAGCAGGGTCGCCTTGAGCCAGAGGCGGCCGTCGGCGCGGGCCCGGCCGAGGACGGCACGGCCTTCGGTGAGCAGGGTGCGGCGGATCGCCGCGACGGTGTCGTCGCCCGCGCCGGCGGGCCGGAACAGAACGGTGGTGAGGGTGGGCCGTTCGTACAGCTCGAGGGCGGGGGCCTTGTCCACGAGGTCGGCGAGGTGCTGGGCGGCGGCGACGACCTGGTCGACGAGGCCGGCGAGGCCGGTGCGGCCGAGGGCCCGCAGGGTGACGGCGGTCTTGAGGATGTCGGGCCTGCGGGTGGTGCGGAGGGAACGGCCCAGGAGGTCGGGGAGGCCGGCCTCGGTGTCGTCGTCGGCGTTGAGGTAGTCGGCGGTGTGGCCCAGGGGGGCGAGGCGGCTGGTGTCCGCGACCGCGAGGAGACCGGCGGCGGCCGGTTGCCAGCCCAGTTTGTGCAGGTCGAGGGTGACCGACCGGGCGCGGTCGAGTCCGGCGAGCAGGGCCCGGTGCGTGGGCGAGAAGAGGACCGGGCCTCCGTAGGCGGCGTCGACGTGGAGTTCGGCGCCGTGGCGGTCGCAGAGGTCGGCGATCTCGGGGAGGGGGTCGATGCGACCGGTGTCGGTGGTGCCCGCGGTGGCGGTGACGAGGACGGGGCCGGCCAGTCCGGCGAGGGCGTCGTCGAGCGCCGCGAGGCCGAGGGTGCCGTCGGGGGTGGGGACGGTGACCGGTTCGGGCAGTCCGAGGAGCCAGGCGGCGCGGTGGACGGAGTGGTGGGTGTGGGCGCCGCACACGACCGTGACGGGGCCGTGGCGTTCGCGGGCGAGGAGCAGCGCGAGCTGGTTGGACTCGGTGCCCCCGGTGGTGACGAGGGCGTCGGGGTGGTCCGCCCCCGGATAGACCTCGGCGGCGAGTGTCCTGGTCACGAGGGCTTCGAGGGCCGAGGCGGCGGGGGCCTGGTCCCAGGAGTCCATGGACGGGTTGAGCGCGGAGGCCGCGAGGTCGGCGGCGGCGGAGAGCGCGAGCGGCGGTGTGTGGAGGTGCGCGGCGCACAGCGGGTCCGCGGGGTCGGCGGCGCCTTCCGCCAGCGCGGTGACGAGCGCACGGAGGGCTTCCTCGGCGCCCGTTCCCGTATCGGGGAGCACGGGCCCGAGCGCGGTCCGCAGCCGTTCGCCGACCACGCCGGGGCCCCCGGCGGGCAGTGGCCCGCCGCGCCGCTCGGCCCCGGCGCGCAGCGCGTCGAGCACGGTGCCGAGCAGGGGCCGGAGCGCGTCGGACCCTGCGGGGCCTCCGGCGAGGGGCGGGGTGTGCATGACACCACCCTGCCGGGGGTTCGGTGGGTATGTCCCCCGAGCGCCCGAGGGCAACCCGAAAGGGGGACAGGGGTGTTGCGTGGGACGGCGCCGTGGTGCTGGAGGCGGGCGGGGCCGCTGCCCCCGCCCGCGGTCGTCAGGCGGTGCGTACCGCCAGGGCCCTGCGCAGGTCGTCGAGTTGGTCGACCAGCTTGCGGCGGAGGGCCGGGGTCGGACGGGGGTCGTCGAGGTGTGCCTCGCCGGTGCGGAGGGACTCTGCGTCGACCGCGTACACCGGGAAGGCGTAACGCCCGGCGGCCTCGGCGATCGCGGGGCCCCGGCGGGTGGCGAGGTCGATGGCGGCGGGGTAGTAGCGGGGGACGTACTCCCGTACGAGCTCGGCCTGTTCGGGCTGCCAGAAGCCCTGGGCGACGGCCGTGAAGAGGTAGTTGGAGAGCGTGTCGGAGGTGAAGAGGAGCTCCCAGGCGGCCGCCTTGGCCTCGGAGGTGGGGAGGGCGGCACGGCAGCGGGCGGCGCCTTCCTGGCCGGTGGCGCTCGGGTCGCGGTCGAGTTCGGCGGCGATCGCGCTCTCGTCGGTGGCGCCGAGGACGGCGAGGCGGCCGAGGATGCGCCAGCGCAGTTCGGGGTCGAGCTCGGGGCCGCCGTGGACGGCGCCGTCGGCGAGCCAGCTCTGCAGGGTGCCGGGCTGGGCGGACGCGTCGATGAAGTGGCGTACGGCGGTGAGGCGCAGGCCGGGGTTGCTGCCGTCCTCGGTGCGCCGGATCAGGTCGCGGGTGAGGTCCCTGAGCAGGGCGAGCGCGGCGGGGCGGGCCTCGGCGCTCAGGTAGCGTCCGGCGATCTGGGTGGCCGCGAAGCCGAGGACGCCCTGGACGATGGCGAGGTCGGACTCCTCCGGGAGGTGGGCGCGGGCCGTCTCCAGATAGGTGGTGGGTTCGAGTTCGCCGTCGCGGACCATGTCGCGCAGGGAGTTCCAGACGACGGCGCGGGTGAGCGCGTCGGGGACTCCGGAGAGGGTGCGCAGGGCAGGTTCCTCGGAGCCCTTGTCGAGACGGATCTTGGCGTAGGTGAGGTCGCCGTCGTTGAGGACGACGAGGGCGGGGCGCCGGCCGGCGCGCACGCTGACGGATTCCCCTTGGGGGACGTCGATCTCGAACCGCTCGCGCAGGGTGAGACTGCGGCCGTCGACCAGGTCGCGGTCGTAGGCGCCGACGGCGACGCGATGGGGGCGGCTGCCGTTCTGGTCGACATGGAGGTGCCAGTAGCCCTCCGCCTCGCCGATCTGCGGGGTGAGGGTGTCGACCCCCGTGGTGCGCAGCCACTGTTCGGCCCAGGTGTGGACGTCGCGGTCGGTGGCGGAGGCGAGGTTGTCGATGAAGTCGGCGAGGGTGGCGTTGGAGAACTTGTGCCGGGCGAAGTGGGCGTTGATGCCGGCGAGGAAGTCCTTCTCGCCCATCCAGGCGACGAGCTGGCGCAGGGCGGAGGCGCCCTTGGCGTAGGAGATGCCGTCGAAGTTGAGGAGAGCGGAGGCGGTGTCGGGGACGGCGTCGGGGTCGGGCGCGACGGGGTGGGTGGAGGGCCGCTGGTCGGCGTCGTAGCCCCAGGCCTTGCGGACGACACCGAAGTCCACCCAGGTGTCGGGGAAGAGCGTGGTGGCTTCGTTGACGGTCTGGTAGCCCATGTACTCGGCGAAGGACTCGTTCAGCCAGATGTCGTCCCACCAGCGCAGGGTGACGAGGTCGCCGAACCACATGTGGGCCATCTCGTGGGCGATGACCATGGCGCGGGTCTGGCGTTCGGTGATGGTCACGGCGGAGCGGTAGATGAACTCGTCGCGGAAGGTGACCAGGCCGGGGTTCTCCATGGCGCCGGCGTTGAACTCGGGGACGAAGGCCTGGTCGTAGGAGTCGAAGGGGTACGGCTCCTCGAACTTCTCGTGGTACCGGTCGTAGCACTGCCGGGTGACCTGGAGGATCTCCTCGGCGTCGGCGTCGAGGAAGGGCGCGAGGGAGCGCCGGCAATGGATGCCGAAGGGGAGGCCCGCGTGCGCGGTGCGGACCGAGTGCCAGGGGCCGGCGGCCACGGCGACGAGGTAGGTGGAGATGAGCGGGGTGGCGGCGGCCTTCCAGCGGCCGTCCGCCTGCTGCTTGGTGATGCCGTTGGAGAGGACCGTCCAGCCGTCGGGGGCGGTGACGGTCAGCTCGAAGACGGACTTGAGGTCGGGCTGGTCGAAGGCGGCGAAGACGCGTTGGACGTCCTCCATGAAGAGCTGCGTGTAGACGTAGGTCTCGCCGTCGGTGGGATCCGTGAAGCGGTGCATGCCCTCGCCGGTGCGGGAGTAGCGCATGGCGGCGTCGATCCGCAGCTCGTGCTCGCCCTCCGTGAGGGTGAGCGGGAGGCGGTTCTCGTCGAGCTTCTCCGGATCGAGGGGCTGTCCGTCGAGGGTGACCGAGCGCAGGGTGGCGGGCTTGAGCTCGACGAAGGTGTCCGCCGACGTGCGGGCCGTGAAGCGGATGACGGTGTGGGAGTCGAAGGTCTCGTCGCCGGTCGTCAGATCGAGGTCGATCGTGTAGCGGTGGACGTCGAGGAGCTGGGCACGGGTCTGCGCTTCGTCGCGCGTCAGTACGGACATGGGGCCATGCTGCCCGATCGGCCGTGGCCGGGGCAGGGGGATTCGCTGAGGGCGTGGGCGCTCCCGAGGGGCGCGGGGAGCGCCCGCGCGGGTCGTGCGGTGACCGGGTGGGGGGTGCAAGCCGGTGACCGGGCACCGCTCGTGGCGGGTGTCCGGGAGCGGACCCTCAGGCTGCCGTACCGCCGGTGAGGGCGGCGAAGGCGGCGGCGATCGCGGGCCGCCGGTCGGCCGTGCCGTCCGGCCCGTCCGCCAGGAGCGCGTGCAGCAGGAGGCGGGACTTGGGGGCGTCCAGGGTGCCCGCGGAGATCAGACCGCGGCCGAGGACGTCGTACTCCGAGCCGGGGCCCCGGTAGGTCCCGGTGAGCATCGCGCCGGAGCCGGTACGGGAGGCGAGGACCACCGGCATCCGGGCCGCGAGCCGCTCCAGCGGCTCGACCAGCCACATCGGTACGTGCCCGGCGCCGAACGCCGCGACGACGAGGCCGTCGAAGCGGTCGTCCACGAGGTCGAGCAGTTCACCGCGGTCGCCGAGGGAGAGGGTGATGAGCCCGACCCGGACCTCGCGGGTGAGTCTCAGCGGGCGTTCCACGACGGGTCGCGCCGGCTTCAGCAGGACCCGCGGCCGGCCCTCGACGATCGCGCCGAGGGGTCCCGCGCCCGGGGAGGCGAAGGTGGCGATGGAGGTGGTGTGCGTCTTGCGTACGTGCCGGGCGGCATGGATCTCGTCGGCGAGCACCACCAGCACACCGAGGCCCCGGCAGGCGGGGTCGGCGGCGGCGGCGATCGCTCCCGCGAGGTTCGCCGGGCCGTCGGCGCCCGGCAGATCGGGGCGTCGCATGGCGCCCGTGACGGCGATCGGCCGCTGTGCGGTGCAGACCAGGTCGAGGAGGAACGCGGTCTCCTCCAGGGTGTCGGTGCCCTGCACCACGACTACCCCGGAGCCGGCGGCCGTCGCCCTGTCGATCTCCTCGGCGAGCGCGGTCAGGTCCTCGAAGGAGAGCGAGGAGCTGGGTACGCGCCGGAAGTCGCGCAGTTCGATGTCGACGGAGGCCGGGACGCCCGCAGCGGCCAGCACCTCGGCGCCGGTCATCCGGGAGGCGTCGCCGCCCCTGGCCGAGATGGTGCCACCGAGCGTGAAGACGGTGACGACCGCCGGACCGGAGGACATGCGCTCACCTTCTGTGAAAGTTGAGTGCCCGAGATCAGGGTCGGCGACAGCGACGCAGCGTCCTGGACCGCTGGACGACACCGGCCGGAACCGGCGGCGGGATTCGAACCCGCGTTGCTCACTTTGCAGGTGAAGCAGCTGTTGCCTTCGCACCGGGCTCGGTGAGCGTATCGGTCGGCGGCCGTGGCGCGCAGCGATTGTCCGGCGGCGCTGTCGGTCCCGGGGGCCGCGCGCCCCATTGGCGTTGTCGCGCGCCCGATTTCGCCCTATTCGGCGGCCGTGCCGCCCGCGATCGTCTCGTGGTGGCGGATCACCTCGGCGATGATGAAGTTCAACAGCTTCTCCGCGAAGGCGGGGTCCAGCTTCGCGTTCTCCGCCAGCTCCCGCAGCCGGGTGATCTGCCTCGCCTCGCGCGCCGGGTCGGCCGGCGGGAGGCTGTGCTGGGCCTTGAGGTGGCCCACCTGCTGGGTGCACTTGAAGCGCTCGGCGAGCATGTGGACGACGGCCGCGTCGATGTTGTCGATGCTCTCCCGCAGTCGGGTCAGTTCGGCGCGTACGGAGGCGTCGACGGCGCCGGGGGTGTCACTGGTGCTCATGGGCAGCGAGCTTAGACGGATCATGTGGTGATGGTCGGAGGGTGTTCGGGATCCGGGATCCGGTTGCTCCAGCCCCCGGGGACGGCCCGCCCCTGCTGCTCGCGGAAGCGGATCGGCGCGGTGCCGACCCGGCGGGTGAACAGCCGGGAGAAGTACGCCGGATCGTCGTAGCCGACGCGGCGGGCGACGGCCGCGACGGGCAGATCGGTGGCGGCCAGCAGCTCCTTCGCGCGTCCGAGGCGGATCGAGAGCAGATAGTCCTTGGGGCTGCAGCCCGCGCTGCGGCGCACGGCGGTGCGCAGCTCCGCCGGGGTCATGCCGTGGCGGGCGGCGTGCTCGGTGACGGACAGCGGCCGGCAGGCGTCGCGGGCGAGGGAGGAGAGGACCGGGTCGCCGTCGGCGTTGGTGTCGGCGCGGGCGCGGCGCAGGGCGACCAGGAGTTCATGGACGGCGGCGCCCGTCTCCACTTCGAGGAGCGGGTTGCCGCGCCTGGCGGCCCTGGCGATGCGGCCGATCGCGGCGCGGGCGGGGGCCGCGTCGGAGAGGGGGACGACGGGCCGGTCGGGTTCTATGTAACCCAGTTCGGTGTACGTGCTGGTGGCCGGTCCGGTGAAGTCGACGAAGCTCTCGTCCCAGCCGGTACCCGGGTCGGCCGCGTAGTGGTGCGGGACGCCGGGGGTCAGCCAGATCACGGCCGGCGCGGTGACCGCGGTGCGCCGCCCGTCGGCGCTCTTGTACCAGCCGCCGCCCGCGCTGACGAGGACGGCGACATGGTGGTCGAGGGTGCGCGGGCCGACCATGGGCAGGGCGCCGTGCTGCAGACCGACGCCGAGACAGACCAACCCGAGCCGCAGGTGGACCGGGCTGGGAGTGAAATAGCGCATCCACGTGTGATACATCCGCCGTCGCCTCCCCTTGCGTCCAAACAGCGCTGATCTTTGTCCATGGACCGGCCCGCCGCCAGAGCCCAGGGTTGGTCGCGGTACATGACCAGAGAGACGGGCGGGGACGGTGGCCGACTTCAGGGTGGGGGACGAGGACTTTCTGCTGGACGGCAGGCCGGTGCGGCTGCTGTCGGGCGCGCTGCACTACTTCCGGGTGCACGAGCAGCAGTGGGGCCACCGGCTCGCGATGCTCCGGGCGATGGGTCTGAACTGCGTGGAGACTTACGTCCCGTGGAATCTGCACGAGCCCGCGCCGGGCCGTTACCGGGACGTGGACGCGCTCGGCCGGTTCCTGGACGCGGTGCGTGAGGCGGGGCTGTGGGCGATCGTGCGGCCCGGCCCGTACATCTGTGCCGAGTGGGAGAACGGCGGGCTGCCGCACTGGCTGACCGGCCGGCTCGGCCGGCGGGTGCGCACAGGCGACGCGGAGTATCTGGAGCATGTGCAGCAGTGGTTCCGCACGCTGCTGCCGCAGGTCGTGGAACGACAGTGCGACCGGGGCGGTGACGGTGACCCGGGCGGCCGGGGCGGTCGGGGCGGCGGCCCGGTGATCATGGTGCAGGTCGAGAACGAGTACGGGAGCTACGGCTCCGACCGGGGCTATCTGCGGCATCTCACCGGGCTCCTGCGCTCCTGCGGAGTGAGCGTCCCGCTGTTCACCTCGGACGGGCCCGAGGACCACATGCTCACCGGAGGTTCGGTGCCGGGGATCCTGGCGACGGTGAACTTCGGCTCCGGCGCCCGGGCGGCCTTCGACGTGCTGCGCCGCCACCAGCCGCGGGGCCCGCTGATGTGCATGGAGTTCTGGTGCGGCTGGTTCGACCACTGGGGCGAGAAGGCGGCCGCGCGGGACGCCCGGGAGGCGACGGAGGCGCTGTCGGAGATCCTGGAGATCGGCGCCTCGGTCAACGTGTACATGGCGCACGGCGGGACGAACTTCGCCGGCTGGGCCGGGGCCAACCGTTCCGGCGACCTGCACGACGGACCGCTCCAGCCGACGGTGACGTCGTACGACTACGACGCGCCGATCGACGAGGAGGGCCGGCCGACCGAGAAGTTCTGGCGGTTCCGTGAGGTACTCGCGCCGTACTCCGACGGGCCGCTGCCGGAGCCGCCGGAGCCGCCGGCCCGGGTGCCCGCGCCGGTGACCGCCGTACTGGACGAGTGGGCGCCGCTGGACGACGTGCTGGAGACGCTGGGCGACGAGGAGACCGGCACGGCGGTGCCGCCCACCTTCGAGGAGCTCGGGATCGACCGGGGGCTGGTCCGGTACCGACTTGAGGTGCCGGGCCCCCGGAAGCCGTACCCGCTGACGGTGACGGGGGTGCGGGACCTGGCGGTGATGTACGTGGACGGCGAGCGCACCGAGCCGGGCGCGGCGGTGGCGGGGCCGGCGGCCGTGGAGCTGTGGGTGGAGTCGCTGGGGCGGGTCAACTACGGGCCGCGGCTGGGTGAGCCGAAGGGCATCACGGGCGGGGTGCGCCATGAGCGGCAGTATCTGCACGGCGTGCGGGCGCGGGGGCTGCGGCTGGACGCGTTCGAGGCGGAGGCGGTCGGGAAGGTGCCGTTCCGGGCGACGGAACCGGGGCCGGGACGCGGACCGGGGCTGTTCCGTGGCGCGTGCCATGTCACCGTACGCGGTGATGCGCGGCTTGAACTGCCCGGCTGGACCCGCGGGTTCGCCTGGGTGAACGGCTTCTGTCTGGGCCGGTACTGGTCGGCCGGACCGCAGGAGTCCCTGTTCGTACCGGGACCGGTGCTGCGCGAGGGCGTCAACGAGGTGTGGGTGCTGGAGCTGGAGGGCGGGGGCGACGGCGGGAGCGGGGACGTACGTCTGGCGTAGCGCAGAAGGGCGGGCCCAGCCGGGCGGCGGCGGTACGTCCGGCGCAGGCAGGAGGGGCGGACCCGCCGGGCCGCCCCTCCCCCCGCGCTCGCTCTCAGTGGCTGTTACAGCCCGGCCGCCGCGGACTTGATGGCGGAGGCGAAGGTGGACACCTCGGTGTACACGCCGGGGTAGTCGGGCCGGGCGCAGCCCTGGCCCCAGCTGACGATGCCGACCTGGATCCAGGCTCCGGCATTGTCACGGCGGAACATCGGGCCTCCGGAGTCGCCCTGGCAGGTGTCTATGCCGCCCTCGGGCAGACCGGCGCAGATCTCCTCGCTCGGCACGAGGTCGCTGCCGTACGACGCCTGGCAGGAGGCGTCGGTGACGAACGGGACCTGGGCCTTGCGCAGGTAGCGCTGCTGGGCGCCGCCCTCGCGGGTCGCTCCCCAGCCGGCGACGGTGAACGTGCCGTTGTTGTACGCGGTGGTATCGGCGATCTTGAGGGTCGGCAGGTTGATGGGCTGGGCGAGCTTGATCAGCGCCCAGTCCTTGCCCTTGCCGTTGTAGCCGGGGGCCTGGAGGACCTTGGTCGACCGGACCTTGATGGCGCTGCCGCTCTGGAGGTCCACGACTCCGGCGGTGGCGGTGATCGAGGTGTTGTTGCCGGAGCCGCTCACACAGTGGGCGGCGGTCAGCACGACCTGCGGGGTCAGCAGGGAGCCGCCACAGCCCATGGAGAGCCGGACCATCCAGGGGAACTCGCCCTGGGCGGCGCGGGTGCCTCCGACGACGGGCGCCTGGGCCGCGGAGGCGGCGCTCACGGGCTGGAGGCTGACCGCGGCGAGGAGTACGGCCGCGGTGGCGGCGCATCTCTTGAGCGTACGGACGATGTTCAAGGGTCTGCCTTTCGTGGGGGGTTGAAGCCGTGCGGACAGGACGGCGGCCACGCCCCAGGCAGTTCGATGACATGGGCCCGTCAAGTCGTGGTCCGGATTATGAGGAGGGCGCCGCAGCCGTCACAAGGAGGGGTTTTCGGCCATCCCGGGTGACTCGGCCGGGCCGGGCGCCGTCGCGGCCCGGGCCCGTACAGTGGAATGGGCCGAGCGTCGGATCTTTCACGTGTGGGGGTACCGGACGTGGTGAACGGCAGTGGGGTCGCACGCGGTTACCCGCATCTCGACACGGTGCGGGCGGCCGTCACGGCGCTCTACAGGCGACTGTCGCCCGACGGCCTGGGCCAGTACGCGACCAGCGTCGCCCCCGTGGACGTCGCGTTCAGCGACCAGGACGACCTGCACCTCGGGGCCCAGCGGGTGGCCCACGCACTGGTGCGGCATCTGCGGCTGCCCGAGGCGCGGATCGTCGTCTCGTTCCGCGGGATGACGCACGCGGCGAGCGTCGAACTCACCGCGGGCCCCGAGTACTTCGTCGAACTCAACGACCGTTTCCGCACCCATCGCAGGGACATCGGGGCGGCGCTCGCCCATGAGGTCACCCATGTCCTGCTGCACCGGCTGGACCTCAAGTTCCCCGGCACCCGCGACAACGAGATCCTCACCGACACGGTGACGACCTACCTCGGCGCCGGCTGGCTGCTGCTCGACGCGTACCGCGAGGACGATCTGACCAGCCAGAAGCTGGGATACCTCACGCCGGAGGAATTCGGTTACGTGCTTGCCAAGCGAGCGCTGGCCTTCGGCGAGGACCCCTCTCCCTGGTTCACCAGCCCGCAGGCGTACCAGGCGTACGTCAGCGGCCGGGCCCGCGCCCTGCTGGACGGCCGGCAGCCGCCGCTGGTCGCCGCCGGGTGGGCGGGGCGCCACCGGTACGCCAAGGACCGGCGGCACGCCAGGGACAACCCGCGTGGCCCCGCGGCCGCCGCCGGGTCCGCCGCCGGACCGCCGTACGCCTTCGAGTCCGCGAGGGGCGGGGAGCTGCGGGTCTCCTTTCCCTGCCCCACCTGCCACCAGCGGATCCGGGTGCCGGTGCGGGGGCGGGTGCGGGCCCGCTGCACGCTCTGCCGGACCATTCTCGAATGCGACACCTGAGCCGGTTTCCGTAGGGTCGGGGCATGACGAACGACCTGGGCGCCCCTGATTTGTTCGAAGCCGTCCATGAGGGCGAGGACGCCGTCGTGCGGCTGCTGCGAGCGGGCGTCCCCGCCGACGCGGTCGGGGAGGACGGGGAGACCCCGCTCTACCGGGCGTCGGTGACCAATGAGCCGGGGATCGTCCGGCTGCTGCTCGCGGCGGGGGCGGACCCCGGCCTCGGCAGCGGCGAGGACGCCGGTGAGCTGCCGCTGTGCGGGGCCGCGTGCGGCGGCCACACGGAGGTCGTACGGGCGCTGCTGGCCGCCGGGGCGCGGGTCGACCAGCGGGAGTCGTACGACTGGACGGCGATGACATGGGCGGTGGCGCAGGGCCACGCCGACACGGTGGAGGTGCTCCTGGAGCACGGCGCGGACCCCTCCCTGCCCGGCCCCGACGGCTCGCCGCCCCTGGTGGCGGCCGCCCGGCGCGGCTCCGCCTCGACCGTACGGGCGCTGCTGCGGCACGGGGCGGGGGACGACGCCCCGGAGACCCTGAGGGAGGCGCTCGCGGAGGCCCGGCGGTGGCTGGGCGTAGATGTGGAGCGGACCCTGCGGGAGTCCCTCGCGCAGACGTACGGCGAGGAACACGAGCTGGTCGCCCGGCACGTCCCGGAGGACGGCGGTGTCACGGTCGTCGTCGAGCTGCTGCGGGACGGCAAACCGTCGGCGGGCCAGGAACAGCAGACCGGGCACCCGGCCATCGTGACGATGCTGGAGGAGCGGCTCGGCGTCCGCACCTCGTACGAGGAACTGGCGACGCGGGCGCTCGCCTGCGGGGACCCGGAGCAGGACGACTGGCTGGAAGCGGTGGACGTCCTGCGGCGGCGCGGCGACGAGGAGACCTTCCAGGCGGCAGCGGCGTGGTGCGCCGGCGGGGATCCGCTGCGGCAGACGTTCGGGGTGGAGGTGCTGAGCGGGCTCGGCTTCGCCGCGCGTGCGGTGCCGTTGCTGCGGGAGCTGGCCCGGGAGACGGACGACGACGAGCTGCTACGGGCGGTGGTCACCGGCCTCGGCCAGTACGGCGACCCGGCGGCACTCCCCGAGCTGCTGTCCCGGGCCGGGCATCCGGAGCCCGACGTCCGGCGCCGGGTCGCCGTCGCCCTGACCGGCATGGTGCCCGGCGGCCACGAGGAGGCCGTCGCCACGCTCATCGCCCTGAGCGGCGACCCCGACTCCGGCGTACGGGACTGGGCGACACTCGCCCTCGCGGAAACGGACGACGACTCCCCGGCCCTCCGCTCGGCCCTCGCGGCCCGCTTGGACGACCCCAGCCCGGACGTCGTCGCGGAAGCCGCCCGCGGCCTGGCCATCCGCCAGGACCCCCTGGCCGTCCCGCCGTTGACCCGCCTCCTGGCCGACGAAGCCCCGGACACCTCCGCCCGCGCGACAGCCCTCTCGGCCCTGGTCCACATCCGCGACGACACTCTGAGAACCCGCCTGGAATGGACGACGCCCCGCCTGCGGTGAGGTCGCGGCGTCCCCCTGAGCGACGGGGGCACCGCCTCACCACTGGGGCCGGTCGTCTGCGGGGGCTTCCGCGCGTCGGCCCTGCCTTCCGGGGGCCGTGCCGGGGGACTGCGACGGGCCATGCCACCGACTGTCTCCGCCTCTCTGGGGCCGCGCCCCGGCGGCAGCCGGGCGCGGGACCGCCGGGCGCGGGACCGCCGGGCGGGTCCGCCCGGGTGACGATGCGTCACCCGGGCGGTGTCATGACCCCACTTGGTCGCGGTCAGCCGACTCCCCCGGCGGGCTCCCCGGCGGCGGCCCGCCGGGTGAGCGAAGCGGAGCCCGGCCTGTCGGGGGGCCTCGGCGCCTCAGCCCCGACCCCGGGGCCGGCCCCGCCCCGGAGGGCGTGCCCGGCCG
The DNA here is from genome assembly GCF_055577795.1 of Streptomyces sp. NPDC033174. Classification (NCBI taxonomy): domain Bacteria; kingdom Bacillati; phylum Actinomycetota; class Actinomycetes; order Kitasatosporales; family Streptomycetaceae; genus Streptomyces; species Streptomyces sp. NPDC033174. Next base: position 239,466 of record NZ_JBVIPQ010000001.1, read on the forward strand.
GGCGCGGCCGGGTCCGGGCGCCGGTGTCGTGCCGCCCCCGGCAGGGTTTCGGGAAGGGGCGGGGTGGGGGAGAACCCGACCCGCCCACGCACCCTCAGTCCCGCGCCACCGCCCTCCGCGGCAGCGCCCCGCACAGGATCGCCGCCACCCCGTACGCCCCGATCACCCACGGCATCGCCGCCCCCATGCCCGCCTCCGGGCCGGCCTTCAGGTGGGTGAAGAAGACCGTGCCGATGACCGCCGCTCCGAGCGCGCCGCCGAACTGCTGGGCCGTGGAGAAGATGCCCGACGCCCCGCCCGCCCGCTCCGGCTCCACGCCGGAGAGGACCACGTTGACCAGAGGGACGACCAGGAACCCGAGGCCGGCGCCCGCGACGGCAAGGCCGGGGACCAGGGGCCAGGCGCCCGTGTGGGTGGGGGCGGCGTGGGCGGTCGCGTACCAGGCCCAGGCGAAGCCGGCCGCCATGAGGAGCGCGCCCGCGGCGAGGACGACACGGCCCAGCCTGACCGCGAGCGGGTCGGCGGCGGGCGCGGTGAGGAAGCCGCCGGCCGAGAAGGCGACCATCAGGACGCCGGCCTGGAGCGGCGAGTAGCCCTGCCCGCCCTGCAGCCAGATCGCGAGGACCAGGAAGAAGCCCTGCATCCCGAGGGCGAACAGCAGCTGGACGGCGAGCCCGAAGGAGAACGCGGGGACGCTGAACAGCCGGCCCGGCAGCAGCGGGGCGGTCGTCGTCCCCCGCCGCCGGGCCTCGACGACCGCCAGAGCCGCCAGCGCCAGGACGCCCCCGGTGAGCAGGAACCACCCCCGCAGCGGCCAGCCGTCGCTGTGTCCCTGGACCAGCGGCAGCACGATCGCCACGAGTCCGCCCGCGAGCACCAGGCTCCCGAGGACGTCGGGGCGCCCGGCCGCACGCTCGCGCGTCGCCGGTACGAGCAAGATCGCGGCGGCGAGGGTGAGGACGGCGACCGGCACGTTCACCAGGAAGACGCTGCGCCAGCCGAGGCCGAAGAGGTCCGCGTCGGTGAGGACGCCGCCGAGGAGCAGTCCGACGGCGGAGGCGAAGCCGGCGACGGCCCCGTACATCCCGAAGACCTTCCCCCGGGCCTTGCCCTGGAAGAGCGTGTGGAAGGACCCGAGGACCTGGGGCATCAGCACGGCGGCCATCACCCCCTGCGCGGCCCGGGCGGCGATGAGCTGCCCGGGGCTCTGCGCGATGCCGCACGCGAGGCTCGCGGCGCCGAACCCGGCGGTGCCGGCGAGGAACAGGACCTTGCGCCCGTACCGGTCGCCGAGGTGCCCGGCGACGATCAGCGTCGCGGCGAACCCCAGCAGGTACGCGGAGACGGTCCACTGGAGGGCGCTCTCGGACGCGCCGAGGCCCCGTCCGATGGACGGCAGCGCGACGTTGACGATGGTCACGTCGATGAGGTCCATCAGCGCGGCGACCATCATGACGACGGCGGCCGCCCAGCGGCGCGGGTGGGCGGCGGGGACGCCGGTGGGTGCGGTGGCGACGGTGGTCGCGGTCATCTCGGACTCCCAAATTTATTTCGTTCGACCTAACGAAAGACTTGCACCCGGAGAGCGGCCGGCGCAAGTCTTTCGTTCGCTCGAACTAAATATTTTGCTAGGGTGCCGTCATGACTGACCCCATGACCAGGGACGACAGCTCACGACGGGCCGAAGTGATCGAGGCCCTGACCGCAGCGGGGCGGGACTCCAGCGCCGCGTCGGTCGCCTTTCACACGGCGGTCGCCGCCAAGCAGGGGCTCGGCGCCACGGAGACCAAGACCCTCGATCTCCTCCAGCGCCATGGCGCCCTCACCGCCAAGGAGCTCGCCGAACGCTCCGGCCTCGCGCCCGCCTCGGTGACCGGCCTGGTGGACCGCCTGGAGGCCAAGGGGTTCGTCCGCAGGGTGAAGCACCCGACGGACAAGCGCCGGGTGGTCATCGAGCCGCGGCCCGAGAAACTGGCCGAACTGGAACCGCTCTTCGAGGACTGGGCGCGTGAAGTGCGCGAACTCTACGAGGAGTTCACCACGGAGGAGCTGGAGGCCGTCACGCGTTTCCTGACCGGGGCCACCCACCGCCAGCGCGAGGCGGCACGCCGGCTCACCGACTGAACCGGCCGCACGGCCCGCGAACCCGCCCCTCACCCCCGGCCGTACGCCGGTCCCTCACCCCCGGCCCGTAAGGCCCGCGACCCCGCCCGTCACTCCGGCCCCGTGCGCCCGCCCGTCACCCCCCGGCCCCGTACACCCGCCCCGGCTCCGCCGACCCCGCCAGCAGTTTCAGCGCCGCCTCCCCCGCCTCCCCCGGCGTCCAGCGGGCTCCCTTGTCCGCCGAGGGCCCCGGGCGCCAGCCCTCCATGACCGTGATCCGGCCCGCCTCCGCCTCGAACACGCGGCCCGTCACGCCCGCGCTCGCCGCCGAGCCGAGCCAGACCACCAGGGGCGAGACGTCCTCCGGTTCACCCTCCAGGCCGGCGAAGGCCTCCTCGGTCATGCGGGTGCGGGCGGCCGGGGCGATCGCGTTGACCTGGACCCCGTACCGGCCCGTCTCCGCCGCCGCCACCAGCGTCAGACCGACGATGCCGGCCTTGGCCGCCGCGTAGTTCCCCTGCCCGACGCTGCCCAACAGCCCCGCGCCCGAGGTGGTGTTGACGACGCGGGCCGCCACCTCCCGTCCGGCCTTCGCCTCGGACCGCCAGTGCGCGGCCGCATGCCTGAACGGCAGGAAATGGCCCTTGAGATGCACCCGCACGACCGCATCCCAGTCGTCCTCGTCGAGATTGACGAGCATCCGGTCGCGCAGGAATCCCGCGTTGTTGACCAGGGTGTCGAGGCGGCCGTAGGTGTCGAGGGCCAGGGCGACGAGTGAGGCCGCGCCCTCCCCGGTGGCGATGTCGCCGCCGTGGGCGACGGCCTCGCCGCCGGCCGCGCGGATCTCCTCGGCGACCTGGAGGGCCGGAGAGCCGGATCCGGCCGTCCCGTCGAGCCCCACCCCCAGGTCGTTGACGACGACCCGCGCCCCCTCCGCGGCGAAGGCCAGCGCGTGCGCCCGCCCCAGTCCCCGTCCGGCGCCGGTCACGATCACGACCCGGCCGTCACAGATACCCATCTCAGCTCTCCTTGTTGGCGGTTGAGGCGTCCAGAAAGGCGGGGCGCTCGCCGCCGCCGTGCACCAGAAGCGAGGCCCCGGAGACGTACGCGGCGCGGTCCGAGGCGAGAAAGACCGCCGCGTCGCCGATGTCGGACGGCTCGGCGAGCCGCCCCAGCGGTACGGTCCTGCCGACCGCCGCGACGCCCTCCTCGTCGCCGTAGTGCAGATGCGCGAGCTCGGTGCGGACCATGCCGAGGACCAGGGTGTTCACCCGTACGTCCGGGGCCCACTCCACGGCCATGGAGCGGGCCAGGTTCTCCAGACCCGCCTTGGCCGCGCCATAGGCGGCGGTCCCCGGTGAGGGGCGGGTGCCGCTCACGCTGCCGATCATCACCACCGAGCCGCGCGCCGCCCGCAGATGCGGATACGCGGCGAGCGAGGCGGTCAGCGGCGCGGTGAGGTTGAGGGCGACCACGCGGGCGTGCCGCTCCGGCTCGCCCTCCCCGAGCAGCCGGTACGGCGTTCCACCCGCGTTGTTGACCAGGACGTCGAGGCGCCCGTGGGTGGCGGCGACATCCGCGAAGAACCCGGTGACCGCCGCCCCGTCGCGCAGGTCGAGCGCGCCGAACAGGGCCGTGCGGCCCGCCTCTTCGACCGGCGCGGGAGGCGGCCGCCGGGCGCAGACGACGACCCGCGCGCCGGCCCGCAGAAAGGCCCGCGCGATGCCCGCGCCCACCCCGCGCGTGCCCCCGGTGACGACGACGACCCTCCCGCCCAGCTCCATCGGCTGCTACCTTCCTCACCACGCAGTCACCTAACAAACGTTTGGTGGAAAGGTAGCTGATCCGCTCATGGGTGTCTCCACCTCAACGCCGGACAAGGGCGTCGCGCTTGTCACCGTCGACTTCCCGCCCGTCAACGCGCTGCCCGTACAGGGCTGGTACGACCTGGCCGAGGCCCTGCGCGCCGCCGGGCGCGACCCCGGAAACCGCTGTGTCGTCCTCGCCGCCGCCGGCCGCGGGTTCAACGCGGGCGTGGACATCAAGGAGATGCAGCGCGACACCTCCCACACCGCGCTGATCGGCGCCAACCGGGGCTGCTACGACGCCTTCTCGGCGGTCTACGAATGCGAGGTGCCGGTCGTCGCGGCCGTGCACGGCTTCTGCCTGGGCGGCGGCATCGGACTGGTCGGCAACGCCGACGCGATCGTCGCCTCCGACGACGCCACCTTCGGGCTGCCGGAGCTCGACCGGGGCGCGCTCGGCGCCGCCACCCATCTCGCCCGGCTGGTTCCCCAGCATCTGATGCGGGCGCTGTACTACACCTCCCGCACCGTCACCGCCGCCGAGCTGCACGCCCACGGGTCGGTCTGGAAGGTCGTCCCCCGTGACCGGCTTCTGGAGGCCGCTCTGGAGCTGGCAGGGGAGATCGCCCGGAAGGACGGCTCGCTGATCCGGCTCGCCAAGGCCGCGATCAACGGCATCGACCCGGTTGACGTGCGCCGCAGCTACCGCTTCGAGCAGGGCTTCACCTTCGAGGCGAACCTCAGCGGGGTCGCCGACCGGGTCCGCGCCGGCTTCGGCACCGAGGAGCGCTCATGACCGACAAGACCATGACACCGGACGAGGTGGTCGGCCGGCTGCGCAGCGGCATGACCCTCGGCATCGGCGGCTGGGGCTCGCGCCGCAAGCCGATGGCCCTGGTCAGAGCACTGCTCCGGTCCGAGATCACCGATCTGACCGTGATCTCGTACGGCGGCCCCGACGTCGGACTCCTCGCCGCCGCCGGCCGTATCCGCACACTCGTCGCCGCCTTCGCCACCCTCGACTCCATCCCCCTGGAACCGCACTTCCGCGCCGCCCGCGAGTCCGGCGCCTTCGAGATGAGGGAAATCGACGAGGCGATGTTCATGTGGGGCCTGCACGCCGCGGCCAACCGGCTGCCGTTCCTGCCGGTCCGCGCGGGCCTCGGCTCCGACGTCATGAAGGTCAACCCCGCGCTGCGGACCGTCACGTCACCGTACGAGGACGGGGAGGAGTTCGTCGCCGTACCCGCCCTGCGCATGGACGCGGCACTCGTCCACCTGAATCGCGCCGACCGCCTCGGCAACGGCCAGTACCTGGGCCCCGACCCGTACTTCGACGACCTCTTCTGCGAGGCCGCCGACACCGCGTACGTCTCCTGCGAGCAGATGGTCGAGACCGCCGAGCTGACCAAGGACGCCGCCCCGCAGACCCTCCTGGTCGGCCGCCACAGCGTCACCGGAGTGGTCGAGGCCCCGAACGGCGCGCACTTCACCTCCTGCGCTCCCGACTACGGCCGCGACGAGGCATTCCAGAAGCTGTACGCGACCACTCCCTGGCCCGAGTTCGCCGAGCGCTTCCTCTCCGGCGCCACCGAGCACGACTACCAACGGGCCGTACGCGCCTGGCAGGAGGAGCAGCGGTGACCGCGAGCCGTTCGGAATACTGCGTCGTCGCCTGCGCCGAGGCGTGGCGGGACAGCGGCGAGGTGCTCGCCGCGACCATGGCCCCGGTGTCCTCCTTCGGCGCCCGGCTCGCCAAGCGGACCTTCTCCCCCGACCTGCTGCTCACCGACGGCGAGGCGATGCTCGTCGGTCTCGACGGGACCGTCGAGGGCTGGCTGCCGTACCGTCGCCACCTCACCATGGTCACCGGCGGCAAGCGGCACGTGATGATGGGCGCGAGCCAGATCGACCGCTTCGGCAACCAGAACATCTCCTGCATCGGCGACTGGCGCCAACCCACCCGCCAGCTGCTCGGAGTGCGCGGAGCCCCCGTCAACACAATCAACAATCCGACGAGTTACTGGGTTCCCAGGCACTCTCCACGGGTCTTCGTCGAGCGGGTCGACATGGTCAGCGGGGTGGGCCACGACCGCGCGGCGGAAGCCGGCGTCACCCGCCACCACCGCATTCCTCGCGTCGTCAGCGACCTCGGCGTCTTCGACTTCGCCACGCCCGACCACTCGATGCGGCTGGTCTCGCTCCACCCCGGGGTCACCGTCGACGCGGTCCGGGACGCCACCGGCTTCGACCTGGTGATCGGGGACGACGTCCCGTGCACCCGCGAACCCACCGCCGAGGAGCTGCGGCTGATCCGCGAGGTCATCGATCCCGCGGGGCTGCGCGACCGTGAGGTCAGGGCCTGATGCGGACCGCGCTCACCGACCTCACCGGCGTCCGGCATCCCCTCGTCCAGACCGGCATGGGCTGGGTGGCGGGGCCCCGGCTCGTCTCGGCCACCGCCAACGCCGGGGCGCTCGGCATCCTGGCCTCCGCCACGATGACCGTCGAGCAGCTGCGCGCGGCCGTCCGCGAGGTCAAGGCGCGCACCGAGGCGCCGTTCGGGGTGAACCTGCGGGCCGACGCGGGCGATGCCCGCGCCCGGGTGCGGATCATCGTCGAGGAGGATGTACGGGTCGCCTCCTTCGCGCTCGCCCCGTCGAAGGAGCTGATCGCCGAGCTGAAGGACGCGGGTGTGGTCGTCGTCCCGTCGATCGGCGCCCGTCGGCACGCGGAGAAGGTCGCGGCCTGGGGCGCGGACGCGGTGATCGTGCAGGGCGGCGAGGGCGGCGGGCACACCGGGGAGGTGGCGACGTCCGTCCTGCTGCCCCAGGTCGTGGACGCCGTCGACATCCCCGTGATCGCGGCCGGCGGCTTCCACGACGGCCGGGGCCTGGTCGCGGCGCTGGCGTTCGGCGCCGCCGGCGTCGCCATGGGCACCCGGTTCCTGCTCACCTCCGACTCGACCGTGCCGGACGCCGTGAAGGCGAAGTATCTGGCCGCCTCGGTCAAGGACGTGACCGTGACCACCGCCGTCGACGGGCTGCCGCACCGGATGCTCCGTACGGAGATGGTCGCCGCCCTCGAACGGGCGGGCCGCGTGCGGGCGTTGGCGCAGGCCGTCCGCCGGGCCGCCGGGTTCAGGAAAATCTCCGGGCTGTCCTGGGCGCGGATGGTCCGCGACGGCCTGGCCATGAAACACGGCAAGGACCTGTCCTGGAGCCAGGTCCTGCTCGCCGCGAACACCCCCATGCTCCTCAAGGCGTCCATGGTCGAGGGCCGTACGGACCTCGGCGTGATGGCGTCCGGACAAGTCGCGGGGCTGATCGAGGACCTCCCGAGCTGCGAGGAACTCGTCCTGCGGGTCATGTCCGAGGCCGAGCACGTGCTCCGCACCCTGCCGACACCAGGGTGATCCCTCTGCCCGCACGGGAGTTCCGTCATGTCAATGACGAGACGCGCACTGCTGTCCACCGCGACCACCACCGCTCTGGTTGCGGTCGCCTCCCCCGCCCTCGGCGCGCCCCGACGGAGAAGGAGCGCCACCGAGCTGCGCCACATCCCGCTCCAGGGCGCGGTCAACGTCCGTGATCTGGGCGGCTGTCGCACCTACGGCGGCGACCGGGTCCGGCTCGGGCTCGTCTACCGGGCCGACGCCCTGAACAAGCTGACCGACGCCGATCTCACCACGCTCCAAGGGCTGCGGCTCGGGACGGTCGTCGACTTCCGCGTCCCCCTGGAGGTCCAGTACGACGGCCCCGACCGGCTTCCGTCCGGGCCCGTCCCGGTCTCCCGGCCCGTCACCGACAACGGTCTGTACGGGCAGCTGCTCACCGCGATCGGGTCGCGGGACCCGGTGCGGCAGGAGGAGATGCTGGGGAGCGGCAGGGCCGCCGCGTTCATGCGGGAGGTCTACCGCACGTTCGTGACCAGCGCCGCCAACCGCGCCCGGTTCGCCACGACGCTGCGTGACATCGCACGGTCGGATGCGGCACCGCTGATGTACCACTGCACGTCGGGCAAGGACCGTACGGGCTGGATGAGCTTTCTGCTGCTCACCGTGCTGGGCGTACCGGAGCAGGCCGTGGTCGAGGACTACCTCGCGTCGAACACCTTCCGGGCGGCGTACGACGCCAAGGTGCGGGACGGGCTGAAGCAGGGCGGCCTGATGCGGAACCCCGACCTGATCATCCCGCTCCAGGAGGTCCGCACAGAGTACCTGGAGACGGCGCTCGCCGAGGTGCGGTCGGGGTACGGCAGCCTCTACCGCTATCTCACGACCGGCCTGGGCCTGGACCTCCGCACGCTGGCGGCGCTCCAGGCCCGGCTGGTGGACTGACGACGGCCCGGTCCGGCCTGATCTGAACGAAAGACGCTAGGCCGCGTCGCGGCGGCCGGCCTGGGATCCGCGGCCCGGTCGGCCCGTGCCGCGGGTGCGGGCACCGCCGCCGGTGGGGCGGCCTCCCGCGCTGCGGGCCGTGCCGGTGCGGCCGGCGGCGGCGCCACGGCCTTCGCCGGTACGCGCCTCACCGGTGGTGCGCCCGGCTGCCGCACGGCCGCCGGTCTGGCCGGCACCGCCGCCGGTGCGCGGACGGCCCGAGCCGCTGCGACGCGGCCGCTTCGGCGCGGACGGCGCCTGCGCGGGCTGCGGCACCTCGATGACGACCGGTATGCCGGAGGGCTGCCGCGCGCCGGTGACGTCGGCCAGCTGCTGGTCGCTCGAAGAGACCCGGGCCGACTGCGGGGTGATACCCGCGTTGGCCATCAGCCGGCTCATGTCACGCTTCTGGTCCGGCAGGACCAGCGTGACGACGCTGCCCGACTCACCGGCCCGGGCCGTGCGGCCGCCGCGGTGCAGATAGTCCTTGTGGTCGACCGGCGGGTCGACGTTCACGACCAGGTCGAGGTCGTCGACGTGGATGCCGCGGGCCGCGACATTCGTCGCCACCAGCGCGGTGACCTGGCCGTTCTTGAACTGGTCCAGGGTGCGGTTGCGCTGCGGCTGCGAACGGCCGCCGTGCAGACCCGCGGCCCGTACGCCCTCGGCGAGCAGCTTCTTGACCAGCCGGTCCACCGACCGCTTGGTGTCCAGGAAGAGGATCACCCGGCCGTCGCGTGCGGCGATGCGCACGGTGACGGCCTTCTTGTCGGTCTCGTCGGCGACGTAGAGCACGTGGTGCTCCATGGTCGTCACCGCGCCGGCGGACGGGTCGACCGAGTGCACGACCGGGTCGGTCAGGAACATCCGGACGAGCCGGTCGATGTTCTGGTCGAGCGTCGCGGAGAAGAGCAGTCGCTGGCCGTCCGGCTCGACCTGCTTGAGCAGCGCGGTGACCTGCGGCATGAAGCCCATGTCGGCCATCTGGTCGGCCTCGTCGAGGACGGTGATGGCGACCTGGTCCAGTCGGCAGTCGCCGCGCTCGATGAGGTCCTTGAGGCGGCCGGGGGTGGCCACCAGCACCTCGGCGCCGCGCCGCAGCGAACCGGCCTGCTTGGTGATCGACATGCCGCCGACGACCGTGGCGACGCGCAGGTTGACGGCGGTCGCGTACGGGGTGAGGGCGTCGGTCACCTGCTGGGCCAGCTCACGCGTGGGCACCAGGACCATGGCCAGGGGCGCCTTGGGTTCGGCGCGGCGGCCGGCGGTGCGGGCGAGCAGCGCCAGGCCGAAGGCGAGGGTCTTGCCGGAGCCCGTGCGGCCGCGGCCGAGGATGTCCCGGCCCGCGAGGGAGTTGGGCAGGGTGGCGGCCTGGATCGGGAACGGCTCGGTGACGCCCTGGGCGGTGAGCGTCTTCAGCAGGCCAGCGGGCATGTCCAGCTCGTCGAACGCCTCGACCGCGGGGAGCGCGGGAGTCCGGGTTTCCGGCAGCGTGAATTCGCGCGGCGGCGGTGGGGCGGTGGGGCGACGGCCCGCACTGCGGGCGGGCGCCTTGGCCGCGGCCTTCGCGGGGCGCTTTCGGATGGGGCGTTCGGAGCGAGTCATATGGGAAATGCCTTCCTGGGCCTGGGCACAGCACAAGCCGGGACCCGCACCGCGAAGGTGCGGGCCCCGGCTGCGAGAGAGCGTCCGGCGATCAGGCCGGGAGGATGTTCTCCGCCTGCGGGCCCTTCTGGCCCTGCGTGACGTCGAAGGTGACCTTCTGGCCTTCCTGAAGCTCACGGAAGCCGGAGGTCGCGATGTTCGAGTAGTGGGCGAACACGTCGGCGCCGCCACCGTCCTGCTCGATGAAGCCGAAGCCCTTTTCCGAGTTGAACCACTTCACGGTTCCAGTAGCCATGCTTTTTTCTCCTGAATGGTCGAGGCCCCACCCCGGAGAAAATCCGGAAAAACAATAATGCGCCTGAGGAACATTCCCGTCAGGCGCGCATAAAGTTCATGGGTACCAAAACTGCAACCTGACCACCTTAGCATGTGCCGTCGGCGAGACTCGGGGCATGGACTCCACAGCATCCGTCGCCCGCGCGCTCTGGCCTCTGATCGAGCCGGTCCACGCCGTCAGCTACTTCGCTCCCGAGTGCCAGGCCGCCTTCGAGGAGGCCGGACTGCGGGGCTTCTGGCGCGGCTACTTCGCCGGCCGCGGCGCCCCGCTCGGGCCCGTGGGCCCGGAGCCGGTCGTCTCGTCCTTCTTCTCGTTCGCCCCGTCGATGGTGGCGCGCGCGCTGCCCTCCGTATGGGAGCTGGTCCCGCCGGAGGAGGCCTTGCGGGTGCGGCGTGCGGGGGCGAGGGCGGCGCTGGTCCGGCTGCTGGCCGGGCTGGACGCGGAGGTGGCCCAGGCGGCGCGGCTGCTCGCCGCCCGGCTGCCGGGTCTCGACTGCGCGGGCCGCCCGCTGGCCGCGGTGAACGCGGCGCTGCCCCGGCCCGAGGACCCGCTGGACCTTCTCTGGCACGCCACGACGGTGCTCCGGGAGCATCGCGGCGACGGCCATGTGGCGGCGCTGGTCGCGGCGGGCCTGGACGGCTGCGAAGCACTCGTCCTGCGGGCGGGCCTCGACATGCCGCGTGCGGAGCTTCAGCAGTACCGGGGCTGGTCGGACGAGGAGTGGGAGGCGGCGGCCGCGCGGCTGACCCGACGCGGTCTGCTGGCCGGGGGCGGGCGGGCGACGCGGGAGGGCCGGCGTACGCATGAGGAGGTCGAGGCGGCCACGGACCGGGCAGCCGCGCGGCCGTGGCAGTGCCTGTCGAAGGTCGAGCTGACGAAGCTGGCGTCGGTCCTCGGCCCCCTGGCGGCGGCGTGCGCGTCGACCCTGCGCTTCCCCAACCCGATCGGCGTCCCGGACAACAGAACCTGAGCCTCGCCAAAGCCTCCGCCCTGGGCCGCCGCCGGCCCCCGCAGCGGAGCCGCTCAAACGCTCAGAGCCGCTCGATGATCGTCACGTTCGCCTGGCCCCCGCCCTCGCACATGGTCTGCAGGCCGAAGCGGCCCCCCGTGCGCTCCAGTTCGTGCAGCAGCGTCGTCATCAGCTTTACTCCGGTCGCGCCCAGCGGGTGACCCAGGGCGATGGCGCCGCCGTTGACGTTGACGCGGGAGGGGTCCGCCCCGGTCTCCTTGAGCCAGGCCAGGACGACCGGGGCGAAGGCCTCGTTGATCTCGACCAGGTCGATGTCGTCGATCGACATGCCTGTCTTCTTCAGCGCGTACGCCGTCGCCGGGATCGGGGCCGACAGCATCCGGATCGGGTCCTCGCCGCGTACGGAGAGGTGGTGGATCCGGGCGCGCGGTGTGAGGCCGTGCTCGGCCACCGCGCGTTCGCTCGCGAGCAGCATCGCCGCCGCGCCGTCGGAGACCTGCGAGGAGCACGCCGCCGTGATCGTCCCGCCGTCCACGACGGGCTTGAGACCGGCCATCTTCTCCAGGGTGGTGTCGCGGCGCGGCCCCTCGTCGAGGGTGACGCCCCCGTGGGGGACGGTCTCGCGCACGAAGCGGCCCTCGTCGATGGCGCGCAGCGCCCGCTGGTGGGAGCGGAGGGCGAACTCCTCCTGATCGCGGCGGGTGATCCCCCACTTGCGGGCGATGAGTTCGGCGCCGTGGAACTGGTTGACGGGGGCGTCGCCGTACCGGGCGCGCCAGCCCTCGCTGCCCGCGAAGGGCCCCTCGGTGAGACCGAGCGGCTCCGCGGCCTGCCGGGAGGCGAAGGCGATCGGGATCATCGACATGTTCTGGGTGCCGCCCGCGACGACCAGGTCCTGGGTGCCGGAGAGGACGCCCTGGGCCGCGAAGTGGACGGCCTGCTGGGAGGATCCGCACTGCCGGTCGACGGTGACGCCGGGCACCTCCTCGGGGAGTCCGGCGGCCAGCCATGCCGTACGGGCGATGTCGCCGGCCTGCGGGCCGACGGTGTCGAGGCAGCCGAAGACGACGTCCTCGACGGCGGCCGGATCGATCCCGGCCCGTTCGACCAGTGCCTTGAGGACGTGGGCGCCCAGGTCGGCGGGGTGGACGCGGGCCAGGCCGCCCCCTCGCCGCCCCACCGGGGTCCGTACCGCTTCGACTATGTAGGCCTCGGCCATGACCACTCCTTGAGGGGTTTACGTACGCACGGCGATCCCGTCCAGCACCATCGACAGGTACTGACGGGCGATCTCGTCGGGGCTGTGCTGTCCGCCCGGGCGGTACCAGGACGCGGCGACCCATACGGTGTCGCGCACGAACCGGTAGGTGAGCCGGATGTCCAGGTCGGCGCGGAAGACCCGCGCGGCCACTCCGCGCTCCAGCGTGCCGAGCCATGCCTTCTCGAACTTCTGCTGCGAGTCGGAGAGGTAGTGGAAGCGGGGCTGTGCGGCGAGGTGCCTGGACTCCTTCTGGTAGATGGCGACGGCGGCCCGGTGCCGGTCGATCTCCCGGAAGGACTCGGTGACGAGCGCCTCGATGGTCTCCCTGGGGCCGAGTCCGGCGGCGAGGACGGCGTCGTAGCCGTTCCACAGTTCCTCGAGGAAGGTGGAGAGGATCTCGTCGACCATCGACTCCTTGGAATCGAAGTGGTAGTAGAGGCTGCCGGCGAGCATCCCGGCGGCGTCCGCGATCTCGCGGACGGTCGTGGCGTTGTACCCCTGCGCGGCGAACACCTCGGCCGCGGTGTCGAGCAGTTCGCGGCGCCGCTCGGGCGAGGCGGTCACCTGGGTCTTCTTCTTGTTCGTCGGCACGGGTCCATTCTGGTCCTATGCGTGCTGACTGCTGACGGAGACCGTCTCACCTGTCATGTACGAGGCATAGCCGCTGGCGAGGAAGACGATGACATTGGCCACCTCCCAGGGCTCGGCGTACCGGCCGAAGGCCTCGCGCGCGGTGAGTTCCTCCAGGAGTTCGGCGGAGGTGACCTTCACCAGGTGGGGGTGCATGGCGAGGGACGGTGAGACGGCGTTGACGCGTACGCCGTAGGGCGCGGCCTCCATCGCGGCGCAGCGGGTGAGGGCCATGACGCCGGCCTTCGCGGCGGCGTAGTGGGCCTGGCCCGCCTGGGCGCGCCAGCCGACGACCGAGGCGTTGTTGACGATCACCCCGCCCGCGCCGGCGTCCTTGAGGAGGCGCAGGGCGGCCCGGGTGCACCGGAAGGTGCCGTTCAGGGTGACGTCGAGGACCCGGGTCCACTGTGCGTCGCTCATGTCGACCAGCTCGGCGGTGCCGCCGAGTCCGGCGTTGTTGACGACGACGTCCAGGCCGCCGTGGAGCCGGACGGCCTCGTCGAAGAGCGCCTGGACCTGTGCCTCGTCGGTGACGTCGCAGGGCAGCGAGGAGATGTGGTCGCTGCCGAACTCCTCGGCGAGCGCCGCTTCCGTCTCCTTGAGGCGGCGGGTGTGGGCGTCACCGATGAGGATCCGGGCGCCCTCTTCCAGGAACCTGCGGGCGGTGGCGCCGCCGATGCCGGCTCCGGCCGCCGCGGTGATCACCGCGGTACGGCCCTCCAGCAGCCCGTGTCCAGGGACGTACTGAGCCTTGTTGTCCGTCACGGCCACACGTTAACCTACCAAACACTTGTTAGGGAATAGAGGGGGCGGGCGCCTGATGGATCTTCAGCACACGGCCGCGCACGAGGCGTTCCGCGCCGCCGCGCGGGAGTGGCTCGCGGCCCATGTGCCGGCCGAGCCGCTTCCCTCGCTGGAGACGGCCGAGGGCTTCGAGGCGCACCGGGCGTGGGAGGCGGAGCTGGCCGCCGACCGGTGGTCGGTCGTCTCCTGGCCCGAGCGGTACGGCGGCCGGGGCGCCGACATCTTCGCCTGGCTGGTCTTCGAGGAGGAGTACTACGCGGCGGGGGCACCGGGCCGCGTCTCCCAGAACGGCATCAACCTGCTCGCCCCCACGCTCTTCGACCACGCCACCGAGGAGCAGAGGGCGCGCGTCCTGCCGTCGATGGGGCGCGGCGAGGTCATCTGGGCCCAGGCCTGGTCCGAACCCGAGGCGGGCTCGGACCTGGCGTCGCTGACGTCCCGGGCGGAACGGACGGAGGGCGGCTGGCTGCTGTCGGGCCAGAAGACGTGGTCGTCGCGGGCGGCGTTCGCCGACCGGGCGTTCGGGATCTTCCGTACGGACCCGGAAGCGGCGAAGCCGCACCAGGGCCTCGCTTATCTGATGTTCGACCTGCGCGCACCCGGCGTGACGGTCCGGCCCATCGGCCGCCTCGACGGGAAGCCTGCCTTCGCGGAGCTCTTCCTGGACCGCGTCTTCGTCCCGGACGAGGACGTCATCGGCGAGCCGGGGCAGGGCTGGCGGATCGCGATGTCGACGACGGGCAACGAGCGGGGGCTGACGCTCCGCTCCCCCGGCCGCTTCCTGGCCGCCGCCGACCGGCTGGTGGCGCTGTGGCGCGAGCGGGGCGAGGACCGGGGGGTCCGTGACCGGGTGGCGGACGCGGTGATCGGCGCCCGCGCCTATCAGCTCTTCACGGCGGCGGGCGCGTCGCGCTTCGCGGCCGGGGAGACCATCGGCGCCGAGTCCAGCCTCAACAAGGTCTTCTGGTCCCAGTACGACATCGAGCTGCACGAAACGGCGCTCGAACTCTTGGGACACGACGGGGAGTTGGCCGACGGCGACTGGGCCGAGGGGTATGTCTTCTCGCTCGCCGGCCCCATCTACGCCGGGACGAACGAGATCCAGCGCGACATCATCGCCGAGCGGCTGCTCGGCCTTCCGAAGGGCCGCCGCTGATGAGGTTCCTGCCGACCGGGGAGCAACAGGCGTTCGGGCACTCGTTGAACGCGATGCTGAGCGCCGCCGACCTGCCCGGGGCCGTCAGGGCCTGGGCCGCCGGAGACCCCGGGCCCGGACGCGGGGTGTGGACCAGGCTGGCCGGGGCCGGGGTCTTCTCCCTCGCCGCGTCGGAGGCGTACGAGGGCGTGGGGCCGCTGCCGGTGGAGACCGTGATCGCCTTCGTGGAGCTGGGACGCCACGCGGTGCCGGGGCCCGTGGTGGAGACGGCCGCCGCGGCGGCGCTGCTGGACGGCCTGGCCGCGCTCGGGGAGGACGCGCCCGCCAAGCGGCTGCTGCCGTCGCTCGCCGCCGGGGAGCTGACGGCGACGCTGACACTGCCCGACGCCGGACCGTACGTCCTGGACGCGGACGCGGCGGACGTCACCCTGGTCGTGACCGGCGCGGACCGGAACGAGTTGCGGCTCGCGCCCGGACACGGGCCCGTCCAGGTCTCCGCCGACCCCGCCAGGCGACTCGCCGTGCCCTCGCCGGGCGGGGAGCTCCTGGCCGCTGGGCCCGCGGTGGCCGAGGCCGCCCGGAGCGCCGCCGACTGGGCGGCGCTGGCGACCGCCGCCCAGTCCCTCGGCGTCGGACTGACACTGCTGGACCGCACCGTGGCGTACGTGCGGCAGCGCACCCAGTTCGGAACACCGATCGGCTCCTTCCAGGCGGTCAAGCACCGGCTGGCGGACACCCTGCTCGGCCTGGAGTTCGCCCGTCCGCTGCTCTACGGCGCGGCCGTGACGCTCGATCCCGGGGACGTCGCCGCCGCCAAGGCCGCCGCGGGCGAGGCCGGATACGCGGCCGCCCGCGCCGCGCTCCAACTGCACGGCGCGGTCGGCTACACCGAGGAGCTCGACCTCTCCTTGTGGTTGCGCAAGGCCCGTCCGCTGCGGGACGCCTGGGGCACGCCCGCGCGGTGCAGGGCGAGGGTGCTGGAGGCATGGCGTTCCTAGCCCAGGGAGTGTCTTTCGGATCTTGCCGGGCTCGCGTGCCTTGATCAAAAAGCGGCCCGGGCGCCGTCCTCGCGCGGCGCGCTGTCGTCGTTGCCGCGCCGGACCGTTCGCAGTGGTTGCCCCGGCCGCCAGGCCCGTACGACCAGGTCGTCCCCTTCGACGGAGGTCCTCACGACCTCCGTCAGCGCGACGCGGAAGAGATGGAACGGCAGGGGTGCTCCCACCTCGGAGGCGAACCGCTCCACCGTGTCCGCGTCGGTGACCTCGACGGCCCGGCCGGCGATCCGGACATCCCCTCCGTCCATGTCCGTACCGCCTCCGGGGTTGGCCTGCAGGGCGAAGCGCGGATCGCGCCGCAGGTCCTGCGCCTTGCGGCTGTTGGGCATCATGGCCAGCCACAGGTCTCCGGAGCGGATGTTCACTTCGAGCCCGCTCACCCTCGGCGAGCCGTCCTTGCGGAGGGTGGCGAGGACATGGTGGGTGTACTTCTCGAAGCGCTGCCGTACCGTCTCGGCGAAGTCGGGCTCCGCCGTCCCGAAGTCGGTCCAGCCGGTGCCCGTGGTGTCAGTGAGGTGCGTGTGCATGGGTTCATTGAACCGGCGATACCCGACATCTTCTGTCCGGTTTCAGAGAGACCCTTTCCGCTCGGCGGCGCTGCGCTCGACGCAGAACTCATTGCCCTCCGGGTCGGCGAGGGTCACCCAGCCGAGGCCGTCCTCGCGCCGGTGGTCGGCGACGAGAATGGCGCCGAGCGCGAGGAGGCGCTCGACCTCCTCGTCGCGGGTGCGGTCGGTCGGCTGCACATCGAAGTGGACGCGGTTCTTCGCCTTCTTCGGTTCCGGCACGGTGACGAAGAGGACGCCGACGCCGGGGGCCTCCACCAGGGCCTCGGGGTCACCGGGCTCGTCCTCGTCGGAGAGGCGGGCGTCGAGCACGGCGGCCCAGAAGCCGGCCAGGGCATACGCGTCCGTGCAGTCGACCGTCACGTGTCTCATCAGGGATGCCATGGCGCGACTATCCCCGGTCGACGGGCTCGGCGGCGAGGGGTTTTCGGCCGGGGCGGGTCAGCCGCCGGTGAGGGTGACGACGGCCGCGTGGCGTCGGGTACTGAGCGTGCCGGGGGTGTCCGTGCAGACCGCGGCGTCGTAGGGGCCGAGCTCCACCCGACCGCTCCGCGCGGGCCCGCCGATCTCCGCCGGCCCGTCGAGCGCGACGATCAGGACCGTCCCGCCGGGCGGGACGGTGACCGGGATCCGTCCCCGGACGACGGCGACGGCCGCCATGACGGCGCCCCGGCGGTACATGACATTGAAGTTGACGACCGGGCCCTCGATCAGACGGCCCTCGGTCGGCACGTCGCCGGGGAAGGGCCGGGGCGCGAACGGCTCGTCGACCGGATGCCGTTCGCGACCGACGGTGAGGTCCATGCCCCCGCCCTCGACGACGGTCAGGATCCGGTCCACGTCCGGGAACGTGGAGAACGGCCCGTCCGCCGTGACGTCCGCGAGGCTGACCCGCCAGGCGAAGTCGTCCATGGCGGCGCCCTCGGGTCCCGCGGCGATCTCCCGGGTCACCCCGCCGCCGTTCTTCCACGGCGCGGCCACCCGGTCCGCCGCTCTGAGCACCCGTACGGTCATGAGCCGACGATCCCCCGCGCGCGGGCGGCGGTGAGCCAGGCGGGGAACTCGGCGACGAGCCGGTCGTACAGCTCCCCGTCCGAGACCCGCCGGGGGTCCTGGCCGGCGTGGAAGAAACCGGCGTTGTCGACCGGTCGCTTCGCGGGGACCGCCAGTTCGTCGAGCCTGCGCAGGAAGTCGAACTGCTTGCTGCCCGGGTCGCCGAAGCCGATGAACTGCCAGAAGAGCGGAAGCCGCGCCGCCTTGCACACGTACCGTTCCGCGGCCAGCTTGTTGATGGGCCCGCCGTCGGTCTGGAAGACGACCAGGGCGGGAGCGGTGGAACCGCTGTCCAGGTAGTGGTCGATCACCGCGTCCATGGCCAGGTGATAGCTGGTCTTGCCCATGTGGCCGAGCCCGGCGACGATCCGGTCGATCCGCCCCTCGTGCTCCGCGAGCGCGATGTCGGTCTGCGCGTCGACATCCGTGGAGAAGAAGACGACGGGTACGCGTCCGTCGTCGTCGAGATGGGCGGAGAGCCCGAGGACCCGGTCGGCGAGCGCCTGGACGGTGCCGTCCTTGTAGTACGGCTTCATCGAACCGGAGTAGTCGATCACCAGATAGACGGCGACGCGCTGCCCGTCCAGGCCGTGCTTGCGCAGGGAGACACCAGCGCTCTTGTAGAGGCTGACGAGCGCCGGCGCGGTCTCCTCGACCTTGCGCAGACTCAGGGCCATGGGCGCGGCCTCCCTTCGGCGTACGGGGATGTCGAGGGTACGTGATCGTCGGGTGGCCGTGCCCGGCCGTCGCCCCCGGACTCCGCGGCCGTTCCCTGTTGCGGCCATGCCTGCTAGGAATATGACTGTTCGTCATACGGCCGAGGGCTGGGGGATGGCATGACCTCTCTGGACGGCAAGATCGTCGTCGTCACGGGCGCCGGACGCGGCCAGGGCGCGGCGGAGGCACGGATGCTGGCGGAGGCCGGGGCGCGGGTCGTGGTCACCGACGTCCGGGAGGACGAGGGCCGGGCCGTCGCCGATTCCCTGGGCGGGCACGGTCTGTTCGTGCGCCACGACGTGGCTTCGGCGGCGAGCTGGGCGGAGGCGGTGTCGGCCGCGCTCGCCGCGTTCGGCCGGATCGACGCGCTGGTCAACAACGCCGCCCTGTGGCGTACGGCCTCCGTCGAGGACGAGACGTACGAGAACTTCGAGACGCTGATCCGGGTCAACCTGCTGGGCCCGTTCCTCGGCATCCAGGCCGTGCTGCCCGCGCTGAAGGAGGCCGGGGGCGGATCGGTGGTCAATGTGTCCTCGACCGCCGGACTGGTGGGCATCCCCGGGCACGCGGCCTACGGGTCGACGAAGTTCGGCCTGCGGGGTCTGACCCGCTCCTCGGCACTGGATCTCGCGCGCTACGGGATCCGGGTCAACTCGGTGCACCCCGGCGCGATCGACACCCCGATGACGGCGGCCGTCACCGGCAAGGACTGGTCCCATGTACCACTGGGGCGGATGGGACGGCCCGAAGAGGCCGGGGAGCTGGTCCTGTTCCTGGTGTCGGACGCCTCGTCGTATGTGACGGGGGCGGAGTTCAGGGTGGACGGGGGGCTGACGACGGGCTGAGCGGCGTGGTGGCCGCCGTCCCGGCGACGGCCACCGCGCCCGCCCGGCCGCCCCCTCGGCCGCCCCGGTCCTGGTGACGCTTCTGCTTCCACCCGTGCTTCTAACCCTGGCCCTGGTCCCGGCCCTGGTCCCGGCCCTGGTCCCGGCCCTGGTCCTGGAACGCGGGCAGGGCGAAGATCCGCTGCCTGCCCGTGTCGTCCATCGACTCGACCAGGGGCAGGACCAGTTCCCACAGGTCCTGCCGTTCGACCTCGCGGGCCAGCGCGTCGAGTTCGCCGTCCGTGAGCGCGGCGGCGGCTTTCGCCACGGTCGTACGGGACTCCTCCGGCAGCAGCTCGACCAGCGGGAGGAACTCCGCCCACAGTCCGGTCGCCACGACGGCCCGTACGATCCCGCCGAGCACGGCCGCGTCACTCAGCGACGGCAGTACGGCGACGGCCCGCCGGTCCTCGTCGTCCAGCAGGGCGACGAGGGGGAGCAGTGACTCCCAGAGCTGCCGCTCGGCCACCGTGCGCACCAGGGAGTCGAGCTCTTCCTGGGGCCGGCGGGCGGCCAGCGCCGCGATCCTGCCGCGCTGCTCGCCGGTGACCATCCCGGCCACGGCGAGGGCCTCCGGCCACAGTCCCGCCTCGCTCGCCGAGCCGACAACCCGCTCCAGCCGCTTCTCACCCATCAACTCCACGATCGTGCCCAGCCGTTCGGGCAGGTCGATGGCGGCGCCCGTGCGCAGCACCACGTCGTCGGCGACCTGCGGCAGGATCCGCTCCAGTGCCGAGTCGCGCAGATGGCCGACGAAGCGGCCCATGGTGAGGTGGTCGCCGCGTTCGGCGAGGGTGACGGCGATCCGTATCAGCAGCTGCTCGTCCAGCCGGTCGACGATCCCGGCGATCTTCCGGGGGTCCAGGTGGGCACAGGACTCCGCGGTGAACGCGACCGGCAGCTTCTCGATGATGTCGGCGGCCCGGGCGGGCTCCAGCCTCCCGGCGACGGCGGCGGCGAGCCGCGGTCCGAGCGCCTTCTGCGAGATGGCGGCGGCCACCCCCGCCGGGACGAGCCTGGTCGCCCCGGCGATCCGGTCGAGCATCTCGGGCTGCCCGTCGAAGAGCGCGGCGACCGCCTGCTCGCGCAGCCGCCGCAGGTCCTCGACGGGCAGGGCCTGGAGGAACACGAGCCGCTCGGGTGTCTCTCCGAGGAGTGCGGCGACCTTCTGGATCTCGGCCGTGCCGCGCAGTGTGTCCATGACGTCGACTCCGCTCACTTGAAGAGGATGCGGCGAACGGGCCCGCGGGCGAGGGCGGGCACCAGCGTGAGGGCCTGCTCGGCCGCTTCCTCGAGCCCCGCGGCCCTGGACTCCCGCTCGCGGGCCAGCGCGTCGCTCAGCAGGGTCAGTTGATCCTCCGTCAGGCCACGGAGGCTGTCGGGCGGCGGTCCGCCCAGTTCCGTACCCAGACGCGTCAGTGCTGCGGTGCTCACGGGACCTCCCGGTGGGCGGACGGCGGCTCGGTCCCGAGCGTGGAGGGGAATTGACTTTTAGTCAATACCGGCGGAGGAAGGCCGTTCCGGGTCGGCGGGCGCCCATCTGCTCGTACGATCGGGAGGTGAAAACCGGCGGGACGCGGCGAGGCAGCCGAGAAGCACGGAGTCGATCGAGCGTGGCACACGGGATCAACGGCGCCGGCGGCCGCCGGCGGGCACTTCTCATCGGCATCACCGAGACTCCCTCGCTCCAGCAGGTGCCGGATCTCGCCAAGCGGTTTCCGCCCCTCTCCTGCGCCGACCAGGACGTCAAGCTGATCGCCAAGGCGCTGGAACAGTCGCGGTACGAGGTCAGCACCCACCACCCGGGCCACCGGGACCCGCTCCACCGGGACGTGGGCCGGGGAACGGTCCTGGGCCGGCTGCACGATCTCTTCGCCTCCTGCGAGCCCGGCGACACCGCCTTCGTCTATCTCTCCTGCCACGGCGAGTCCGTGAACGGGCGCGACTACCTCGTACCGGCCGACGCGCAGCCGGGCGCGCTGCACGACGACGGCACCAGGGGCCTGCTGCACGGCACCCTGCTCGCCGCCGACCCGCGCGACCTGCTCCATGGGCTCAAGCCGGGCGTGACCGCGGTGATCTGCCTGGACATGTGCCGCACGGCCGGTGCGCGCCCCGCGGCGGAGATCGAGGAGACCCTGCTGGTCGCCGGCGGGGAGGACGTGTTCTGGCTGCACAGCTGCGGACGCGGGCAGCAGTCCTTCGCCGATGCGACGGAGGGCAGTTACTTCGGCCGGGCACTGGGCGAAGCGCTCTCCCCGACCAGCCCGCCGACGACCTTCGGCGACATCGTCGAGTACACCCGCAAGACCGCGCGCCGGCTCGCCCGCGACCTCCCGCACCCGGCTCCCGACATCCAGCAGTACTTCCCGCACCAGCGCCGGGAGACCGCCACCGAACTCGTCCTCTGCGACGGCTCCCAGGAGACGCTGCGCTGGACGCGCTCGATCACCGAGTCGGGGCTCTGGGACCACACGAGCGGAAGCTCCGACCTCCACGAACGTGTCAAGGCCCGGCTCACCGACCTCGTTCTCCAGGTCGCCGAGGCCCGTTCCGGCGCCGGCGCCCATCTGGACGACCCGTGGGGGGACCCGGCGTTCCCCGTCCGGGTCGAACGGCACCTCGCCGACTTAGTACGCAGGGCCTCGCACCATGACATGGAGCGCCTGTCGCCCGCCGAGACCGCCGTCCTGCTCGCCGCGCCCGTGGTCTACGAAGGCGCGGTCGCCGTGGCGCTCGGCGAGCTGGCCACCCTCTTCGGCGACCGCGTGGACGCCGTCCCGTCACCGGACGGCCAGTCGTGCCCGCTCTCCGACCATCAGAAGCTGGTCCGCAGTGGGGTCACCGATGTGTGCCGCGCCCATTCACGGGTCCAGCGCACGACCGAGGCGCTGGGCCGTCGCCGGCTGCCGGAAGCCGCCCTCGCCGCGGACCACTGGCTGCGCCACCGGTACATCGCGGACTGGGACCGGCTCTGGGAACGCACCGGCGACTACCCGAGCGTCGACCACCTCGTCTCCCTGACCGTGGACGCCGTCATCGCCTCGGCCGAGGACCTCACCGCCCGGGCACCGACGGAGAGCGACCGCCACGGCATCGACCGCCAGGTACGCCAAGTGCTCGGGCACCTGACGGTGCGTCCCGGCAGCAGCCCCCGGATCAACGAAGCCCACCAGGACGACGACTGGAGCAACTACCCGCCCGTCAGAGGCAGCCAGTGGCGCGGCCGCGACCTCGCCCACCTGCTGTGGACGGCCGGTCTGCTCGCTGCGGACCCCCGGCGGATGTCCAGCGTGCTGATCGACCACCTCGTCGCGCACAAGCCGCTGGTCCCGCGGGACGTGGTCGCCGCGCTCTCCTCCGAATTCGCCTACGAGGACACGCGGGCGGCGGCCGAGAGCGAGGAGTACGGTCTGGCCGTCCGCTTCCGCTGCCCCCATCCCGCCCTGCACGCCGCGATCGAGGAACTCGCGGGCAGCGCCGACGCGTCGGTGCGCTCCCTGCACGGCTACTGGAAGAAGAAGCGCGGCACGAATCTGCCCGCCCTGCTGCGCGGCGTCCCGGTCGAGGTCACCACCGAGCATCTGGTGCCGCACCACGGCGAGTACACCAAACCGCTCGAACGGCTGCGGCTGGCGGAGGACGAGATCCGCCCCCTGCTCATGGGCACCCCGCTCTACGGGGACCGGACCCTCGCCGTACGGGAGCTGTACCAGAACGCGCTCGACGCCTGCCGCTACCGGGACATGCGGACCTCCTACGGCATCCGGCGGGGGCGCCCGGACCCGGAGTGGCGCGGGAGGATCACCTTCACCCAGGGCTGGGACGAGGAGGGCCGCCCGTACATCCAGTGCGAGGACAACGGCATCGGCATGAGCCGGGAGAAGCTGACCTCGATGTTCGCCCGGGCGGGCAAGCGGTACGAACAGGACCCGGACTTCGTCCAGGAACGCCGCAACTGGCGCCGCTACGGCATCGAGGACGTGGCGATGAACAGCCGGTTCGGCATCGGCGTCTTCAGCTACTTCATGCTCGCCGAGGAGGTGGTCGTCTGG
Source organism: Streptomyces sp. NPDC033174 (assembly GCF_055577795.1). Classification (NCBI taxonomy): domain Bacteria; kingdom Bacillati; phylum Actinomycetota; class Actinomycetes; order Kitasatosporales; family Streptomycetaceae; genus Streptomyces; species Streptomyces sp. NPDC033174. The sequence goes on from NZ_JBVIPQ010000001.1 coordinate 262,845, forward strand.
ACCGGACCGGTCGACTTCCACGGGTTGCCCGTGGCGAACGGGGCCCTGCGCGCGGACATCCACGCGGGGTCGAACCTCCTCCAGATCCGGCCGGCCGCCGACGCCCCGGTCAGCGGGGGCACCCGCGTCCGGCTCTACCTCACGGCCCAGGACGAGCCGCTGCCCTCGCTGGTGGACACCCTGAAGTCGCTGCTGTGGGTGAGCGACTACGAGGTGACGGCGAAGGAGTTCGCGCAGGAGGAGCCGGGACGGTGCGTGCGGAGCTCGCGCTGGCGTCCGGGGGTGTTGCGGCCCAGACAGCAGCGGTACGACCAGATGGCGTCAGGAGCGGACACCTGGCTCGTCCAGGGTCCCGGAAGGCTCCTCTTCGACGGTGTCACCATCAAGGACTCTCCGGACAAGTACGGCTACGTCTTCAATCTGCGCGAGGCACACAGCCCCGAACTGAGCGTCAACCGCAACCAGTTGATCTCGTACGACGAGGGCAAGGTCATGGGGGCCCTGCTGGACTCGGTGCCGGCGGCGCTCGAGGGATGCGGCGAGGTCTCGCTGAACTGGCTCTGGGCCCTGGCGCCCGCGGAACCACGTCTGGCGCTGCGCGTTCTGGAGGAACTGGCCGAGGACACCATGTGTGTGCTGGAGGAGGACGACGGGGACTTCGACACGGGTGGGGACCTCGTGGGGACGTTCCTCCTCTCCGAGGTCGGCTGCCTGCCGTTCGACAAGGTCATCCGCGACCGGGGGTCGCACTTGATGGACCTCCAGACGACGTTGTCGGCCTGGCGGAAGACCCTGCTCAGCGACCCGTGGCAGGAACCGTTCCAGCCGCGGGGCTATCCCTCGCCCGCTCCGCTCGACTTCGTCCTCTTCCCCGAGCGTGCCCCCGTGGCCGACTGGGAAGGACTGATCCGCGCGGCGGCCTCGCTCGACGTACCGCTGAGCGAGCTGGTGCGCGCCCTGCGGCGCTACGCGATCGTCGGCGTGACCGTCCCGGCGGTCGCGGACATCCGGGCGCTTCGCTCCGTGGGCATCGGCACACTCGAGGCGCGTCTCCACTCCGCCTACAAGGACTCCGCGGGCTATCAGCGCCGCGGCCTCTCCGCCGCCACCCATGCCCCGCTGGTCATGATCTCCGGTGAGTACGACGTCACCCTGGAGGAGGCCCTCGAAGCACTGCACACGCTCAGGTCGGTCGACACGACACTGCCCCCGGCCCCCCGGCTCGAACCCGGTCTGCTCGGCGAGCGGTTCTCCATGCCCGAGGTTGAGCTGATCGCGGGTTCGCCACCCGACGACGAGGAGCAGCACTCGTGGGTGGCGGGGGAGGTCTGTTCCCTCACCCTGATCCAGCGCGCGGACGACCCCGCGACCCGGGCCCATCTGGCCCAGCGTCTGCAGCACCTCGCCGCGCTCGGTTTCTCCCTCGACGACGAGCCGTCCGAGGCCACGCTCAACGCGCCGCCCCTGTCCTCGTACGAGAAGGAACTGCTGTCCGAGGACATCGACGCCGAAGAGCCCTGGTGCCGCGGCACTGTTCCGATCACGCATGTGCTCCGCTGCTCCGCCGACAAGGAGACCACCATGGGGGCCGTGGTCGACACCATCAACCGCCTCAGCGAGGTCACCGGCGTGCGCGCCCCGGAGCTCGCGGGTATCGACCCGGAAGCCGAGGCGCCGCCCTGGGCCTCGTTCGGTCGCCATGCCCGCGGCGAGCCGGGCCGGCCGATCGGCCCGTGGGAGGTCATCGACAGCCACAGGGCGCCGCGCCTGCGCCGCGGCTCCCCGTCCCGGCCCCAGCCGAAGCCGCGGACTTCACTGTCCGCGGAGCTGGAGCTCCTGGAGGCGTGCGGGATGCTCACCCCGGACTGCCGCTCGCAGGTGGAGGTGATCCAGAAGCACCTGACTCAGGTGATGGCTCTGTTCACGACCCCGGCGTCGGGCCGCTCCTTCGGCTCAGGCATGAGCAGGGACATGTTCAACTTCCTCCCGGCCCTCGACCAGGCGGGTGCCACCCTCGCCATCCTGACGGCCGCCGCGGCTCATCACGCCGTCTCCCTGGGAGAGATCGTCATTCGGTTCGGCCAACTGCCGGCCGAGCTCCCGCTGGAGGTGGCGAAGGTTCCGCCCGCAGCCCTCGCCCTGCGGCCCAGGATGGACCAGGTGGGGCTTCTGCTGGACACCACGGTTCGTTCCATCAGGTTCAAGGAACGGCTGACCATCGCCGAGCTGCTGGCGTACTGCGAAAGCCGGGCCGTCACCCTGGGCAGGGCGGTGGACGCCATCGCCGCCTACTCCACCCTCGGTGCCCCTCCGGTGCCCGGCGGGTTCACCGGCGACGACGCCACCGCACTCGCCGGCCTGGTTCCCACCGCCCTCGACCAGGCGGCCTTCGAGGAGGACCTCATCACCTCGGACACCCTCGGCCCCCTCGAACTCGTCCGTATCGCGGGCCGTTTCGACTGGACGCTGGCCGCTGCCTACGAGCGCTACGCCCCCTACCGCTGCCTCGGCGTCGACGTCACCGTCTCCCCGCCCTCCCCCCGGGAGGCCGCCCTTGTCCCCGACTGGCGGGACGTCGTCATCCTCACCCGGCAGCTGACCGGACGTGCCCCCGCGCTCATGGGAACCGTCGACCCCGATCACATCGTGCTGTGTGCCGAGGAGACCGATCTGTCGGAGGCCGAGGTGCGGGAGCGGCTCGGGCTCTACGCGAACCTCTTCTCGCTCACTCTCCCGACAACAGAGGGCCGGAACGCATGAGTTCATTGATCCCGTACGACGACTCCGTGACTCACGACCCGCCCCAGACCGGTTTCGCGTGGGCCCGTCACCGCGTCGGGCAGGACCGGTACGAGGCGACCGGCACCTGCCCGGTCTGCCAGTGCGCGATGACCAAGCGCTGGCCGGTCGGGCAGCACACCGTCGCCAAGGGCGGCTTCCTGGGCCGGGAGGCCGGTCCGGACGCGTCGAAGCCGTGGTACACGGTCTGCACCTGCCGCTCGCTGCACATGGGACGGCCCGCGGGCGAGGACGGCTGCGGGGCCGGGCTGTACATCGCGCTGCCTCCCGCCGGGCTTCCCCGATGAGCGAGTTCACGCCCCAGCAGCTGCGGGACGCCGACCGCAGGGCCCGGGAGATGGGTGAGCCGAGGCGTCAGCTGGAGGGCGCCAGGACACAGGCCGAGGGGTACCGCAACTTCCTGACCTCGCTCACCGGGCTGCTCACCACGGTCTTCGTGCTCAAGGGCCAGGAGAACCTGAGCAAGCTGCCGCACGGGCCACGCCTCTGGGTGATCGGGCTGCTCGTCGCCGCGTTCGTCACACTGATCCTCGCGTCCTGGCTTGCCGTCTCCGCCGTCCACGGCCGCCCCGGCGAGACCAGGGTCCTGGAGGCCACCCAGATCCTGCGCTACGAGACGAAGCGAGCCCGCACGATCTGGAAGCTGATCGAGTGGGCTCGCTGGCTCGGTCTGATGGGGGTGCTGTGCGTGGCGGCGGCGGTACTCGTCACGTGGGTCGCCCCCTCGTCCGCGTAGGGCGTCCGCCCCGGGACGCGCCGCGGCGCCTGCCATCGGTCCGGTCGGGGACTCGGCAGGCGCCGCGATCAGTTCCGTACGCCGTTGTACGGGACATCCGTGGGGTCGTACGGCGTGGGCTAGACGGTCAGGGCCCGGTCCGTCGGGCGGATCGGAGCCGGCAGCTCGCTGGCGCCCGTCAGGTACCGGTCGACTCCGCGGGCCGCCGAGCGGCCCTCGGCGATCGCCCAGACGATCAGGGACTGACCGCGGCCCGCGTCACCGGCGACGAAGACACCGTCGACGTTGGTGGCGAAGTCCGCGTCGCGCGCCACATTGCCGCGCTCGTCCAGCTCCAGGCCGAACTGGGAGACCAGGCCGTTGGACTGGTCCGTGCCCGTGAAGCCCATGGCCAGGGTGACCAGCTGCGCCGGGATCTTCCGCTCGGTGCCCGGCTTCTGCTCCAGCTTGCCGTCCTTGAACTCGACCTCGACGAGGTGCAGGAACTGGACGTTGCCGTCCTCGTCGCCCTCGAAGTGGGTGGTGGAGACGGAGTAGACCCGCTCGCCGCCCTCCTCGTGCGCGGAGGTGACCTTGTAGAGCATCGGGAAGGTCGGCCAGGGCTGGCCCGCCGTACGCTCCTCGCCCGGCTTCGGCATGATCTCCAGCTGCGTGACGGACGCCGCGCCCTGCCGGTGGGCCGTGCCGACGCAGTCCGCGCCGGTGTCGCCGCCGCCGATGACGACGACGTGCTTGCCCTCGGCGGTGATGGGGGGCGCCACGAAGTCGCCCTCCTGCACCTTGTTGGCGAGCGGCAGGTACTCCATCGCGAAGTGGATGCCGTTCAGCTCACGGCCCGGGACGGGCAGGTCGCGGGAGACGGTCGCACCGGCCGCGATGACCACCGCGTCGTACCGGCGGCGCAGCTTCGCCGCGTCGATGTCGACGCCGATCTCCACCTCGGTACGGAACTTGGTGCCCTCCGCGCGCATCTGCTCGATGCGGCGGTTGATGTGCACCTTCTCCATCTTGAACTCGGGGATGCCGTAGCGCAGCAGTCCGCCGATGCGGTCGGCCCGCTCGTACACGGCGACCGTGTGACCGGCGCGGGTCAGCTGCTGGGCGGCGGCGAGACCCGCCGGGCCCGAGCCGATGACCGCGACGGTCTTGCCGGACAGGCGCTCCGGCGGCTGCGGGGTGACGTCACCGGAGTCCCACGCCTTGTCGATGATCGAGACTTCGACGTTCTTGATGGTGACGGCCGGCTGGTTGATGCCGAGGACACACGCCGACTCGCAGGGAGCCGGACACAGCCGCCCGGTGAACTCCGGGAAGTTGTTGGTCGCGTGGAGCCGCTCGGAAGCGGCGGACCAGTCCTCGCGGTAGGCGTAGTCGTTCCACTCGGGGATCAGGTTCCCGAGCGGACATCCGTTGTGGCAGAACGGGATGCCGCAGTCCATGCAGCGTCCGGCCTGCTTGCTGATGATCGGCAGCAGGGAACCGGGAACGTAGACCTCGTTCCAGTCCCTGAGCCGCTCACCGACGGGGCGGGTCTTGGCGACCTCGCGGCCGGTGGTCAGGAAGCCCTTGGGGTCAGCCATTGGTCGCCGCCTCCATCATCTTCTCGGTGGTCTCCTGCTCGGAGAGACCGGCGAGCTCAGCGGCGTCCTTGGCGGCGAGCACTGCCTTGTACGTGGTCGGGATGATCTTGCTGAAGCGGTCCACGTTCGCGGACCAGTCGGCAAGGAGCTTCTCGGCGACGGTGGAGCCCGTCTCCTCCTGGTGACGGCGCACGACATCGTGCAGCCACACCTGGTCGGCCTCGGTGAGCGTCTCGACGGCGGAGAGGTTCCCGGCGTTGACGTTGTCCCGGTCGAGGTCGATGACGTACGCGATACCGCCCGACATACCGGCCGCGAAGTTGCGGCCCGTCTCGCCGAGGACGACCGCGTAGCCGCCGGTCATGTACTCGCAGCCGTGGTCGCCCACGCCCTCCGAGACGACGGTGGCGCCGGAGTTGCGGACGCAGAAGCGCTCGCCGGTGCGGCCCCGAAGGAACAGCTCACCGCCGGTCGCGCCGTACGCGATCGTGTTGCCCGCGATCGTCGAGTACTCGGCGAGGTGGTCGGCGCCCCGGTCCGGGCGGACGATGACGCGGCCGCCGGAGAGGCCCTTGCCGACGTAGTCGTTGGCGTCGCCCTCCAGGCGGAGCGTGACGCCGCTCGGCAGGAAGGCGCCGAAGGACTGGCCGGCGGAGCCGGTGAAGGTGATGTCGATGGTGTCGTCGGGCAGGCCCGCTCCACCGAACTTCTTCGTCACCTCGTGGCCGAGCATGGTGCCGACCGTCCGGTTGATGTTGCGGATCGCGACCTGCGCGCGGACCGGCTGGGCGGCCTCGGCGGAGTCCGCGTTCAGGGCCTCGGCGGCGAGCTCGATCAGCTCGTTGTCGAGGGCCTTCTCCAGGCCGTGGTCCTGCTCGATCAGCGCGTGGCGCACGGCGCCCTCGGGCAGCGCGGGCACGTGGAAGAGGGGCTCGAGGTCGAGGCCCTGGGCCTTCCAGTGCGTGACCGCGTTGCTGGTGTCGAGCAGCTCGGCGTGGCCGACGGCCTCTTCGATCGTACGGAAGCCCAGCTCGCCGAGGAGCTCACGGACCTCCTCGGCGATGAACTCGAAGAAGTTGACGACGAACTCGGCCTTGCCGGAGAACCGGTCGCGCAGCACCGGGTTCTGCGTGGCGATACCGACCGGGCAGGTGTCCAGGTGGCAGACGCGCATCATGACGCAGCCGGAGACGACGAGCGGCGCGGTCGCGAAACCGAACTCCTCGGCGCCCAGCAGCGCGGCGATGACGACGTCGCGGCCGGTCTTGAGCTGGCCGTCGGTCTGCACCACGATCCGGTCGCGCAGGCCGTTGAGCAGCAGCGTCTGCTGGGTCTCGGCGAGGCCGAGTTCCCAGGGGCCGCCCGCGTGCTTCAGCGAGGTGAGCGGCGAGGCGCCCGTGCCGCCGTCGTGGCCGGAGATCAGGACGACGTCCGCGTGGGCCTTGGAGACACCCGCGGCGACGGTGCCGACACCGACCTCGGAGACCAGCTTCACGTGGATGCGCGCGGCCGGGTTGGCGTTCTTGAGGTCGTGGATCAGCTGAGCCAGGTCCTCGATGGAGTAGATGTCGTGGTGCGGCGGCGGGGAGATCAGACCGACACCCGGGGTGGAGTGCCGGGTCTTGGCGACCCACGGGTAGACCTTGTGGCCGGGCAGCTGGCCGCCCTCGCCGGGCTTGGCGCCCTGGGCCATCTTGATCTGGATGTCGTCCGCGTTGACCAGGTACTCGCTCGTCACACCGAAGCGGCCGGAGGCGACCTGCTTGATGGAGGAGCGGCGCGCCGGGTCGTACAGGCGCTCCGGGTCCTCGCCGCCCTCACCGGTGTTGGACTTGCCGCCCAGCTGGTTCATGGCGATGGCGAGGGTCTCGTGCGCCTCCTGGGAGATGGAGCCGTACGACATGGCGCCGGTGGAGAAGCGCTTGACGATCTCGGAGACCGGCTCGACCTCGTCGAGGGGGATCGACGGGCGGTCGGAGGCGAAGCCGAAGAGGCCGCGCAGCGTCATCAGCCGCTCGGACTGCTCGTTCACCCGCTCGGTGTACTTCTTGAAGATGTCGTAGCGCCGGGTGCGCGTGGCGTGCTGGAGGCGGAAGACCGTCTCCGGGTCGAACAGGTGCGGCTCACCCTCGCGGCGCCACTGGTACTCACCGCCTATGTCCAGCGCACGGTGCGCGGAGGGGACGCCGGAGGCGGGGTACGCCTTGGCGTGGCGGGCGGCGACCTCCTTGGCGACGACGTCGAGACCGGCGCCGCCGATCTTGGTGGCCGTGCCGTTGAAGTACTTCGTGACGAAGGCCTCGTCGAGGCCGACGGCCTCGAAGACCTGGGCGCCGCGGTAGGAGGCGACGGTCGAGATGCCCATCTTCGACATGACCTTGAGGACGCCCTTGCCAAGCGCGTAGATCAGGTTGCGGATGGCCTGCTCGGGCTCCAGGCCCTCGATGAAGGTGCCGGCGCGGACCAGGTCCTCGACGGACTCCATCGCCAGGTACGGGTTGACCGCGGCGGCGCCGTAGCCGATGAGCAGCGCGACGTGGTGGACCTCGCGGACGTCACCGGCCTCGACGAGCAGACCCACCTGGGTGCGCTGCTTCGTACGGATGAGGTGGTGGTGGACCGCGGCGGTGAGCAGCAGCGACGGGATCGGCGCGTGCTCGGCGTCGGAGTGCCGGTCGGAGAGCACGATCAGGCGCGCGCCGCCCTCGATGGCGGCGTCGGCCTCGGCGCAGATCTCCTCGATGCGGGCGGCGAGGGCGTCGCCGCCGCCGGAGACCCGGTAGAGACCGGACAGGGTCGCGGCCTTCATGCCGGGCATGTCGCCGTCGGCGTTGATGTGGATGAGCTTGGCCAGCTCGTCGTTGTCGATCACCGGGAAGGGCAGGGTGACGCTGCGGCACGACGCGGCGGTCGGCTCGAGCAGGTTGCCCTGGGGGCCCAGCGAGGAGCGCAGCGAGGTGACGAGCTCCTCGCGGATGGCGTCCAGCGGCGGGTTGGTGACCTGCGCGAAGAGCTGGGTGAAGTAGTCGAACAGCAGCCGGGGGCGCTCGGAGAGCGCGGCGATCGGCGAGTCCGTGCCCATCGAGCCGAGCGGCTCGCCGCCGGTGCGGGCCATCGGCGCGAGGATGACGCGCAGCTCTTCCTCGGTGTAGCCGAAGGTCTGCTGGCGGCGGGTGACCGAGGCGTGGGTGTGGACGATGTGCTCGCGCTCGGGGAGGTCCTCGAGCTCGATCTCGCCGGTCTCCAGCCACTCCTTGTACGGGAGCTCGGCGGCGAGGCCGGCCTTGATCTCGTCGTCCTCGATGATGCGGTGCTCGGCGGTGTCGACGAGGAACATCTTGCCGGGCTGGAGGCGGCCCTTGCGGACGACCTTGGCGGGGTCGATGTCGAGGACACCGACCTCGGAGGAGAGCACGACGAGACCCTCGTCGGTCACCCAGTAGCGACCCGGGCGCAGACCGTTGCGGTCGAGGACCGCGCCGACCTGGACACCGTCGGTGAAGGTGACGCACGCCGGGCCGTCCCACGGCTCCATCATCGTGGCGTGGTACTGGTAGAACGCGCGCCGGTCCGGGTCCATGGAGTCGTGGTTCTCCCACGCCTCGGGGACCATCATCAGGACGCTGTGGGGCAGCGAGCGGCCGCCGAGGTGGAGCAGCTCCAGGACCTCGTCGAAGGAGGCGGAGTCGGAGGCGTCCGGGGTGCAGACCGGGAAGATCCGCTCGAGCTTCTCCGAGCCGAAGAGGTCGGAGGCGAGCTGGGACTCGCGGGCCACCATCCAGTTGCGGTTGCCCTTGACCGTGTTGATCTCGCCGTTGTGCGCGACGAAGCGGTACGGGTGGGCGAGCGGCCAGCTCGGGAAGGTGTTCGTCGAGAACCGGGAGTGGACCAGCGCGACGGCGGTGGCGCAGCGGCGGTCCGACAGGTCCGGGAAGAAGGGCTCCAGCTGGCCGGTGGTCAGCATGCCCTTGTAGACAATCGTGCGGGCGGAGAGCGACGGGAAGTAGACCCCGACCTCGCGCTCGGCGCGCTTGCGCAGCAGGAACGCCTTGCGGTCGAGGACGATGCCCTCGCTGGCGCCGTCGGCGACGAAGAGCTGGCGGAAGACCGGCATCGTGGCGCGCGCGGAGGCGCCGAGGAGCTCGGGGGCGACGGGGACGTCGCGCCAGCCGAGGACGGTCAGGCCTTCCTCGGCCGCGATCGCCTGGATCCGCTCGACGGCCTGTGCGGAGCCGTCGGCGGGAAGGAAGGCGATTCCGACGGCGTACGAGCCGGCGGCGGGAAGGTCGAAGTCGGTGACCTCGCGGAGGAACGCGTCCGGGACCTGGAACAGGATGCCCGCGCCGTCACCGGAATCGGGCTCGGAGCCGGTGGCGCCTCGGTGTTCCAGATTGCGCAGTACGGTCAGCGCCTGCTCGACCAGCGCGTGGCTGGCAACACCGGTGAGGGTGGCCACGAACCCGACGCCACAGGCGTCGTGTTCGTTACGGGGGTCGTACATCCCCTGCGGAGCGGGGCGACCGTCCATGGGCGACCAGGCGTCGGAACGCATGGGCTCTCCCGTCGTCGTCGTGGCATGTGCAAGTGCCGAGGGACGACGTTGGCCCTCAAGCTGAAATTTCGTGCAAGTTACATGATGGCTGGCTTCTCGGGGAACGGATAGCTCATTCCAACATGCGGACACCGCGCATGGGCGGCTGAGTTGGGGTCACACGGGGACGAATCGGTGATCCGGGATCTCCGGCGACCCGTCACAGAGCAGGCTTCATTGCCCGCAGCGCTTACGCCTCATGCCCGGTGATTAAGGAATCGAAACCACCGGGTTACGACTACCTATGCCGTTGCATGCATAGTGTCTCACCGACACGGCCATTCCGCCCAGGGAGATTCGTCACAGCGGCGCCCCGTGGACACGGCAAAGCCCCCTCCGGGGAGGGGGCCGACGCCTGGGGTGCGGCTAGAGCGCCGCGCCGAAGAGCATGCCGAGGCCGTAGGTGACCGCCGCCGCGGCGCCGCCGAGGACGAGCTGGCGCAGCCCGCTGAACCACCAGCTGCGAGCCGTGACCCGGGCCACCAGCGCACCGCACGCGAACAGGCCGAGGAGCGCCAGCAGCACCGCGGGCCACAGCGCGGTCGCGCCGAGCAGGTACGGCAGTACGGGCAGCAGCGCGCCCAGCGCGAAGGAGGCGAAGGACGACACGGCGGCGACGGTCGGCGACGGCAGGTCGTCCGGGTCGATGCCGAGCTCCTCGCGGGCGTGGATCTCCAGCGCCTGCTCGGGGTCCTTCGACAGCTGCATGGCGACCTCGCGGGCCAGCGCGGGCTCGACGCCCCGGGACACGTACAGCGCGGCCAGCTCCTCCATCTCGTCGATGGGGTGCTTGCGCAACTGGCGGCGCTCGACGTCCAGTTCGGCCTGGACGAGCTCGCGCTGCGAGGCGACGGAGGTGTATTCGCCGGCGGCCATGGAGAAGGCGCCGGCGGCGAGTCCGGCGAGGCCGGTGATGACGATGGTCTGCTGGGAGACCGCGCCGCCCGCGACACCGGTCATCAGGGCCAGGTTGGAGACGAGCCCGTCCATCGCGCCGAACACCGCGGGGCGCAGCCAGCCGCCGTTCACATCGCGGTGCGTGTGATTGTCGCGGTGCGCCGCGTGAAGTGTTGCCTCGGTCTCGATGATGGACACAGCTCTCCCCTTGCTCTCAGCGGGTTCCGGTTGCCGGTAACAAGCCCCGCTCCCCCTCGACTTCCTCGAAAATACGCCCGATGTAAGGGTCCCGCCAGCAAGCAAGGCCTTACTTACGAAGGTGTGCCTCAGTATCCGTCGCCTTGTCCGTCGCAGTGTCAGGCGGGTGACACCGGCGTTTGTCAGACTCCCCGGCCCTCGCGCGTGGCACAGATCCAGGAACCCGAGGTGCGCGGTACCGCGCGGGAAGGGACCACGCGATGGAGTCGATCGCAGGCGTACTCACGGCACACGATCTCCGCGAGCGTGCCCGGGGCGCGCTGCTGGGGCTGGCCGTCGGCGACGCGCTCGGAGCGCCCGCCGAGAATATGCGGCCCTCCGAGATCCGCCGTCGGTGGGGTCGCATCGAAGGGTTCGTCACGGACGACCCGGCGGGCACGGACGACACCGAGTACGCCATCTTCTCCGGGCTGCTGCTGGCCCGGCACGGCTCGGCGCTCACCGTGCCGCACGTGGAGAAGGCCTGGCACCACTGGATCGCGGACCTGGACGAAGGCCCCTTCCGGGGGGCGGGATTCAGCGAACGCGGAACGCTGGAGAACCTGCGCAGGGGGCTCGCCGCGCCCATCTCGGCGCAGCACCGCCACGCCTGGAGCGACGGGCTGGCCATGCGGGCGGCGCCGTTCGGGGTCTTCGCGCCGGGCCGACCGGCGGAGGCGGCGCGGCTGGTCGCGATCGACGGCTGCGTCAGTCATGACGGCGAGGGCATCTACGGCGGCCAGGCCGTCGCGGCGGGCGTCGCGGCGGCGATGTCCGGCGCGGGCGTGGCCTCGGTCATCGCCGCGGCCCTGTCCGTCGTGCCGATGGACTCCTGGACGGCCCGCTCGATGCGCCGCGCGGTGGTCGCGGCGCAGCGCGTCCAGCCGGACGCCCTCAGCCGGGAGCGCGCGGTCCGCTCCGCGGTGGTGATCGGCGGCTATCCGTGGACGGACCTGGCGCCGGAGGCGGTCGGCCTGGCGTTCGGCGCGTTCGCGTCGGCCCGCGGCGATTTCCGTACGGCGGTACTGACGGCCGTCAACATGGGCCGCGACGCCGACACCACGGCAGCGGTCGCGGGCGCCCTGGCCGGAGCGATGTCCGGCGAGGCGGCGATCCCGCCGGACTGGGCGTCGGCGATCGGCCCGGTGCGGGGCAGCTGCCTCCCGTCGATGCGGGGCTACCACGTCCTGGACATCGCGGACCTGCTGACCCCGGACGAGGAGGCGGCGTCATGACCGAGGACACCACCACGGCTGTGGGCGCCGACGCCCCCGGACGACACGAGCCGACCCGCCCCCCGGAGCGGGACGCCGTGACTGGAGCTGCCCGCCCCGAGGCCCCGGGGCCCTCGTGGAGGCGGGGCGCCGAGCCGGACGACGCCCGCGCCGACGCCCCGGGCCCCGCCTGGGGGCCGGGCGCCGTCGCCGAGGGCGTCCGGCTCCGGACCCCGGCTTCCGCCCGGGCGACCGACGCACGGACGAGCGCCCCCACCCCGGCGACCGCCCCCCAGGCGGGGCCCGGGGCCGCGTCGCGGATTGAGGGGCTGCTGCTCGGGCTCGCCGCCGGGGACGCCGCCGGGTGGCCCGCCGCGCGGCATCGGGCCGCGCGGATGCCCGAGTGGACACGCCGGCTGACCCGGGAGCTGGACACCTTCGCCGAGCAGAACGCCACGACGACGCTCCCCGTGCCCATCGCCCTCAACCAGCCCCCCGAGCCCCTCCGCCTCGGCCCCTCCGACGACGCCGAATGGGCCGCCTTCACCGCCGAGGCCGTGCTCTCCGCCGCCGGCGGTCTCTTCCGGGGCCTCTCCCCCGCCCACCGCCTGCGCGCCGCCGTCGATCTCGCCTGGAACTCCCTCGCCGGCCAGATCGCCGCCGCCGCCGACCGCGCCCCCGAGGTCGAGTCCGCGGTGCTTCCCCTCCGCGCCCGGATCTCCGTACGCGCCGGTCTCGGCAACCTCGCCACCGGCCTGCGCCCGCCCGCCACCGGCCACGACAACCCGCACTACTTCGACGACGCCGCCTGCGTCCGCGCCGCCGTCCTCGCCGTGGTCCATCCGGGTGACCCCCACGCCGCTGCCGAGCTCGCCGAGTTCGACGCCCGCTACACCCAGGACGGCGACGGGGTGCACGGCGCCCGTGCCATGGCCGCGGCCGTCGCCGCCGCGCTCGGTGGCGCGCCGGTCGACGACGCGGTCGACGCCGCCCTGGCCCAGCTCCCGCCCGCCACCGAGATCGGCCGCAACGCCCAGCACGCGGTGAAGACCGCGCGCGACGCGGCCGACGCCTTCGAACTGGTCCCGATCCTGGAGCACCAGATCGTCGACCACGTCTACAGCTACGGCATCGCCGCCGCCGAGACCGTCCCCGTCGCCCTCGCCCTGGCCGTCGCCTCGCGCGGCCGGGTCGCCGGGGCCGTACCCGCCGCCGCCTGCCTGTCCCGGGTCGCGGACTCCGCGCCCGCGCTCGCCGGGGCGCTGACCGGCGCGCTCGGCGGCGGGGACTCCGTCCCGGCCACCTGGCGGGATGCCTGCCGCACGCTGGCGGGCTGCGCCCTGCCCCGCCTCGCCGGTACGGATCTCGTCCTCCTCGCCCAGCGCCTCGCGCATCTGTCACACCCGCGCCCCCACCCGGATCCGCACGCGCGGGCCGACCGGGCCCAGCACCCCGCGCCGTAACCCGCCCGCGCCTCCCCCGGCCCCTCCCCGCGCCGCCGATCCGACTCCACGGCGATCCCCGGCGCGAGATTCCCCGCCGACGGTCACCCCGGGTGGACAATCCCGACATGACGACCGTACTGACCACACCCACGCTCACTCTCGAAGACCGGATCACGGGCAGTCTCGTCGGAGCGGCCGTCGGTGACGCGCTCGGCGGCCCGGTCGAGGGATACACCCCCGACCAGATCGCCGAGCGCCACGGCGGCCGTGTCACCGGCATCGTCGGCCCGTGGAACGGCGACGCATGGCGCACCGCCCGCCCGATCGCGCCGTACCACAAGGGAAACGGGCACGTCACCGACGACACCCTGATGACCCATGCGCTGGTCCGGGTGTACGGGACGGTCCGCGACCACCTGGACGCGTACGCCGTCGCCGACCACCTCGTCCCCGACCTCATCTCCACACCCCGCTGGATCCCGGAACTGGAGGCCGAGGCGCTGCCGCTCCAGCGGATCTTCCTCGCCGAGAAGTGGCTGGTCGCGCGGTTGCACTACGGCCATGTCGACCCGCGCGAGGCAGGCAGCGGCAACATGGTCAACTGCGGCGCGGCGATGTACATGGCCCCCGTCGGGCTGGTCAACGCCGCCAACCCGCAGGCCGCGTACGCCGAGGCCCTCGACATCGCCGGCGCCCACCAGTCCTCGTACGGCCGGGAGGCGGCGGGGGTCTTCGCGGCGGCGGTCGCGGCGGCGTGCGTCCCCGGCGCCACGCCCGCGTCGGTCCTCGACACCGTGCTGTCCCTGGCCAAGGACGGCACCTGCGCGGCGATCGAGGCCGTGGCCGAAGTGGCCGAACGCTATACGGACTTCGAGCCGGCGCTGGGTCCGCTGCGCGAGGCGGTGGCCCCGTTCGACACGGTCGGCCCGGACTACCGTGCCCCGTCGCTGGGCGCCCGGCGGCCCTCCCGCCTCCACTCGATCGAGGAGCTCCCCGTCGCCCTGGGGATGCTGCTGATCGGCGGTGGCGACTACAGCCGTACGGTCCTGGGCGCGGTCAACTACGGCCGCGACTGCGACTCGATCGCCACGATGGCGGGCGCCGTGGCGGGTGCGCTGCACGGCGAGGCGGCGGTCCCCGGGGCGTGGGCGGAGCGGGTCGCCGAGGCCAGCCGTCTGGATCTGCGCGCCCCCGCGGGGGTACTGGCGGAGGTGACCCGGGAGATCTTCGCCCGCGACACGGACCGCCGCCGGGCCCACGAGTCCGCGTTCGGCCGGCTGGCGGGGGCGTGAGGGAATGACGCTGCGTCTCACCTGGGTGCAGCCGGAGGATCTGCTCGGGCACGAGCTGCGCCAGGCGGACGAGGACGGCCGCGACGCCCGGGCCGTCGCCTCCCGCTGGCGCTCGGCCGGCGGCCGGCCCGCCCCCGCGACGGCGGGCACCTCCCCGGAGCCCTCCCCCCACCTCCGCGCGCTCGCGGAGCGCCTGCTCGACGAACTCGCCGTGCTGCCGAGCCCGTTGTCGCGCAGCGAGCCGACGCCCTTCGGCGCGATCAAGGACGCCTGCCCGAACTGGCCGGACGCCGGACTGCCCGCCACCCCCGCGCCCCACCCCACCGGTCGCCTCCGGCCGCCGTCGGCCCTCTCCGCGACCGCGCCGGAGCCCTCCGCACCCGGCCACGCGGCTCCCGGCGGGACGGCGGCGGAACCCACCCTCCTCCAGCGGCTGCACGCCGCCTGGCTCGGCCGCGCCGTCGGCTGTCTGCTCGGCAAGCCCGTCGAGAAGCTCCCCCTCCCCGCCATCCGGGCCCTCGCCCGCGCCACCGGCAACTGGCCGCTCACCACGTGGTTCACCGCCCGCGGGGTCCCCGAGGAGCTCAAGGCCGCCCATCCCTGGAACCGCCGGTCCGCGGCCACCTCCCTCGCCGAGAACATCGACGGGATGCCCGAGGACGACGACCTCAACTACCCGCTGCTCAATCTGCTGCTGCTGCAGCGCCACGGCCCCGGCTTCACCACCGCCGACGTCGCCCGCCTCTGGCTGGACGAGCTGCCGGCCGGGCGGACGTTCACCGCCGAGCGGATCGCGTACCGCAATCTCCTCGACGGCGTCGAGCCGCCGTTCACCGCCTCGCGCCGCAACCCGTTCCGGGAGTGGATCGGCGCCCAGATCCGGGCCGACGTCCACGGCTGGACGCACCCGGGCGATCCGGCCGCGGCCGCCGAGCAGGCGTACCGGGACGCCGCGCTCACCCACACCGGCAACGGCGTGTACGGCGCCATGTTCGTCGCCGCGACCCTCGCCGCCGCCGCGAGCGGCACCGCCGACGTCCATCAGGCGCTCGCCGCGGGCCTCCTCGTCGTCCCGCCCCGCTCGCGTCTGGCCCAAGCGGTCCGTCTCGGCATCGAGACCGCGGCCACGCACCGCGACTTCGACGCCGTCGTGGACCGCCTGCACTCCGCCCTCGGCACGTACCACTGGGTCCATGCCGTCCCCAACGCCGCGCTCCTCGCCGCCGCCCTCACCCACGCGGACGGTGACTTCTCCCGCTCCGTCTGCGCGGCCGTCTCGGGCGGCTGGGACACCGACTCCAACGGCGCCACCGCCGGCTCCGTCGCCGGTCTCCTCGCCGGCAGCCCCGACCGCGTCCCCGACCATTGGACGGCGCCGCTGAAGAACCGCCTCTCCACTTCCGTCGCCACCTTCGACGGCATCGGCTTCGACACCCTCGCAGAACTCACCCACCGGGAGGTACGGACCGCATGACCAGCATCGTCGTGCTCGGCAGTACGAACATGGACCTCGTCGCGTACGTGCCCAGGGCCCCCGCGCGCGGAGAGACCGTCACCGGACGGGAGTTCCGTACGATCCCCGGCGGCAAGGGCGCCAACCAGGCCGTGGCGGCCGCCCGCGCCGGAGCCGATGCGGCGCTCATCGGCGCCGTCGGCACGGACGACTTCGGCGTACGGCTGCGCGCCTCGCTCGACGGAGCCGGCGTCGACACCGATCTGCTGCGCACCGCCGAGGGCGCCTCCGGCACCGCCCACATCGTCGTCGACGACGAGGGGTCGAACGCCATCGTGGTGATCCCCGGCGCGAACGGCTCGGTCACCTCCCTGACCCCCGGCGACGAGGCACTCATCGGCACGGCCGACGCCCTGCTGCTCCAGCTGGAGCTGCCCCTGTCCGCCGTGACCGACGGCGCGCGGGCGGCCCGCCGCCTCGGTGTCCGTACGATCCTGACCCCCGCGCCCGCTCAGCCCCTGCCGTCCGAACTGCTCGCCGCCATCGACCTGTTGGTGCCGAACGAGCACGAGGCCGCCGCCCTCACCGGCCTCTCGGACCCGTATGCGGCGGCCGAGGCGCTGCTGCGGGACGTCCCCGAGGTCGTCATCACCCTCGGCGCGCGGGGCAGCCTCTACGCGGCCCGCGGAACCGACCCGGTCACCGTCCCCGCGCCGCGTGTCCACGCCGTCGACACGACAGCGGCGGGCGACACGTTCGTCGGGGCGCTGGCCGTCGCACTGGGCGAGGGGCGCCCGGTGCCCCGGGCGCTCGCCTGGGCCTCGTCGGCCGCCGCGCTCTCCGTACAGCGCCCGGGGGCCTCGTCCTCGATGCCGTACCGCTCCGAGATCGACAGTGAGGCCGACACCGAGGTGGACGCCGTATGACGACCGAGCCGATCACCGACACGACCACCGGGCCGGCGGCCGAGCCGGCCGCGCCGCTCCGGGACCTGCGCGTCCTCGATCTCGCCACGCTCTTCGCCGGGCCCATCGCCGCCACGATGCTCGGCGACTTCGGAGCCGATGTCATCAAGATCGAGCATCCCCGAAGGCCCGATCCGTCCCGGGGCCACGGCCCCACCAAGGACGGCGTGGGCCTCTGGTGGAAGGTGCTGGGGCGCAACAAGCGCACGGTCACCCTGGATCTCTCCACCTCCGGCGGCCGCGACACCCTGCTCAGACTGGCCGCCACCGCCGATGTCGTCATCGAGAACTTCCGCCCGGGGACCCTGGAGCGGTGGGGGCTGGGCTGGGAGGAACTCTCCACCGTCAATCCGCGGCTGGTGCTGACGCGGGTCACCGGCTTCGGCCAGTTCGGCCCGTACGCGCACCGCCCCGGCTTCGGCACGCTGGCCGAGGCGATGAGCGGCTTCGCGGCCATCACCGGGGAGCCTCAGGGCCCGCCCACCCTGCCGCCGTTCGGCCTCGCGGACTCGATCGCGGGGCTGGCGACGGCCTACGCGGTGATGACCGCGCTCGCCGCCCGCACCGCCACCGGGCGCGGTCAGGTGGTCGACATGGCGATCATCGAGCCGATCCTGGCGGTCCTCGGCCCCCAGCCGCTCTGGTACGACCAGCTCGGTTACGTCCAGCCGCGCACCGGAAACCGCTCCCGCAACAACGCCCCCCGCAACACCTACCTCACCGCCGACGGCTGCTGGGTCGCCGTCTCCACCTCCGCCCAGTCGGTCGCCGAGCGGGTGATGCGGCTGGTCGGCCGGCCGGAGCTGATCGACGAGCCCTGGTTCGCGGAGGGCACGACCCGCGCGGCGCACTGCGACGTCCTCGACGAGGCCGTCGGTTCCTGGGTCGCCCGGCACACCCGGGAGGAGGTGATGGCCGCGTTCGAGAAGGCCGAGGCGGCGATCGCGCCGGTCTACGACATCCGGGACGTGATGGACGACCCGCAGTACCGCGCCCTGGACACGGTCACCGAGGTCGCCGACCCCGAACTGGGCCCGATCCGGATGCAGAACGTCCTCTTCAGGCTCTCCGAGACCCCGGGCGCCATCCGCTGGGCCGGCCGCCCGCACGGTGCGGACACCGCGGAGGTCCTCGCCGAGCTGGGTCTCTCCCCCGCCGAGATCACCGCCCTGTCCACCGAAGGCGCGCTATGACGATCCCCCTGACCTGGCTCTACGCCCCCGGCGACCGTCCCGACACCGTCCGCAAGGCCCTTTCCAGCGGCGCCGACGTGGTCGTCGTCGACCTGGAGGACGCCGTGGCCCCGGACCGCAAGGCGTACGCGCTCGCCGCCACCGTCGAGCTCCTCGCCGCCCCGCACGAGGTCCCCGTCCACGTCCGCGTCCACGCCGCGTCGGACATCACCGCCCTGCACGGGCTGCCCGGTCTGGCATGTCTGCGGCTGCCGAAGACCGATGTCCCGGCCCAGGTCCACCACGTCGCCCGGCTCGCCCCCGGCACGCCGCTCCTCCCGCTCATCGAATCCGCGCTCGCCGTCGAGCACGCCTACGCCCTCGCCACCGCCCACCCCGACGTCCAGGGCCTCGCGCTCGGCGAGGCGGACCTGCGCGCCGACCTCGGGGTACGGAACGACGCCGGGCTCGCCTGGCCGCGCAGCCGGGTCGTGGTGGCCGCCCGTGCGGCGCGTCTGCCGCCGCCCGCCCAGTCGGTGCACCCCGACGTGCGCGACCTGGAGGGGCTCGCGGCGAGCTGCGCCGAGGGCCGGGCGCTGGGCTTCGTGGGGCGCGCGGCGATCCATCCGCGTCAGCTGCCGGTGATCGAGCGGGCGTATCTGCCCACGGAGGGGGAGGTGGCGTCGGCGGAGGAGATCGTCAGGGCGGCAGCCGTCGACGAGGGCGCCCAGGCCCTCCCGGACGGCCGGTTCGTCGACGCGGCCCTGGTGGCGCTCGCGTACCGCACACTCACGCTGGCCGACCGGCTCTGAGCACGCGGCACCGCGCCCCACACACTCACGCCGCCCGACCGGCTCTCACCGTGCCCCACACGCGTACGGGGCCGCCGGAACCTCTCGGTCCCGGCGGCCCCGTACGGAAACCGCTGCCTGTCAGCCCTTCTGGGCCGGCTTGGTGGCGTCGGCGTCGGCAGTCGCTGCCTCGGAGGAAGTCTCCGGACCGGCCTGCGGACCCGCGTCCTCCACCGTGCCGGGGTCGTCGCCCGCGCCGTTCGCGGGCTCCTCGTCCCGGGCCTGCGTGCCCTCGTCCTTCGGGCTCGCGTCCTTCGGGTCCTCGGGCTTCGCCGTGGCGTCCGTGTCCTTCACCGGCTCCACGATCTCCTCGCGGCCGGGCCGCATCCGGGCCGAGATCACCATGTAGGTCACCGCCAGCACGAAGACGATCATCGCGGTCCACACATTGAGCCGCAGGCCCAGCACGTGGTGCGCCTCGTCGACGCGCATGTACTCGATCCACGCCCGGCCCGTGCAGTACGCCGCCACATAGAGCGCGAAGGCCCGGCCGTGTCCCAGCGTGAAGCGGCGGTCCGCCCAGATCACCAGCAGTGCCACACCCACGCACCACAGCGACTCGTACAGGAACGTCGGGTGGTAGAGCCCGGCCTCGCGGTTCGCGCTCGCGGTGATCTTGAGCGCCCAGGGAAGGTCGGTGGGCTTGCCGTACAGCTCCTGGTTGAACCAGTTGCCCCAGCGGCCGATGGCCTGCGCGAAGGCCACACCCGGGGCCAGCGCGTCGGCCCAGGCCGGCAGCGGAATCCCGCGGCGCCGGCAGCCGATCCACGCGCCGACCGCGCCCAGCGCGATCGCGCCCCAGATCCCGAGGCCGCCCTCCCAGATCTTGAAGGCGTCGACCCAGTCCTCACCCTCGCTGAAGTACAGCTGGTAGTCGGTGATGACGTGGTACAAACGGCCGCCGACGAGGCCGAAGGGCACCGCCCAGACGGCGATGTCGGCCACGGTGCCGGCTGTACCGCCCCGGGCGATCCAGCGCTTGTTGCCGTACCAGACGGCGACGAAGACACCGATGATGATGCAGAAGGCGTAGCCGCGCAGCGGGAGTGGTCCGACCTGGAGCACTCCGGTCGACGGGCTGGGAATGTAGGCAAGGTCCATGGCAGACCCGACGCTACCGTGCCGGGTGGGCTGTGGGGCAACCCTCCCCCCGCTTTCCTTTGCGGGGACCCCCGGGAGACGACTCCGCGGGGGCCCCGGAACGCCCGGACGGGAGGCTCAGCCGGCGGACGGCGCGCCCGCCCCCTCACGAGTGGTCGCCCCCTGGGGGAAGCCCGGATTCTCGTGGATGCCCGAGCTCTTGCGGGTGCCGGCGTCCCCGTGAGCGCCCGTGCCCTGGTGGGAGCCGGAGCCGGTGTCCTCGCGGGAATCGCCGTCCTCAGGGGAATCGGCCTGCTCGCGGGAGTCCGCGTCGCTGTCGCCGCCCGCCGCGGGCTTCTTGCCCTTGTTGGCCTGCGCGACCCACTTCTTCAGGTTCTCCGGGGAGATCTGCTCGTTCCCCTTGGCCGGGAAGACCGACTCGCCGTTGAGCAGCACGCTCGGGGTGCCCTGGAAGTCGCCCTTGCGGAAAGCCTCGCTGGACTTGGTGACCCAGGCGTCGTGCGTGCCCTCCTGCACACAGCTGCGGAAGGCGGGGGTGTCGAGACCCTTCACCTTGGCCGCGAGCTCGATCAGCTTGTCGTTCTTGGCGAACGCGTCGTCGGTCTCGGGCGGCTGGTTGCGGTAGAGCACGTCGTGGTACGGCGTGAACTTCCCGGCGTCCTGCGCGCACGCGGCGGCGTTCGCCGCGCGCAGCGAGCCGCTGCCGCCCATGTTGCCGTCGATGATGGTGGCGAGGTGGTAGTCGACCTTGAGCTGCTTCTTGGCCTCCAGCTCGTGGATGGTGTCCCGGAACGCGTTCTCGAAGGAGGCGCAGGCCGGGCAGCGGAAGTCCTCCCAGACCGTGAGCGTGGACGGGGCGTCGGCGGCGCCCGTCGGGATCGCCAGCTGCTCGTCGCCGTTGGCGCCGGTGGGGGCGACGACGGGTCCGGTGGCGGTCGAATCGCCCTTGCCTCCGCTGTTGGCCGCGATCAGCCCGACGACGGCGGCGAGTCCGAGGACTCCCACCACGGCGGACGACACGATCAGCAGACGCCGGCGCTTCTCGCGCGCCTTCTCCCGCTCGCGCTCCTGTTGGAGCCGCTCCCGCGCGCTCCGCTTCTCTTCACGGTTGTTGTCGCTCACGCCACAGCAACGAACCGGGGAGGCACCTGCGCGCCTCCCCGGTCCCAGTTCCACCCTTATGGGCTACCGAACCCGGCGTACGCCCTCGGCGAGTTCGGCCGCCAGTTCCCTTACGGCCGCGAGGCCGGCCGCGTGGTCGTCGGCGTCCAGCATCCGCTTGACGAAGGCGGAGCCGACGATGACGCCGTCGGCGAAGTCCGCGACCTCGGCGGCCTGCTTGGCATTCGACACGCCGAGGCCGACACAGACGGGCAGCGACGAGGTGGCACGCGTCCGGCGCACGAGGTCGGCGGCTTGTTCGCCGACCGACTCACGGGTACCGGTGACGCCCATCAGCGAGGCCGCGTAGACGAAGCCGGAACCGGCCGCCGTGATGGTGGCCAGGCGCGCGTCCTTGCTGCTCGGCGCGACGACGAAGACGGTGGCGAGACCGTGCTTGTCGGCGTGCTCTCTCCACGTCGCGGACTCCTGGACCGGCAGGTCGGGCAGGATGCATCCCGCGCCGCCGGCCGCCGCCAGCTCCTCGGTGAACCGGGCGATGCCGTACCGGTCGATGGGGTTCCAGTACGTCATGACGAGGACCGGCTTCCCGGTCGCCTCGAAGGCCTCCCGGACGGTGCGCATCACGTCGGCGATCTTGACGCCGCCGCGCAGGGCGATGTCGTCGGCGGTCTGGATGACCGGCCCGTCGAGGACCGGGTCGCTGTGCGGCAGCCCCACCTCGACGATGTCGGCGCCGCCGTCGAAGGCGGCCTTGACCGCTTCGATGCCGCCGTCGACGGTCGGGAAGCCGGCCGGGAGGTAGGCGATGAGCGCGGCCCGGTTCTCGGACGTGGCCCGTGCCAGGGTGTCGCTCAACAGCTGGATGTTGCCGCTCACTTGGAGCCCTCCCCGTCGTACAGCCCGAAGTAGCGGGCGGCCGTGTCCATGTCCTTGTCGCCGCGGCCCGACAGGTTGACGATGATCAACCCGTCCTTGCCGAGTTCCTTGCCGACCTCCAGCGCACCGGCCAGCGCGTGCGCGGACTCGATGGCCGGGATGATGCCCTCGGTGCGGGACAGCAGCCGCAGGGCCTGCATGGCCGCGTCGTCGGTCACCGCGCGGTACTCGCCCCGGCCGGCGTCCTTGAGGTACGCGTGCTCGGGGCCGATGCCCGGGTAGTCGAGGCCGGCCGAGATCGAGTACGGCTCGGTGATCTGGCCCTCGTCGTCCTGGAGGACGTACGACCGGGAGCCGTGCAGGATGCCGGGTTCGCCGGCGGTCAGGGTCGCCGCGTGCTCGCCGGTCTCGACGCCGTGCCCGGCCGGCTCGCAGCCGATGAGGCGGACGTCCGTGTCCGGGATGAAGGCGTGGAAGAGACCGATGGCGTTGGAGCCGCCACCGACGCAGGCGATGGCGGCGTCGGGGAGCCGTCCGGCCCGCTCCAGGATCTGGCGGCGGGCCTCGACCCCGATGACGCGGTGGAAGTCGCGGACCATGGCCGGGAAGGGGTGCGGGCCGGCGACCGTGCCGAAGAGGTAGTGCGTGCGGTCGACGTTGGCGACCCAGTCGCGGAACGCCTCGTTGATGGCGTCCTTGAGGGTGCGGCTGCCGGACTTCACCGGGATGACCTCGGCGCCGAGCATCCGCATCCGGGCGACGTTCAGCGCCTGGCGCTGGGTGTCGATCTCGCCCATGTAGATGGTGCATTCGAGGCCGAAGAGCGCGCAGGCGGTGGCGGTGGCGACACCGTGCTGCCCGGCGCCGGTCTCGGCGATGACGCGGGTCTTGCCCATACGCTTGGTGAGCAGGGCCTGGCCGAGCACATTGTTGATCTTGTGCGAGCCGGTGTGGTTGAGGTCCTCCCGCTTGAGGAAGATCCGTGCGCCACCGGCGTGTTCGGCGAACCGGGGCACCTCGGTGAGGGCGCTGGGGCGGCCGGTGTAGTTGACCATCAGGTCGTTGAGCTCGGCGGCGAAGGCCGGGTCGGACTTGGCCTTGTCGTACTCGACGGCGACCTCGTCGACGGCGGCCACCAGGGCCTCCGGGATGAACTTGCCGCCGTACGCGCCGAAGTAACCCTCGACGCTGGGGACTTGACCCTCGGGGTCCGGAATGAAGAACTCGCTGGACATGCGACATGCTCCTCGCGGGGCGCGGTTGCCCCGGACTACGGGCTGAAGGTGGTCACGGTATGCGCGCGCGCCGCCGCGGTCGGGCTGCCACGGCGGTCCGGGTGCCGGCATCGGACCCGTGGTGTACGGACCGTACGGAACCGGACGGCACCGGCGGCCGCGGCCGCGGGCCCACCGGGCACGTCGGGGACCCGGCGGCCTCGCCGGACGGCGCGGTGGCTGTCGGGACGGGGCCGGTGGGACCGGCTCCGACGGCCCCGGACGCGGACACGGCGGGCCCGGCGATCCCGGGTCGGCGGCGGCGCGGCCGGCGCCGTGCGTCCTCGGACGCGGCGGAGCCTAACGGCAGCGGTGGGGGCGCGCGAGGCGCCCGCGCCATCGCATGCCGTTGACCTGTCCGGGCTCGTCACCGATCACGTACCGGACGCGCCGGCCGTGCACGCGGCGGGCGGGGGCGCGGCAGCCGCGCGGGCGGCAGCCACGGGCCAGAGGGGCGTGCGGATCCCGGGCGGGAGCCGACGCGCCGGCACTCGCCCGGAGGACGCCGGCCGCCCTGTCGCCGGAGCGCGGCCGACCGGCCGGTCGGGGGGCGGGCAGGACGCCCGCACCCCCGGCCGGCGGTTCGACGTGCTCGGCCGAGGCGCGCGGCAGGGCGTCCGCCGCGGTGGCCGCACGCATGCCCGAGTCGCCCCGGGGCGGACCCAGGGGCGTCGGGAGCGGGCGGCGGGTGGACATGGGCGGAGGTCAGCTCCGGCCGTGGCGCAGGGCCGGGTGGGCGCCGGCGGCGACCAGATCGGCCACGGCGGCCTTGGGGTCGCGGCCGGTGACGAGGGATTCGCCGACCAGCACCGCGTCGGCGCCGGCGTTGGCGTACGCGATGAGGTCGTGCGGGCCGCGCACCCCGGACTCGGCGATCTTGACGATGTGGGCGGGGACCTCGGGGGCGACGCGCTCGAACGTGGAGCGGTCGACCTTCAGGGTCTTCAGGTCGCGCGCGTTGACGCCGATGATCCGCGCGCCGGCGTCGACCGCACGCTCGACCTCGTCCTCGTCGTGCACCTCGACCAGCGGGGTGAGGCCGATGGACTCGGCACGCTCGATCAGGGAGACGAGCGCCTCCTGGTCCAGCGCGGCGACGATGAGGAGCGCCAGGTCGGCGCCGTACGCCCGGGCCTCCCACAGCTGGTACGCGGTGACGATGAAGTCCTTGCGCAACACCGGGATGTCGACCCGGGCGCGGACGGCCTCCAGGTCGGCCAGCGAGCCGCCGAAGCGACGCTGTTCGGTGAGGACGGAGATGACGGCGGCGCCGCCCGCTTCGTAGTCGGCGGCGAGACCCGCGGGGTCGGCGATCGCGGCGAGTGCGCCCTTCGACGGGCTGGAGCGCTTGACCTCGCAGATGACCTTGACGCCGTCGCCGCGCAGGGCGGCCACTCCGTCCTTGGCCTGCGGTGCCTTCGCTGCGCGCTCCTTGAGCTCGTCGAGGGAGACCCGCGCCTGCCGCTCTGCGAGGTCGGCGCGTACGCCTTCGATGATCTCGTCGAGCACACTCACGCGAGAGGCCCCCTTCCGGGACGGTGATGACGGTCGTGTTGAGCCAGGATCAGCCATCTCGATGGTATCCGCAGGACGGCGTAGCGCCCGCATCCGGTTGACTTGCGTCCCACTACCTGGGACTTCACCGGATCGTCACGGAGCGAGCACGGCGCCGAACGGAAGGTTCCGGATCACCGTGAAGGCCAGCAGGACGGCGCCGAGGGCCCACCACCAGGCCGGGCCGAGGGTGACCCGTACGGGGAGCCCCCGTACGGCGCGAATCAGCCAGACGACCATCAGCGCCGCGAAGATCCCGTAGCCGATGACAGCCAGGGCGTTGGCGCCGAACGCGGCGGAGAGGTCGCCGTGGATGAAGGCGTGGGCGCTGCGCAGCCCGCCGCAGCCGGGGCAGAGGATGCCGGTGAAACGCAGGAGGGGGCAGACGGGGTAGTGCCCGGGCTCGTTCGGGTCCACGGTCCCGACGTACGCGAAGGCGGCCGCGACGCCCGCGAGGGTGCCCAGCGGGGCCAGGAGGCGCCGGGAGAGCGGTGGTGGGGCGGGAGAGGGGGCGGGGGCGGCGGGGGTCGTCAGGGGGTCCACCCGGCGATTGTGCCCACTGACGCCGGAAGGCGCAGCACGGGCCTGCCGTGCCGCGCCTTCCGGTGAGGTCGCGAGTGACTCGGGACGGCGGCCGGTGGGACCGGCTGCCGGTGCGTCGTGAGCCGTCAGGAGGCGGAGGCGGACTGACTGGCCGCGGCACGCGCCTGGACGCGGTCGTCGGTCTCCTTGGGGGCGCCGAGTCCGGCCAGCCGCATCGCCCAGCCGACGACGCCGCCGAGCAGGATGACGGCGATTCCGGCCCAGAAGCCGAGCGGGTTGGCGGCCACCATGAAGACACCGGCGATGCAGAAGCCGATGAAGGAGATGATGACACCCGTCCAGGCGGCCGGGGTGTGTCCGTGGGCGCTGCCCGCCATGAGTTGCTCCTCGTTGCTGTCGCTCTGTGGTGAGGCTTGGGTGAGGTCGCGCCGGATGCGGACGCTCGTCGCCCATTGTCACGCACCCGGCCGGGGCGCGTGACGTGGGGGTCCGGGATCAGCCGGTCGGGTCCTCGCCCCGGTCCAGGGCCTTCCACAGCTCCTCGGGCCGGTCGGGGTCCTGGGACGGGCGCGCCTTGCGGGCGCGCGGGGCGCCCTCGCGCTCGTAGCGGCCGGACATGGCGGGCCACACCTTGCCGTAGCGCAGCGCCAGGAGACCGGCGAGGAGGATGAGCAGTCCGGCCGCGGCGGTCACGTACGGCCAGGCCGTATGGGTGAGCGCGTCCACGCCGGCGCCGGCGTCACCGGTGGTGCGGGCGGCCATCTCGTCGAGCGCGGAGCTGTCGGAGGCGCCGAGGAGGGCCGCGGCGGCCGCGCCCGCGCCGCTCAGCGCGAGGAGGCCGGAGACCAGGAGCCGGCCGCCGCTGCGGACGGCGAAGACGGCGACGAGGGCGGCGAGACCGACGACGGCGAGCGCCGACGGGACGCCGGTGACATCGCCGCCCTGGGCTTCGAGCGGCACGGTGCCGCCGCCGACCGCTGCCGTGCCCTCGGCCCAGATCTGGCCCGAGGAGAGCAGTGCGACGGTGGCTCCGACGGCACCCAGGAGGAGGGCTGCGGCGAGGCTGCGGCGGCCACCGCCGGCGGCCGGGGCGGCTCCGGCGTTCGCGGCGCGGGGCTGGGGTACGGGTACGGCACTCACGTACCCCACTATCCCCTACGCCGTCATGCGCCGTTCATCCGGTTGGCGGTGTGTACGGCGCGGAGTACCGCCGCGGCCTTGTTGCGGCATTCGTTGTCCTCGCCGACGGGGTCGGAGTCGGCGACGACACCCGCTCCGGCCTGCACGTACGCGGTGCCGTCGCGGAGCAGGGCGGTACGGATGGCGATGGCGGTGTCGGAGTCCCCGGCGAAGTCGAGGTAGCCGACGCAGCCGCCGTACAGCCCGCGCCGGGACGGCTCCAGCTCCTCGATGATCTGCATCGCGCGGGGCTTGGGCGCGCCGGAGAGGGTGCCGGCGGGGAAGCAGGCGGTGAGGACGTCGAAGGCGGTGCGTCCCTCGGCGACCCGGCCGGTGACGGTCGAGACGATGTGCATGACGTGCGAGTACCGCTCGATCGACATGAAGTCGACGACCTCGACGGAGCCGGGTTCGCAGACCCGCCCCAGGTCGTTGCGGCCGAGGTCGACGAGCATCAGGTGCTCGGCGCGCTCCTTGGGGTCGGCGAGGAGCTCGTCGGCGAGGGCCTGGTCCTCCTGCGGGGTCGCGCCGCGCGGGCGGGTCCCGGCGATGGGGTGGACCATGGCGTGCCCGTCCTCGACCTTGACCAGTGCCTCGGGCGAGGAGCCGACGACGTCGAAGCCGTCGAAGCGGAAGAGGTACATGTACGGGGAGGGGTTGGTGGCCCGCAGGACCCGGTAGACGTCGAGCGCGCTCGCGGAGCACGGGGTCTCGAAGCGCTGCGAGGGCACGACCTGGAAGGCCTCGCCGGCCCTGATCCGCTCCTTGATGTCCTCGACGGCGTCCTGGTACGCCGGGCCGCCCCACAGGGCGGTGTACTCGGGCAGCTCGGACGGCGGCAGGGCGGCTGGCGCGGTCCCGGCGGCGCGCGCGAGGTCGGCCTCCATGGCGTCGAGGCGGGCGACGGCGTCCGCGTACGCGTCCTCGACGCCCGTCTCCAGGTCGTTGTGGTTGATCGCGTTGGCGATCAGCAGGACCGTCCCGTCCCAGTGGTCGAGGACGGCGAGGTCCGAGGTGAGCAGCATCGTCAGCTCGGGCAGCTTCAGATCGTCGCGGCCGTGCTCGCCGATCCGTTCCAGCCTGCGCACGATGTCGTAGCCGAGGTAGCCGACCATGCCGCCGGTGAAGGGCGGCATACCGGAGGCCAGGTCACGTGGGGTGTGCAGGGCCTCGACGGTGGCGCGCAGGGCCGTCAGCGGGTCGCCGTCGACGGGGACGCCGACGGGCGGGGTGCCGAGCCAGTGGGCCTGTCCGTCGCGGGCGGTCAGGGTGGCGTCGCTGCGGACGCCGATGAAGGAGTACCGCGACCAGGAGCGGCCGTTCTCCGCGGACTCCAGCAAGAAGGTCCCGGGGCGCTCGGCGGCGAGCTTGCGGTAGAGCCCGACCGGGGTGTCGCCGTCCGCGAGGAGCCGGCGGCTGACGGGGATGACGCGGCGGTCGGCCGCCAGCTTGCGGAAGGTCTCGAGGTCCATGGCGGCTGACCTTACTGGGAGAGCGGGAGCACGTCGGCGTCGAAGCAGGTGCGGGCGCCGGTGTGGCAGGCGGCCCCCACCTGGTCGACCTTGACCAGGACGGTGTCGGCGTCGCAGTCGAGCGCGACGGACTTGACGTGCTGGACATGGCCGGAGGTGTCGCCCTTGACCCAGTACTCCCGGCGGCTGCGCGACCAGTAGGTGCAGCGCCCGGTGGTGAGGGTGCGGTGCAGCGCCTCGTCGTCCATCCAGCCCAGCATGAGCACCTCGCCGGTGTCGAACTGCTGTGCGATGGCGGGGACGAGACCGTCGGGGCTGCGCTTGAGGCGGGCGGCGATGGCCGGGTCGAGACTGCTGGGCGTGCTGGTCATGACGCCATTGTGCCGTGGGTGGGGCCTTTGCCCGGCGGTGCGTCCACTGGGCGGACCGGTGACGGCCGCCGTACCCTGGCGGGCATGTCGACCCATGCGAAGCGTGAACGGCTCCTTCTCGCCGACCTGTTGGAAGCGGCGGGTCCCGAGGCCCTGACCCTGTGCGACGGCTGGAAGACCCGTGATCTCGCGGCCCATGTGGTGGTGCGCGAGCGCCGCCCGGACGCGGCAGCCGGTGTGCTGCTGCCGATGCTCAAGGACCGGCTGGAGCGGGTGCAGGCCGAGTTCGCCGCGAAGCCGTACGAGGAGCTGATCCAGCTCATCCGTACGGGCCCCCCGCGCATGTCGCCGTTCACCATCAAGCAGGTGGACGAGGGGGCGAACACGGTCGAGTTCTACGTGCACGCGGAGGACGTGCGCCGGGCGCAGCCCGACTGGTCGCCGCGCGAGCTGGACCCGGTCTTCTCGGACGTGCTGTGGTCCCGGCTGGAGAAGTCGGCCCGGCTGCTGGGCCGCAGGTCCCCGGTGGGTGTGGTGCTGCGGCGTCCGAACGGCCAGACGGTGGTGGCCCACCGCGGCACCCCGGTGGTGACGGTGTCCGGGGAGCCGGGTGAGCTGACGCTGTTCCTGTTCGGCCGGCAGGACGCGGCGCGGGTCGAGGTGGAGGGCGACAAGGACGCGGTGGCCCGGCTCCACGAGACGAAACAGCTCGGGATCTAGGTCTTCGGCAGTTCCGCGCGGCGCAGAGCTCGCACGACGAGCCCGTAGACACCGCCCAGGGCGCAGACCGCGGCGCCGGCGGCGAAGACCGGCGCGGCGCCCCAGACGCCGATGGCCGCGCCGGTGAGCGGGAACGTCAGGGGCGCGACGCCGAGACTGAAGAAGTGGGCGACCGAGGTGGCCCGGCCGAGGTAGGCGGGGTCGCACACGCTCTGCGTGAGCGCCCCGCACAGGGAGCCGCTGAACCCGGCGAAGAGACCGAGGGTCACGGCGGCCGCGACGGCCGCGGCGAGGTGCGGCAGGTGGCCGAGGGCGGCGATCGCCGCGGAGCCGACGATCAGCGACCAGGCCATGACGGACCCGGCGCGCGGGACCCAGCCCCGTACGGTCAGCAGCAAGGAGGCCGCCGCCGCGCCGGTGCCGAAGCCGGCGAGGACCCAGCCGATGCCCGAGGGGCCCCAGCCGCGCGCGTCCGCGAGGAGGGCGAGCCCGACGTTGAGCGGGCCGACGAATCCCAGGTCGCTGAGGGCGATCACGACGGTCAGCGGGCCGAGGACGCGGTGGTGGCGCAGGTAGCGCAGCCCGTCCGCGAGGTCGCGCCACGGGGTTCCTTCGCCTCCGCCGGCGCCGGTGGGCAGGGCGGCGACCCGGAGGCCGGCGAGCAGCGGGAGCGAGAGGGCGAACAGCAGCCCGGCGGCGGCGAACGCTCCCGCGGAGCCGCCCAGGGCGACGGCGAGGCCGCCGAGCGGGGCGCCGAGGACGAGGGCGGCGCGATGGGCGAGCCCGCGCATCCCCTGGACGCGGGTGAGCTGGCCGGGCGGGACGATCCGGGGCGGCAGTGCGCCGACGGCCGGCATGAACAGGGCGTCGACGGCGCCGAAGACCATGGCGAGGCCGGCGAGCAGCCAGAGCCCGGGGGCGGTCGCGTGGAGCACGGCTGCGACGGTCAGGACCAGCACGCAGCGGACGGTGTCGGAGACGAGGACGACGCGTCGCGGTCCGAAGCGGTCGGCGACGACCCCGCCGCCGAGCATCAGCAGGGCGCGCGGCACGGCGCTGACGGCGAGGACCAGACCGGCCTGTCCCGCACTGCCGCCTCGGACGGCCGCCCAGGACAGGGCGAGGTAGTAGACGCTGTCGCCGATGGTGGAGGCGGTGTACGCGCCGACCCAGCGCAGGACGTTGGGGTCGCGGTGGGCGAGCCGCTCGACGGCCGGTGTCTCGCTGAGCGTCGTCATGAGCGGAACGGGAAGCCGTGGAGGTGCACGGCGACGTTCTCGCGGCCCTCGGTGTCGCCCGCCTGCTCCGCCGCGCGGGCCAGCTGGTCGTACTTCCTCAGCACCGCCTCCAACTCCTCGCCGAGTGCGGCCAGTTCGGCCGCGGTCAGCCGGGGCAGCCACTCGGAGCTGAGGGAGGCGGAGCGCCACTCCTGCGGCCAGGTCAGCCGCTCGTCGAGGAAGCGGCGGTAGAGCTCGGCGCGCTGTTCGCTGACGGTGCGGTTGAGCGCGGCCCCGGCGGCGGCCTTCTCGGGAGCGTCGCGGAGGTCCTCGTCCTGGACGCTGAATCCGTAGGAGCTGGGCTGCCACCAGCGCTCGCGGCCGTCGGCCGACTGGCCCTGCGCCTCCTCGATCAGGCCGTGGTCGGCGAGCTTGCGCAGGTGGTAGCTGACGAGCGAGACGGCCTCGTCGACCTGGTCGGCGAGCTGGGAAGCGGTGGCGACGCGGGCGACGAACAGGGCCCGGTAGAGCCGCATCCGCAGAGGGTGGGCGATGGCCTTCAGCGTGCCGAGGTCGGTGATCCGGCGGCCTTCGGGTGTGGGCATGCGCCTCACCGTAGATACGAAGGAAAACTTGCGCAATATAAATTGCACAAATAATCCTGCGGATTCGGAGAAGGAGAAGGGCCCCCGCCGGGTCACCGGCCGGGGCCCTGCACCGAGCGGCGCTAGCGGACCGGGTGGCCCGCCTCCCGCAGAGCGTCCTTGACCTGGGAGATCCGCAGGTCCCCGAAGTGGAAGACGGAGGCCGCCAGCACCGCGTCCGCTCCCGCCGCGATCGCCGGCGGGAAGTGGGACAGGCTGCCCGCTCCGCCGGACGCGATCACCGGGACGGTGACGTGCTTGCGGACCGCCGCGATCATCTCGGTGTCGTAGCCGTCCTTCGTCCCGTCGGCGTCCATCGAGTTGAGCAGGATCTCGCCCGCGCCCAGCTCCGCCGCCCGGTGGGCCCACTCGACGGCGTCGATGCCGGTGCCCCGGCGGCCGCCGTGCGTGGTGACCTCGAAGGTGCCCTCCGGGGTGCGGCGGGCGTCCACCGACAGCACCAGCACCTGCCGGCCGAACCGCTCCGCGATCTCCTGGATCAGCTCGGGCCGGGCGATCGCCGCCGTGTTGACGCCGACCTTGTCCGCGCCCGCGCGCAGCAGCTTGTCGACGTCGTCGGCGCTGCGGACACCGCCGCCCACCGTGAGCGGGATGAAGACCTGCTCGGCGGTGCGGCGCACCACGTCGTACGTGGTCTCGCGGTCACCGGAGGAGGCGGTGATGTCCAGGAAGGTCAGCTCGTCGGCGCCCTCGGCGTCGTACAGCTTCGCCATCTCGACGGGGTCGCCCGCGTCGCGCAGGTTCTGGAAGTTGACGCCCTTGACGACCCGGCCGTTGTCCACGTCCAGGCAGGGGATCACCCGTACCGCGAGCGTCATGCGGAGCCTCCCCGGTAGGCCTCGATCTCGATCTCGACGACCAGACGGGGGTCGACGAAGCCGGAAACGATGATCATCGACGCGGCGGGGCGCACGGCGTCGAAGAGCTCCTTGTGGGCGCGGCCGACGTCGTCCACGTCCCGGGCGTGGGTGAGGTACATCCGCGTCCGTACGACGTGCTCGGCGCCCAGTCCGAGCTTCGCCAGCGCGTCGAAGGCCACGTTGAAGGAGTTGATCGCCTGGTCGTACGGGCCGCCGTCGGCGAGCTGGCCGTCGACCACCGACGTGCAGCCGGAGACCAGCACCAGACCGTTCGGAAGCTCCACGGCCCGGGAGTAGCCGAAGGTGTCCTCCCACGGGGCCCCGGTGACCACCTTGCGTACGGAGTCGGTCATGAGGCCACCGCCGCCAGCGCCTCTTCCAGGGTGAACGCCTTGGCGTACAGCGCCTTTCCTACGATCGCGCCCTCGACACCCTGCGGGACCAGCCCGGCCAGGGCCCGCAGGTCGTCCAGGGAGGAGACACCGCCCGAGGCGACGACCGGCTTGTCGGTGGCGGCGCAGACGTTCCTGAGGAGCTCGAGGTTCGGGCCCTGGAGGGTGCCGTCCTTGGCGATGTCGGTGACGACATAGCGGGCGCAGCCCTCGGAGTCGAGGCGGGCCAGCGTCTCGTAGAGGTCGCCGCCGTCGCGGGTCCAGCCGCGGCCGCGCAGGGTCGTGCCGCGCACATCGAGGCCGACCGCGATCTTGTCGCCGTGCTCCGCGATGACCTTGGCGACCCACTCCGGGGTCTCCAGGGCTGCCGTGCCCAGGTTGACGCGGGTGCAGCCGGTGGCGAGCGCGGCGGCCAGCGTGGCGTCGTCACGGATGCCGCCGGACAGCTCGACCTTGATGTCCATCGCGCCGGTGACCTCGGCGACCAGGTCACGGTTGTCGCCGGTGCCGAACGCGGCGTCCAGGTCGACGAGGTGCAGCCACTCCGCGCCCGAGCGCTGCCACGCGAGGGCGGCCTCCAGCGGGGAACCGTACGAGGTCTCCGTGCCGGACTCGCCGTGCACGAGGCGTACGGCCTGGCCGTCGCGGACGTCGACGGCGGGGAGGAGTTCGAGCTTCGCCATTACAGAGTGCCAATCCAGTTGGTGAGCAGCTGCGCGCCGGCGTCGCCGGACTTCTCGGGGTGGAACTGGGTCGCCCACAGGGCGCCGTTCTCGACGGCCGCGACGAACGGCTCGCCGTGGGTCGCCCAGGTGACCCGGGGCGCGCGAATCGCCGGGTTGGTGACCTCCAGGCCCCACTCGCGCACCGCGTAGGAGTGCACGAAGTAGAACCGGGCGTCGGCGTCGAGGCCGGCGAAGAGCTCGCTGTCCTCGGGCGCGTCGACCGTGTTCCAGCCCATGTGGGGGACGACCGGGGCCTTGAGGGGCTCGACCGTGCCGGGCCACTCGTCGAGGCCGTCGGTCTCGACGCCGTGCTCGATGCCCCGGGCGAAGAGGATCTGCATGCCGACGCAGATGCCCATCACCGGGCGGCCGCCGGACAGCCTGCGGTCGATGATCCACTGACCGCGGGCCTTGGTGAGCCCGTCCATACAGGCCGAGAAGGCACCCACGCCGGGGACGAGGAGCCCGTCGGCGTTCATGGCGGTCTCGTAGTCGCGGGTGATCTCGACGTCGGCGCCCACATGGGCCAGGGCCCGCTCGGCGGACCGTACGTTGCCGAAGCCGTAGTCGAAGACCACGACCTTCTTCGGAGAGTTTGCGCTCATTCCCAGATCCCCTGGATCCGCAGGACGCCGGCCACCAGGCACATCACCGAGGCGATGGAGACCAGCACGATGAGGCCCTTGGGCATCTCCTGCTTGACGAAGGAGTACACGCCGCCGGCGAGGAAGAGCCCGACGACGATCAGGATGGTCGAGAGACCCGTCACGGCTAGAGGGCGCCCTTCGTGGAGGGAAGGATGCCGGCCGCGCGCGGGTCGCGCTCGGAGGCGTACCGCAGGGCGCGGGCCAGCGCCTTGAACTGGCACTCCACGATGTGGTGGGCGTTGCGCCCGTACGGGACGTGGATGTGCAGCGCGATCTGCGCCTGGGCGACGAAGGACTCGAAGATGTGGCGGGTCATCGTCGTGTCGTAGGTGCCGATCATCGGCGCCATGTTCTCCGGCTCGGTGTGCACCAGGTACGGGCGGCCGGAGAGGTCGACGGTGACCTGGGCGAGCGACTCGTCCAGCGGCACGGTGCAGTTGCCGAACCGGTAGATCCCGACCTTGTCGCCGAGGGCCTGCTTGAAGGCGGCGCCCAGCGCGAGGGCCGTGTCCTCGATGGTGTGGTGGGTGTCGATGTGCAGGTCGCCGTCGGTCTTGACCGTGAGGTCGAACAGGCCGTGGCGGCCGAGCTGGTCGAGCATGTGGTCGTAGAAGCCGACGCCGGTCGCGACATCGACCTTTCCGGTGCCGTCGAGGTCTATCTCGACGACGACCGAGGTCTCCTTGGTGGTGCGCTCCACCCGTCCGATGCGGCTCATGCCTGCTGCTCCTTCTTCAGTGCGCGAACCGCTTCCAGGAACGCGTCGTTCTCTTCGGGGGTCCCGGCGGTCACCCGCAGCCATCCAGGCACGCCGTTGTCCCGGACCAGGACACCCCGGTCGAGGATCTTCTGCCAGGCGCCGTGGGTGTCCTCGAACCGGCCGAACTGCACGAAGTTCGCGTCGGAGTCGGTGACCTCGTAGCCGATGGCCCGCAGCTCGGCGACCAGCCGGTCGCGCTCGCTCTTGAGCTGCTCCACGTACCCGAGCAGCGTATCGGTGTGCTCCAGCGCGGCCAGCGCGGTCGCCTGGGTGACGGCCGACAGGTGGTACGGCAGACGGACGAGCTGCACCGCGTCGACCACGGCGGGGTGGGCGGCCAGATAACCCAGGCGCAGCCCGGCCGCGCCGAAGGCCTTGGACATGGTCCTGGACACGACGAGGTGGGGGCGGCCCTCGATCAGCGGCAGCAGCGAGTCGCGGTGGCTGAACTCGACGTACGCCTCGTCGACCACCACCAGGGACGGCTTCGCCGCCTGGGCGGCCTCGTACAGCGCGAGGACCGTCCCGGCGTCGACCGCCGTGCCGGTGGGGTTGTTGGGCGAGGTGATGAAGACGACGTCCGGCCGGTGCTCGGCGATGGCCCGCTCGGCCGCCTCGACGTCGATCGTGAAGTCGTCGCCCCGGGGGCCGGAGATCCAGCCCGTGCCGGTGCCGCGCGCGATCAGGCCGTGCATCGAGTACGAGGGCTCGAAGCCGATGGCGGTGCGTCCCGGTCCGCCGAAGGTCTGCAGCAGCTGCTGGAGGACCTCGTTGGAGCCGTTCGCGGCCCAGACGTTCCCGAGGCAGACCGGGTGCCCGGCGGTACGGGTGAGGTAGCGGGCGAGCTCGGTGCGCAGCTCGATCGCGTCCCGGTCGGGGTAGCGGTTGAGACCGCGCGCCGCCTCGGCGACCCGCTCCGCGATCCGGGCGACGAGCGGCTCGGGCAGCGGGTACGGGTTCTCGTTGGTGTTCAGCTGGACGGGCACGTCGAGCTGGGGCGCGCCGTATGGGGACTTGCCGCGCAGCTCGTCGCGGATGGGGAGGTCGTCGATCCGGATCTCGCTCATCGCCGCGGCACCTTCCAGCCGAAGCGCGCCTTCAGGGCCGCTCCGTGGGCAGGCAGGTCCTCGGCCTCGGCCAGCGTCACCACGTGGTGGGTGACCTCGGCGAGGGCGTCGCGCGTGTAGTCGACGATGTGGATGCCGCGCAGGAAGGACTGCACGGACAGGCCCGAGGAGTGGCAGGCGCAGCCGCCGGTCGGCAGGACGTGGTTGGAGCCCGCGCAGTAGTCGCCGAGCGAGACGGGCGCCCACGGGCCGACGAAGATCGCGCCCGCGTTGCGGACCCGGTCGGCGAGCGCGGCTGCGTCGGCCGTCTGGATCTCCAGGTGCTCGGCGGCGTACGCGTCGACGACCTTGAGGCCGTCCTCCAGGTCGTTGACGAGCACGATCGCGGACTGCCGGCCGGCCAGCGCCGGGACGATCCGGTCCTCGATGTGCTTGGTGGCGGCGACCTGGGTCTTGAGCTCGGCCTCGGTGGCGGCGGCCAGTTCCTCGGAGTCGGTGACGAGGACGGCGGCGGCCATCGGGTCGTGCTCGGCCTGGCTGATCAGGTCGGCGGCGACGTGCACCGGGTCGGCGGTGGAGTCGGCGAGGATCGCGATCTCGGTGGGGCCGGCCTCGGCGTCGATGCCGATACGGCCCTTGAGCAGCCGCTTGGCGGCGGCGACGTAGATGTTGCCCGGACCGGTCACCAGGTTGACGGGCAGACAGCCGTCGGCGCCCGTGGTGCCGTACGCGAACATCGCGACGGCCTGGGCGCCGCCGGCCGCGTACACCTCGTCGACGCCCAGCAGCGCGCACGCGGCCAGAATCGTCGGGTGCGGCAGGCCGCCGAAGTCCTTCTGCGGAGGCGATGCGATCGCGACGCCCTCGACGCCGGCCTCCTGGGCCGGGACGACGTTCATCACGACGGACGAGGGGTACACCGAGCGCCCGCCGGGCACGTACAGACCCACGCGCTCGACCGGCACCCACTTCTCGGTGACCGTGCCGCCGGCCACCACCTGCGTGGTGTGGGTGGTGCGGCGCTGCTCGCGGTGGACCAGACGGGCGCGGCGGATCGACTCCTCGAGGGCGGCGCGGACGGCCGGGTCGAGCTGCTCCAGGGCCGCGGTGATGGCCGCGACGGGCACCCGGATCGACTCCAGGCGCACTCCGTCGAGTTTCTCTCCCCACTCGATCACCGCCGCCGAGCCACGATGGCGCACGTCCTCGCAGATCGGCCGCACCGTCTCCAGGGCGGCTTCCACGTCGAACTCGGCACGGGGCAGCAGGTCGCGCAGAGCGCCACCCTCGGGGAGGGCGTCGCCGCGCAGATCGATTCGAGAAATCACGTAAGCAATTCTCTCAGACCGTTTCGCGCGTTTGGTCGCCCGTATCACTGGCTGATACACGTCCCGGCCGCCCCACCTGACCGTTAGCGTTCAGTCCGTCACTCAGCGGGAAGAACGGCTGTACGAAACAGGGGAAGCGAGGGGGCGGCCTTGACCGAGCCGCACGACGACGGCATGCCGGGCGATCTCACCCGCGCGGAACAGACCATGTGGCAGGCGTTCCGGATCGGCGCGACCTGCGACATGAGCACAGGCAATGCGGTACTCGACGATCCGTTCGCCGCCCGGCCCTGGCCCGCGGAGCGTAGTGTCCGGGCCTCGGTGGTGGCATTGCTGCTGCTCGACGGGCCGCCCGCGCTGGCCGGGCGGGTCGCGGCGCTGAAGCTGCGCGGGGTGCGGATCACGGGGACGCTCACACTGGCCGGCGGCACGATAGCCCCCTATGTGGAGCTGGCGGGATGTCGCTTCGACAACGAGGTGGTGCTGCCCGAGGCGCACTTCACGACCCTGCGGATGGTGGGCTGCGCGATCCCGCGCCTGGAGGCCGCGCGACTGCACACCCAGGGCGATCTGCATCTGCCGAGATGCCGGGTGGAGCGGGGCATCCGGTTGACGGACGCGCAGATCGGCACGGATCTGCTGATCAACCAGATCCATGTGCGGCCGGACTCGCGCGGCCGGGCGATCACCGCGGACGGCATGTCCGTCGCCCAGGACCTCCAGGCCGAACTGATCGAGACGCACGGCGAGGTGAGTCTGCGCGGGGCGAAGATCGGCGTGTCGCTGAGCCTGCGGGGCAGCACACTGCGCGGCACCGCGGAGCGCCGGGCGCTCAACGCGCCGCAGCTGACGGTGGAGCGGTCGCTCTATCTGTCGTACGCCTGGGTGGACGACACCACGGGGGACGCCGGGACCACTCCCCCGTTCGGGATCCGCAGCGACGGCCGCGGGCGCAGACAGCGGCGGCAGCCCTTCGAGTGCATCGGCGGCGTGCGGCTCGACGACGGCCGGATCGGTGACGCGGTGGATCTGCACCGGGCCAGGTTCGTCCTGTCGACGGCCCGGCGCGAGGAGCTGTCGCTGCGCAGGATCGTCACTCCGGAGCTGCGCTTCAACGCGGAGCGCCCGGCCGAGGGGCGGGTCGTGCTGAACGGCGCGAAGATCGTCACCCTGATCGATCTCTCGACCAGCTGGCCGGGGCCCGGCGGGCTCGCGATGGGCGGTTTCGTCTACGAGAACCTCGTGCCGTACGGGCACTTCCCGCTGACCCGCCGCCTGGAGTGGGTGGCGGCGGCGACGCCGGAGTACGCCCCGGAGCCGTACGAGCGGCTCGCGGCGGTGCTGCGCAGCAGCGGCGAGGACGCGGACGCCCGCGAGGTGCTGCTCGCCAAGCAGCGCAGGCGGCGGGAGACCCTGCCGCTGGCCGCCAAGCTGTGGGGTTTCCTCCAGGACTGGACGGTGGCGTACGGCTACCGGCCGGGCCGGGCGGCGCTGTGGATGGCGGTGCTGTGGGCGGCGGGGACGCTGGCGTTCTCGCGGTACGACCCGGTCGCCATCAAGGCGGACGAGGCGCCGAACTGGAGCGCGTCGCTGTACGCCCTGGATCTGCTGCTGCCGGTGATCAATCTGGGGCAGGACGGGTACTGGCGGCTGGAGGGCGGCTGGCAGTGGGTGTCGGCGGCGCTCATCCTGCTCGGGTGGGTGCTCGCGACGACGGTGGCGGCGGGTGCGTCGAGGTTGTTGCGGAGGGGCTGACGGGACCTGATGACGGGACCCGGGAGGCGCGCCTGCCTCAAGGGGCGGCCGGGGCGCCGGGGGCGACAGGGGCGCTGGGAGCGGCGGGGGCAGCAGGGGCGCGGGTATCGCAGCTCCACCTCTTTCTTTGCGGGGTCTTGACTACCGGCAGAACAACCATTCCGCCGCCACCAAAGCTTCACAGCCGCCCCCCTGGTGCGGCTCCCACCTGCGGTTTTCAATGGTCCGCACCATGTCATTGCTGCGCGCTCTGATCAGCACCGTCCGCGGGGCCCGGCACACCCCGCGGCTGGACCGGGGGCTGCCGCCCGACGACGCGGTCCTGCTCGACGCGCCCGACGAGCGGCTCGGCCCGGCCCTGGTGGCCGCCGCCCTCGGCGACTTCGAACCGGCGGCCAAGCTGCTGGCCACCACGCGGGACGCGGCCGAGTGGGAGAACCGTGACCGCTATGCCGTACGTCTCGCCGCGTTCGCCCTCCACCGGGACGCCTGGCTGACCGACTGGCTGGCCGCCGCGCCCCTTGACCCCGACGCCCTGCTGCTCAAGGCGGAGCTGGCGGTGCGCAGGGCCTGGCTGTCACCGGCCCGCGCGGAGCGGCTGCGCGAGCTCGGCCCGCTCATCGACGCGGCGGCAGAGGCGGCGCCGGGCGACCCGGTCCCGTGGCGGATCGCCCTCGACCACGCGCGGGGCACCCATGCCACGCACACCGCGTTCGAGTCGCTGTGGGAGCAGGCCGTACGGCGGGCCCCGCACCACTACGGCTGTCATGTCTCGGCCCTGACCTATCTCTCGGCGCACTGGTACGGCTCGCACCGCGAGTGCTTCGACTTCGCCGAGCAGGCCGCCGAGGACGCGCTGCCCGGCTCGTTGGCGCAGGCGCTGCCGGTACGGGCCGCCTTCGCGCATCAGCTGAGCGAGAACAGCGGATCGGCGGGGTCCGCCGGGTCCTTCGTCGACGGCGACCGGATCGACGCGGCGGCGGACCGGGCGATCGCACTGTCCGCCGCGTATCCGGCGGCCGACCCGTGGCCGGCCGATGTGCGCAATCTGCTGGCGTACGTGCTGGTGGGACGCGCGAGGTGGGCCGACGCGCTGAGCCAGTTCCGGCAGATCGGCCCGTACGCCACCTCCTTCCCGTGGACATCGCTGAGTGACGATCCACTGGGCCGGTTCCTCGACGCGAGGGACGCAGTACGCCTCCGGGTGGCGGCGAGGATCCCGCTGCGCGGACGGGCCGGACAGGGCGGCACGATCGGCCATTAGGCTTGACCGCTGTGACCACCGCTCGCCTGCCTCTCTTCCCGCTGAACTCGGTTCTGTTCCCGGGCCTCGTCCTGCCCTTGAACGTGTTCGAGGAGCGTTATCGCGCCATGATGCGGGAGCTGCTCACGACGGACGAGTCCGAGCCGCGCCGCTTCGCCGTCGTCGCGATCCGCGACGGGCGGGAGGTGGCGCCGACCGCCCCCGGGATGCCCGACCAGACCGCTCTGCCCGAGAAGGGCCCCGCAGCCGGCTTCGGCTCCGATCCCCTCCAGGCGTTCCACCGGGTCGGCTGCATCGCCGACGCCGCCTCCATCCGGGAGCGCGCGGACGGAAGCTTCGAGGTGATGGCCACCGGCACCCGGCGGGTGAAGCTGCTGTCGGTCGACGCCGGGGGGCCGTTCCTCACCGCGGAGCTGGAGGAGCTGGAGGAGGAGCAGGGCGACGACGCGGGCGCGCTCGCGGAGGGTGTGCTGCGGGCCTTCCGCGCGTACCAGAAGCGGCTGGCCGGTGCGCGGGAGCGCTCACTGACGACGGGGGCGGAGCTGCCGGACGACCCGTCGGTGGTCTCCTACCTGGTCGCGGCGGCGGCCGTTCTGGACACCCCGGCCAAGCAGCGGCTGCTGCAGGCGCCGGACACGGCGACGCGGCTGCGGGAGGAACTGAAGCTGCTGCGCGCGGAGACGGCGGTGCTTCGGCACCTGCCGTCGCTGCCGGCGACGGATCTTACGCGCAACCCGACCAGCCCGAACTGACACCGACCGACGAGGGGCGCCCGGTGGCGAAGAAGCAGAAGAAGCAGGCGGCCGGCACTCCGGCGACGGTGGCACTGACGGCGGCGGGCACGGCGTTCACGCTGCACGCCTACGACCACGACCCGGCGTCGGCGTCGTACGGCGAGGAGGCGGCGGAGGCGCTCGGCGTCTCCCCGGACCGTGTGTTCAAGACCCTCGTCGCCGATGTCGACGGCGAACTGACGGTCGCGGTCGTGCCGGTGGCCGGCCAGCTGGATCTGAAGGCACTCGCCTCGGCGGTGGGCGGCAAGCGCGCGGCCATGGCGGACCCGGCGGCGGCGGAGCGCACGACGGGCTACGTCCGTGGCGGCATCTCCCCCCTGGGCCAGCGCAAGCGCCTGCGCACGGTCCTCGACGCGTCGGCCTCGACCCACCCGACGATCTGCGTCTCGGCGGGCCGCCGCGGCCTGGAGGTCGAACTCGCCCCCACCGACCTGGCAACCCTGACATCTGCGGTCCTGGCCCCTATCGGCCGCGGCTAGCCTCCGTCGGGGGCGATCACGCGGTGGAGGCCCGCCGCCCTGACGCCCGGCGCTCATCGGGCGACGCCTGCGCCGGACGCCCTGGCGGCTGTGACGCCTCATCGGCCCGGGCCGGCACCCGCAAGGCGTCATGTCCGCCACCCGCAGGCCGGCCGGCCCGCGCCCGAGCGAACCGGCCGCCCGAGCGCCCGGCATGGCAGCGCTCATGGCCCGGGCCGGCGGCCGAATGACATCGCACGATGCCGACGCCGGACGCCCTTGCCGCCGTGACGCCTGCGTGCCGGCGCTCAGCGGCCCCGCCCGGCGCCCATCGGCTCGGGCCGGCGCCCGAACGACGGCGCGCGACGCTCGTGCCCGAGCGACCTGGCCGCCCCGATGCCGGCGGTAGCCGCACCCGTCCCGGCGACCTGCCCACGGCGGAGGAGGCGATCACGCGGTGCCGGCCCCGCCGCCCGGCTTGCCGGCGCTCATCGGCTCGGGCCGGCGCCCGGCAGGCCGGCGACGACGGCGCGCGACGCTCACGCCCCCGGGACCCCGGCAGAGCGTTACGCGTCGGTCGACGAGTCGGCGGGCGGTGGGGTCGGGTGGTCGTTCCACTCCGGTTCCGGGTCCCGGGGGCCGAAGAGGGCCGTCAGTCCCAGGTGGACCACCATGGCCGCGAGCGGCCAGGCCAGTACCGCGCCCCAGGCGTGGAGTTTGAGCGGGGCGTCGAAGGTGACGCCCTGGCCGACCGCACGGGCGTGGGCGACCACGTCTTCCGTCGGGCCGAGCAGCACTCCCAGACGCCAGGCCACCACGGAACCCAGGATTCCGCCCAGCGCGAGTCCGATGACCAGCGCCACTCCGCCCCGCCGCTCGAAGAGGAACACCATTGCGGCGGCGACCAGGCCGAAGCCCAGCGCCAGCAGAGCGAACGTCCCGTCCGCCGCGATCGCCGACTCCCCCTCGCTCTCCTTCAGGAAGACGGCCTTGCCGTCGGAGATCAGCGGCACCCGTGGAGCCAGCCACACCCACAGCAGCGCGAGCAGGACGCCGGCCAGGGTCGAGGCGCCCGCCACCACGGCGGAGTACTTCAGTTCCGTGCGCAGGACCGGCCCGTCCTCGTCGGCCGGCTCGGGGTACGGCGAGGGCCAGGAGTTCTGCGGAGGCGGCTGGTGAGGCGGCGTCAGAGGTGCGGTCACCCTGCCATCGTGCCAGGCCCGCCCGGGCGCCGCCGCACCGGACTCACCTGACGGCGGCCCGCCGGTACGCCCAGGTCGCGACGGCCAGCGAGAGGACGCCGACGGCCGCGCAGACCGCCAGGTCGAAGGCGACCAGCGGCCAGTCGGGACGCGCGTCGAAGGTGCGGGCCAGCGCCTCCACACCGTAGGTCGACGGCAGCAGGTCCCGTGCGTACGCGATGGGCGCGGGCAGCCGGTCCGCCGGCAGTACGCCCAGGAGCAGCGTCGCGGACATGCCCAGCTGGCCGAGGAGGGTGGCCAGTTCCGGGCGCGGCGCGAGCAGGCCGAGGGCCGCGCCGAGACCGGCGAGCGCGGCTCCGGCGAGCGGCACGACGGCGGCCAGGATCCACAGGTGCGTGAGCGGCAGCTGGAAGAGCAGCGAGCCGGCGACCGCGGTCACGACGGTCCCGGGCACGGTGAAGGAGGCGTACGCCCCCGCCGCGCCGAGGACGACCGCCGCGGGCGGCACGGGCAGCGTCGCGTAGTGGTCGAGGCCGCCCCCCGCCCGGAGCTGTCCGAAGTACTGGGCGAGCAGGTTGAGGGCGACGAAGGCGACGACGAGCACAGCGGAACCGGCGACGACCGCGCGGGCCTCCGACCCGCCGTCGACGACCCCGCGCATCAGGATCATGATCCCGACGGACTGGAAGGTCGCGACGAAGAGCAGCGGGATACGGGAGACGCGAGCCCGCGAGAGCTGCGCGCGGTACACGGCGGCGAGCGCGGGCAGGAGCCGGGCGCGCGGCGCGAGCGGCGCGGCTCCGTCCGCCTCCTGCGTGAGGTCGCGGCCGTCGCCGGTCACCGGGACGCTGCGCGTCATCGCCTGCGCGGGCACGATGCTCACTGGGCACTGCTCCTGTTCACTGCGGACTGCCGGGGCACGACCCGCCGGAGCGGGGAGGGGCGGCCCGGGGCCGCCACCGGCCGCCACGAGCGCCCGGGGGTGCTCACCGGTCCCTTGTCTGCGCGCGCGTTCATGCCTTCACCAGACCCTTGGCCGCCCCGCCGAGCGCCAGGTACACGTCCTCCAGGCTGGGCGTCGCCAGCGTGAAGTCGTCCAGCGCCGCGAACGCCGCGCCGCCCGTCACCGCCCCGACCGCCGCCCGCGCCTCGTCGGGGGCGAGCCGCAGCACCCAGCGGCGCCCCGACTCCTGGGCCGAGGCCCGGAGCGCGGCGACCTCGGGGACGTCCAGCGGTGCGCGTTCGCGCCATACGAGCTCCACGCGGACCTCTCCGGCGACGTGCTCCTTGAGTCCGGCAGGGGTGTCGCAGGCGATGACCCGCCCGCGTTCCAGGACGGCGACACGGTCGAGGACCGTCTCGGCCTCGATGACGTTGTGGGTGACCAGCAGGACGGTCACCCCGTGCTCGGCACGGCGCCGGTCGACGGCCGCCCAGACCGCCCGCCGG
This sequence comes from Streptomyces sp. NPDC033174, assembly GCF_055577795.1. Taxonomy (NCBI): domain Bacteria; kingdom Bacillati; phylum Actinomycetota; class Actinomycetes; order Kitasatosporales; family Streptomycetaceae; genus Streptomyces; species Streptomyces sp. NPDC033174. Next base: position 306,875 of record NZ_JBVIPQ010000001.1, read on the forward strand.
GCGACAGGGTCCATACCGGTGGTGGGCTCGTCCAGGACGAGGACGGGCCGCTCGCCGACGAGCGCGGCGGCGAAGCAGGCGAGCCGCCGCTGCCCGCCGGACAGCTTCTTCAGGGGCCGTCCCGCGATGTCGCCGAGGCCCAGTTCGTCCAGTACGGCGTCACGTGCGGCGCGCGCGTCCCGGGCGGAGAGCCCGCGGAGCCGGCCGGTGGTCTCGGCGGCGAGCGCGACGGTCAGCTCGTCGAGGGCGGTCGACTCCTGCCCGAGGTAGCCGATGAGCCGCGCGGCGCGTTCCGGGTGGCGTACGAGGTCGTGGCCGAGCATGTCGACGGTGCCGGAGTCGGGGCGCATCAGGCCCGTGAGCTGGCGCACGAGGGTGGACTTTCCGGCGCCGTTGGGCCCGAGCAGGCCGAAGATCTCACCGCGCCCGACGTCCAGGCAGACACCGTCGGTGGCCCGCACCTCCGGGGTCGCGGGCGTCCCGCGCCTGCCGCGCGCGGCGGGGTACGTCTTGACCAGATCCCGCACCACGCACACCGTACTCACGAGGGATGAGCCTACGGGGTCATCGGGCCTGCTCCCCCGCGGGGGCGTGTTCGGCGGCGGCCCGCACGTCGATCTCGCGCCAGAAACCGGCCCGGATCGCGTAGCGGTCGTGCTCGTCGATCTGGTCGTCCTTGTGGGCCAGCAGACCGAACCGGGCCGCGTAGCGGAGGAGTTCGCCGTCGATGCGGTGCGGGATGCGCGGGTACATCGTGGACAGCTTCTGCACATGGCCCTGGTCGGGCAGCCGCTCCATCCAGCGCCGGGCGAAGACCTGACCCACCTCGAAGGGGTCCCCGCCGACCGTGGTGATGTCCTCCTCGCGGTCGGCCCAGCGCTGCTCGGCGCTGGTGAGCTGGGCGAGGGTGGGCAGGGACGCGGTCTCGGGAGGCTCGCCGAGCGTGCCGGGGCGTTCGATCCAGCCCTTGTCGGAGGACCAGCGCAGGGTGGCGTTGGCCGGGTGCGGGGCGGCGGCCGGGAGACCGGGAGCGCGCAGGCCCGCGAGGTCCTTGGGCGTCGGGACGCCCTTGGTGCCGCCGGGGGAGGCGGCGGTGGCCTCTGTGGAGCCGTTGGCGGCGGTGGTGGACGCAGGTGAGCCGTTGCGTACGGCCGCCGCGGCGGCGGCCTCGGCGGCTCGTTCGGCGGACGCGGCGAGCGCCGACTCGGGCAGCGGGGCCGAGAGGATCGCGGCGATCTCGGGGCGGGGCGCGGGGGTGGGGGCGCAGACGCCGCTGAGGTCCTTGGCGCGCACGGCCCGGGTGATCCAGGCGCGGTCGAGGACGCGGCGCTCGTCGGCTTCGGCGACGAGGTCCTCGGACTGGTTGTAGTCGCCGTCGGCGGCCTGTACCGCCCAGAGGTGTACGGCGACGCCGTGTTCCTTGGCCGACATCAGCCCGGGCAGCAGATCGCCGTCGCCGGTGACCAGGACGACGTCCGAGCAGGCGCGGTTCCGGGCCAGCTCGGTGAGCTCGGCGTGCATGGCCGCGTCGACACCCTTCTGGGCCCAGCGGCCGTCGCTGCGGGTCAGGGCGCCCAGCCGGACGGTGACCCGGGGCATGACCCGCAGCCGGCGGTGTTCGGGCTGGGGAACCCGGTCGGGGGCGCCGTCGAACCAGTAGATGCGCAGCAGAGGCTGTTCGGTGTCGGCCTCGGCGCGCTCGCGCAGTCCCTGGATGAGGGCCGCGTGGTCGACGGTGATCCTGGAGCGGGCCGGTTCCCCGGCGAGAAGGCTCGCGGCGGCGCCCAGCAGATAGCCGGCGTCCACCAGAACGACGCAGCGGTCCACGTGTTCCACCCTCTTTCGGGAACCTCGGGATCGGGAGTGCTTCGGGTTTCCTTCGAGTCTGCCCGAAGGCCGGAGGGTTAACGGCCGGAACTGGATCATCGGCGTGGCGGATCGCTCCCCGCCGTCCGGATAAGGCCCGACTACGGTGCGCAATGGTACGAAATGCGGGGATTATGTACGTATGTGAGTCTGAACGCGGCCCTGGCCCCTATACCCCACAGGAGGCACCACCATGGCCAAGAACAAGAACCGCAGCCAGCCGCAGAAGCAGTCTGCCGCCGAGCGCGGCCAGCAGCAGGCGCAGAAGTCGTCGATGGAGTCGCAGTCCGAGCAGCGCGCCACTCAGGTCACGCCCGCCGATCTCGCCCACAAGGGCCGGCAGAAGCGGTTCGGCCACAACTGAGTGCCGGCGCCTCGCTGACCGCTGCCCTGTGACAGCGCGCGATGCCGGAAGGGGCGCACCCGTAACGACGGGCGCGCCCCTTTGACGTGTCGTACCGCGGCGAAGGCGGCTCAGCCGGCCAGGCAGGACGGGCCGAGCAGCACCTTCAGATCGCCGAAGAGGGCCGGGTCCGGCTGTACCCGGTGCCGGTCGAGCCGGAGCACGGTCGTCGACCGGGGGCCCTGGAGCTTGATCCGTACCTCGGTGTTGCCCTTGTGGTGCTTCAGGATCTCGCCGAGGCGGCTGACCATCGGAGGGGTGACCTTCACCGTCGGGATGGTGAGCACCACCGGCGCGTTGGTCCCCGCCGAGGACAGGTCCGGGACCATCAGCTCCATGGCGACGAGCCTCGGCACGTCCTCGCGCTTGTCGAGCCGGCCCTTGACGAAGACGACCGTGTCCTCGACGAGCTGGGTGGAGACCAGCTGGTAGGTGGCGGGGAAGAACATGCACTCGATGGAGCCGGCCAGGTCCTCGACCGTCGCGATGGCCCAGGCGTTGCCCTGCTTGGTCATCTTGCGCTGCAGGCCGGAGATGATGCCGCCGATGGTGACGACCGCGCCGTCGCTGTGCTCACCGCCGGTGAGCTGCGAGATCGCCGCGTCGGTCTTGTCGGACAGGACGTGCTCGATACCGAAGAGCGGGTGGTCGGAGACGTAGAGGCCGAGCATCTCGCGCTCCTGGGCGAGCAGATACGACTTCTCCCACTCGACGTCGGAGAACTCGACGTCGAGGCCGAAGCCCGGCTCGTCGGCGGTCTCGTCCCCCATGCCGCCGAAGAGGTCGAACTGTCCCTCGGCCTCCTTGCGCTTGACCGCCACCACGTTGTCGATCATCGGCTCGTGGTGGGCGACCAGGCCCTTTCGGGTGTGGCCCATCTCGTCGAAGGCGCCGGCCTTGATCAGCGACTCGACGGTCCGCTTGTTGCATACCACCGCCTCGACCTTGTCGAGGAAGTCGGGGAAGGAGCTGTACTTCCCCTTCGTCTTGCGGCACTTGATGATCGACTCGACGACGTTGGTACCGACGTTGCGCACGGCGGTGAGGCCGAAGAGGATCACGTCGTCGCCCTGGGCCGCGAAGTTCGCCTGGGACTCGTTCACATTGGGCGGCAGCACCTTGATGCCCATGCGCCGGCACTCGTTCAGATAGACGGCCGACTTGTCCTTGTCGTCCTTGACGGAGGTCAGCAGCCCGGCCATGTACTCGGCGGGGTGGTTGGCCTTGAGATAGGCCGTCCAGTAGGAGACGAGGCCGTACGCGGCGGAGTGCGCCTTGTTGAAGGCGTATCCGGCGAAGGGCACCAGGACGTCCCAGAGCGCCTTGATCGCCTCGTCGCTGTAGCCGTTCTTCTTGGCGCCGGCCTGGAAGATGGTGAAGTTCTTCGCCAGCTCCTCGGGCTTCTTCTTGCCCATCACGCGGCGGAGGATGTCGGCCTCGCCCAGGGAGTACCCGGCGATGATCTGGGCGGCCTTCTGCACCTGCTCCTGGTACACGATCAGGCCGTAGGTGACGCCGAGGACCTCCTTGAGCGGCTCCTCCAGCTCCGGGTGGATCGGCGTGATCTCCTGCTGGCCGTTCTTGCGCAGGGCGTAGTTCGTGTGCGAGTTCATGCCCATCGGGCCCGGCCGGTACAGGGCCGAGACGGCGGAGATGTCCTCGAAGTTGTCGGGCTTCATGAGCCGCAGCAGGGACCGCATGGGCCCGCCGTCGAACTGGAAGACGCCGAGGGTGTCGCCGCGCTGGAGCAGTTCGAAGGTCTTGGGGTCGTCCAGCGGCAGGGCGAGCAGGTCGAGGTCGATGCCCTTGTTGGCCTTCACCATCTTGACGGCGTCGTCCATGATGGTCAGGTTCCGCAGGCCCAGGAAGTCCATCTTCAGCAGGCCGAGCGACTCGCACTGGGGGTAGTCCCACTGCGTGATGGTGACGCCGTCGGTGTGGCGCACCCAGATGGGGGCGTGGTCGACGATCGGCTCACTGGACATGATCACGCCGGCCGCGTGCACACCCATCTGCCGGACCAGTCCCTCGACGCCCTTGGCGGTGTCGATGACCTTCTTCACGTCCGGCTCGTTCTCGTACATCGCCCGGATCTCGCCCGCCTCGCTGTAGCGCGGGTGGGAGGGGTCGGTGATGCCGCTGAGGTCGATGCCCTTGCCGAGGACGTCGGCGGGCATGGCCTTGGTGAGCCGGTCGCCCATCGCGTACGGGTAGCCCAGCACGCGCGCGGAGTCCTTGATCGCGTTCTTGGCCTTGATCTTGCCGTACGTACCGATCATGGCGACCTTGTCGGCGCCGTACTTCTCGGTCACGTACCGGATCACCTCGACGCGCCTGCGCTCGTCGAAGTCGATGTCGACATCGGGCATGGAGACGCGCTCGGGGTTGAGGAACCGCTCGAAGATCAGACCGTGCGGGATCGGGTCGAGGTCGGTGATGCCCATGGCGTACGCCACGATCGAGCCGGCCGCCGAACCACGGCCCGGACCGACCGCGATGCCCTGCTTCTTGGCCCACATGATGAAGTCGGCGACAACGAGGAAGTACCCCGGGAACCCCATCTGGATGATGACGTCCATCTCGTACTCGGCCTGCTTCTGCCGGTCCTCGGGGACACCGCCGGGGAAGCGGCGCTCCATGCCCCGGCGAACCTCCTCCTGGAACCAGGTGACCTCGGTGTAGCCCTCGGGGATGTCGAACTTCGGCATGAGGTTCTTCGCCTCGAACATGCCGTCGGTCGAGACCTGCTCGGCCACCAGGAGGGTGTTACGGCACCCCTCCTGCCAGGCGTCGGAGGAGTCGATGGCGTACATCTCGTCCGTGGACTTCAGGTAGTAGCCGGTGCCGTCGAACCGAAAGCGGTCCGGGTCGGACAGGTTCTTGCCGGTCTGGATGCACAGCAGGGCGTCGTGCGCGGTCGCCTCGTGCGCGTAGGTGTAGTGCGAGTCATTGGTGACCAGCGGCGGGATGCCGAGCTTCTTGCCGATCTCCAGGAGCCCGTCGCGGACGCGGCGCTCGATCTCGATGCCGTGGTCCATCAGCTCGAGGAAGTAGCGCCCCTCGCCGAAGATGTCCTTGTAGTCGGAGGCCGCCTGCACGGCCTCGTCGAACTGGCCCAGGCGCAGCCGGGTCTGGACCTCGCCGGAGGGGCAGCCGGTGGAGGCGATGAGCCCCTCGGACCACTGGGAAATGGTCTCCTTGTCCATCCGGGGCCACTTCTGCAGCCAGCCCTCGGCGTACGCGTCCGAGGAGAGCCGGAAGAGGTTGTGCAGCCCCTTCTCGTTGGCCGCCCAGATGGTCTTGTGCGTGTAACCGCCCGAACCGGAGACGTCGTCGCGCTTCTGGTGCGGCTGTCCCCACTGGATCTTCCGCTTGTTCCGCCGGGACTCCGGGGCGACATAGGCCTCGATGCCGATGATCGGGGTCACCCCCGCCTTCTTCGCCGAGTGGAAGAAGTCGTACGCGCCGTGCAGGTTGCCGTGGTCGGACATGGCGATGTGCGTCATGCCCATCTCATTGCAGGCGTTGAACATGTCCTTGAGCCGCGCGGCACCGTCCAGCAGCGAGTACTGGGTGTGGACGTGAAGGTGCGTGAAGGGCGGCTTGGTCACGGTGCGAGGCCTCCGGAAACAGTGGGCGACAGTCTGGGGGGACAGCGTGGAAGTCTACGTCGCCCCACTGACAGACGCCGGGCACTCGCGAGTACCTTCGTGCGTTGGAGAGGGACGCGCACACGTCCCGTTCGTTCATGTACAGCTTGCACCAGGAGGCACCCAGCGATGTCGGTCCACCAGCCCACGGCCGGCGAGCGCGGCGAGGAGATCCTCGCCGTCTTCGACACCGCCTTCGGGCAGCTCCTGGCCGCCGACCCGGCGGCGTTCCGGGTGAAGTTCCGGAAGATGGCCGCCTCGGCCTTCGCCTTCTACCGGGGCACGGCGTGCCTCTTCTACAACGACCTGGAGCGCGAGCGGCACGGCGGCCCGTACCTGGACGAGCGCACCGGCCGGGTCTGGATCCACGGCGATCTGCACGCCGAGAACTTCGGCACGTACATGGACGCCAACGGCCGGCTGATCTTCAACGTCAATGACTTCGACGAGGCCTACGTCGGCCCCTTCACCTGGGACCTCAAGCGGCTGTCCGCCTCGCTGGCGCTCATCGGCTACACCAAGGCGCTCAGCGACGACCAGATCACCGAGCTCGTGCGGATTTACGCCGCCGCCTACCGCGAGCGCATCCACGCCCTGGCGACCGGCGCCAAGAACGACGAGGTGCCGCCCTTCACGCTGGACACCGCCGAGGGGCCGCTGCTCGACGCGCTCCGCGACGCCCGCTCGCTGACCCGGTTCGGGCTCCTCGACTCGATGACCGAGATCCGGGACTTCGAGCGCCGGTTCTCCTCCGGGGGCGGCTCGATCGAGCTGGACGCGGCGACCCGGTACAAGATCCTGGCGGCCTTCGACGGCTATCTGGAGACCCTGCCGGAGTCCTCGCTGACCCGCCCCGACTCGTACCGCGTCAAGGACGTCGTCGGGCGGCGCGGCATCGGCATCGGTTCGGCCGGGCTCCCCTCGTACAACATCCTTCTGGAGGGCAACAGCGACGCCCTGGAGAACGATGTCGTGATCTACATGAAGCAGGCCCAGACCCCGGCGGTGTCGCGCCATGTGACGGACGCGGCGGTGCGGGAGTACTTCCAGCACGAGGGCCACCGCACGGTGATCTCGCAGCGCGCTCTCCAGGCGCACGCCGACCCGTGGCTGGGCTGGACCGAGCTGGACGGCTCCGGCCAGCTGGTCGCCGAGGTCTCGCCGTACGCGGTGGATCTGGACTGGTCCGACGTCGACGACCCGGAGGAGATCGCGGCGACCGTCGCCGACCTCGGCCGGGCGACGGCCACGATGCACGCGGCGGCGGACGACGAGAGCGGCCACTCGCTGGTGCCGTTCTCCACCGAGCGGGCCATCGACGCGGCGATCGCCGCCGACGAGGACGGCTTCGGGGACCTGCTGGTGGACTTCGCGCACAGCTACGGCGCCCGGGCGCGCGCGGACCACCAGATCTTCGTGGACCTGTTCCGCAACGGGCGGATCCCAGGCCTCTAGCCCTGCCGAGCGGCGGGTTTCTCAGGGTTTCCTCAGGATTCCCTTAAGGACCCCTTACCGCCGGACATGGCACACTCTCGCCGATGGACATATCAGGGACGCGGCTCAGGGGGCTGCGGGCGGCGCTCTTCACGGCAGTGGTCGTGACGCTGTCCGCCGCCTCCCATGTGCTGCTGTCCCGGGTCCCGCTGCCGCTGCCGACGGTGGCGCTCGTGTCGGCCGGTGTCTTCGCCGTGGCGTACGGCCTGGCCGGCCGGGAGCGCGGCTTCTGGCCCATCGCGGGGCTGCTCGTCTTGCTGGAACTCGCCGCCGACACCGTGTTCACCACCGGCCAGCACGTCTGTTACGGCCCGGCCGGCGGCCCCGTGGCGGGTTCCCTGCGGTCCGTCGGCGTCGACGTGCTGTGCGGCGGCGGTGTCGGGGCCCCGCTGCCCGGCGTGGTCGCGCCCGACGGCGGCGCGGCGGCCCTGCTCAGCTCCCCGGACCCGGCGCTGCCCTGGCTGCTGCTGGCCGCCCATGTCTCGGTGGGCCTGGTCGCCGCGGCCTGGCTGCGCCGCGGTGAGTCGGCGCTCGCCCGGCTCGCCGGGGCCGTGGCCGCGTTCGCCTTCCGGCCCCTGTCGCTGGTGGCGGCCCTGTCCGGCGCGCCCCGCCCGGCCGTGCGGCGTGGCGGGCGGCCGGTGGACCGGCCGCGCTCTTCCCGTACCCGCTTCCTCGTGCACTCCGTGGGACGCCGGGGACCTCCCCGCCCGGGGTTCGTCCTCGCCTGAGCACCGCGGTCCGCCATGCCCCGCGGTCCGCCCTTCTCTTCTTCTCTTCTCTTTCACGTCCACGGAGAACACGATCATGAGTGCACGCAACAGCCACGCCAACAAGGCCGCCGCCCGCGAGCGGCTGCGCGCCGAGCGCGAGCGCCAGGCCAAGAAGGACAGGACGCGCCGGCAGATCATCGTCGGCGTGTCGATCGTCGGTGTCCTCGCCGTCGCCGGCGGCATCGGCTACGCCATCACGCAGGCCAACAAGCCGGGCCACTGGGAAGCCGCCAAGAAGCAGACCGCCGTCACCGCGCCGAAGAACACCTCGGGCACCAACGGAACCACCGTCGTCATCGGCAAGCCGACGGCCAAGAAGACGCTGGAACTGTACGAGGACTCGCGCTGCCCGATCTGCGCGACCTTCGAGCAGGCGGTCGGCGAGACGGTGAAGCGCGACGTCGACGCCGGCAAGTACAAGATCAAGTACATCGGCGCCACCTTCATCGACAACCCCGGCCAGGGCGAGGGCTCGAAGAACGCCCTCTCCGCGCTGGGCGCGGCGCTCAATGTCAGCCCTGAGGCCTTCCTCCAGTACAAGGCCGCGCTGTACTCCGCGAAGTTCCACCCGGAGGAGAGCCAGGACAAGTTCGCCAAGGACTCCTACCTGCTGGAGGTGGCCGACTCGGTCACCGCGCTCAAGGGCAACGCGGAGTTCAGGAAGAACGTCGAGGACGGGACCTTCGACGCCTGGGCCATGAAGATGTCGGCCGCGTTCGACGACAGCGGCGTGACCGGCACGCCGACGCTGAAGATGGACGGAAAGACGATCACCGCGGAGGGCGCCAAGAACGCGCCCATGACGGTGGAGCAGTACAGCGCCGCGATCGCCAAGGCTCTCAAGGGCTGAGCCACTTCAGGGCACTTCGGGGCACTTCGGGGCGGTCCTTGAAGGACGAGCGGGGTAGTTGAGCACCGCTCCCGGCCGACGGGCAGGCGAACTTCCGGTTTTCGCCTGCCCGTTCGGCTTACCCATGAGTAATCTGACTGCCCGTGACCAGTCGACACATACCCCACATACGCCCTGCTCACGAGGGCCTCGGCGGCAGACCCAGTCGCCGTACGGTCGTGAAGGCCGCTGCAGCCACCGCAGTGGCGGCCCCCGTCCTTGCGGCCGCCGCCTCCCCCGCCCTCGCCGGCACCACGGCGCCGGCTTTCCTCCACGGCGTCGCCTCGGGCGACCCGCTCCCCGACGGCGTCCTTCTGTGGACGCGCGTCACCCCGTCCGCCGACGCGGTGCCGGGCTCCGGCCTGGGCCCGGACACCGAGGTGACCTGGGAGGTCGCCGAGGACAAGGACTTCACCCGGATCACCGCCCGGGGAACCGCCACCGCGACGGCGTCCTCGGACCACACCGTGAAGGCCGATGTCAGGGGCCTGAGCCAGGCGACCACCTACTACTACCGCTTCTCGGCCGGCGGAACGCTCTCGCCGGTGGGCCGCACCCGCACCACCCCGGCGGTCGACACCACCACGCCCGGTGTCCGCTTCGGCGTGGTCTCCTGCGCCAACTGGGAGTCGGGCCACTTCTCCGCCTACCGCCATCTCGCCGCCCGCGCCGACCTCGACGCGGTCATCCATCTCGGCGACTACATCTACGAGTACGCCACCGGCGGCTACCCGGCCGAGAAGTACGTCGTCCGGCAGCACGAGCCGAAGCACGAGATCGTCTCGCTCGCCGACTACCGCACCCGGCACGGCCACTACAAGACGGACGCCGATCTGCGGGCGCTGCACGCCGCCCATCCGGTCATCGCGATCTGGGACGACCACGAGTTCGCCAACGACGCCTGGTCGGGCGGCGCGGAGAACCACACACCGGGCGCCGAGGGCGAGTGGGCGTCGCGCGCGACAGCCGCGAAGCAGGCGTACTTCGAGTGGATGCCGGTCCGCGCCTCCACCGAGGGCACGGTCTACCGACGGCTGCGCTTCGGCAGGCTGGCCGATCTGCACCTGCTGGATCTGCGCACCTTCCGCTCGCAGCAGGCCTCGGTGGGCAGCGGAAAGGTCGACGACCCGGAGCGCTCGCTCACCGGCCGGGCGCAGCTGGACTGGCTGAAGGCGGGGCTCTCCTCCTCGGACGCGGCCTGGAAGCTGGTCGGCACCTCAGTGATGATCTCGCCGGTCGCCTTCGGGTCCGTGCCGGCCCATCTGCTCGGGCCGATCGGCGAGTTGCTGGGGCTGCCCAAGGAGGGCCTGGCGGTCAACGTCGACCAGTGGGACGGCTACACCGACGACCGCAGGGAACTGCTGACGCATCTGACCGGGCAGGGGATCAGGAACACCGTCTTCCTCACCGGTGACATCCATATGGCCTGGGCCAATGACGTACCGGTGAAGGCGGCGACGTACCCGCTGTCCCCGTCGGCGGCCACCGAGTTCGTGGTGACGTCGGTGACCTCGGACAACCTCGACGACATCCTGCACGTCGCGCCGGGGACCGTCTCGCTGGTCGCGGCCACCGCGGTGAAGGCCGCCAACCGTCATGTGAAGTGGCTGGACATGGACCATCACGGGTACGGCGTACTCGATGTCACGGCGGCCCAGGCGCAGATGGACTACTACACACTCTCGGACAAGGCGAAGCCGGACGCCACGGCGGCATGGATCCGCTCTTATCGGACGCTGAGTGGAACGCAGAAGGTCGAGCGGGTGTACCGCCCGGTGAACTGACGGGTCGGCAGAGGCGATTTTCAGCCAGTTGATCTTCCGTTAACAGAAGATCACATCGCTACGGCGGGTGGGGTGTTCGGGCGATCGAATCCGGACACACCACCCGCCTCGGTAGCCGGTTTCGTTACGTGCAGATCTCAAACTCCGGAACGGGCAAGAGAATTTCTTCCGGATGTCCCTATTCCCCCCATGATTGATTGGGCCTGATCAATCCTCATCAAGATCTGTCATGGCCCCGTAATGTCCCCGCGGTGGCGAGGAAAGCCCTCCCACACACCCCCCGCGAGGAGTCACCATGCGTGCTCTTGCCCGAATTTCACCGCGTATGACACGTCGCATACTCGGTACGGCAGCCCTGGCCGGATCCCTGGCCCTGGCCCCGCTCTCCGCCCCCACCGGAGTAGCGGCCGCCTCGGCCCCGACCACCGCTGCCGCCACGGGCACCACCTCCGACGAGTGCGCCGAGGGCACGGGCGCCGGCGCCACGGCCCGTGAGTCCCGCCCCTCGGGCGGCGCCCACGTCAATGAGCCCAACGAGGTCACCGAGGCCAAGGCCAAGGCCATGGACGCCGACCTGAAGAAGAGACTCGACGCTGCCCGCGCCAAGGGCCGCCTCAGCGGCAACGCGCTCGACGCGGCCACCGTCACGAACATCCCGGTCTACTTCCACGTCATCCACAGCGGTACGACCGGCAAGCTCAGCGCCACCGCCGTCAACAACCAGATGGCGGTTCTCAACGCGGCCTACGCCGGCCAGGGCACGGGCAACGTCAACTCCAACTTCCAGTTCACACTGGCCGCGACGGACTACACCGACAACGCCTCCTGGTACAACCTGACCTCGGGCTCGACCGCCGAGAAGCAGATGAAGTCGACCCTGCGCAAGGGCGGCGCCGGCGCGCTCAACTTCTACACCGCCAACCTCGGCGGCGGGCTGCTCGGCTGGGCGACCTTCCCGTCGTCGTACGCCTCCAACCCGTCCCAGGACGGTGTGGTCGTCCTCGACACCTCGCTGCCCGGCGGTTCCGCCGCCAACTACGACGAGGGCGACACGGCCACCCACGAGGTCGGCCACTGGATGGGCCTGTACCACACCTTCCAGGGCGGCTGCACTGGAAACGGGGACTACGTCGCCGACACGCCGGCCGAGAAGAGCGCCGCGTACCAGTGCCCGACCGGCCGTGACACCTGCACCTCCAAGGCCGGTGTGGACCCGATCCACAACTTCATGGACTACACCTACGACGCCTGCATGTACCAGTTCACCGCGGGCCAGGTGACGCGCATGAACGACAGCTGGACCGCGTACCGCGCGGGCTGACCCTCCCGGAGAGCCACCACGCCCTACAGGCTCTCCAGGAACGCCAGCGCGATCGTCCAGGTCTGCTCGGCCGCGGCCTTGTCGTAGTCGGGCAGATCGGGATCGGTGTAGAGGTGCCCGGCGCCCGGATAGCGGTACACCTCGGTGTCCGCGCCGGCCCTCTGCATCCGCAGGTACCAGGCGGTCAGCCAGTCGTGCGACTCGAACGGGTCGGGGTCGGCGACGTGCAACTGGACCGGCAGCTCGTCGACCGAGGCGTTCTCGGCGAGGTCGGACGTGCCGTGCAGCAGCAGAAGTCCACGCGCCTTGTCGTCGCCCAGCGCGAGGGTCTGCGCGACGGACGCGCCGAGCGAGAAACCGGCGTAGACGAGGCCGCGCTCGGAGTAGGGCGCGGCGGCCATGATGGCCCTCTTCAGCAGCTCTTCCTTGCCGATCCGCTCCCTGAGCTCCAGACCCTCCTCGATCGTCTCGGCGGTTTGACCGTCGAAGAGGTCGGGCACGTGCACGTGGTGCCCGGCCTCGCGCAGCCGTTCGGCTGCCGCGTGCACGGCCGGGCGCAGACCGTAGACCGAATGGAAGAGCATGATGTCCATACCGGTCATCCTGCCATTGAGCGACGGAGACATGGATAACGTGCTGCGCCCGTTGACCGTCTTCGGTGGCTCGGTCCTGCTCACGCTCACGGTCGGCTGGCTTGTCGACCTGCTGCTGCGCCGAGTCGCCGCCAAGCATCACGACACACCCCTGTGGGAGCTGCTGCGCCGCTGCCGGGTGCCCCTCCAGGTGGTCCTGCTGACCGGCCTGCTCCGGGGCCTGTTCCGGCAGAGCGACTGGCGGGTGATCGAGGAGCACGAGACCGGTATCGGCCGGTTCCTCACCCTGATACTGATCGGCGCCGGCGCCTGGCTGGTGATCCATATCGTCGCCGCCGTCGTCGAGTCCACCTACGCCCGGTACGCGTCCACCACGCGCGACGCCGCCCGGGTCCGTCGGGTCCGTACCCAGGTCACCCTGATCATGCGGATCGTGACCGCCGTGGTGGCCGTGGTGGCCGTCGCCGCCATGCTGCTGACCTTCCCGGACTTCCGCACCATCGGCACGTCGATGCTGGCCTCCGCGGGCATCATCGGCATCGTCGCCGGTGTGGCCGCGCAGTCCACGCTCGGAAATCTCTTCGCCGGCTTCCAGATCGCCTTCGGCGACATGGTGCGCATAGGCGACACCGTGGTGGTGGACGGCGAGTGGGGCGTGGTGGAGGAGGTGACGCTCACCTTCCTCGCCGTACGGACATGGGACGAGCGCCGGATCACGATGCCGGTGTCGTACTTCACCAGCAAGCCCTTCGAGAACTGGTCGCGCGGCGGCGCCCAGATGACCGGGACGGTCTTCTTCCACCTCGACCACTCCGCGCCGCTGCCGGAGATGCGCGACAAGCTCAAGGACATCCTCGCGGACTGCCCGGCCTGGGACGGCCGCGACTGGAGCCTCGCGGTCACCGACACCACGCCCACCACCCTGCAGGTACGGGCCGTGGTCACCGCGAAGGACGCGGACGACGTCTGGACGGTGCGGTGCACCGTACGCGAGCAGATGATCGCCTGGCTCCACGAGATCCACCCGTACGCGCTGCCCAGGGTCGCGACGGCGCAGGCCGCGCTGGTGCCCCAGCGCGGCGGCGCGGGCCCCGACCTGCGGCCACCGCGGCCCTCGGAGATCCACAGCAACAACGCCGACGCCTATGTGGACGCCGCCGCGAAGGAGAACGGGGAGCCGCCGCGCACCGGACGGGGCTGACCCCGGACCTCAGCGCAGGCTGCGCACGTCCAGCTGCCGCAGCACCCGGTCGACGACCTCCGGGTCGGCGCCGGGCTCGCTGCGAGCCGAGAGCACCTCGTGGCGGGCGGCCGACATCATCTCGCGCTGGATCCGCTGCACGGCCTTGAACCGTTCGCCGCGCTGCGCGAGGGCCGCCCGCCGCTCCTCGTCCAGCATGTCCGGGCTGATCCGCGCCCCGATGTCGAAGGCGCCGCGGTGCAGACGCTCCTGCACCTCCTCGGGAAGCTCCTCGACCTCCTCGATCTCCTTGAGCCGGCGCTTGGCGGCCTTGGCGGCTCGGATCGCGAGGTCGCGCTCCAGTTCCCGCTCGGCGTCCGTGTCGGCGCGCACGCCGAGCCTCCTCACCAGCCACGGCAGGGTGAGGCCCTGGACGACCAGGGTCGTCATGATCACGCAGAAGGCGATGAAGACCATCTCGTCGCGCCCCGGGAACGGCTCACCCGAATCCGTGCGGAGCGGAATGGCGAGGGCGAGCGCCACCGAGGCCACGCCCCGCATCCCCGACCACCACATCACGACGGTCTCCCGCCAGGTCGTGGGGATCTCCTCGTCGTAATCCCGGCGCTTGTGCAGCTTCTTCGCGGCCCAGGTCGCGGGCAGCAGCCACAGCAGCCGTACACCGATCACGACGGCGACGATCGCCGCGCCCCAGCCGAACATCTCCAGCTCCCGGCCGTCCGCCAGCCCGAAGACATGGTGGAGTTCCAGCCCGATGAGACCGAAGGCGATGCCGGTTACGAGCGTGTCGACGATCTGCCAGAACGTCTGTCCGGCGAGCCGTCCCATCACGTCGTCTGCGTCGAGGGCGTGCTCGGCGAGGAAGAGCGCGGTGACCAGCACGGCCAGCACGCCGGAGCCCAACAGCTCCTCCGCGAGGACATAGCTGACGAAGGGGACGAGTAGCGTCAGGCCGGTCTGGAGGGTGGCGTCGTCGAGCAGCCCCATCAGTTTGTTGGTGACCCAGCCCAGCGCGAGGCCCACGACGACGGCGACGACGGCGGAGAGGACGAGCTCCCCCACCGCGCGGGGCCACGAGAACGTTCCGCTGACGGCGGCCGCGATCGCCACGTGGTACAGCACGATGGCGGTGACGTCGTTGAACAGCCCCTCGCCCTCCAGGATCGACACGAGCCTGCGGGGCAGTCCGAGCGACCCCGCGACGGCGGTGGCGGCGACCGGGTCGGGCGGCGCGACGAGCGCCCCGAGCGCGACGGCCGCGGCAAGGGGCAGCACCGGGACGAGCGCGTTGGCGACGGCGGCGACGGCGGCCGTCGTGACGAAGACCAGCGCCACGGCGAGCAAGAAGATGGGGCGCATGTTGGCGGCGAACTGCCGCCATGAGGTGCGCTGCACGGTGGCGTAGAGCAGCGGCGGCAGGACCAGCGGGAGGATGAGCTCCGGCGGGATGTCGACGTTCGGCACGAAGGGCAGGAACGCGAGGACGACACCGGCGACCGTCATGAGCACGGGCGCGGGCAGCCTGAGCCGTTCGCCGAGGGGTACGGTCAGCAGGGCGCCGAGCAACAGCACGAACAGCAGCGCCAGTTGATCCACGGGGAAGCCCTCCGGCCCTTCAGCAGGTCGATGATCAGGGCCTCAACCCTGCCATGCGCCTTCCCGAATCCCCATGAATCACCCCTGCGACGCCGATCACGCCGATCACACCGCGCGGGTGTAGCTAGAGGGGCCGGCGCATCGCGCGGTGCGTGATGCCCGCGTCGAAGAACTCGGGACCGTACGCCTCGTACCCCAGCCGCTCGTAGAAGCCGAGCGCCTGCGTCTGCGCGTGCAGGTCGACGGCCGTCAGACCGCGCTCCCGCGCCGCGTCCTCGATCGCCCGGACCAGTGCCACGCCGACCCCGAGGCCGCGCGCCGCCTTCGAGACGGCGAGCCGGCCGAGCGAGCCCACGCCCTCGTCGCCGCCCGTCTTGCCGGCCGCGGCGGCCCCGTGCAGCAGGCGCCCGGTCCCCAGCGGCAGCCCGTCCCCACGCACCGCGAGGACGTGCACGGCCGTCGCGTCGTACGCGTCGTACTCCATCTCGCTCGGCACCCCCTGCTCAACCACGAAGACGTCCCTGCGGACGGCGTAGCACGCCTCCCGGTCCGCCGGGTCCACGGCTTCCCGTACGACGAAGGACGCAGGGGAGGGCGAGGGCGAGGACGTCGGCGCCATGCTCACTGGCTCTCCGCCGCGATCTTCTCCAGCGCACTCTGCAGGTCGGCCGGGTAGCCGCTCTCGTACTCGACCCACTGGCCGTCCGACGGGTGCTCGAAGCCGAGGCGCACCGCGTGCAGCCACTGCCGGGTCAGTCCCAGGCGCTTGGCCATCGTCGGGTCGGCGCCGTAGGTCAGGTCGCCGACACAGGGATGCCGGTGCGCGGACATGTGCACCCGGATCTGGTGCGTGCGGCCCGTCTCCAGCTTGATGTCGAGCAGCGACGCCGCCCGGAACGCCTCGATCAGGTCGTAGTGGGTCACCGACGGCTTGCCCTCCGCCGTCACGGCCCACTTGTAGTCGTGGTTGGGGTGGCGGCCGATGGGTGCGTCGATCGTGCCGCTCATGGGGTCCGGGTGGCCCTGCACCAGCGCGTGGTAGCGCTTGTCGACGACCCGCTCCTTGAACTGCGCCTTGAGCAGCGTGTACGCGCGCTCGGACTTGGCGACGACCATCAGGCCGGACGTGCCGACGTCGAGCCGGTGCACGATGCCCTGGCGCTCCGCCGCGCCCGAGGTCGAGATGCGGTATCCGGCCGCCGCGAGGCCGCCGATCACCGTCGTCCCGGTCCAGCCGGGGCTGGGGTGCGCGGCCACGCCGACCGGCTTCACGATCACGACGATGTCGTCGTCGTCGTGGACGATCTCCATGCCTTCGACGGGCTCGGCCACGATCTGCACCGGCGCCGCGGCGCCGGGCATCTCCACCTCGAGCCAGGCGCCGCCGCTCACGCGCTCGGACTTGCCGACCACCGAGCCGTCGACCTGGACCTTCCCGGAGGCGGCCAGCTCGGCCGCCTTCGTACGGGAGAACCCGAACATACGGGCGATGGCGGCGTCGACGCGCTCGCCCTCCAGGCCATCGGGAACGGGCAGGGTTCTGATCTCGGGACTCGTACTCACCCGTCGAGTATGCCGGACGCCACCGACACGTCAGTCCTTGTGGACGGTTCCGTCGGGGTCGAGACCCTTGAACGACAGGATCACGATCAGGAAGCCGCCGCACACGATCGCCGAGTCCGCCAGGTTGAAGACGGCGAAGTGGGCGGGGGCGATGAAGTCGACGACCGCGCCCTCGAAGACTCCCGGAGCACGGAAGATACGGTCGGTGAGATTGCCCAGCGCGCCACCGAGGAGCAGTCCGAGCGCGATGGCCCACGGCAGGCTGTACAGCTTGCGCGCCAGCCGGGCGATCACGATGATCACGGACGCCGCGATCACCGTGAAGATCACGGTGAAGGCCTCGCCGAACCCGAAGGCCGCGCCCGGGTTGCGGATCGCCGCGAGCTTCAGCAGATCACCGATGATCTCGATCGGCTCGTGGTGCTCCAGCTTGGCCACCACGATCATCTTGCTGACCAGGTCCAACAGGTAGGCGACGGTCGCCACGGCGAAGAGCACGGCGATCCGGCGCCTGCCCCGCGGCCGCTCGGCCGGCGCCGCGGCCTCGTCGGCTCCTGCTGAATCCGGCGTACCGATGACGCTCTCCGCCTCTGCCACGTGAGTCCCTCAACCTAGGTGCCTGACTGTGCACGAGGGTACGGCACACCTGTACGGACCGGGCCCGGCCCGGGATCTCTCAGCCCCGCCGCTCCTGCTTCTGCTTGTCCTCGACACAGAGGGTGGCCCTCGGGAAGGCCTGCATCCTGGCCTTGCCGATCGGCTTCCCGCAGATTTCGCACAGTCCGTACGTACCCGCTTCGAGCCGCTGGAGCGCGTGCTCGGTCTGCTCCAGCATCTCGCGGGCGTTGGCGGCCAGCGCGATCTCGTGCTCGCGCGTGATGTTCTTGGCGCCGGTGTCGGCCTGGTCGTCGCCCGCGCCGTCCCCGGAGTCCCGCATGAGGCCCGTCAGCGCGGCCTCGGACGCGGCGATCTCATTGCTGAGCCTCGTCGCCTCACCCTCCAGCTCGGCCCTCGCCTCGGCGACCTCCTCGGGGGTCCATGGCTCCTCGCCCGGGCGTACGGCGAGCTCTCCGGGATCGGCCCCGACGCCGCGGACAAGCGGCACGGCACTCGCCGCCGCGCCCCCCTCGGCGTCGAGGTCGGCTGTCGTGGTCACGTCCACGGTCTTCTTCGCTGCCACCGTGCTGGCTCCCGTCTGCTCCACGGCCGCAGGCGCGGCCTTCTCGGCGGTCTTACTGGCGGCGGACTTCTTGGCCGCGGACTTCTTCGCTGCGGTCTGCTTTGTTGCGGTCTTCTTTGCTGCGGTCTTCTTAGCTGCGGTCGTTTTCGCTGCGGGCTTCTTTGTTGGCGTTGTTGGCGTTCTTGGCGTTTTCCCGGCGGCGGACTTCTTGGCCGGGGCCCCGCCGGGTGATCCCTCGGCCGTGACCTTCTCGAACACTTCCTTCTCGGCCGGCGTCCTGTCGGACGGGCCCTTCTTCGCCGAGGCGGCGGCGGGCACGGTCTTCTTGGCTGCGGCCTTCTTGGCCGTGACCTTCGCGGTGGTCTTCTTCCCGGTGGCCTTCCCGGAGGCAGCCTTCTCAACGGACTTCTTCTCGGCGGACTTGGCGGGCGCCTTCGCCGTGGCCTTCTTCGCGGCGCCCTTCTTCGCCACCGCCTTCTTCGCCACCGCCTTCTTCGCGGACTTCTTCCCCGTGGCCTTCTTCCCTTGGGTCTTCTCCGCACTCTTCTCCCGGTGTGACGGAGAGTCCGGAGGCGACTTTCCGGCCGGGGGCGCCGCCCCAGTCCCCCCGACCGCGCCGTCGGCGGCGTCCGCCCCCGCGGAGGCCTTCCCGGCCGCCGCGCGCTTCGTGGAGGTGGTCTTCTTCGCGACGCGCTCCCGCGCCACCGACGTCTTCTTCGGAGCCGCGGTCTTCTTCGCGGCGGCCTTCTTCGCGACCGTGCTCTTCTTGCCGGTCACGTCCTTGGCCGTCGCGCCCGCCGCGGTGGACCCGGCGGGCGTCCTCTTCGCGGCGGTCTTCTTCGCCACCATGTCGCGGCCCCTTCACATTTTGTGATCTTGCTCGCGCATCGTGCTGGGACGATAAATCGACCCCAGCCCCGCGGCAACGGGGCACGCCGCCGGTCGGGGCCCGCCTCTGCCCCGGTCGGGCGAGCCTGCATCCGTTGTGCCCAGCTCCCCGCCCTGTAATCCGCCCCACCGGCCCCCTGGAGCCCACCCTCGCCCGTATGACCATTCGGGTCACGCCGGGACCCGGGGGCGCCCCGCCGATATACGGTCGGCCGACCCCCGCCCGGGCCCGTACACTGGGCCCAGCGAAAGGCTTGGATGGGGACGAGTAGCGTCGTACGCAGCCATGAGCGACCCGGGGACGGTGAGAGCCCGGGGGCGAGCCCGATGTGAAGCATCACCCCGGAGCCGCCGGAAGAACGTCACGGGGACGCCCCCGCGGCCAGTAGACCCGGCATCGCGCCCCAATGAGGGGGTTCGGGGCCATGCGTCCTGGGCCAAGGAGGGTGGTACCGCGGGAGCCGCGCAGCACGGCGCTCTCGTCCCTCCGGACGGAACGAGAAGCATCCGCCGGAGGAAGATCGATGACGTACCGCCAGGTGCCCGCCCAGGTCGACCTGCCCGCGCTCGAGCACGCCGTGCTCGATTTCTGGCGCGAGAGCAAGGTCTTCGCCAAGAGCCTCGAGCAGTCCGAGGGCCGCCCCGAGTGGGTGTTCTACGAAGGGCCGCCGACCGCCAACGGCATGCCCGGCGCGCACCACATCGAGGCCCGCGTCTTCAAGGACGTCTTCCCGCGCTTCCGGACCATGCGGGGCTACCACGTGGCCCGCAAGGCCGGCTGGGACTGCCACGGCCTGCCCGTGGAGCTCGCCGTCGAGAAGGAGCTCGGCTTCGCCGGCAAGAAGGACATCGAGGCGTACGGCATCGCCGAGTTCAACGACAAGTGCCGCGAGTCGGTGACCCGGCACACGGACGCGTTCGCCGAGCTCACGACCCGTATGGGCTACTGGGTCGACCTCGACGACGCGTACCGGACGATGGACCCCTCGTACATCGAGTCCGTGTGGTGGTCCCTGAAGGAGATCTTCAACAAGGGCCTGCTCGTCCAGGACCACCGCGTCGCCCCCTGGTGCCCCCGCTGCGGCACCGGCCTGTCGGACCACGAGCTGGCGCAGGGCTACGAGACGGTCGTCGATCCGTCGGTCTTCGTCCGCTTCCCGCTGACCTCCGGCCCGCTGGCGGGCGAGGCGGCGCTGCTGGTCTGGACGACGACCCCCTGGACCCTGGTCTCCAACACCGCCGTGGCGGCCCACCCCGAGGTCACCTATGTCGTCGCCCGCCGCGCCGGCGAGGAGGGCGGGGAGAAGCTGGTCGTCGCGCAGCCGCTGCTGGAGAAGGCGCTGGGCGAGGGCTGGGAGGCCACCGGCCAGTCGTTCACGGGCGCCGAGATGGAGCGCTGGACGTACGAACGCCCCTTCTCGCTCGTCGAGTTCCCGGCACCGGCCCACTACGTCGTCAACGCCGAGTACGTGACGACGGAGGACGGTACGGGCCTGGTCCACCAGTCCCCCGCCTTCGGCGAGGACGACCTCAAGGTCTGCCGCGCGTACGGCCTGCCGGTCGTGAACCCGGTCCGCCCCGACGGCACCTTCGAGGAGGACGTGCCGCTGGTGGGCGGGGTCTTCTTCAAGAAGGCCGACGAGCAGCTGACCGCGGACCTGGACGCCCGGGGCCTGCTCTTCAGGCACGTCCCGTACGAGCACAGCTACCCGCACTGCTGGCGCTGCCACACGGCGCTGCTCTACTACGCGCAGCCGTCCTGGTACATCCGTACGACCGCGGTGAAGGACCGGCTCCTCGAGGAGAACGAGAACACCAACTGGTTCCCGGACTCGGTCAAGCACGGCCGCTTCGGCGACTGGCTGAACAACAACATCGACTGGGCGCTCTCCCGGAACCGCTACTGGGGCACGCCGCTGCCGATCTGGCGCTGCGAGGAGAACCACCTCACCTGCGTCGGCTCACGCGCGGAGCTGACCGAGCTGACGGGCGAGGACCAGTCGTCGCTTGACCCGCACCGCCCGTACATCGACGACGTGACGTTCCCGTGCCCGACGTGCCAGGAGACGGCGACGCGCGTTCCGGAGGTCATCGACGCCTGGTACGACTCGGGCTCGATGCCGTTCGCCCAGTGGGGCTACCCGTACAAGAACAAGGAGCTGTTCGAGAGCCGGTACCCGGCGCAGTTCATCTCCGAGGCGATCGACCAGACGCGTGGCTGGTTCTACACGCTGATGGCGGTCGGCACGCTCGTCTTCGACAAGTCGTCGTACGAGAACGTGGTCTGCCTGGGCCACATCCTCGCCGAGGACGGCCGCAAGATGTCCAAGCACCTGGGCAACATCCTGCAGCCGATCCCGCTCATGGACCAGCACGGCGCGGACGCCGTGAGGTGGTTCATGGCGGCGGGCGGCTCCCCCTGGGCGGCGCGGCGGGTGGGCCACGGCACCATCCAGGAAGTGGTCCGCAAGACGCTTCTCACGTACTGGAACACGGTGGCCTTCCAGGCCCTGTACGCCCGTACGGCGGGCTGGTCCCCGTCGGAGGCGGACCCGGCGCCGGCCGATCGTCCCGTGCTGGACCGCTGGCTGCTGAGCGAGCTGCACGCGCTGGTGGACCAGGTGACGCAGGCGCTGGAGGGGTACGACACCCAGCGGGCCGGCAAGCTGCTGTCGGCGTTCGTCGACGACCTGTCGAACTGGTACGTGCGGCGCTCGCGCCGCCGGTTCTGGCAGGGCGACAAGGCGGCGCTGCGGACGCTGCACGAGGTCATCGAGACAGTGACCCGTCTGATGGCCCCGCTGACCCCCTTCATCACGGAGCGGGTCTGGCAGGACCTGGTGGTGCCGGTGACGCCGGGCGCCCCGGAGTCCGTCCACCTCTCCACCTGGCCGACGGCCGACCTGGACGCCATCGACCCGGCGCTCTCGTCCCAGATGGCCCTGGTACGCCGTCTGGTGGAGCTGGGCCGGGCGACGCGTGCGGAGTCGGGCGTGAAGACGCGCCAGCCGCTCTCCAGGGCGCTGGTGGCGGCGGCGGGCTTCGAGTCCCTCTCCACGGAGCTCCACGCACAGATCACGGAGGAGCTGAACGTCTCCTCGCTGGCGTCGCTGTCGGAAGTGGGCGGCTCGCTCGTCGACACGACGGCGAAGGCGAACTTCCGGGCGCTGGGCAAGCGCTTCGGCAAGGGCGTGCAGGACGTCGCGAAGGCGGTCGCCGCGGCAGACGCGGCGGCGCTCTCCCTGGCGCTGCGCTCCGGGACCGCGACGGTGTCGGTGAACGGTGAGGAGGTGACCCTCTCTCCCGAGGAGGTCATCATCACCGAGACCCCGCGCGAGGGCTGGTCGGTCGCCTCCGACTCGGGCGCGACGGTCGCACTCGACCTGGAGATCACCCCGGAGCTCCGGAAGGCGGGCCTGGCTCGTGACGCGATCCGCCTGATCCAGGAGGCCCGCAAGAACAGCGGCCTGGACGTCGCGGACCGCATCGCCCTGCGCTGGTCCTCGGACTCCCCGGAGACCACGGAGGCCCTGACGGCCCACGCGTCCCTGATCGCGGACGAGGTCCTCTCCACGGACTACGCCACCGGCCCGGCCGACTCCACCTACGGCCCGGCCTTCACGGACGAGTCCCTGTCCCTGACGTTCCACCTCCGCAAGGCGTAACACGCTCCTGAAAGGCCCGGCCCCCGAGAGGGGCCGGGCCTTTCTCTTTCCCCCACCCCGCCCCTTCCCGGAACTCTGCGAGGGCGGCGGCGGCGCGAGACGTGGGGGGAGGCGCGGCGCCCTGCGCCCCCGGGAGCCACGGGCGCCTTGTGCCCGGGCAGCCGCGAGCCCGACAGCGGGCACCCGCGCCCCGGGGAACCGCGAAACCGACAGCGGGCACCCGCGCCCCGGGGAGCCACGAGCCCGACAGCGGGCACCTGGCCCCCGCCCCCGCGGGCGAAGCCGCCGCCCCCTCGGGTCTGGGCGGAGCCCGGTTTCGGGAAGGGGCGGGGTGGGGGACAGCCCGCCGCAGGGGCCGCCCCCGCCACCAAAAGGGCCGGGCCCGGGACAAGTGTCCCGGGCCCGGCCCTCAGCCTGCCGACGGCTACGCGCTCGACGCGCGCCCCGCCCCCGTCAGTTGTCGTCCTCGTCGATCAGGAAGCCCCGCATCGGCGACGGTGCCTGCTGCATCGGCTGCGGCGCCTGCGGCCGGACCGGTGCCATCGGCTGGGTCATCGCCGGCGACATCTGCTGCTGGTTCCCGTACGAGGGGCCACCCATCGAGGGGCCTCCGCCCATCGTCTGGTTGCCGCCGTACGACGGCCCGCTCGCACCGGCCGACGCCATGGACGGCGACGGCGGCAGCGACGCGGTGGCCGGCGTCCGCGGCGGGGCAAGCGAGTCGTCGGCCTGGGTCTCCAGCTGACGCAGCTGGCTCTCCAGGTACGACTTCAGACGCGTGCGGTACTCGCGCTCGAAGCCCCGCAGGTCCTCGACCTTGCGCTCCAGCGTGGCGCGGGCGGACTCCAGGGAGCCCATCGCGACGCGGTGCTTCTCCTGCGCGTCCCGCTCCAGCGCGTCCGCCTTGGCGCGGGCGTCCCGCTCCAGGCCCTCGGCGCGCGAGCGCGCCTCACCGACGATCTTGTTCGCCTCGGAGCGGGCCTCGGCGATCGCCTGGTCGGCGGTCTGCTGGGCCAGCGAGAGGACACGCGCGGCGCTGTCGCCACCGGGGCCCTGACCGGGCTGCTGCATCTGCTGCTGCTGCATTTGCTGCTGCTGCATCTGCGGCGCGTGGCCCATCTGGCCACCCATCGTGCCGCCCATGGGTCCGCCCATCGGGCCACCCATCGGGCCGCCCTGCATGGGGCCGGGGCCGTGCGGGCCCTGCGGGCCGCCCTGCATCGGGCCGGGACCGTGACCGGGACCGGCCGGCAGCTGCGGAGCACCGGACGGCAGCTGCGGCGGGCCCATCTGCGGGGGCTGCTGCTGGACCGGCGGTCCGGATATGGCGGCAGGCACGGGAGAACCCGGACCGACGGGACGGTCCTGCTGCTCGGGCGGCTTACGCATACCCTGCTGCTGGTTCTGCGCCGCGGCACGGGTCGCGGCGGCCAGCTTGGCGCGCAGGTCCTCGTTCTCGCGGAGCAGGCGGGTCAGTTCGGCCTCGACCTCGTCGAGGAAGGCATCGACCTCGTCCTCGTCATAGCCTTCTCGGAGGCGGACGGTCGTGAACTGCTTGTTCCGCACGTCCTCGGGGCTCAGCGGCATCTCTTCTTCACCTCTACGTAGTCGTCGGCAGTCGGCAAGACCGTATCGTCCACATTCACCTCGCGAAGCCGCTCACGATGGAGATCAGGATGTAGACGATGATCATCAGAACGAAGAAGGACAGGTCGAGTGCCACGCCCCCGAGACGCAGCGGCGGAATGAACCGCCGCAGAAGCTTGAGCGGTGGATCGGTGACAGTGTAGGTGGCCTCGAGAACGACCACCATCGCCTTGCCAGGTTCCCATGCGCGGGCGAACTGGAAGACGTAGTCCATGACCAGCCGGAAGATCAACACGACGAGGAAGCACATCAGCACGATGTAGACCACTTGCAGTGCCACGCCCATCCCGTGCTTCCCTCTCCCCTGGCTCTCGTCTCACCGGCCTCACGGCCGGGCTGTTCCCGGTGTCTGTTCTCAGCTCTGGTTGAAGAATCCGCCCTCTGCGATGCGGGCCTTGTCCTCCGCCGTGACATCGACGTTAGCAGGCGACAACAGGAACACCTTCTGCGTCACTCGCTCAATGCTGCCATGCAGGCCGAAGACGAGTCCCGCGGCAAAGTCGACAAGTCGCTTCGCATCGGTGTCGTCCATCTCGGTGAGGTTCATGATCACAGGGGTGCCCTCGCGGAAGTGTTCCCCGATGGTACGGGCTTCGTTGTAGGTCCGCGGGTGCAGCGTGGTGATGCGGTAGGGCTCCCGCTCGGACACGACCTTGGGCATGATCACCGGTGCGTTCTTCTCCAGGCTCGGGCGTTCGGGTGTGATGGATGCCACGGGGGCGATTCGCGCCGGACGTCCGCTTTCCACGGGTACCGGGGCGGCGTGCGGCACCGACTCACGCGGGGCCGGAGGCTGTACGACTCGTACCGGTTCCTCCCGCTCGACCTGATGCGGGGGCTGGTGGCGTCGCCGGTCCCGCTCGGGCTCCGGCTCCAGCTCGGGTTCGAAGTCGTCGTCGGGGTCGAATCCCCGGCCGTCGTACCCATCGTCCTCCACGAGGCCGAGGTAGACCGCCATCTTGCGCATCGCGCCGGCCATTCTCTGAGTCCTCCGCTCTGTGGTGGATCGGCCTCGTCACCAAGTGCCCGCGATCCACTCGGTCTGCCCACCTTCCGGCGGGAATGACCATATTTTCTGCTGTGGTCCGACTTGTTTGGCGACGTTACCCGAGGCGGGGTCGGTCTCCGAGTACCGCCGTACCGATGCGCACATGTGTCGCTCCGGCCGCCACGGCCTCTTCCAGATCCGCGCTCATCCCCGCCGACACCATGTTCGCAGCCGGACGAGTCGTGCGCAGGCCGGATGAGAATTCCATCAACCGCTCGAACGCCGCACGTTGGCGGCCCGCATAGGGGCCCGCGAGCGGCGCCACCGTCATCAGCCCGTCAAGTCTCAGACCGGGCGCGTCGTCGATCGCCACGGCCAACTCCTCGATGCCGTCGGGCGCGACGCCGCCCCGCTCGCCCCGCTCGCCCGACTCCGCGTCGAGCGCCACCTGGATCAGACAGCCGAGCTCCCGCTCCGCCTTCACCACCGCGCCGGACAGTGCGGTGACGAGCTTGATCCGGTCGACAGACTGCACCACATCGGCATAACCCACCACGGACCGGACTTTGTTGGTCTGCAACTGACCCACAAAGTGCCAAGTGAGATCCAGATCCGCGCACGCGGCGGCCTTCGGTGCCGCGTCCTGGTCCCGGTTCTCGGCGACGTGCCGCACCCCGAGCTCGTGCAGCAGCCGGACGTCGCTCGCCGGGTAGGTCTTGGTGACCACGATCAGGGTCACTTCCGCCCGCTTGCGACCGGCGGCCGCGCACGCGGCGGCGATACGTTCCTCCACCCGCGCGAGGTTCTCGGCGAGTTGAGTCCTGCGATCCGTCATCACCTATCAGTCCAACCAGACATATCCCGCGAGCCGCCCCGTGGTGCGGTCCCTGCGGTACGAGTAGTGGTCGCGCGATTCCAGCGTGCAGACCTCGGACGCCTGCCGGTCCCGCACGCCGAGCGCTTCGAGCTGGGCGTGGACCGCGGCGGTGACGTCGACGGCCGGGGTGCCCCAGCTGGTCTCCGACCAGGCCGCCGGCTCGACGGCCGCGACCTCGTCCCGCATCTGCGCCGGGACCTCGTAGCAGCGTCCGCAGACGGCGGGCCCGGTCCGGGCGGTGATGCGGGACGGTTCGGCACCGAGCGAGACCATCGCCCCGACGGCGGCCGGGACGACTCCCGCGACCATGCCCGGCCGGCCGGCGTGGGCCGCAGCGACCACCCCCGCGACCGGGTCCGCGAGGAGAACCGGGGTGCAGTCCGCGGTGAGGACGGCGAGCGGAAGTCCGCGTCTCGCGGTCACCACCGCGTCCACGGACGGAATGTCCCCCGTGCCCCACGGCCCGTCCACCACCGCGACGTCCCGGCCGTGGACCTGGTTCATCCAGACGACCAGCGCCGGGTCGATGCCCAGGGACGCGGCGGCGCGCTCGCGATTGACGCGTACGGCCGCCGGGTCGTCGCCCACGGCTCCCCCGAGATTGAGCTCCTCGTACGGAACGGCGCTCACCCCGCCCCACCTGTCGGTGAAGGCGAAGTGCGCGCCGCTCGCAGTGCCCACGCGCGGGCGCTGCTCTATCACTTCAAGAAGTCCGGGACATCCAGCTCTTCGGCCTGGGTGTCCGGGTACGGACGGGCCGGCGGGACCACCGGCGGGACGGCCGGCGGAAGCGAGCTGTCGCTCGCCGCCGGGACGGGCTCGGCCTGAACCGGCTCGTCGCGGGTGACCGAGCCGAGTCCGAGGGAGCGCGACTCGGTGCGCGACGCGGGGGCCGGCTCCTCGCGCTTGGTGGAGGTGGAGCTCAGGACGTTGTCCCGGCGGGCCGGCGGCTGTCCGCCGTCGAAGCCGGCCGCGATGACGGTGACCCGCACCTCGTCGCCGAGCGCGTCGTCGATGACCGCGCCGAAGATGATGTTCGCCTCGGGGTGGGCGGCCTCGCTCACCAGCTGGGCTGCCTCGTTGATCTCGAAGAGACCGAGGTCCGAGCCACCCGAGATGGAGAGCAGGACACCGCGGGCGCCGTCGATGGACGCCTCCAGGAGCGGCGAGGAGATCGCCATCTCCGCGGCGGCCACCGCGCGGTCGTCCCCGCGGGCGGAGCCGATCCCCATGAGCGCCGATCCGGCCTCGGACATGACCGACTTGACGTCGGCGAAGTCGAGGTTGATCAGACCCGGGGTGGTGATGAGGTCGGTGATGCCCTGAACACCGGACAGCAGGACCTGGTCCGCCGACTTGAACGCGTCGAGCACGCTCACCTGGCGGTCCGAGATCGACAGCAGTCGGTCGTTCGGGATGACGATGAGGGTGTCGACCTCTTCGCGGAGCTCGGCGATGCCGTCCTCCGCCTGGTTGGCGCGACGCCGGCCCTCGAAGGTGAACGGGCGGGTGACCACACCGATCGTCAGGGCGCCGAGCGAGCGCGCGATGTTGGCGACGACGGGTGCGCCGCCGGTGCCGGTGCCGCCGCCTTCGCCGGCGGTGACGAAGACCATGTCGGCCCCCTTGAGGACCTCCTCGATCTCCTCACGGTGGTCCTCTGCCGCCTTGCGACCGACTGCGGGGTTGGCCCCGGCGCCGAGGCCACGGGTCAGTTCACGGCCGACGTCGAGCTTGACGTCGGCGTCGCTCATCAACAGAGCTTGCGCATCGGTGTTGATCGCGATGAACTCGACGCCCTTGAGGCCGACCTCGATCATTCGGTTGATGGCATTGACACCACCGCCGCCGACACCGATGACCTTGATGACTGCGAGGTAGTTCTGCGGTGCTGCCACGTCGAAGGCCTCTCGCCTCGAGTTACGTGTCGTCGCTGCGCGGTGCTAGTCGCGTCGCGACGACGGATGCCGATGGGACGGTCCGAAACGCCGACCCAAACCCTAACGTTGAAGTTTAGGGTTACCAGTGTGTCTGTTCGCTGGACTCTTCCGAACAGGACACTAAGTCGACAAGTGGCGCACGTTCAACGAACACGCCGAACCTCCCGTTTTTCTTTTCACCCTATGTGATCACCCATAGCGCTGACCAACCAGGGTGCTGGCCAGCGGCGATGCGCGTCAACTCCCCGACGCCGCAGGGGCACTCGGAGCGCTGACGTCGAAGTGCCCCGCTTTGGGCACCGCCTTCATCAGGGCGGTCAGGACCTGGGCCTTGGCCTCGCCGTCCTCACCACTGCCCCAGAACACCGTGCGCCCGCCGCCGAGCTCCAGGGTGATGGAGTCGTACGAGACCACCCTGACGACACGGGTGTCCTTCGCGATTTTCTCGGGGAGTTCGCCCGTCACGCCTACTGCCTCACGCAGCAGCCGGGCGGTGTCGAAGCGGCGCAGACTCGGGGACCCGTCGGCCGCCATCCGGAGCAGCGCCACGCCTTGCGGGGCTTTGTCCACCGTGGCGAAACGCACACCCTTCGCGTCCACTTCGATGAACTTTCCGCCCTTTTCAACAAGGAGAACCGGCTTTCTCTCGGTCACCTTCAGGCCGATACCGGTCGGCCAGGAACGGACGACGTCGACCGAGTCGATACGGGGCAATTTCTCCCGCAGACGTTCCTCAATCGCACCCGTGTCGACGGAAATCAGCGGCGCGCCGATCGGGACCGCCGCGACGCTCTCGACCTCATCCGGCGTCAGAACCTCTACGCCGGTGGTCTCCACGTGCTCCACCCGGAGCCACGAGGAGCCGTACAGCAACCAGATTCCGCCGGCGGCGAGCGCGATCGCGATCGCCGTCAGCAGCAGCGCACGGCCGGCGGGCAGCAGGGGGCGGTGGGGCGGCGCCGCCTGACGCGGTGGCCGGGCCGACGAGCCCTTCGGTGTCCGTGCGCCCCGCTCGGCGGTCGTCGGTCCGGCCATGCTCCCTGCCTTCTCACGCCTGCCGGCGTGCCGCAATCGCCTCGTACACCATGCCGACCAGCAGATCGTCGGCGTCCCGGCGGCCGAACTCGGCGGCGGCGCGGGACATCTCGTACAGCCGGTGCGGATCGGCGAGCACGGGCAGGACATTGCCCTGGACCCACTGCGGGGTCAGCTCCGCGTCGTCGACCAGCAGTCCGCCGCCGGCCTTGACCACCGGCTGGGCGTTGAGCCGCTGTTCGCCGTTGCCGATCGGCAGCGGGACGTATGCGGCGGGCAGGCCCACGGCGGAGAGTTCGGCGACGGTCATCGCGCCCGCGCGGCAGAGCATCATGTCGGCCGCCGCGTACGCGAGGTCCATCCGGTCCACGTACGGTACCGGGATGTAGGGCGGCATCCCGGGCATGTTGTCGACGCGCGGCAGTTCGTTCTTCGGGCCGACCGCGTGCAGGATCTGGATCCCGGAGCGCTGGAGCACCGGAGCGATCTGCTGGACGACCTCGTTGAGGCGCCGGGCGCCCTGCGAGCCGCCGGAGACGAGCAGCGTCGGCAGACCGGGGTCGAGGCCGAAGGCGGCACGTGCCTCGGGGCGGACCCGGGCGCGGTCCAGCGTGGCGATGGAGTGGCGCAGCGGGATGCCGATGTAGCGGGCGTTGCGCAGCTTGCTGTCCGGCGTGGCGACGGCCACCCCGGCCGCGTAGCGCGAACCGATCTTGTTGGCGAGTCCGGGCCGGGCGTTGGCCTCGTGGACGACGATCGGCACTCCGAGCCGCTTGGCGGCGAGATAACCGGGCAGGGCCACATAGCCGCCGAAGCCGACGACGCAGTCGGCCTTGGTGCGCTCCAGGATCTGCTCGGCGGCCTTGATGGTGCCGCGCAGCCGTCCGGGCACGGTGATCAGCTCGGGGGTGGGCTTACGGGGCAGCGGTACGGCGGGGATGAGCGCCAACTCGTAGCCCCGCTCGGGCACCAGCCGGGTCTCCAGCCCCTTCTCCGTCCCGAGGGCCGTGATTCCCACACTGGGGTCCTGCCTGCGCAGGGCATCGGCGAGGGCGAGCGCCGGCTCGATGTGGCCGGCGGTCCCCCCACCAGCGAGTACGACATGCACCGAAATTCACCGCTCTCCGGACGGACGCTTCTTGACGCGCCGTCGCATCGACTTCCATCTCATCCCGGCTCGCCTGCCCATTCCGGGCCGGCGCATGGCCAGGGCCGCTTTCGCGGCGGGCTCCTCTCGCGCGAAGGCGATCAGCAGCCCGACGGCGAACATGGTCGGCAGCAGGGCCGATCCGCCGTAGGAGAACAGCGGGAGCGGGACACCGGCGATCGGCAGCAGACCGAGCACCGCACCAATGTTGACCACGGCCTGGGCCGTGATCCAGGTGGTCACGCCTCCCGCGGCATACCTGACGAAGGGATCCTCCGTGCGTCCGGCCACGCGGATACCCGCATAGCCTAGAGCCGCGAACAGGGCGAGTACCGACAGCGTCCCCGCCAGACCCAGTTCCTCCCCGGTGATGGCGAAGATGAAGTCGGTGTGCGGTTCCGGCAGTTGGCCCCATTTTTCCACACTGGCACCCAGACCGGAACCGAACCATCCGCCCGACGCCAGAGCATAGATGCCGTGCACGGCCTGCCAGCACTCGCCCTTGGGTCCGAGGTCGATGGCGCCGACGCAGCCGAGCCGGGACATCCGGTTGGCGTTCGTCTTGATGAGCAGCACACCGACCACACCGGCGATCGCGAGCACCCCGGCGAAGAGCCGGGTGGGCGCCCCCGCCAGCCACAGGAGACCGAAGAGGATCGCGGTGAGGATGATCGCCGTGCCCATGTCGCCGCCGAGCATGATGAGCCCGAGGAGCAGGAAGGCGACGGGGACGAGCGGTACCAGCATGTGCTTCCACTGGGTCAGCAGCCGTCTGGCCTGCTTGCGGGCGAGCAGATCGGCTCCCCACAGGATCAGGGCGAGCTTGCCGAACTCACTGGGCTGGAGCTGGAACGGACCGCCCAGGTAGATCCAGTTCTGGTTGCCGTTGACGGACATTCCTATCCCGGGGATCTGCACCAGGATCATCAGGAAGACGGTGCCCATCAGCAGGGGGTAGGCGAGCGCGCGGTGCAGTTTGACCGGCATCCGGGAGGCGAGGAGCAGCAGTCCGGTGCCGATGACGGCGGCCAGGAACTGCTTGCGGAAGAAGTAGGTGGCGGGCTTGGCCAGTTCCAGCGCCTTGATCATGGACGCGGAGTAGACCATCACCAGGCCCAGGGCGGTGATGAGGAGGCCGGCGCCGAGGATCACGTAGTACGCGGTCAGGGGCCGGTCCCAGGCCCGGCGCGCCTGCTCGTAGGCGCGCCGGATGCCGCTGCCGCGCGGCCCGCCGGAGGAGCCGCCGGTGCCGCGTGCGCCGCCGCGTGCGGCGGGCGGCCTGCCGGTGCCCGCGGTGCCGCTGCGCAGAGCGAGGCCGGGCGCGCCGGCGAGCGCGGGGACGGGGGCGGGGACGAGGGCCCGGAGGGCCGCGGCCGCCCGGTCGGCGAGTGCGCGGGCGCCGGCGCGTACCGCGTCCGTGGCGCTCGTCGTGGCGGCCTGGAGGGCCGCCGGCCGGCCGGCGGCCGGGATGGGCCCGGGGGCGTGCGGACGCCCACCGGCGGGGCCTTGGGCGGTGTCGTCCGGCGGCATGGTCGCTGTCCCCTCCAGTCGTGCCCGGCGCGGCCGGACCTGATGGCTGGTCAGCCGCGCGTGGCGGCGAGAGCGCGGACCGCGTCCGCGAACGCCTCGCCTCGCTTGTTGTAGTTGACGAACATGTCCATCGAGGCACAGGCCGGGGCCAGCAGCACCGTGTCTCCGGGCCGGGCGAGACGTGCCGCTTCCTGGACCGCCGCGGACATCGCCCCAGTGTCGGTCCGGTCGAGGTCGACGACCGGGACCTCGGGCGCGTGTCGCGCCAGGGCTTCCCGGATCAGGGCCCGGTCGGCGCCGATCAGGACGACACCGCGCAGACGCTTCGCCGCCTTCTCGACGATCTCGTCGAAGGTCGCGCCCTTGGCGAGGCCTCCGGCGATCCAGACGATCGGGTCGTAGGCCGCCAGGGAGGCCTCGGCCGCGTGCGTGTTGGTGGCCTTGGAGTCGTCGATGTAGTTGACGCCGTCGATCTCCTCGACGTGCTCGATGCGGTGCGGGTCCGGGCGGAAGGCCCGCAGTCCGTCCCGTACGGCGGCCGGCGTGACGCCGAAGGCGCGTGCCAGGGCGGCCGCGGCGAGCGCGTTGGCGATGTTGTGCGGGGCCGGCGGGTTGACGTCCCCGGTCTCGGCGAGTTCCTGGGCCTGCTTCTGCCGGTTCTCGACGAAGGCGCGGTCGACCAGGATGCCGTCGACGACTCCGAGCTGGGAGGGTCCGGGTGTGCCGAGGGTGAAGCCGATCGCGCGGCAGCCCTCCTCGACGTCGGCCTCGCGGACCAGGTCCTCGGTGGCGCTGTCGGCGACGTTGTAGACGCAGGCGACCGTGTTGCCTTCGTAGATCCGGCCCTTGTCGGCGGCGTACGCCTCCATGGAGCCGTGCCAGTCGAGGTGGTCGGGGGCAAGGTTGAGCACGGCCCCGGAGTGGGCGCGCAGGGAGGGCGCCCAGTGCAGCTGGTAGCTGGAGAGTTCGACGGCGAGGACGTCGTAGGTCTCCTCGCCCAGGACGGCGTCGAGGAGCGAGACGCCGATGTTGCCGACGGCCGCGGTCCGCAGGCCGGCCGCCTCGAGGATCGAGGCGAGCATCCGCACGGTCGTGGTCTTGCCGTTGGTCCCGGTGACCGCGAGCCAGGGCGCCGCGTCGGGTCCCCTGAGCCGCCAGGCCAGTTCGACGTCGCCCCACACCTCGACGCCCGCCTCCGCGGCGGCCGCGAAGAGCGGCTTGCCGGGCTGCCAGCCCGGGGTGGTGACGATCAGTTCGGTGCCGGCCGGCAGGGTGGCGCCGTCGCCGAGGCGGACGGTGATCCCCTCGGCCTCCAGCTCCGCCGCCTGGGCCCGGGAGCGTTCGTCGTCGCCGTCGTTGACGACGGTGACGATCGCGCCGAGGCCGTGCAGGACGCGGGCGGCGGGGATACCGCTGACCCCGAGTCCGGCGACGGTGACCTTCTTGCCCTGCCAGTCCGGCGTACTCACTTGTCCGCTGCCCATCCCGCGTAGAAGAGACCGAGGCCGACGATCACGCACATGCCCTGGATGATCCAGAACCGGACCACCACGAGGACTTCGGACCATCCCTTGAGTTCGAAGTGGTGCTGGAGTGGGGCCATTCGGAAGACCCGCTTGCCGGTCATCTTGAACGAGCCGACCTGGATGACCACGGACATGGTGATCATCACGAAGAGGCCGCCGAGCAGGGCGAGCAGCAGCTCCGTACGGGAGCAGATGGCGAGGCCGGCGAGCGCGCCGCCGAGGGCCAGCGAGCCGGTGTCGCCCATGAAGATCTTGGCGGGGGAGGTGTTCCACCACAGGAAGCCGAAGCAGGCACCCATCAGCGCGGAGGCGACGACGGCCAGGTCCAGCGGATCGCGTACTTCGAAGCAGGCGTTGGGGTTGGTCAGGGTCACCGCGTTGGCGCAGGACTCCTGGAACTGCCACAGCCCGATGAAGGTGTAGGCGCCGAAGACCATCACCGACGCGCCGGTGGCCAGGCCGTCCAGACCGTCCGTCAGGTTCACGCCGTTCGACATGGCGAGAATCATGAACAGCGCCCACACGACGAACAGCACCGGCCCGATCGCCCAGCCGAAGTCCGTGATGAAGGAGAGCTTGGTGGAGGCGGGGGTGAGGCCGCGGAGGTCGGCGAACTGGAGGGACAGCACCGCGAAGGCGATGCCGACGATCAGCTGGCCGGCCATCTTCGCCTTGGCCCGCAGGCCCAGCGACCGCTGCTTGACGATCTTGATGTAGTCGTCGAGGAAGCCGACCAGTCCCATGCCCGCCATCAGGAAGAGCACCAGGACGCCCGAGAAGGTCGGGTCCTCACCGGTGATGACCTTGGCGAGCGCGTACGCGATCAGCGTGGCCAGGATGAAGGAGATACCGCCCATGGTGGGCGTGCCCTTCTTGCTGCCGTGGCTGCGCGGGCCGTCGTCCCGGATGAACTGCCCGTACCCCTTGCGGGCCAGGAGTTTGATCAGCAGCGGAGTGCCGACCAGGGTCAGGAAGAGGCCGATGGCCCCCGCGAAGAGGATCTGCCTCATCGTCCGGCGACCTTTCCGCTGCTGTCGGAGGACGCCGCAGTGTTCTCGAGCAGTGCCAGGGCGACCCGCTCGAGCCCGACCGACCTGGAAGCCTTCACCAGCACGACGTCTCCCGGGCGCAGCTCACTGCGCAACAGGTCGACCGCCGCCCGCGCGTCGGACACGTGCACCGACTCCTCACCCCACGAACCCTCGTTATATGCGCCCAGTTGCAGCCAGGACGCTTCCCTGCCCCCGACTGCGACGAGCTTGCTGACGTTGAGCCGGACGGCGAGCCGCCCGACCGCGTCGTGCTCGGCGAGCGAAGAGTCGCCGAGCTCGGCCATCGGACCGAGCACCGCCCACGTACGACCCCCTCGGGCCTCAGCGGCCTTGCCCATGGCCGCGAGCGCGCGCAGGGCGGCTCGCATGGACTCGGGGTTCGCGTTGTAGGCGTCGTTGACGACCTTCACGCCGTCCGCACGCTCGGTGACCTCCATGCGCCAGCGGGAGAGGGTGTCCGCCTCGGAGAGCGCGGTGGCGATCTCGTCGACGGACATGCCCAGCTCATGGGCGACGGCGGCCGCGGCGAGCGCGTTCGACACGTGGTGCTCACCGTACAGGCGCAAGGTCACGTCGCTGCACCCGGTGGGTGTGTGAAGCTTGAAAGCAGGCTGTCCATTCTCTGTGAGACGGACATTCTCGGCACGTACGGCGGCCTCGTCGGCCTCCCCGAAGAGGACCACGCGCGCCTTCGTCCGCGCCGCCATGGCGCGGACGAGCGGGTCGTCGGCGTTGAGGACCGCCACACCGCCCTCCTCCGCCGACGGCAGGGACTCGACGAGCTCGCCCTTGGCCACGGCGATCTGCTCACGGCCGCCGAACTCGCCGATGTGCGCGGTCCCCACGTTGAGCACGACACCGATCCGCGGGGGCGTCAGACCGGTGAGGTAGCGGATGTGGCCGATGCCGCGCGCGCCCATCTCCAGGACGAGGTGCCGGGTCTCCCCGGTCGCGCGCAGCGCCGTGAGGGGCAGCCCGATCTCGTTGTTGAGGGAGCCGGGCGTCCACACGGTCGGGGCGTGGCGCTGCAGGACCTGGGCGATCAGGTCCTTGGTGGAGGTCTTGCCCGCCGAGCCGGTGAGGGCGACGACGTCGGTGCCCAGGCGTTCCACGACGGCGCGCGCGAGGGCGCCGAGCGCCCGCTGGACGTCGTCGACGACGAGGGCCGGGACGCCGACGGGCCGGGCGGCCAGGACGGCCACGGCGCCCGCGTCGAAGGCGCGTCGCGCGTAGTCGTGGCCGTCGACCTGTTCACCGACGAAGGCGGCGAAGAGGCTGCCGGTCTCCACCTCACGGGAGTCGATGACGACGGGCCCGGTGACCTGGACGGTCTCATCCGGTATGTCGTACGACTGCCCGCCGACGATGGCGGCGATCTCGGCGAGGGAGAGGGCGATCACAACTTATCCCTGACTGTTCTCGGGTCGATGGGCACGCTCCGCCGGGTGTTCCGTGCCGGCGGCGCGCGCCACGATGGCCTCGCGCAGGACCTGGCGGTCGTCGAAGGGGCGTACCACCCCGTGGATGTCCTGGCCCTGTTCATGGCCCTTGCCCGCGACGAGCACGGTGTCGCCGGGCTCCGCCCGGGCGACGGCCGCGGCGATCGCGGCGGCCCGGTCGGCGTCGACGAGCACGTCGCCGCGCTCGTGCACCGGCACCTCGGCGGCGCCGGCGAGCATCGCGGCGAGGATGGCGAGGGG
The DNA here is from genome assembly GCF_055577795.1 of Streptomyces sp. NPDC033174. Classification (NCBI taxonomy): domain Bacteria; kingdom Bacillati; phylum Actinomycetota; class Actinomycetes; order Kitasatosporales; family Streptomycetaceae; genus Streptomyces; species Streptomyces sp. NPDC033174. The sequence goes on from NZ_JBVIPQ010000001.1 coordinate 343,180, forward strand.
GTCCTCGGAGCGGGGGTTGTCGGAGGTCAGTACGGCGGTGTCGGCGAGGCGGGCCGCGGCGGCGCCCATGGGGCCCCGCTTGGTGGTGTCGCGGTCGCCGCCGCAGCCGATGACGACGTGGATCCTGCCCTCGGTGACCTTGCGCAGGGAGCGCAGGACCGATTCGACGGCGTCCGTCTTGTGGGCGTAGTCGACGACCGCGAGGTACGGCTGGCCGGCGTCGACGCGCTCCAGGCGGCCCGGGACGCCGGGGACGGCGGCGATGCCGTCCGCCGCGGTCTGCGGGTCGACTCCGGCGACGGCGAGGGTGACGACGGCGGCGAGGGTGTTGGCGACGTTGAACGCGCCCGGCAGCGGGGCCGTGGCGGAGATCCGCTCGCCCTCCGGGCCGACCACGGTGAACGTGCTGCTGTTCTGCCGCAGATCGGTGCCCTCGGCACGCCAGTCGGCGTCCGGGTGGCCCTCGGCGGAGAAGGTGGTGACCGGGACGGTCGCCTCCTTCACGAGCCTCCTGCCGTACTCGTCGTCGAGGTTGACGACCGCTTCGCGGGAGCGCTGCGGGGTGAACAGCTGCGCCTTGGCCCGGAAGTAGTCCTCCATGTCGGAGTGGAACTCCATGTGTTCCGGGCTGAGGTTGTTGAAGACGGCGACGTCGAAGACGCATCCGTCGACCCGGCCGAGCACCAGGGCGTGGCTGGAGACCTCCATGGCGACCGATTCGACGCCGCGTTCGCGCATGACCGCGAACAGCGCCTGGAGGTCGGTGGCTTCGGGGGTGGTCCGCTCGGACTTGATGCGCTCGTCGCCGATGCGCATCTCGACGGTACCGATCAGTCCGGTCCGGTGGCCGGCCGCCCTGAGGCCGCCCTCCACGAGGTAGGCCGTGGTGGTCTTGCCGGAGGTGCCGGTGATGCCGATCTGGAGGAGGTCGCTGCCCGGCCGGCCGTAGATCTCGGCGGCGAGCTCGCCCATCCGGCCGCGCGGATCGTCGGCGACCAGGACCGGCAGGCCCGTGGCGGCGGCGCGTTCGACGCCGGTCGGGTCGGTGAGGATCGCGACGGCTCCCAGGCCCGCGGCCTGGTCGGCGAAGTCGGCGCCGTGGAGCCGGGCGCCGGGCAGTGCGGCGTACACGTCCCCGGGGCGTACCGCCCGCGAGTCGTGGGTGATGCCGGTGACCTCGGCGCTGCCCGGCGTCTCGACACCGAGCCGGGCGGCCAGGTCACCGAGAGGGGTCGGGCGGACCTGGTCCGGGCGGGGCGGGGCGGTTCGGTACTGATCAGCGTGTGGCACGGCGGTGAGCGTACCGGGCCCACCCGGCGCAGGGCGAAATGAGGCCCCCGGGGCCACGTGGCGGGAATTCCGGTTCCCGGGTTCGGGGGTGATCGTTGTCACTGGTGCCTCCCACGGGCTCACGCACTGGGCTTGAAGGTGACCGGCAGCCGGGGCGGCTGTGTGCCGGTCGGGGCGACGTGCAGGGTCTTCAGGGCGAACTCCATGACCTTCTTGTAGATGGGTCCGCAGATCTGGCCGCCGAAGTAACTGCCCTTGGTGGGGTTCTGGATGGCGCAGTAGACGGTGATCTGGGGGTTGTCGGCGGGGGCGAAGCCCGCGAAGGAGGCGGTGTAGCCCTTGTAGCGGCCGGTGGCCGGATCGACGCGGTTGGCCGTTCCCGTCTTGCCCGCGACGCGGTAGCCGGGGATGGCTGCCTTGGTGCCGGTGCCCTCTTCGCTTCCGACGACCGATTCGAGCATCTGGGCGAGGGTCTTGGCGGTCTTCTCGCTGACGACCCGTGTCTGCTCGGGCGCGGGGGCGGGGGTGAAGCGCCCGTCCGGTCCGCGGGTGCCGCGGACCAGCGTGGGCGCGATGCGTACGCCGCCGTTGGCGATGGTCGAGTAGACCGACGCGGCCTGCATGGCGTTGAGCGAGAGGCCCTGGCCGAAGGGGATCGTGTACTGCTGCGACGTCGACCAGTCCCCCGGCCTGGCGAGGATGCCGGAGGTCTCGCCCGGATAGCCGAGCCCGGAGGGCCTGCCGATGCCGAACTTGTGGAGGTAGGAGTAGAGGACCTCGTTGGCCTCGGCCTGGTTGTCGCCTAGCTGCCCGGTGGCCAGGATGGTTCCGATGTTGCTGGACTTGGCGAGGACGCCGTTGAGCGTCAGGTACCAGGTCGGGTGGTCGATGTCGTCCTTGAAGAGCCGGTCGCCGCGATGGAGCCGGTTGGGGACGGTGACATGGGTGTCGGGGGCCGCCTTGCCCTCCTCCAGGACGGCGGCCATGGACATCACCTTGCTGGTGGAGCCCGGCTCGTAGACGTCCTGGAGCGCGGCATTGCCCATCGCGGCGGAGTTGGCCTGCGAGAGGTCGTTGGGGTCGAAGCCGGGGGCGTTGGCCATCGCCAGGACCTCGCCGGTCCTGGTGTTCTGCACTATCACGTACCCGCGGTCGGCCTTGGACTTCTGCACCTGCTCGGTGATGGCCTGCTGGGCGGACCACTGGATGTCCCGGTCGATGGTCAGCTCGATGTCGGAGCCGGGGACGGCGGGGGTCTCGCGCGCTCCGGCGGTGGGAACCCGGCGTCCGCCGGCCTGCGCGAAGGTGATCTCGCCGTCCTTGCCGGCCAGCTGCTGGTCGAGCATCGACTCCAGGCCGCCGCCGCCCCGGCCGTCGGCGTTGACGTAGCCCAGTATCCCGGCGGCCAACTGCCCGTTGGGGTACACGCGCTTGCTGCTGGTCTCGTTGAAGATGCCGGCGAGCACGCTGACTCCGCTGCCGCCCTTGGCCTTGCCGGTGCGTGCCTTTTCGGCGAAGACGTTCTTCAGGTCTTTGATCTGCTTCCAGACCTGGGGGGTCTGACGGCGCGCCAGCACGGTGTAGCGGGACTTGGGGGCCTTGAGCCTCCTGGTGAGCTCGGCGGGGTTCTTGCCGAGGATGGGGGCGAGGAGGGCCGCGGCCTGTTCGGGCGCGTCGGGCACCTTGCTGTCCTCGGGCGTGAACATCTTCGGGTCGGCGGTGATGTCGTACGCGTCGACGCTGGCGGCGAGCGCGATGCCGGAACGGTCGGTGATCTCACCTCGCTCCGCGCTCAGCGTGTGGCTCAGGTAGCGGTTCTTCTCCGCCTTGGCGGCGAAGGCGGAGGCGTCGACGGCCTGCACCTGGAGGAGCCGCAGGACGAAGGCCAGCATCACCAGCGTCAGACCGAGACTGACCAGACGGAGCCGGGGGCGCGGGCTGCCCAGGCGGATCGTGCGCGGCCGGGCGGCGGGCCCGCCCGCGGGGCGGGGGCGGCGCTGGGCGGGGCGGGCGGCGGGCCGGGGGCGCGCGGGGCCCGGCACGCGGCGGCGCGGCTGATCCTTCGGGGGCACTGCCGGGGGCACTGCGTCACCTGCCGGAGGTCGTCGGGGCGGGCTGCTGGGCGGCGGGCTTCTCGGAGGACGTCCTGGCCGAGGGAGAGGCCGCGGGGGGTGTGGACGGCCGGCCCTGGGCGGGCGGGGAGGCCGGAGCCGACGGCGGGGCGGCCGATGCCGTCGGGTCGGGTGGCGGCTCGGAGGCCTTGCGCGGCTGCCCGCGGACGGTGCCGTCCGGATCGAGGAAGACGGGGCTGCCCCCGGGGACCATGCCGAGCTCCTTGGCACGGCGCGCCAGCGCGTCGGGGGCGGAGTAGTCGTCCACGTCCCGCTGGAGGGCCTGCTGCTCGTCGGTCAGCTCGGTGGTCTGCTTCCTGAGCTCGCTGAGCCTGAAGGACCCTTGGTTGAGCGAGGAGTTGAGCAGCAGGAGGGTGATGAGGCCGCCTCCGAGCAGCAGGACGACGAGCAGGACGAAGGGGGTACGGGCGGCGGCGGTGGGCCCGGACGGCATCAGCCGCGACAGCCGCGCGGCCGGCCCCTTCAGCGACTCCTTGCCCCCCTTGGCCCCTTTCGTCACACAGACTCCCTGATGCGCTCCGCGCCCCTGAGCCGCGCGGGGGCCGCCCGCCGGTTCTCGGCGATCTCCTCCTCCGTCGGGAGTTCTGCGCCGCGCGTGAGGAGCTTCAGCCGCGGCTGGTAGCGCTCCGGCACGACCGGCAGACCGGGCGGCGCGGTCGTGGCCGCGCCCGCCGCGAAGACCTGCTTGACCAGCCGGTCCTCCAGCGAGTGGTACGAGAGGACGGCGATCCGGCCGCCCACGGCGAGCGCCTCCACGGCGGCGGGGATCGCCCGCTCCAGGACGCTCAGCTCGCCGTTGACCTCGATGCGCAGGGCCTGGAAGGTGCGCTTCGCGGGATTGCCCCCGGTGCGCTTGGCGGCCTGCGGCAGGGAGTCGCGGATCAGCTCGACCAGCCGGGCGCTGTGCGAGAACGGCTCCTTCTCGCGCTCCCGGACGATCGCGGAGACGATCCGCTTGGCCTGCTTCTCCTCCCCGTACGCCCGCAGGATCCGCACCAGCTCGCCCGCCGGGTAGGTGTTGAGCACCTCGGCGGCGCTCACCCCGGTCGTCTGGTCCATCCGCATGTCGAGCGGGGCGTCCTGCGCGTAGGCGAAGCCGCGGTCCGCCTCGTCGAGCTGCATCGAGGAGACGCCCAGGTCGAAGAGGATGCCGTCGACCTTGGGGGTGCCCAGGCGTTCCAGTACCTCGGGCAGCTCGTCGTAGACGGCGTGGACCAGGGTGGCCCGGTCACCGAAGGGGGCGAGACGTTCGCCGGAGAGCCGCAGGGCCTCCTTGTCCCGGTCGAGCGCGATCAGACGCGCCTCGGGGAACTGCTGGAGCAGCGCCTCGCTGTGACCGCCGAGGCCGAGCGTGCAGTCGACGACCACCGCTCCCGGGCGCCGCAGAGCCGGGGCCAACATGTCCAGGCACCGCTGGAGCATCACCGGGACGTGTCGGGAGTCGCTCAATGGGCCCTCTCAGATCCGGCGCGACGTACGTACTGCCGGGTCCCCACCCCGCTCGGGAAGGACAGGCCCGCCGGCGCCGGGAAAGGGCGTCGGCCGACCGGCGAGCGGGAGGAGGCCGAGCCGCACGTTTCGCCGCACACGCGGGGGAGAAACTGCGGAAAATGCTCAATGTCTCCGTGAACTTCGCGTCACTTTAGTCCACTGGCCCGCCCGGTCAATCAACCGGCCAGCGCGTCGCAGGGGGCGTCTGGACCAAGAGGATGATCGGGACACTTCACCCGTTCGGACGACCCCTATGCGTACCTGTGGGTTACCTCACAACAATGCTCATTGACGTTCTTTGTCCGCTCTCACAGCAGGACCTCAGCCCCTGTGACCATTAACGTCTAAGCCATGTCGACTTCCGCGCACTCCCCCGCCAACGCGATACGCACCGGCGGCACGGTCACCGACCGTCTCGTCGAGGCGAACACGCGCTACGCCGCCGGATTCACCGACCCGGGAATGGACGCACGGCCCGTGCTCCAGGTGGCCGTGGTCGCCTGCATGGACGCCAGGCTCGACCTGCACGCCGCGCTAGGCCTGGAACTCGGTGACTGCCACACGATCCGCAACGCCGGCGGTGTGGTCACCGACGACGTGATCCGCTCGCTCACCATCAGCCAGCGCGCCCTCGGCACGCGCAGCGTGATGCTCGTGCACCACACGAACTGCGGCCTGGAGTCCCTCACCGAGGACTTCCGGCACGAGCTCGAGGACGAGGTCGGGCAGCGGCCGTCGTGGGCGGTCGAGGCCTTCCGCGACGTCGACCAGGACGTGCGGCAGTCGATGCAGCGGGTGCGGACTTCGCCGTTCCTGGTGCACACCGACCACGTACGCGGTTTCGTGTTCGACGTGACCACCGGTCTGCTGAGGGAGATCGACCCCGCGTCCTGATCCGTATGCTCGGATTTTCGCGAGGGCCGAGGGCAGAAACCACGGCAACCCCGACATATCCCACCCCGTTGTCCACAGGCGAGTGACACAACCCGGCAACGGCAACAAGAATGCGGGTGTGACACCCCCCGGAACGACCCGGGCCAGGTGTCGTTTTGGGGTGGGCCGGGCCGACTGTTGCGCTTCGGCCCGTGGAACGGGCCGAGGAGGGCCGTGTGACGACCTATGACGATCGAGCGAGCCTCACAGATCTGACCACCACAGCGGAGCGTGTCCGCATGTCGGTGGAGAGCGTGATCGAGGGCAAGCCGGAGGTCGTACGCACGGCTCTGACCGTGCTGCTCGCCGAGGGACATCTCCTGCTCGAGGATGTCCCCGGCGTGGGCAAGACCATGCTGGCCAAGGCCCTCGCGCGCTCCATCGACTGCTCGGTGCGGCGCATCCAGTTCACGCCCGACCTGCTGCCGTCGGACATCACCGGTGTCTCGATCTACGACCAGCAGCGGCGGGACTTCGAGTTCAAGCCCGGCGCGATCTTCGCCCAGATCGTGATCGGCGACGAGATCAACCGCGCCTCGCCCAAGACGCAGTCGGCGCTGCTGGAGTCGATGGAGGAGCGTCAGGTCACCATCGACGGGCAGACCTACGAGCTGCCCACGCCGTTCATGGTGGTGGCCACCCAGAACCCGGTGGAGATGGAGGGCACCTACCCGCTGCCCGAGGCGCAGCGTGACCGGTTCATGGCCCGGGTGTCCATTGGCTATCCGAGCGCCGAGGCCGAGCTGCAGATGCTGGACGTGCACGGCGCGGTGTCCCCGCTCGACGACCTCCAGCCGGTGGCGCACGCCCACGACATCCTCAAGCTCATCGACGCGGTGCGCTCGGTCCATGTGGCCGACTCGGTCAGGAGGTACGCGGTGGACGTGGTCGCCGCGACCCGGACCCATCCCGACCTGAGACTCGGGGCGTCCCCGCGCGCCACCCTGCATCTGCTGCGTGCCGCGAAGGCGACGGCCGCGCTGAGCGGGCGGGAGTACGCGCTTCCCGACGACATCCAGGCCCTGGCCGTGCCGGTGCTCGCGCACCGGCTGATGCCCACCGCCCAGGCCCAGCTGAACCGGCGCACGGCGGAGCAGGTCGTCCTCGACATCCTCCAGCGCACCCCCGTGCCCGCCGCATCACCGCCCGCGACGCCCGCGGGCCCGCTCTTCGGCCAGCAGCACCCCGGCGTACGGCGGCTGTGATGGCGGCCGACGGGGCCGAGGCCCCGGACGGCGAGGGCAGGGGCAAGGGCGGTCTGCGGGCCGCTCTCGGTGGTCTGACGACCCGCGGCCGGTCCTTCCTCGCCGCCGGGATCGCGGCGGCGATCTGTGCCTATGTCCTGGGCCAGGGCGATCTGCTGCGGGTGGGGCTGCTGCTCGCGGTGCTGCCACTGGTGTGTGTGGCCGTGCTGTACCGCACCCGCTACCGGGTGGCGAGCAGCCGGCGGCTGGCTCCGCAGCGCGTACCGGCGGGCTCCGAGGCCCGGGTGCATCTGCGGATGGACAACGTCTCGCGGCTCCCCACGGGTCTGCTGATGCTCCAGGACCATGTGCCCTACGTCCTGGGGCCGCGGCCCCGGTTCGTCCTGGACCGGGTGGAGGCGGGCGGCCGGCGCGAGGTGTCCTACCGGGTCCGCTCCGACCTGCGCGGCCGGTATCCGCTCGGCCCGCTGCAGCTGCGGCTGAGCGACCCGTTCGGAATGTGCGAACTGACCCGCGCCTTCAGCTCGTACGACACCCTCACCGTCATCCCCCGGACCGAACCGCTGCCGCCGGTGCGGCTCGCGGGCGAGGCCGCCGGGTACGGCGACGGACGGCAGCGCTCGCTGGCGCTGGCCGGTGACGACGACGTCATCCCCCGTACGTACCGCCACGGCGACGACCTGCGCCGCGTCCACTGGCGCTCCACCGCCCGCTACGGCGAACTGATGGTGCGCCGCGAGGAGCAGCCGCAGCGCGCCCGGTGCACGGTGCTGCTGGACACCCGCCGGATCGCCTACCAGGGCGCGGGGCCGGACTCCGCGTTCGAGTGGGCGGTGTCGGGCGCGGCGTCCGCGCTGGTGCACATGCTGGAGCGGGGCTTCGCGGTGCGTCTGGTGACGGACACGGGCAGCGCGGTGCCCGGCGACGGCTCCGACGGTTTCGCCGGCTCGAACCAGCAGTCCGCCGACGCGGCGGGCCTGCTGATGGACACCCTCGCGGTCGTCGACCACTCCGAGGGGGGCGGGCTCTCCCGCGCCTACGACGTGCTCCGCGGCGGCAACGAGGGTCTGCTGGTCGCCTTCTTCGGCGATCTGGACGAGGAGCAGGCGGCAGTGGCCGCGCGGATGCGGTGGCGCAGTGGCGCGGCCGTCGCCTTCCTCCTGGACAGCGGGACCTGGCTGACCGGCGGCGCGGTGTCCGGTGCGGTCACCGAGCGGCTGCGGCAGCTGCGCGAGGCCGGGTGGACGGCGATGGCCGTGCCGCCCGGGACGCCGCTCGCCGACCTTTGGCGTGGTGCGGGCCGGGAGGGCACCGACGCCGGTGCTCCGGCCGGTGGCACGACGGAACTCTCTGGGGGATGGTCATGAGCGGTCGCGGGAGGCTGACGCTCTGCGCCTTCGCCGCCACGCTGATGGCGGCGGGCGCGCTGCTGCCGCTGGTCGACGAAGCGGCCTGGATCGTCCAGGCGGCGTTCCTGCTGGCGGTCCAGAGCGGCGTGGGCGCGGTGACGCGGCGGGTGCCGCTGGCCCGGGCCCTGACGGTCACGCTCCAGGCGGTCCTCTCGCTGCTGCTGCTCACGGTGTTCTTCGCCCGTGAGCAGGCGGTGCTCGGTGTACTGCCCGGTCCCGGGGTCTTCCAGCAGTTCGGTGTCCTGCTGAGCGCGGGCGCGGACGATGTCGGGCAGTACGCGATCCCCGCGCCCGCCACTGACGGCATCCTGCTGATGGTCGTCGGTGGTGTGGTGGTGATCGGCCTCGCGGTGGACGCCCTGGCGGTGACCTTCCGCAGCGCCGCGCCGGCCGGGCTGCCGCTGCTCGCCCTGTACTCGGTGGCCGCCGGCCTCGCGGGCGGCGGTGCGAGCTGGTTCTGGTTCCTGCTGGCCGCCACCGGCTATCTGCTGCTTCTCCTGGCCGAGAGCCGCGACCGGCTCTCGCAGTGGGGGCGGGTCTTCGGTGGCGCGCCCCGGTCCGCCGGAGCCTCGGGCGGCTTCGACATGACGAGCGGCCCGGCCCTGGCCCCCGTGCGTACCGGGCGCCGTATCGGCGTCCTCGCGCTCGGCATCGCCCTGGTCGTACCGGCGGCGCTGCCCGCGCTGAGCGGCGGGCTCCTCGGCGGTTCGGGCAAGGGGAGCGGCTCCGGAAGTGGCGGCATGATCTCCGCCGTCAACCCGCTGGTGTCCCTGCAGGACAGCCTCAACCAGGCGGAGCAGACCGAGTGGCTGCGGTACCGGACCAACGCCGGTGACACCTCGGACCTGTATCTGCGGCTCGTCGCTCTGGACCAGTTCGACGGCACGTCCTGGAAGTCGTCGGTCCGCCCCATCCAGGACGTACCGAAGCGGTTTCCCCGGCCGGACGGTCTGGGCGGCTCCATCGGCACGACCGAGATCAGGACGAACATCTCGGCGGCGCGCGCCTATGAGCAGAAGTGGCTGCCGCTGCCCTACCCGGCGATGTCGGTGACGATCGGCGGACGCTGGCGCTACGAGCCGGCGGGCCGGATGCTCGTCGGTGACGACGGTCAGAGCACCAAGGGCGCGCAGTACCAGGTCACCAGCCTGCGGGTGAACCCGACGGCCGAGCAGCTGGCCACGGCGTCTCCCGCGCCGGGCGCGCTGCTGCGCGAGTACACCAAGGTGCCCGACTCGCTGCCCGCGGACGTGAAGTCAAAGGCGCTCCAGGTGACCAAGGGGGCGGCCAACGACTACGAGCGTGCGGTGAAGCTCCAGGACTGGTTCGCGGTCGACGGCGGGTTCAGCTACGACACCGAGGTGGCGTCGGGCACGGGGGTCCAGGCGATCTCCCGGTTCCTGAAGCAGAAGGAGGGCTTCTGCATCCACTTCTCCTTCTCGATGGCCGCGATGGCCCGGACGCTGGGGATACCGGCCCGGGTCGCGGTGGGCTTCACACCGGGCAGCCCGGTGGCCGACGGAGCCATGTCGGTGACGAACCGGGACGCGCACGCCTGGCCCGAGCTGTACTTCGAGGGCGTCGGCTGGACCCGGTTCGAGCCGACGCCGACGCGGGGCACCGTGCCCCAGTACACGCGGGAGCAGACGCCGGAGGCCGGGGCCACCGGCCCGGCCCTCCCCCAGTCGAGCGCCTCGGCCGCACCGTCCGGCGCGCCGTCGTCGTCGGAGAGCTGCCCGGCGCAGCTGCGCCGTATCGGGGAGTGCGGTGGACCGACCCCGCAGGGCGCCCTGCCGTCGGACGACGCCGGAACTCCGGCGGGGACGATCGTCCTGGTGACGCTCGGGGTGGCTCTGGTGCTGCTGGTGCCCCTGCTGCCCATGCTCTGGCGCAGGGCGGTACGGGCCCGGCGCCTCGGCTCCACGGGCCGGACGGCGGCGGACGGCGTGGCCCGGACGCTGGCGGCCTGGCAGGAGATCATCGACATCGCCTGGGACCACGGCGTCGCGCCCGACGAATCGCAGACCCCGCGCAGGACGGCCGCGCGCATCGTGCGGCTCGGCCGGCTCGAGGGGGACCCGGCCAATGCCGTGCACCGGGTGGCCAGGGCGGTGGAGCAGGTGCTGTACGCGCCGGAGCCCCGTCCGGGGACCGGTCTGGCCGAGGAAGTCGCCCTCGTGGCGGCGGGGCTGGACGCCGTGGCGGGCCGTGCGGGCCGGCTGCGGGCACTGCTCGCTCCGCGCTCATCCGTCCGGGTGGTCTGGGCCGTCTCCGAGCGCTGGACGGCGCTGTGGGAAAGCTGGGCGGCGAGGCGCCGCCGGGCGGCCGACAGGCTGAGAGGCCTTGTGCGCCGCCCGTCGCGGCAGCAGGGCTGAGACGGGCGACGGGCCGGAAGGCCCGATACGACGGAAAGGGTGAGGGGCGACCGCTTCGCGGTCGCCCCTCACCCTTTCCACAAGCTTGTCCGACCCGGTTCAGTGGCCGCCCTGCTCATCGCGGCGACGCTGCCACCGCTCCTCGATCCGATGCATCATCGAGCGGCGCTGCCTGGCCTGCCGGCCCGCCGGACCTCCGGCGGCCTGCTGTTCACCCGGCTTGGGTGCCTTGCGCCATCCGGTGACTGCCAGGACCGCGCAGCCGAGCATGACGAGGAAACCGACCACGCTGATCCAGATCTGCTGGGCGACCATTCCGGCCATGAGGAGCGCGATACCCACCAAGAAGCCGGCGACCGCCTGGTAGACCCGTCGCCGGGTGTACGTACGCAGCCCGCTTCCCTCGAGCGCTGTCGCGAACTTGGGATCTTCGGCGTACAGCGCTCGCTCCATCTGCTCGAGCATTCGCTGCTCGTGCTCCGAGAGCGGCACGGAGTCCTCCTAGTCGTCGGTCGCGGGGGCGACCGGGATGCGGCCCTTTCAGGATAGGCAGGGAATCGCCCCCGTGAAACCCGCCCTCTATGCCAATCGCCAGTCCGGGCCGCCATGCCGGTACGGCTGTTGAGGCCTAGATTCCCCGACGGCCGACCCGTCATGCCGGATGGTGTCCCCCGATCATACGGGGCCGAGCCCGCGATCGGGGGGTGTGTGGCGTACTCCTTCTGCCGCTGCGCCGCTGATCAGCCCGGTACGGCGGCTTCAGACGCGCTTCTCGCCCAGGACGTGCAGCTGGGTGGCGACCGCGTGGAACGCGGGCAGCTCGGCCGCCGCGGCCTCCAGCTTGAGGAGGGCCTCGATCGCTCCCGGCTCGGTGTCCACCAGGACACCGGGGACCAGGTCCGCGAAGACCCGGACACCGTGGACGGAACCGACCTCGAGACCGGCCGCGTCGGCCAGTTCGGTCAGCTGCTCGGCGGTGAAGCGGCGCGGGACCGGGTCGCCGGCGCCCCAGCGGCCCGCCGGGTCGGTCAGCGCCTGGCGGGCCTCGGTGAAGTGCCCGGCCAGCGCCCTGGCCAGGACGGCTCCGCCGAGCCCGGCGGCGAGCAGGCTGAGCGCGCCGGCGGGCCTGAGGGCCTCCACCGCGTTGCGTACGCCCTCGGCGGGGTCCTCGACGTACTCCAGGACGCCGTGGCAGAGCACCGCGTCGAATCCGCCGCGCTCGACCACGTCGAAGAGGCCGTGGATGTCTCCCTGCACTCCGCTGACCCGGTCGGCGAGCCCCGCCTCGGCGGCGCGCCGCTCCAGCGCGAAGAGCGCGTTGGGGCTGGGGTCCACCACGGTGACACGGTGACCGAGGCGGGCCACGGGCACCGCGAACTTCCCCGAACCGCCGCCGGTGTCGAGGACGTCGAGGCTGTCCTTCCCGGTGGCCTTGGCCCGGTTCTCAAGGGCGTCCTGGAGGACGTCCCAGACCACGGCGGTACGCAGGGAGGCGCGCGAAGGGCGCGCTGTGGTCTCCCGACCGAAGGCGGGGGAAGGGTCCGACACGGCAGTTGACTCCTCGGCGACGGGTGCGAACGCTCCCCACCCTATGGCCTTGGGCGCCGTGAGCCGTCACCCTGCGGCTTCCCCCGTTTCCGGCCCCTCCGTCCGGGGCTGGGGCAGCACCGGCTGGAGTACCAGGAGCCGTTCGACCAGGCGCAGGAACATGGCGGCGTCGCGCACCAGGTCGTCCGCGTCACGGGCGGTGGCGGCGCCGCGTATCCCCGCTTCGGCGCGCGCCCTGCGCTCGGCGCCGGAGGCGAACAGCGCACTCCACTCGGCGAGCTCGGGCGCTGTCTCGGGGAGCACGTCCCAGGCGCTCCTTATGCGCTGGCGTTTGCGCTCGCTGGTCTCGGGGCGGCCGCGGGCGGCGAGCACGGCGGCGGCGGTGCGCAGGGCGGCGAGATGGGCGGTCGCGTACCGCTCGTTGGGCACCTGAAGGGTGGCCGCCTCTTCCAGGCCGTCGCGGGCCTGGGCCAGCAGGGCGAGGGCGGCGGGCGGCGCCGAGGCACGCCGCAGGACGGGGTGGACATCGCTCGCGGGACCGGTCAGTGAGGGGGCAGGGCCGCCGGTGCGGCGCCGCTGGGCGGCTGCTGCGGTGGTGCCGGCCATGACGAACCTCCTGTCGTCGTGTGACGGCGCTGTGGCCGTATGTATCCATCGTGCAGGCCACCACTGACAATCCCCCGGGCCTGGCCTCTGACCTGCGGTTTTTGCATCGATCACGAGGACGCGATAGTTTTTGCACTGACCGGTCAGTTCAAAAGGGGAGGGTGTGTGGAGACCACCGCACAAGCCCGCGGCGCCGCTGTCATCGCCGAGGGCTTCGGGCTCAAGGGGCCGCGCGGCTGGGTGTTCCGTGACGTGACCTTCAGGGCCGAACCCGGCTCGCTGGTCGCGATCGAGGGCGCGTCCGGCTCGGGCCGTACCTGCCTTCTGCTCGCGCTCACCGGCCGTATGCGCCCCGCGGAGGGCCACGCCGAGATCGGCGGATTCCGGCTGCCCCGCAAGATGGCCGCCGTACGCCGGATCAGCGCGCTCGGCCCGGTCACCGGCGTGAGCGAACTCGACCCGTCGCTCACCGTGGCGGAACACCTGCGCGAGCGCGCGCTTCTGCAGCGCCGGTACGACGGGCCCCCGCTGGCGCTGCTGCGCCCGCCGGGTGAACGCGCCGCCGCCACCCGGGGCCGCATCGAGGCGGCGCTCGAGGCCGCCGGACTGGACCCGGCCGCCCTGCCCAAGGCCGACCGGACCTCCGTACGGGACCTGGAGCGCCTCGAGGCACTGCGGCTCTCCGTGGCCCTCGCGCTCATCGGCGGCCCCCGACTGCTCGCCGTGGACGACGCGGACCTCAAGCTCTCGGACACGGACCGCGCCGAGGCCTGGGCGCTGCTCCGGTCGGTGGCGGACAGCGGCACGACCGTGCTCGCCGTGTGCAGCGAGGCGCCGGAGGACGCGCTGCGGATCACGACCGCGGGCGGCGCCGAGCGGACCCCGGACACCGAGCCCGGCGCCGACGCCGAGCGGACCCGCACCGAGGCCGACGCCGGGCCAGCAACGGACGCCGAGCCCGACACCGAGCCGGACGCCCGCACCGAGGGCGGTACGGACGCGGACAAGACGAGCGCCGCCGAGGCCGGCGCCGACACCAAGAACACCGACACCGAGGAGGGGGCAGCCGATGCGATCGCCGAAACTGGCCGCGCTTGAGCTGAAGCGGTTCGGCAGGGGCAAGCTCCCGCGCGCCGCACTCGTCGCCATCTTGCTGCTGCCGCTGCTGTACGGCGCGCTCTACCTCTGGTCCTTCTGGGACCCGTACAGCCGGCTCGACCGGATACCCGTCGCGCTCGTCAACGAGGACAAGGGCGCCACCGCCGGGGGCAAGAAGCTCACCGCGGGCGACGACATCACCAAGCGCCTGCGCGACAGCAAGGTCTTCGAATGGCACGAGGTGGGCGACGCCGAGGCGCGTCAGGGCGTGGAGGACGGCACGTACTACCTGTCGCTCACCATGCCAGCCGACTTCAGCGCGCGGATCGCGTCCAGCTCGGGCGACTCCCCCGAGACCGGCGCCCTCAAGGTCCGGACGAACGACGCCAACAACTACATCGTCGGCACGATCTCGCGGACCGTGTTCGCCGAAGTGCGGACCGCCGCCTCCACCAAGACGTCCCGGTCCTTCCTCGACAAGATCTTCATCTCCTTCTCCGACATCCATGACGCCACGGAGAAGGCCGCCAACGGCGCCGACCAGCTCAAGGACGGGATCGGCAAGGCCAAGAAGGGGTCCAAGGACCTCGCCGACGGGCTCGGGAAGGCCAAGAAGGGCAGCGGTGACCTCGCCACCGGCCTGAAGAAGCTCGACAAGGGCGCGGGCGACGTCGAGAACGGCACCCGCCGGGTCGCCGACGGCACCCAGGTGCTCGCCGACAAGGTCAACGGGGTGGCGGGCGACGTCCGTCCGTACCTCAAGGACAACGGCAAGAAGATCGGTGACAGCGCCCGGCTGGTCTCCGACCTGTCGGCGGCGATGCGCCACAACCTGGAGCTCATCGTGAAGACGGGCCCCGCCGCCCGTACCGGCGCCCACAAGGCGGCCGAGAAGCTCGACAAGCTGTACGAGAAGCGCTGTGTGAACAACCCCGCGCCCGACCCCGAGTTCTGCTCGGCGACGAAGCAGGCCAAGGTCGCGGCCGCCGACGTGGCGAAGATCGCGGACGATCTGAACGAACTGTCCAAGGACAGCAAGGGCGACCTCAAGAAGCTCGACAAGGAACTCGCCGACCTCCAGAAGAAGGCCGACGCGCTCGCCAAGCGCGCCCCCCATCTGGACGAGGACCTCGAGTACGCGGTCGGCAAGATCAACGAGCTGAACAAGGGCGCCCACAAGGTCGCCACCGGGGCCGACCAGCTCCACACCGGTCTGACCAGCGCCAAGAAGGGGTCCGTCGACCTCGACAACGGCGTCGGCAAGCTGCGGAAGGGCGCCGGTGACCTCGACGGAGGTCTGTTCAAGCTCGCCGACGGGTCCACCCAGTTGGCCACCGGCCTCAACGACGGCGTCGACAAGATCCCCGACTACGACCAGGACGCCCGCGACCGCCGCACCGAAGTGATGGCGGACCCCGTCAAGCTCGCCTCGCAGTCACTGCACAAGGCGCCCAACTACGGCACCGGCTTCGCCCCGTACTTCATCCCGCTCTCCCTGTGGGTGGGCGCCATGGTGGCGTACATGCTGATCCAGCCGCTCAACCGCAGGGCGCTCGCCGCCGGTGCCTCCGCCTGGCGGATCGCGCTGGCGGGCTGGCTGCCGGTTGCCGCGATCGGACTCGTCCAGGTCGCCGCCCTGATGGCCGTACTGCACTGGGGCCTGGGTCTGCAAATGGTCCGCGCCGCCGGCACCGTCGGCTTCCTGGCTCTGGTGACCTGCTGCTTCGCCGCGATCATCCAGTGGCTCAACGCCCGCTTCGGCGCGGCCGGCCGGATCCTGGTGCTCGCCTTCCTGATGCTGCAGCTGACCTCGGCCGGGGGCACGTACCCCGTCCAGACCAGTCCGGAGTTCTTCAACGCGATCCACCCCTATCTGCCCATGAGTTACGTCGTCGAGGCCCTGCGCCGGCTGATCTCCGGCGGCGGCATCGGGCCGGTCTGGCAGGCGTGCGCGGTCCTGGCCGCGTTCACCGTCGGCGCTCTCGCGCTGACCGCCGTCTCGGCCCGCCGCAAGCAGGTGTGGACCCTCGACCGTCTGCATCCGGATCTGAGCCTGTGAGAATCGGAGGGTGACGAGCATGGACAGCAGCAGCACCAGACGCCGGGCCACCCGCGCCAAGCTCTACGAAGCCGCCGTGACCCTCATCGCCGAGCAGGGTTTCTCGGCGACGACGGTCGACGAGATCGCCGAGCGGGCCGGGGTGGCCAAGGGCACGGTCTACTACAACTTCAAGAGCAAGACCGAACTGTTCGAGGAGCTGCTGCGGCACGGCGTGGGCCTGCTCACCGCCTCCCTGCGCTCCGCGGCCGACGAGACCGCGGAGCGCGGCGGGACCCGGGTCGAGGCGCTGGACGCGATGATCCGGGCCGGCCTGGTCTTCATCGACCGCTACCCGGCCTTCACCCAGCTCTACGTGGCCGAACTGTGGCGCACCAACCGCGCCTGGCAGTCGACGCTGCTCGTGGTCCGTCAGGAGGCGGTCGCTGTGGTCGAGACAGTGCTGCGGGAGGGTGTCGCGAACGGCGAGCTGAGCGAAGAGATCGACATCCCACTGACAGCGGCGGCGCTGGTGGGCATGGTGCTGGTGGCCGCGCTGGACTGGCAGGCCTTCCAGCGGGAGCGGTCGATAGACGATGTGCACTCGGCGCTGTCGCGGCTGCTGCACGGGCGCGTGAGCGGGCGCTAACGGCGCTCGCTCCGGGAAGTCCGCGAAACGAGAACCGCGGTACGAATCCGAGTACGAAGTCGCGGCACCAAGCCGCGGTAATAGACGGCGCCGGAGCGCGAAAGAGCCGGTCCGGTGAGGCTCGATCCCCCCGAGCCTCACCGGACCGGCTTTCTTTCGTCCCCCGTGGCACCCCCGTGCCCCCGTGCCCCCGTGCCGGCTGGTCCACCGCGCCGTTCCGCAGCCCCGTGCCGGCGGTACCGGCGCGGTGTCCCTTCCGTGGTCTCCACTCTGTCGTCCACACGGGTGAAGGCCATCCGCGCAGCTACTCATCCGGGCCCCTGAGTACGGATACTCACGTCTCCGCACCAAGACCCATACGCGCGGCGCCCGCGCTGGCTACGATCGCGTCCGTGTCCGTACTCCCCCTGGTCTTCACCAGCGGCTGGGCAAGCGGGATCAACGCCTATGCGGTGGTCCTGCTGTTCGGCGTCTTCGGCGCGACCGGGCTCACCGACGAGGTGCCCGAGTCGCTGCAGCGCACCGATGTCCTGATCGCGGCCGGGGTGCTCTTCCTGTGCGAGGCGGTGGCGGACAAGATCCCGTACGTGGACTCCGTCTGGGACTCCGTCCACACGGTCGTCCGGCCGGTGTCGGGCGCGGTGGTCGGGGCGCTGCTGGCGGGTCAGAGCGGATCCCTGCCGGAGCTCGCGGCGGGTGCGGTCGGCGGCTCGACGGCTCTCGTGAGCCATCTGGTCAAGGCGGGCAGCCGGATAGCGATCAACACCTCGCCCGAGCCGTTCAGCAATATCGCCATGAGCACGGTGGAGGACCTGGGCGTCGCCGCGCTCATCACCTTCGCCGTCTTCCATCCGCTCCCGGCCGCGATCATCGCGGGCACGCTGCTGGTGCTGGGGCTGGTGACCCTGGTCTTCCTGGCTTCGCGGATCCGCCGGTTCCTGCGGCGCAGAGCCCAGCGCCGCGAGGCGAAACGGCCGGCGGTGGCGGGCCGGCACGGACCACCCTTCTGAGGGTGTCAGTGGGGGCGGATAAAGTCCCTGACATGGCACGGATTGCGGTGATCGGCGCCGGGATGGGCGCGTTGGCGGCGGCTGCCCGGCTGGCCGTGGCAGGCCACCGGGTGACGGTGTACGAACGCGCGGAGACGTACGGCGGCTCGCTCGGCCGGTTCGAGCGCGACGGGTTCGCGTTCGACACCGGTCCCGGTCTGCTGCACCTCCCGGCCGTCTACCGCGACCTGTTCGTCAAGACCGGCAAGGAACCGCTGGAGCGCAGCGTGGAGCTGGTCCAGGTTGATCCGGCGAGCCGTCATGTCTTCGGCGACGGCACGGAGGTGTCGCTGCCGAACGCGTCGCGGGCCGGTGTCGTCGCCGCCCTCGACGCGGCGCTGGGGGGCGGCGCGGGCGAGCGCTGGGGCGAGTTCCTGGGCCGGGCCCGGGAGGCGTGGGACCGCACGCGGCGCCCGCTGCTCGAAGAGCCTCAGCCGGCCGATCCCTCGCCGCTCGGGCGCGAGCCGTACCCGGCACTGAAGGCGGGGCTGTTGCGCCGTTCCGCCTCGACGCTCGCCGATGTCGGCAGGCGCGAACTGCGTGATCCCCGGCTGGCCGCCCTCCTGGACGGATACGCGCTGGCGTACGGCTTCGACCCGGCGACCGTCCCGGCCTCCGCCGCCGTCCTGCCGTACATGGAGCAGACCTTCGGCTCCTGGTACGTGCGCGGCGGGATGCGGGCGCTGGCGGACGCCGTGTACGAGCGGTGCCGGGCCCGGAAGGTCGAGTTCGTCTTCGGCTCCGAGGTGACCGGTGTGCCGGAGAAGGACGGCCGCGCGGCAGGTGTGGAGGTGAACGGCGGAGCACTGATCGAGGCGGACCATGTGGTCGCGGGCGCGCCGGTGCCCGCCCTCTACCGCGACCGTGTCCTCCCCACCGGGAGCGAGGGCGTCCGGGAACGCGGGCGGCCCGGCGGGCGGACCGGGCGGGTCACTCTCCTGCTGGCGCTCAGCGGCGCGCGGCCGGCCGGCACGGCCCACCGCACGGTGGTCCATTCCGCCGACCGCGCCGGGGAACTGGCCGCGCTCGCCGGGGGCGTGCTCTGCGAACGGCCGACCGTGGTGGTGCTGCGCCCCGACGACGAGCGGCTGCGTCCCGACGACCGACACGAGGCGGTGACGGTCACGGCGACCGTGGCGACGGCGGCGGCCGGTGAGGGGATGGAGGCGTTCGCCGACCGGATGGTGGAGGCCGCGTCGCGCGCCGTCCCCGGGCTGCGGGACCGGCTGCTGTGGCGGGAGATACGGACCCCCCAGGACACCCTCCGCGAGACGGGGGCGGCCGAGGTCCCCGGTCCGGCGCTGGCGGGCGCCGGTGGTGCGCTGCTGCCCGCCGCGAATGTCTCCCCGCTGCCGGGCCTGTATTTCGCGGGCGGCTGGGCGCATCCGGGCGGCGGGCTGGCGCACAGCGGGATGTCGGGTGCGCTGGTCTCCGGGCTGATCGTCGAGGGCGCGGACTTCCGCGGCTCGCAGTAGCCCCTCCCCCAGCCCCCGGGCCCTCTCGGTAGCGCCCGGGACCGGGGCGACCGGGGCCGTCAGTACCGGTACTGCTGCTGGTCGCCGAGGCCGGGGTCGTAGCCGTAGGGCGAGGGCTGTTCCTGGGGCATGGGCGGCGCGGCCTGCTGCTCGCCGTCGCGCTGCTGGGGCACCCACACCCCGCCGGGCGGTGTCTCGTAGGCGTAGGACGCGCCGTACGGATCGGCGTAACCCGCGTACTGCTGCTGCCCGGTGCCGTAGTCGTACGAGGTGTACTGCGCGCTGTCCGGGGTGGGGCCGATGTACGGGTCGGAGTAGGCGGCGTACTGCGGCCCGCCGGTCCCGTAGTCGTAGGCGGCGGCGTACGCGTCCTGCCCGGCGGGCTGTTCATAGCCGGGCAGGTAGCTGTCGTACGAGCCCTGGCCGTCCGCCGAAACCCGCCCGTCCTGGTCCTGGCCCTGCTGCCGGTAGGCGGAGTCGTCGTAGACGCCGTACTGCCCTGTGTCGTCGGGCAGCGGCTGCGGCTCGTAGATCGCGGTGGTCTCCGCGGGGGACGACTCCGGCTCCACGGGCTCGTAGGAGAGGTCGGTGACCTCGAGGCTCGGACCGGCCGCCTTGGCCGGGGCGCCGGATCGGCGCCGGCGGCTGGCTCCGGGGCTGCCGCCGAGCGCCCAGCCGGTGGAGAAGCCGCGCCTGAAGGAGAGCGTGACGTACGTCTGGCCGACCGCGAAGGCGATCGCCCCCACGACGATCACCAGGACGGATGGCAGGAGGACGCCGAGGACGACCCCCAGGAATCCCGTGAAGGCGAGCAACCGCCAGCGCAGACGTGCCTTGTACTGCAGCAGCACCTCACCGAGCAGCCACAGCGCGACGATTCCGAACGCGATGTAGAGGACCGTCCAGCCCATGCCCGCCCCTCCCCAACGGCCGTCCGGCCCGGGTGGGGGCGGGTACGACCGGTCACGACTGCTTGTGCAGTCCGAGATTCTCGTAGATCTCGAGCGTCGCCGTGGAGTTGTTGAGCGTGATGAAGTGCAGACCGGGGACACCCTCGGACAGCAGCCGTGCGCAGAACTCCGTCGCGAACTCGATGCCAATGGAGCGTACAGCGGCGGGATCGTCCTCGACGGCGAGGATGCGGTCTTTCAGCTCGGCGGGGAAGGAGGCGTTGCTCAGCTCCCGGAATCGCTCCAGCTGCTTCACGCTGGTCACGGGCATGATCTCGGGGATGATCGGGGTCTCGCAGCCGGCCTCGGTGACGCTGTCACGCAACCGCAGATAGTCCTCGGGGCGGAAGAACATCTGCGTGATCGCGTAGTCGGCGCCCGCGCGACACTTGTCCACGAAGTGCTTGACGTCCGAGTCCCAGTCGCTGGAACGCGGGTGCATCTCGGGGAAGGCCGCGACGCCGACACAGAAGTCGCCGGACTCCTTGATCAGCTGGACGAGCTCGGCGGCGTAGGTGACGCCCTCCGGGTGCTTGATCCAGTCGCCCATCGGGTCGCCGGGCGGGTCGCCGCGGACGGCAAGGATGTTCCGGATCCCGGCGTCCGCGTACTGGCCGATCATGTTGCGCAGTTCGGCGATGGAGTGATTGACGGCGGTGAGGTGGGCGACCGGGGTGAGGGTGGTGTCGGCGGCGATCTGCTCGGTCGCCTTCACCGTGCCGGCGCGGGTCGAGCCGCCCGCTCCATAGGTCACGGAGACGAAGCTCGGGGCCACGGCCTCGACCCGGCGCAACGCGTTCCAGAGGTTCCGCTCACCCTTCTCGGTCTTGGGCGCCCAGAACTCGAAGGAGTACGACGTTTTGCCGGTCGCGAGCAGGTCGCGCACGGTGCGTGCGCGATCCGTCCTGGTCGAAGCTGTGCCAAGGGCCATACCCGCAGGTTAGCCAGGGTGTGCCCGTCACCCAACCGGAGCAGGGCGATTTGACCCGATTCGCCGGTTTGCCGTCCACAGTGCGGACACTTTCCTGGACAGCTACCCCCGAAAAGGACCTGATCCGTCCACGATGTGGACGGCGGTCAGGCCGAGCGTTCGCGGATCCGCTTGGCCAGCAGGGCCGTCGCCGCCGCCGGATCGTCGGCCTCGGTGATGGCCCGCACGACGACGATCCTGCGGGCGCCGGCGTCCAGCACCTCGTCGAGATTGCCCGCGTCGATGCCGCCGATCGCGAACCAGGGCCGGTCCTGGTCCAGGGAGGCGGTGTAGCGCACGAGATCCAGGCCGGGCGCGTACCTGCCGGGCTTGGTCGGGGTGGGCCAGCAGGGGCCCGTGCAGAAGTAGTCCACGCCCGGCTCGGCGACCGCCGCGTCCACCTCCGCCTCGGCGTGGGTCGAGCGGCCCATCAGCACCTCTTCACCGAGGATCGCGCGCGCGGCCGGGACGGGCAGATCGCCCTGGCCCAGGTGCAGGACGCCGGAGCCGATCGCATGGGCCACGTCCGCCCGGTCGTTCACGGCGAGCAGCGTGCCGTGCCGGCGGCAGGCGTCGGCGAACACGGCGAGGTGCTCGAGCTCCTCACCGGCCTCCATGCCCTTGTCACGCAGCTGGACTATGTCCACGCCGGAGGAGAGGACGGCATCGAGGAACTCGGGGAGGTCCCCCTGCCGCTTGCGGGCGTCCGTGCACAGATAGAGCCGGGCGTCGGACAGCAGCGCGCGAGGCGTGGGCATGAGGTGTTCCCCCCGTGTGGTGCGGTGGTGCGCGGAGCGGGTTTCCCCGGCCCGCACACCACCTGTGTCGGTGTCATGCGGAACGCCGGCGTGATGCCGGCCCGGCATCGGTGCCTCCGGGCCGGCGCCTCATCAGCGCGTCGTCAGACGGCGAGCGCCTGGGCGCGGCGCTTCACCTCCGTGCCGCGATTCTCGCTGAGCGCCTGCGCGGGGGTGCCCGGCAGGGTCGGATCGGGAGTGAAGAGCCACTCCAGCATCTCTTCGTCGGTGAAGCCGTCGTCCTTCAGGAGCGTGAGGGTCCCGCTGAGACCCTTCACGACCTTGCCGTCCTTGATGAAGGCGGCAGGCACCTGGAGCGCCCTGTTCTCACCGCGGCGCACGGCGATCAGCTGGCCCTCCTTGACCAGCTGCCGCACGCGCGTCACCTCGACATCGAGGAGTTCCGCGATGTCGGGGAGGTAGAGCCAGGCGGGGACGAGAGCATCGGTCTTTGCGTCAATCTCGGTCACGGGACAAGCGTGCCATCCCGGACTGACAGTGGGTAGTCGGGCCCCACTTCAGGAGCCTGGGTGGGTGACGGGACACCGCCGTTGCGGCGACGCCGTCCTCCCGGTGCCGAGAAGAAGCGGGCCGTCTCGGCACCGGCCGCGTCCCGGGAGGCCCCTCAGACCGCCGCGGACTTGAGGGCCACGGCCGGGTCGGCGGCCAGCGCCGGATCCAGCCGCGCGCCCGCCTCGATGAGCTTGCGGCCCTGGGTCAGGTCACGCGGCCTGCCGACGGCGAGCAGCGCCACCAGCGCACCCTCCCGCAGCCAGACCACCGCCCAGGAGGGGGCGGCCGGGTCGCCGCGCCACACCAGGGTGTCGGCGGCCGGGTGGTGCCCGGCGTACTGCACGAAGCGGCCGAACTGCTCGGACCAGAAGTACGGAACGGGGTCGTAGAGCTGCGGGGGCTGCGGGGTCCGGGCCGTCTCGCCGAGAATGCCGGCCGCGACCACCCGCGGGCCCTGCAGGGCGTTGTCCCAGTGGTGCACCAGCAGCCGCTCGCCGTAGCGGGCGGACGGGAAGGAAGCGCAGTCGCCGACCGCGTACACCCCGGGGACCGAGGTGCGCAGCCGGTTGTCGGCGGTGATGGAGCCGTCCGGGCCTGTTTCCACACCGGACCCGGCCAGCCAGCCGGTGGCGGGCCGTGCGCCGATGCCGACGACCACGGCGCCGGCCGGGAGGAGCCGGCCGTCCTCGAGGGCGACCTCGCCGGGTTCGACGCGGGAGACCCGCGCGCGGGTGAGGAGTTCGGCGCCGCTCTCTCCGTACCAGTCGGCCATCGGGGCGGCGACCTCCGCGGGCAGCGCACCCGCGAGCGGCCGCTCGGCGGCTTCGACGACGGTGACGGCGCAGCCCGCGTCCCGTGCCGCGGTGGCGAACTCGGCGCCGATCCAGCCCGCGCCGACGACCACGATGTCGTGCTGCCGCTCGAGGACCGGCCGCAGCCGCTCGGCGTCGTCGAGGGTGCGCAGCAGATGGACTCCGGGGACGCCCTCGGACCCGGGCAGGGTGATGGGCTCGGCGCCGGTCGCGACGACCAGCATGTCGTACGGGACGGGTCCGGCCTCGGTGTCCACCTCGCGCGCGGCCGGGCGCAGCCCGGTGACTTCGAGGCCGAGGCGCAGCTCCACCCCGAGGGCCTCGAAGTCGACGTCGAAGGCGGACCCCTCGGCCTTGCCGAGCAGGACCGCCTTGGACAGGGGCGGCCTGTCGTAGGGCTGGTGCGGCTCCGCGCCGATGAGGGTGATCGCGCCGGTGAAGCCCTGTTCGCGCAGGGCGACGGCGGTCTGGACGCCGGCCATGCCGGCGCCGACGATGACGACGCGCGGCCCGGGTGCGGCCTGTCCCTGGCCGGGTGTCCGGTGCTGCGCCTGATTCTGCGTCTGCTCGCTCACCCGATCACCTTACGCACCTGACGGAACGTCAGGAAGGTAGCTGCTCCACCACGCTGGTGCCGGTGCCCTCCTGGGACTCCCACTCCCAGGTCTCGTCCAGCCGGACGCGTCCGTCCGCGAGCTCCGACACCACGGAGACGCAATGCCCGGAAGAAGTGGATCCGTCCTGCTTCAACTGGACGTACCGGAAGTCCAGCCGGTCCCCCGCGCGGGTGCCCACGAGATGGCCCCGGACCACGTCCCCTCCGGCGTACTCGGCCCAGATCCGGCCGTCCTGTTCGTGGTACGTGAACCGGGTCCGCGTCCCCACCTGACCGGGGGCCTGGTCGGCGACCGGGGCGAGAACGAGTCCGTCGAGCGAGCGGGCCACAGTGAAGGCTCCCTTACAGCGCGTTGGAGGAGGAGGTTAGTCTGACCGACGAAGAGCACTCGCGGGAGCCCGGACGTACCGGGCTGAGAGGGAGGCTGGCCGGCCTCCGACCGTACGAACCTGATCCGGGTCATGCCGGCGAAGGGAGGGGCTGGACGCCCATGCATCCACGTACGAGCCCATCCGCCACGGGAACCGACGTTCTCGTCGTCGGGGGCGGAATCATCGGTCTGGTCACGGCCTGGCGCGCGGCGCGGCGGGGGCTGGGCACGGCCCTGGCCGACCCGGAGCCCGGCGGCGGCGCCGCCCAGGTCGCGGCGGGCATGCTCGCCGCCGTCACCGAGCTCCACTACGGCGAGGAAACCCTGCTCGGCCTCAATCTCGCCTCCGCGCGCCGCTACCCCGACTTCGTGGCCGAACTCGAAGAGGCCACCGGTCATGACACGGGCTACCGCGCGTGCGGCACCCTCGCCGTCGCCCTGGACTCCGACGACCGGGCCCATCTGCGCGAGTTGCACGCGCTGCAACGGCGCTCCGGTCTGGAGTCGCAGTGGCTCACCGGCCGGGAGTGCCGCCGTCTGGAGCCGATGCTGGCCCCCGGTGTGCGCGGCGGCCTGCGGGTCGACGGGGACCACCAGATCGATCCCCGGCGGCTCGCGGCGGCCCTGGTGACCGCGTGCGAGCGGGCCGGGGTCGTCTTCCACCGCGCCTGGGCGGACCGGCTCTCGGTGGTACGGGACCGGGCCGCCGGTGCCGTCCTCGCCGACGGCACGGAACTCGCCGCCGACCAGGTCGTCCTCGCCGGGGGCAGCCTGAGCGGACGGTTCGCGGGAGTGCCGGCCGACGTCCTGCCGCCGGTCCGGCCGGTCAAGGGACAGGTACTGCGGCTCACCGTTCCCCCCGCCTACGCGCCGTTCCTCTCCCGGACCGTCCGGGCCGTCGTCCGGGGCAGCCATGTCTATCTGGTGCCGCGCGAGAACGGCGAGCTGGTCGTCGGCGCGACGAGCGAGGAGCTCGGCTGGGACACCACGGTCACGGCCGGCGGCGTGTACGAGCTGCTGCGCGACGCGCACGAGCTGGTGCCGGGCATCACGGAACTGCCGCTGACCGAGACCCGGGCGGGTCTCCGTCCGGGATCCCCGGACAACGCGCCCCTGCTCGGCCCCACCGCCCTGCCGGGCCTGCTGCTGGCCACCGGGCACTACCGCAACGGGGTCCTGCTGACGCCCGTCACCGGTGACGTCATGGCCGAGCTGCTGGTCACGGGCGTGCTGCCGGACGAGGCGAGCGCCTTCACCCCGCACCGATTCGCCCGCGTACCCCAGGAGCAGCCCGCATGAGCGAGCCCGTGAACGCGTCCACGACCGTGCGCGTATCCGTGAACGGCGAAGCACGTGAACTGTCCGGGCCGACCACCCTCGACACCCTCGTCGCGACCCTCACCACCGCGCCGTCCGGCGTCGCCGCCGCCGTCAACGAGACGGTCGTCCCGCGCGGCCAGTGGTCCGGCACCGTGGTGGGCGAGGGCGACCGGGTCGAGGTCCTCACCGCGGTCCAGGGAGGCTGAACCATGGCCGACGATCTGTTCACCCTCGGCGACACCACCTTCTCGTCCCGGCTGATCATGGGGACCGGCGGGGCGCCGAGCCTCGACGTACTGGAACGGTCCCTGGTCGCGAGCGGCACCGAGCTCACCACCGTCGCGATGCGCCGGCTCGACCCGACGGTCCAGGGCTCGGTGCTGTCCGTCCTCACCGGGCTCGGCATCCGGGTCCTGCCGAACACCGCGGGCTGTTTCACCGCGGGCGAGGCCGTCCTGACCGCGCGGCTGGCCCGCGAGGCCCTCGGCACGGACTGGATCAAGCTGGAGGTGGTCGCCGACGAGCGGACCCTCCTGCCGGATCCGATCGAACTGCTCGACGCGGCGGAGACCCTGGTGGACGACGGTTTCACCGTCCTGCCGTACACCAACGACGACCCGGTCCTGGCGCGGAAGCTGGAGGACGTGGGCTGCGCCGCGATCATGCCGCTGGGTTCGCCTATCGGCTCCGGCCTGGGCATCCGCAACCCGCACAATTTCCAGCTCATCGTGGAGCACGCGCGCGTGCCGGTGATCCTGGACGCGGGCGCCGGGACGGCCTCTGACGCGGCGCTCGCGATGGAGCTGGGCTGCGCGGCGGTGATGCTCGCGTCGGCGGTGACGCGGGCGCAGGAGCCGGTCCTGATGGCGGAGGCGATGCGGCACGCCGTGGAGGCCGGCCGGCTGGCGCACCGGGCGGGCCGGATCCCGCGCCGCCACTTCGCGGAGGCCTCGTCCCCGGTCGAGGGCCGGGCGGCCCTGGACCCGGAGCGCCCGGCGTTCTGACCCCGCGGGCGGGGGCCCGCCGCACCCGCCGACTGTCACAGCTCGGCTGCGGTACGGCCCCCGTTTCCGCCGGGGCGTCCGGGGTGTCGGCGGCGGCTCGTAAACTCACCTCCGTGGACACGACCCTTCAGGACCCCCTCGTCGGGCAGCTGCTCGACGGCCGCTATCGCGTCGACGCGCGTATCGCCGTCGGCGGTATGGCCACGGTCTACCGGGCCGTGGACACCCGGCTCGACCGGGTCCTCGCCCTCAAGGTGATGCACCCGGCGCTCGCCACCGACGCGTCCTTCGTCGAGCGGTTCATCCGCGAGGCGAAGTCCGTCGCGCGGCTCTCGCACCCCAATGTCGTCGGCGTCTTCGACCAGGGCGCCGACGGTGCGTATGTGTACCTCGCCATGGAGTACGTGGCCGGGTGCACCCTGCGCGACGTCCTGCGCGAGCGGGGCGCCCTGCAGCCCAGGGCGGCGCTGGACATTCTGGAGCCGGTGCTCGCCGCGCTCGGGGCGGCGCACCGCGCCGGGTTCGTCCACCGCGACATGAAGCCGGAGAACGTGCTGATCGGGGACGACGGCCGCGTGAAGGTCGCCGACTTCGGTCTCGTACGGGCCGTGGGCTCCGTGACCAGCTCGACCGGCGCTCTGCTGGGCACCGTCTCCTACCTCGCCCCCGAGCAGATCGAGAACGGCACCGCGGACACCCGCGTCGACGTGTACGCCTCCGGCGTGGTGCTGTACGAGATGCTGACGGGCGCCAAGCCGCATGCCGGCGAGACCCCGGCACAGGTTCTCTACCAGCACCTCAACGCCGATGTGCCCGCCCCGTCGGCCGCCGTCCCCGGCCTCGCCGTCGAGCTCGACGAACTGGTGGCGAGCGCCACGGCACGCAATCCGGAGATCCGGCCGCACGACGCCGTGGCGCTCCTGGCCCAGGCGCGGGAGGCCCGTGCCGCGCTCGGGGACGAGCAGCTGGACCTGACGCCGCCGCGGGCCCGGGCCGGGTCCGCGACCGGGGCCGTGCCCGGAGGCACGTCCGGGGCCGCGTCCCAAGCCGCCTCCGACCGGGCGCCCTCGGCCGTGACGGCGTCCGAGCTGCGGGACAGCGATCCCGAGGATCGGACGAGTGTGAGTCCCCGGGTCCTGCCCGCCGGGCAGGGCCAGGACGGCGTGCACCACACCGCCCGGCTCGTGATGCCTCCGCCGGAGCCGCCGCGCCCGCGCACCCGGCGCGCGCTCGCCGCGCCCCGACGCGGCGTTCTCGCCGTGATCTCCGCCGTGCTGCTGGTCCTCGGCGTCGGCTCCGGCGTCTGGTACATCAACTCCGGCCAGTTCACCCGGGTCCCGGCGGTGCTCGGGCAGACGGAGGCCAAGGCCACCGCGCGCCTCACCGCCGCCGGCCTCGACGTGGCCGGGGTCGAGCGCGCGTTCAGCGAGACGTACACCCGCGGCACCGTCATGGGCACCGACCCGGCCCCCGGCTCCCGTATCCGGGGCAACGGCTCGGTGAGGCTCACGCTCTCCCGCGGCCCGCACATCGTGAAGGTTCCCGACCTCAAGGGCACCCCCCTCGACGAGGCCAGGCGCGAACTGGCCAGGGCCGGGCTCGCCCCGGGCGTCGTCACCACCGCGTTCAGCGTGGACATCCCGCGGAACGCCGTGATCAGCACGGATCCGAAGCCCGGCACCGAGCGCAGCCCCGACTCCGCGGTCGCCCTGGTCGTCAGCAAGGGCGCGCCCGTCGACGTCCCGGACGTGACCGGGGACTCCGTCGCCGAGGCCACGAGCACGCTTCAGGAGCTCGGCCTGACCGTGAAGGTGGCCGCCGGGCAGGTCCACTCCCCCCAGGACGCGGGCACGGTCGCCAACCAGTCCCTGGCCGACGGCAGCCGGGCCGCCAAGGGCGACACGATCACCCTGACCGTCTCCAAGGGCCCTCGGATGGTCGAGGTCCCCGATGTGACCGGCCAGAAGGTGGACGAGGCCACGGCCGCGCTCAAGGCCAAGGGCTTCGAGGTGAAGGTCGAGAAGAGCTTCCCGTTCCTCGGCGACACCGTGTCGAGCCAGTCGGTGGACGGCGGCGGCGAGGCCCCCGAGGGCAGCACGATCACCATCGAGACCAAGGGACTCTGAGAACTCATGCGCAACCCCGTCGGCGGCCATGTCCCCGTGGCCGGCGGCCTCGCCTCGACCGGCCTCACCTACGCCCGCGAGCTGGGCGCCGAGACCGTCCAGGTCTTC
Organism: Streptomyces sp. NPDC033174; assembly: GCF_055577795.1. Classification (NCBI taxonomy): domain Bacteria; kingdom Bacillati; phylum Actinomycetota; class Actinomycetes; order Kitasatosporales; family Streptomycetaceae; genus Streptomyces; species Streptomyces sp. NPDC033174. The sequence continues at coordinate 372,064 of NZ_JBVIPQ010000001.1, forward strand.
GTCGCCAACCCGCGCGGCTGGGCCACCCCGGCCGGCAACCCGGATCAGGACGAGAAATTCCGGGCCGCCTGCGCCGCCGAGGGCATAGCGGCGTACGTCCACGCCCCGTATCTGATCAACTTCGGCTCGCACACCGAGGCCACCGCCGACCGGTCCGTGGACTCGATGCGCCACTCGCTGCGGCGCGCCCGGGAGATCGGCGCGCTGGGTGTGGTCGTCCACACCGGTTCGGCGACCGGCGGCCGGTCGCGCGAGGTGGCACTGGCGCAGGTACGGGAGCGGATGCTGCCGCTCCTCGACGAGCTGACCCACGACGACGACCCTTTCCTGCTCCTGGAGTCGACGGCCGGGCAGGGGTTCTCGCTGTGCTCGCGGACCTGGGATTTCGGACCGTACTTCGAGGCGCTCGACCGGCATCCGAAGCTGGGCGTCTGCCTGGACACCTGTCACATATTCGCAGCCGGGCACGATCTGGCCGGGCCGCACGGGATGACACAGACCCTCGATCTGCTGGTGGAGACCGTGGGCGAGGGACGGCTGAAACTGATACACGCGAATGACTCCAAGGACGTCGTGGGCGCGCACAAGGACCGCCACGAGAACATCGGCTCGGGCCACATCGGCGAAGAGCCGTTCCGTGAGCTGATGCGCCACCCCGCGACGGAGGGGGTTCCGCTGATCATCGAGACGCCCGGCGGGAAGGAGGGCCACGCGTCGGACGTGAAGCGGCTGAAGGCGCTCCGTGATGGCTGAAATTCCTTGAGGAATACCCCCAGGGGGTATACGGTTTCTGATGTAGCCAGGAACCGCTACCGGACATTGGGGGAGCCATGCAGCACGACGCCGGCCACGTCGGCCACGTCGGCCACGAAGGGCACCACGCACACGGTCACGAGGGCCATGGTCACGAGGGGCACGGTCACGAGGGCCACGCCCACCACCAGCACGGCGGCGGCGAGGTCAGCTGGTCCATGGCCGCCCAGGCCACCCTCCACTGCCTCACCGGCTGCGCCATGGGCGAGATCCTCGGCATGGTGATCGGCACCGCCCTCGGCTGGGGCAACCTGCCCACGATGATCACCGCGATCATCCTGGCCTTCTTCTTCGGTTACGCGCTCACCCTGCGCGGCGTCCTCAAGGCGGGCGTCGGCTTCAGGACGGCCTTCCGGGTCGCCCTCGCCGCCGACACGCTCTCCATCGCGGTGATGGAACTGATCGACAACGGCGTGATCGCCCTGTGGCCGGGCGCCATGGACGCCCATCTCTCCGACATCCTGTTCTGGGGCGCGCTCATCTCCTCACTCGCCCTGGCCTTCGTCGTCACGACCCCGGTCAACAAGTGGATGATCGGCCGCGGCAAGGGCCACGCGGTGGTCCACCAGTACCACTGACCCCCACTGATACCCGCAGGGGATACGAGCGGCACTACAGCTCCGGGCCGTCCCCCGGCTCCTCCTGATAGGAGTAACGCTGCTCGGTCCAGGGGTCGCCGATGTTGTGATAGCCGCGCTCCTCCCAGAAGCCGCGGCGGTCGGCGGTCATGTACTCCACGCCCCGGACCCACTTGGGCCCCTTCCAGGCGTACAGATGCGGCACGACGAGCCGCAGCGGGAAGCCGTGTTCGGCGGTGAGCAGTTCACCGTCCTTGTGGGTGGCGAAAATCGTGCGGTCCGAAGCGAAGTCGGAGAGCCGCAGATTGGCGCTGAAGCCGTACTCGGCCCAGACCATCACATGGGTGACCGTGGGCGCCGGCGGGGCGAGCTCCAGGAGCGTACGGGCGGGCACCCCGCCCCATTCGGCCCCCACCATGCTGAACTTCGTGACGCAGTGCAGATCGGCCACGACCGTGGAGAACGGCAGAGCCGAGAACTCCTCATGGTTCCAGCACCGCTTGTCGCCGTCCGCCGTGGCGCCGAAGACCCTGAACTCCCAGCGATCCGGCTTGAACTTGGGGACCGGGCCGTAGTGGGTGACGGGCCAGCCACGCTGCAGCCGCTGCCCCGGCGGAAGCTCCGACTGCCCTGCTGTCCGGCGTTCCCCGCTCTCCGGCTGACCCATGTCATCCATGGTGACAGACTGCGAGGGGTGGTCATGACCAGGACCTACAGGATCGGGGCAACTCCTACTAAGCATGCACTTACTGGACGCCACCCACCCCCGGTGCGAGGATGCGGCCATCCTGCCCAGTCATACGCGCGGAAGGAGCCTCTGCGATGCAGGGCGACCCCGAGGTCATCGAGTTCCTCAACGAGCAGCTGACCGCCGAATTGACCGCGATCAACCAGTACTTCCTGCACGCGAAGATGCAGGAGAACTTCGGCTGGACGAAGCTCGCCAAGTACACGCGCGCCGAGTCGTTCGACGAGATGAAGCACGCGGAGGTCCTGACCGACCGGATCCTCTTCCTGGACGGCCTGCCGAACTACCAGCGGCTCTTCCACGTCCGCATCGGCCAGACGGTCACCGAGATGTTCCAGGCGGACCGGCAGGTCGAGGTCGAGGCGATCGACCGGCTCAAGCGGGGCATCGAGGTCATGCGGGCCAAGGGCGACATCACCTCGGCGAACATCTTCGAGTCGATCCTCGCGGACGAGGAGCACCACATCGACTATCTCGACACGCAACTGGAGCTGGTCGAGAAGCTCGGTGAAGCCCTCTACATCGCCCAGCTGATCGAGCAGCCGGAGAGCTGATCAGGCCGCTTCGGAGAGCCGCGGCGCCGCGTACGGCCCGGCTCCCGGGCCCGCCTGCGGGTCCGCGGCGAGTTCGGCGAGCGCCGGCTTCCCCTGGTCCACGAGATCACGCCGCGGGCAGTTGCCCCGGCCGAGGATGGCCTGGATCCGGCGTACGCAGCCGCCGCAGTCGGTGCCGGCCTTGCAGGCGGACGCGATCTGGCGGGGCGTACAGGCGCCCGCGTCGGCGTGCTGCTGGACCTGCTTCTCGGTGACACCGAAGCACGAGCAGACGTACACGCGGTTCACCTCCCGCCGGGATCAGAGCGTGATCGATAAGGTGAACCTAACCTTACCTGGCACCCCGGGCCCCGAAAAGCCCCGGATACGACGATGGGGCGCGGATCACATGGATCCGCGCCCCCTCGTCGTAGGAACGTCCTTACTGATCGCGGTACATCTCCGCCACCAGGAACGCCAGGTCCAGCGACTGGCTGCGGTTGAGGCGCGGGTCGCAGGCGGTCTCGTAGCGCTGGTGCAGATCGTCGACGAAGATCTCGTCGCCGCCGCCCACGCACTCCGTGACGTCGTCACCGGTCAGCTCGACGTGGATGCCGCCCGGGTGGGTGCCCAGGCCCTTGTGGACCTCGAAGAAGCCCTTGACCTCGTCGAGCACGTCGTCGAAGCGGCGGGTCTTGTGGCCCGAGGCCGCCTCGAAGGTGTTGCCGTGCATCGGGTCGGTCACCCAGGCGACGACCGCGCCGGAGGCGGTGACCTTCTCGACCAGCTCCGGGAGCTTGTCCCGGACCTTGTCGGCGCCCATGCGGACGATGAAGGTCAGCCGGCCCGGCTCGCGGTCCGGGTCCAGCCGGTCGATGTAGGTGAGCGCCTCGTCGACCGACGTCGTCGGGCCGAGCTTGATGCCGATCGGGTTGGCGATCCGCGAGGCGAACTCGATGTGCGCGTGGTCCAGCTGGCGCGTGCGCTCACCGATCCAGACCATGTGGCCGGAGGTGTCGTACAGCTTGCCGGTGCGCGAGTCGGTGCGGGTCAGCGCGCCCTCGTAGTCGAGCAGCAGCGCCTCGTGCGAGGCGTAGAACTCGACAGCCTTGAACTCGGCCGGGTCGGTGCCACAGGCCTTCATGAAGTTCAGCGCGTTGTCGATCTCGCGGGCCAGCTGCTCGTAGCGCTGGCCGGAGGGGGACGACTTCACGAAGTCCTGGTTCCAGGCGTGCACCTGACGCAGGTCGGCGTAGCCGCCGGTGGTGAAGGCGCGCACCAGGTTGAGCGTCGAGGCGGAGGCGTTGTACATCCGCTTCAGGCGCTCGGGGTCCGGGATGCGGGCGGCCTCGGTGAAGTCGAAGCCGTTGACCGAGTCACCCCGGTAGGTGGGCAGGGTCACGCCGTCGCGGGTCTCGGTGCCCTTGGAGCGGGGCTTCGAGTACTGGCCGGCGATGCGGCCGACCTTGACGACGGGCACGGAGGCCGCGTACGTCAGGACGGCGCTCATCTGAAGGAGGGTCTTGAGCTTGGCCCGGATGTGATCGGCGGAAACGGCGTCGAAGGCCTCGGCGCAGTCGCCACCCTGAAGGAGGAACGCCTCGCCCTTGGCGACGGCTCCCATCCGGGCGCGCAGCTGGTCGCACTCGCCCGCGAAGACGAGCGGCGGATACGACTCGAGGTCCGCGATCACATCGCGCAGAGCCTCGGCATCGGGGTACTCGGGCTGCTGCGCCGCGGGAAGGTCTCGCCAGGTGTTGCCACCGGTTGCGGTGGTCTTAGCGTTCACGGTCACCTGTAACACCTTACGGGGTCTTTCGTTCCGCCCATTCGTCCGCTCAGCAGATGAGACGGCTGTCCCAGAGGCGGCTGTGGGGTAGGGTTCGCCGCATGTTCGCGCAGCAGACCCAGATGACCCAGAACTGGTGGTGGACCGCTCATCCGGCGGCCCACTGACTGGCGCGTACACGAACACGCGAAGGCCGCCCGAGGGGCGGCCTTCTTCCGTTTCACGGGGCCGTTCCTCCCACTCGGAAGGAACACATCGCATGGACACCCCGCAGCTGGATCTCACCCGGCTCCTGGACGACTCCAGCCCTCCCTTCGCCCTGCTCCGCAGGCGCACGCCCGGCCGGGACCACGACACCGTCGAGGTCCTGATCGGCCCGGTGCACGAGGCCGAGCGGCTGGCCGACCTGCCCGTCGGTGAGCTGCCGTCGCTGGCGCTGGTGCCGTTCCGGCAGATCAGGGAACGCGGCTTCGACGTACGCGACGACGGCACTCCGCTGTCGGTCCTGGTCGCCGACGAGACGTACGAGCTGCCGCTGGCCGAGGCGCTCGACCGGCTGCCCGCCCACGACGTGCGGGTCGAGGGCGGCGGCTTCGACGTCGACGACGACGCGTACGCGGGAATCGTGCGCCGGGTCGTCGACGAGGAGATCGGCAGCGGTGAGGGCGCGAACTTCGTGATCCGGCGGACCTACACCGGGGACATCCCCGGCTTCGGCCGCGCCGACGCGCTGGCGCTCTTCCGCAGGCTCCTCTCCGGGGAGCGCGGCGCGTACTGGACCTTCGTCGTCCACACCGGCGAGCGCACCCTGGTCGGCGCGAGCCCCGAGGTCCATGTGCGGACGGCGGGCGGCACCGTGGTGATGAACCCGATCAGCGGGACCTACCGCTACCCGGCCGGCGGCCCCACCCCCGACGACCTGCTGGCCTTCCTCGCCGACCGCAAGGAGACCGAGGAGCTCTCCATGGTCGTCGACGAGGAGCTCAAGATGATGTGCACGGTCGGCGACATGGGCGGGGTGGTCGTCGGGCCGCGGCTCAAGGAGATGGCGCACCTCGCCCACACCGAGTACGAGCTGCGGGGCCGCTCCACCCTCGACGTACGGGAGATCCTGCGGGAGACCATGTTCGCGGCGACGGTCACCGGCTCGCCGGTGCAGAACGCCTGCCGGGTCATCGAACGCCATGAGGTCGGCGGCCGCGGGTACTACGCGGGTGCGCTGGCGCTCCTCGGGACGGACTCGGGCGGTACCCAGACGCTCGACTCCCCCATCCTGATCCGTACCGCCGACATCGACGCCGCCGGGCGGCTGCGCGTCCCGGTCGGCGCCACGCTGGTCCGCCACTCCGACCCGGCCGGCGAGGTCGCCGAGACTCATACCAAGGCGGCGGGGGTGCTGACGGCGCTGGGGGTCCTGCCGCCACGGCGGGGCGCGGAAGGGGCGGGGCGGCCGGAGGGGGGATCCGGACGGCCCCGGCTCGCGGACGACCCACGGGTGCGGGCCGCGCTGGACGCCCGCCGGGCCGACCTCGCGCCGTTCTGGCTGAAGATGCAGACGCGGTCGGCCGATCTCGCCGGCCATGCGCTGGTCGTCGACGGCGAGGACACCTTCACGGCGATGCTCGCCCATCTGCTGCGCTCCTCGGGCCTGGAGGTCACGGTCCGCCGCTACGACGAGCCGGGGCTGCGGGAGGCGGCGCTCACCCACCCGGGGCCGGTGGTCCTGGGGCCGGGCCCGGGCGATCCGGGCGATGCCGCCGACCCGAAGATGCGTTTCCTGCGCGCCCTCACCGCGGACCTCGTCCAGGGCCGGGCCAGGCGCCTGCTCGGCGTCTGCCTCGGTCATGAGCTGATCGCCGCCGAGCTGGGGCTGCCGATCGTGCGCAAGCGGACACCGTTCCAGGGGGCGCAGGTGCGGATCGACCTGTTCGGCCGCGAGGAGACCGTCGGCTTCTACAACAGCTTCACGGCCCGCTGCGACGAGGAGACGGCGGCCGAGCTGGCCCTGCGCGGCGTCGAGGTCAGCCGTGACCCGGCGACGGACGAGGTGCACGCGCTGCGGGGCCCCGGGTTCGCCGGGGTCCAGTTCCACCCCGAGTCCGTGCTGACGCTGGACGGCGCGACGGTGGTGGCGGACCTGCTGGCCGGCGTCCTGGTCTGAAGGCGCGGCCACCGGATCCGGGTCAGTCCGCCGGCGGCAGGAGGGGGCCCAGGGGGCCCAGATCGAGATTCAGGTCCTCCAGGGCGTAGCCGTGCTCGGCGCACAGCTCGGACATGCGGTCGTGCAGGGCGAGCAGGGTGGCTCCGAGCTCCTCCTCCTGCTCGTCGGTGAGGCCGCCGGCGTCGACCCGGCGCAGGGCCTGCCGTTCGATGAGCTGACGCAGCAGTTCCACCACGGTGAGGACGAGTTTGAGCAGGTCCTCCCCCACCTTCTCGTGGTCCGAGCGGAGCCGGTGCGCGGGGGCCGGCGGCTCGCCCGGGGCGGGGGGAGGTGCCTGGAGCAGCCTGAAGGCGGCCGCCATCGTGTCGCCGACGTCGTCCAGTTCGCCGCCCGGAGGGGGTGGCCGGCGGCGGTCCCCGGGGGCCGGCCGGTCACCCGTCATGCCGCTCACCGGCCCGGGGTGGTTCCGCGGGGGGTGTGACGGAGGTGATGAGGGCGCGCAGGGAGATCCGTACGAGGTCGATGTCGGCGACCGACAGGACGATGTCGCCGGTGAGGACGACCCCGCCGGCCAGCAGCCGGTCCAGGAGGTCGACGAGGGCCACCTGACGCCCGGGCAGGGCGGGGTCGCGGTCGGTGACACTCATCGCTCCGGCTCCCGCTCGGCCGGGGTGGTCGGCTCCGGGGGCGGCATGGCGAAGGAGTAGGGGGCCCACGGGCCGGTGACCTCGATACGGATCCCGGGCAGGGAGTCGGCAGCCTCGTTCAGGGCGGCCCGGAAACCGGCCGCGTGCTCGTCCGCCACCAGATAGGCGTCGTTGACCACGTTCTCGTCCCGGTCGTCGGCGTCGCCGCCCGCGAGCGCCCCGCTCTGGGGCGGGTGCCGTACGCGCTGGTCCGCGTACCGGGCGGCGATGTCGGCGATGCGGTCGGTCGCCTCCTGGGCCTGGCGGTAGTGGTCCTCGCGCGCGTGGTGCTGTTCCCTGCGGGCCCGGAGGTACGCCTTGCCGGGGCTGACGGGCGCGGGCTCGTCTCCGAAGGGGCCGGGGTCCGCGCGATCGGCAGCTGCGGGGCGGACATAGATCTTGACGCCGTACTCGGTCCGCCCGTCGAGCAGGGCGAGCCGCTCGGTGAACGTCTCCTGTTCGGCGGAGAGGGCTTCCAGCGCACGGTCGGTGTCCTGGTAGACGGTGGCCATGCGCAGGGGCAGCACGGTCATGGCGTCGGCGAGGGCCTGGATGACTTCGTGGTGGGCGCGGGCGGTGGCCTCGAGCCACTCGATGTCCTCGAATCTCGCCTTGAGGGACTCCTCGCGCCAGTCGGCGAAGGGCACCTGGCTCGTCACGAAGGCGGGCGGGTTCGCCCTCGCCGTGCCGGACGCGTTGTCGGGGGTATCGGGTGCGTCGGGGGTATCGGGTGCGTCTGGGGAAAGGACGGCGACCGGAGCGTCGGCGACGCCACGCAGAGCGGCGACGAGCTTCCCGAGTTCGGGCGTACGCGCGGCGACGGCGTACACATAGGTGAGGCTCCGCGGATCCTGGCCGTTCATCGGGGGCGCCTCCGCCCGGTGCCTTCGCCGGGTTCCTCACCCTCCGCCTCCTCGACGGGCCGCTCCACCGCGTCCCTGGCGCGCCCGCCGGTGGACCGGCCGGCGTCGAGCCGGTCGCGGCGCAGCTCCTCCAGCTCGGCGCGCAGACGGCGGTTCTCCTCGGCGAGCGGGTCGCCGCTGTGCCGGGAGGAGAGGGAGCGGTCGTACTCCCACCAGTCGATGCCCATCTCCTTGGCCTTGTCGACCGACGCGATCAGGATGCGCAGTTTGATGGTCAACAGCTCGATGTCGAGGAGGTTGATGCGGATGTCGCCGGCGATGACGATGCCCTTGTCCAGGACGCGTTCGAGGATGTCCGCGAGGTTGGCGGACGACCCCTGGGGGTAGCCGGCGCGGGAGGGCAGGGAACCGTAGCGGTTGGACATGGGCTCCGTCACGATGGGGACCTTCCTCGTCTCACGGCATGAGGCTGCTCGTCAGGCTTTGTCACTCCGCTTGCCGCTGCCGGAATTCCGTGATCTCCGAGAGCCGTGCGAGCAGTACGTCCTCCTGGTTTTCGAAAGTCTCCTCGTCGATCTCCCCGTGCTCGAGCCTCCTGTTCAGCTCGTTGAGCTGCCGCCAGACGGGCGCCGGGTCGTAGTACTCCGCCTCGGCCTGGTCGGCGACGCGCTGTGCGACCCACACCACGGCGCGTGCGGGCGCCAGAGGAGAGGTCAGCAGAGCGCTGAACAGTCCCATCACCGCACCTCCTTCACTGCACGAAGCTGTACGGAGGCAGGGGGCCGGCGAATCGGAACTCGACGTCGTCCCTCTCCTGCCCGAGCTTGGTCTCCGCCGCAAGGAGTTCCTCCTCCCGGTCCCGCTCCACCAGCAAGGAGAGGCTGAGGAGGTCGTCGCCGGTCGGCGGATGGACGCTGTGGTCCCGGGCGAGGGGCAGCAGCGCCCGGACCAGCTCGGCGGCCAGCTCCTCCTGCCGGTCGCGGACCTGCTGTGCGACCAGTTCTCCCAGCGCGATCGGGAGCCGGGGGTCGGAAGCACCGGCCCGGATCTCGTCGTTCAGCCTGCGCGCCTCCGGGGAATCCTCGAGGATCTCGCGCAGCAGGTCGTCCTCGTTGCGAGATGCCTTGACGTGGTACTCGGCGCAGCCCTCCAGCCTTTCGAGGGCTTCGGCGTACTGGTCCGCGCGCTCCTCGAGCACCTGCCGTACGGCGGTCTCGTCGGGTGCCACATAGCCGAACTGGAGCGGAAGGACGGTCCCGTCGGTCATCAGCCGGTCCTGGACCTCCTGGTGGGCGGTCAGGTCCCGGCGCTTGGGCCGGATCTCCTCCTCGACCTCGCTGACGATCGCGCACAGCGGACCGGCGGCGACCGATCGCAGGGGGGCGGGTTCGGTGCCGACGCCGGTCAGATCGCGCAGCTGACGGGGGTGGTCGGCAGCCGTGATCGCGTAGACGTAGAGGGCCATGGGTCACTCCCTCTCCCGGCGGACCGGGCGGCGGGCGGCCGGCCGCTTGCGGCGCGGCGGAGGCGCTTCCTCTTCCGCGTATTCCTCTTCCCGATCCTCGTCCTCGTCGGACTTGCCGCCCAGGGACTGCGTCACCGCTTCCACGGCACCGCTCAGCGCGCCCTTGGACTTTCCCTTGGCCCCGCCCTCGACCATGTTTCCGACCACTTCCGGAAGCTGGGCGGGCGCCTTGCGGCCCGCCTCCAGATCGAGCCTGTTGCAGGCTTCGGCGAAGCGCAGATAGGTGTCGACACTGGCGACGACGATCCGCGCGTCGATCTTCAGGATCTCGATGCCGACCAGGGAGACGCGTACGAACACGTCGATGACGAGCCCGCGATCAAGGATGAGTTCGAGGACGTCGTACAGACTGCTCGTGCCACCGCCGCCTCCGCCCCTGGCAACCGTGCTTCCGCTCTGCGGCACCATGGTCATGGCGCTTCCCTCCAGGGCCGGCCTGGCCTCAGGCCGGTCAGTCGATCATGCCCCGGCTGTACCGCCGGGTCCGTTCGTAGGAGACCAGCTCGCCTTCTTCGTCGATCGTGACCTTGTAGCTGGCCATCACGCTGGTGGTGTCCGGGATGCGTTCCAGTTCGAGCACTTCGACCTGGGCCTCCCAGCCGTCTTCTGTCGGTTTCAGTGAGGAGACCCCTTCGGGACTCCGCCCGATCAGCTCCGACAACTGCTCGGCGGCCGACCGCATCGCCTTGGCCGCGCCCACGGAGCCGTGCCGCCGGGCGGGGGCCCTGCGAGGGGGCCGACTGCTCGGGCGTTCGGCTTCCGCGTCGTCGGCCGGGAGGGGCCGCCGACGGCGAGCCGGTTCTGCTGCGGCCATATGGCTCTCCCCTCGAACCGCGGCTTCTGTCCTCGCGACTCCCCGAAGAGGAATCGCCCATGCCTCTCGAACCACAGATTTTCATCCTATAGAGGCATATTCGGTTCCTCGGAGAGCAGGGGCCCAGTGACCGCCCGAGCGAAACAGCGCCGACGCCCCTTCGGGCCCGGTGCATCGGGACTTCAGCGGCTGTCGGCGGCCGCGGCGCCTGGCGAAAGGAAAGGCCAATGCAGGACACGTCGAAAATCACCCTCGCGGCCGCCGTGGTGGGCGGCTACGTACTGGGGCGAGCGAAGAAGGGCCGTTTGGCCTTCAGCATGGCGACGTACATGGCCGGTCGCAGATTCGGCATCGAGCCGGGTCAGCTCCTGACGCAGGGCCTGCGCAAGCTCGGCGAGATGCCACAGGTCGCCCAGCTGGGCGAGCAGGTCCGCGGTGAGGCCCTGGACGCCGGCCGCAAGGCTCTGGTGGCGACCGCCAACCGCAAGCTGTCCGGGCTCGCGGACTCCCTCCACGAGCGCACTCTGAGTCTGACCAACGGCCAGGACGAGGAGGAAGAGGAGGACCAGGACTACGACGAGCAAGAGGGCGCCTACGAAGAGGAGCCGTACGAAGACGAGGCGTACGAGGACGAGGAGCCCGAGGAGGCCGAAGAAGAGGCCGAGGAAGAGGAAGAACCGGAGCAGGAGGCCGAAGAAGCCGAAGAAGAAGAAGAGGAGGAGCCCGAGGAGGAAGAGGAGGAGCAGGAACCCGAGGAGGAGCCCGCGCCGCGTCGGCGCTCGCGGCCCTCGCCCCGCTCCGGCTCCGCCAAGACCGCCCCGGCCCCCCGGCGCCGGGCACCGGCAAGGGAGTCTGCGTCCAAGCGCGCCGCCCCCGCGAAGAAGACCGCGGAGTCCCGCGCCCCGGCGAAGAAGGCACCGGCAAAGAAGGCCGCACCGGCGCGCAAGACCTCGCCGTCACCCTCGTCGTCCTCTCGAAGCGCACCGGCCAAGAAGGCCGCCAAGCCGGCCGCGTCCAAGGCCTCCGCCAAGAAGGCGCCCGCCAAGAAGGCGCCCGCCAAGAAGGCACCGGCCAAGCCAGCCAAGAAGGCGCCGGCCAAGAAGCCGGCGGCGAAGTCCAGCGGTCCGGGCCGGCCCTCGCGGACGGGCTCCGCGAAGAAGACAGCGGCGAAGAAGACGACCGCTCGCAAGCCGTCGAGCCGGAGGTAGCACCATGGCCACCAAGGAGCGCGACAGCGGGGGCGGCACGCAGACCATCCTCGACCAGCTACTGGACGAGGCGGCCGGGTACCTGGCCGCCCAGGCCGAGCAACTGGCCGACAAGGCCGCGGGCAAACTCGGCGACGTCACCGACCAGCTCAGCGACGTCGCGGAGGGCGGGGGTTCCCTCGCCGGCATCGGCGGCCGGTTGCTCCAGGGAGACTCGCCGCTGAAGGCAGTGGTGGGCGAGCAGTTCGGCGGCCTCAAGGACAAGATCACCGGCACGGCGTCCAACCTGCTCGGGGGCGGGAAGGGCAAGGGCCGCAAGAGCAGTCCCAAGGTCACCAACATCATCGAGGTGACGGATGTCGGCGTGCCCCTGCGCACCGCCTATGACCACTGGACGCAGTACGAGGACTTCGGCCAGTTCGCCAAGGGAGTCCGCAGCGTCTCCCAGGAGGACGACACCAGCTCGGACTGGAAGGTCAAAGTGGGTCCGTCCACCCGCAGCTGGAAGGCCACCGTCGAGGAGCAGATACCCGACGAACGCATCGTGTGGAGCTCGGAGGGCGCCAAGGGAACCACGCGCGGCTGCGTCACCTTCCACGAGCTCGCGCCGTCCCTGACCCGCGTCATCGTGGTCGTCGAGTACTACCCGAGCGGGCTTTTCGAGAAGACGGGAAACCTCTGGCGGGCGCAGGGCCGGCGCCTGCGCCTGGACCTCAAGAACTTCAACCGCCACGTCATTCTCTCCACGGAAGAGCCCGAGGGCTGGCGCGGCGAGATCCGCGACGGCGAGGTCGTCCGGACGCACGAGGAGGCCCTTGAGGAGGAGGAGAACGAAGAGAACGAAGGCGTGGAGGACGAGGAGCGCGAGGACGAGGAGGAGGAAGAGGAGTATCCCGAGGAGGGCGCGGACGAGGAGGCCGACGAAGAGGCCGAAGGCGAATACGAAGGCGAGTACGAGGACGAAGACGCGGACCAGGACCAGGAAGGCGCGGACGAGGAGGAGGAAGAGGAAGAGCCGCCCCGCCGGCGACGGCGCTGAGGCCGGCGCCCGGCGTCTCTTCGTCCCGTCCGCGCAGAATCCCGCAACGCACGAGACCACCGTGCCCGACGAGGCCGGGGCCGACGGTTCTCCGTCGGCCCCGGCCCGTGCGGCCCGGCCGCCTCAGTGCTTGAGGGTGTCCTTGGCCTTCTGACCGGTCTGCTTCGCGTCACCGGCGATCTGCTCCGCCCTGCCCTTCATCTCCAGGCTTTCGTTGCCGAGAGCCTTGCCGGTGTCCTCCTTCGCCTTCCCCTTGGCGCTTTTGGCCGCGTTCTTGATCTTCTTCCCGCCAGCCATTCCTGCCACCTCCAAAAAGTGGGCAAAAAGCCTATAAGGGTCATGCCCATCCCGGCGGCCGTCATGCGGAGGCGGCCGCGTCAGCCGAAGAAGACGCCCACCTCGGCGTAGAGCGCCGGGTCGACGGTCTTCAGCCGGGAGGTCGCCTCGGCGATCGGGACCCGCACGATGTCCGTGCCGCGCAGCGCCACCATCTTGCCGAAGTCGCCGTCCCGCACCGCTTCGATGGCGTGCAGCCCGAACCTGGTCGCGAGCCAGCGGTCGAAGGCGCTCGGCGTGCCACCGCGCTGCACGTGCCCGAGGACGGTGGTGCGCGCCTCCTTGCCGGTGCGCCTCTCGATCTCCTTGGCCAGCCATTCGCCGACGCCGGAGAGACGGACATGCCCGAAGGAGTCCAGCGTCCCGTCCTTGAGGACCATCTCCCCGTCCTTGGGCATGGCGCCCTCGGCGACGACGACGATGGGCGCGTAGGTGGCCTTGAAACGCGAGGTCACCCAGGCGCAGACCTGGTCGAGGTCGAAGCGCTGCTCGGGGATGAGGATGACATTGGCGCCCCCGGCGAGCCCGGAGTGCAGCGCGATCCACCCCGCGTGACGACCCATCACCTCGACGACCAGGACCCGCATGTGCGACTCGGCCGTGGTGTGGAGGCGGTCGATGGCCTCCGTGGCGATACCCACCGCGGTGTCGAATCCGAAGGTGTAGTCGGTGGCGGAGAGATCGTTGTCGATGGTCTTCGGTACGCCCACGCACGGGATGCCGTATTCGTCCGAGAGCCGCGCGGCGACACCGAGGGTGTCCTCGCCGCCGATCGCGATGAGGGCGCCCACCTCCTCCTTGGCGAGGTTGTCCTTGATCCGGCGGACGCCGTTCTCCTCCTTGAGGGGATTGGTGCGCGAGGAGCCGAGGATGGTGCCGCCGCGGGGCAGGATGCCGCGCACGGCGGGGATGTCGAGCCGTACGGTGTCGCCGTCGAGGGGACCGCGCCAGCCGTCCCGGAAGCCGGTGAAGTCGTAGCCGTACTCCTGGACACCCTTGCGGACGATGCCGCGGATGACCGCATTGAGTCCGGGGCAGTCGCCGCCCCCGGTCAGTACTCCGACCCGCATGGAACCTTCCCTTCGCCGTGCTGGTGACGTATGCGGGTCACGCTAGTAGTGACCCAGGTCACTACGGCACGGTACGAAAGGTGAATTCCCGTACGCCGGGCGGCAGCTGACGCCCACTCGTTCACCCGTACGTGTAAAGGGGTGTGGGGTCAGGCGTCGTCGAGGCCGCGTTCGATCGCGTACCGCACGAGCTCCACCCGGTTGTGCAGCTGGAGCTTGCCCAGGGTGTTCTGCACATGGTTCTGCACGGTCCGGTGGGAGATGACCAGGCGCTCGGCGATCTGCTTGTAGCTCAGCCCCTTGGCCACCAGACGCAGCACCTCGGTCTCGCGCTCGGTGAGCTGCGGCGCCCTGGGCTCGTCGGGGCCGGCGGCAGGCGCGGGCTCGGAGGCCAGCCGGCGGTACTCGCCGAGGACCAGGCCCGCGAGGCCCGGGGTGAAGACGGGGTCGCCGACGGCGGTGCGGCGCACCGCGTCGATCAGCTCCGCCGTACTGGCCGACTTCAGCAGATAACCGGTGGCGCCGGACTTCACCGCCTCCAGGACATCGGCGTGCTCCCCGCTGGCGGAGAGCACCAGGACCCTCAGCTTGGGGTCGGCGCCGACCAGCTCCTTGCAGACCTGGACACCCGGCTTCGCGGGCAGATTGAGGTCGAGGACGAGCACGTCGGGGCCGGCGGCCGGGGCGCGGCGCACGGCCTGTTCGCCGTCGCCCGCCGTGGCGACCACGTCGAAACCGGCCTCGGCGAGATCGCGGGCGACCGCGTCCCGCCACATCGGGTGGTCGTCGACCACCATCACCTTGATCAGCTGCCGCTCTTCACTCATCACGTACTCGCCTTCCCCCGTGGGACCTTCAGTTCGACTTCCGTGCCCTGGCCCGGGACCGAGACCAGCTCGGCCGCGCCGCCCAGGTCCCGGAGCCGGCCGCGGATGGAGAGCGCGACGCCCATGCGCCCCTCGCCCTCCGCCTGCGCGAGCCGGCCCTCGGGGATGCCGGGACCGTCGTCCCGGACCGTCACGATCACTTCGTCCGGCCAGTCCTCGACCAGGATCCAGGCGCGGGCCTCGTCACCGGCGTGGACGCGGACGTTGTCCAGCGCGGCACCGACGGCGGCGGCCAGCTCCCTGGCCGCGGACGGCGGCAGCAGCACCGGTGCGCCCGGGTCCGCGAGGGTGACCCGGGCCCCGGCGCGCGGCGCCAGCAGGGTCCTCAGGTCGACCGGGCCGTCCTCGTCGGGCTCCTCCACGATCCGTACGACGGCCCCCTCGGACTCGTCCTCGGAGACCAGGGAGGGCCGGGTCATGCCCCCTGCGACGAGGGTGCGCAGCGCGACCTCCTGCTCGCCGGCCATCCGTCCCAGCTCGGCCGCCTCGCCGCCGATGGCGGTCCCCCGGCGCTGCACCATCGCGAGCACCTGCAGGACGCTGTCGTGGATGTCCCGGGCGAGCCGCTCGCGCTCACGCGTGGCCGCCTCGATCTCCAGGGCCCGGGCGAGGGTGCGTTCGGAGGCCCGGGCGACCTCGACGACGTACCCGATGGCGACCGAGGCGATCCAGACCAGCAGGACGTTGTGGAGGGTGTCCCGGCTGGGGCTTCCGCGCTCGACGATATTGGCCACCGCGACCAGCGAGGAGGCGAAGCCGGCCCACCGCCAGCCGCCCTTGATGGCGTACGCGAGGACGGCGCCGGCGGTCCATATCGACGGCAGGGTGGGGCCGTCGATCTGCTGGGCCTGGGCGTCGGCGAGGGGGGTGAGCAGGATGCCGGTGAGGGCGACGGTCAGGTCGGCGACCAGGAAGCGCCTGGTGCAGCGAGCGGCGCTCGCCACCTTGGGCAGCGTGGCGAGGGTCCACACCGCGAGGACGGCCAGGAAGACGACGGCCACCCAGGGGCGTTCGTACCGCTCGCGCGAGAAGACGAAGAGGAAGACGGCGTACAGCATGGTCAGCACGCGGTAGCCGGTCAGCGCGCGCCACAGCGGCTGCTCGACCGACATCCGCACGACACGCTCGCGCTTGGCCATATCCCCCACCCCTGGGTGCTCTGCGAACGGCGCGGTCAGGCGCCGGACTCCTCGCGTGCGGCGATCTCCGCCTTGACCGCTTCCTTGGCGGCCTTCTCGGCCTCGGCGATCTGGCGCTTCGCGGCCGTCGCGTAGATGTCGACGTACTCCTGGCCGGAGAGCTTCATGATCTCGTACATGACCTCGTCGGTCACCGAGCGCAGGATGAACCGGTCGCCGTCCATGCCGTGGTAGCGGCTGAAGTCCAGCGGCTTGCCGATCCGGATACCCGGGCGCATCAACTTCGGGACGACCTTGCCGGGCGGCTGGATCTTCTCGGTGTCGATCATGGCGACGGGGATCACAGGCGCGCCGGTGGCGAGCGCCACGCGGGCGAGGCCGCCGGGCTTGCCGCGGTAGAGGCGCCCGTCGGGCGAACGGGTGCCCTCGGGGTAGATCCCGAAGAGACCGCCGCCCTCGATGACGTCGATACCGGCCTTGATCGCCGCCTCACCGGCGCCGCGGGCGCCGGAGCGGTCCACGGGGAGCTGGCCGACGCCTTTGAAGAAGGCGGCGGTGAGCTTGCCCTTCACGCCCGGCGAGGTGAAGTACTCGGCCTTGGCGATGAAGGTGACCTTGCGGTCCAGGACGGCCGGAAGGAAGAAGGAGTCGGAGAAGGAGAGGTGATTGCTCGCGAGGATCGCCGGTCCCTCGGCGGGAATGTTCTCGAGGCCCTCCACCCAGGGCCTGAAGGCGAGCTTCAGCGACCCTCCGATGGAGAACTTCATAGCGCCGTAGATCAAAGCGAGTGCCTCCCGTGTTCCATGGAACAGACCTTATCCCGTACGGGGCCCGGGCCCCCGCTCGCGGGGCTGCGACGGCGCCGATCCGTCTCGACCGGGGTCGACACGGATCGACCGGGGTCGACAGGGGTCGACAGGGGTCCGTGACGGCCCTGGTCGGGTGTCGGTCCGGTCGCGTACGGTGAAGTACACCTTCCGAGCCACATCGAACCCCCCGAACAGGAGACCCCGGTGCCGGTCCTCCCCGGAGCCGAGCCGTACCGCCATGAGGGCGGAGAGGTCGGCGTTCTTCTCTGTCACGGATTCACCGGATCCCCGCAGTCGCTGCGCCCCTGGGCCGAGTATCTGGCGGAGCGCGGGCTCACCGTATCGCTGCCGCTGCTGCCCGGGCACGGCACCCGCTGGGAGGACATGCAGGCCACCACCTGGCAGGACTGGTACGCCGAGGTGGACCGTGAGCTGCGCTCCCTGGTCGACCGCTGCTCCCAGGTCTTCGTCTTCGGCCTCTCGATGGGCGGGGCGCTGACCCTGCGGCTGGCCGCGAAGCACGGGGACGCGGTGGCGGGCATCGTGCTCGTCAACCCGGCGAACAAGGTCCACGGGCTGTCGGCCTACGCGCTGCCGGTCGCCCGGCACCTCGTGCGCACGACGAAGGGGCTGACGAGCGACATCGCCCTGGAGGGCGCGACGGAGGTCGGCTACGACCGGGTGCCGCTGCACGCGGCGCACTCGGTGCGGCAGTTCTTCCGGCTGGTCGACGCGGAGCTGCCACAGGTCACCCAGCCGGTGGTGCTGCTGCACAGCCCGCAGGACCATGTCGTACCGCCGGCGGACACGGCCCGCATCCTGAGCCGGATCTCCTCGACGGACGTCCAGGAGATCCTGCTGGAACAGAGCTACCACGTGGCGACGTTGGACCACGATGCGGGGCGGATCTTCGAGGAGAGTTACGCGTTCATCGGCCGACTCGCTCCTGGCATCGCGAAGAAGGGGAGCCCAACCGGTGGCTGAGCAGCAGGACTCGCAGGACTCGCAGGACCCTCAGGGACCCGACCACGAGGGCGACCGCGAGCCGCGGCCGATCGACGAGGAGGCGGCCTGGGCGGCGATCGTCGCCGGGTACGGCGACGAGCCCGCCGATCCCCCGGGCGCCAAGCCGTTCAAGTCGATCGAGGACCTGAGCCTGCTGGAGGACGACGTCAACGAGACGCCGAAGGGGCAGCCGGGAACGGGGCCGGCGGAGCCGGAGACCGACAAGCCGCTCGGGAGCTCGGTGACCTTTGCTCCCGGGGTCGGCACGGCCGGCCCGCGCGACTACGGCGTTGCGGAGCCCGCCGAGGGTGACCTGAGCGGCGGGGACGACAGCGACGAGGGCCACTTCGTCCCGCCGGAGCCGCCGCCGCTGCCGGAGGCCGACGCGACGGCCAAGTTCGCCTGGCTGGGTGTGGTGGGCGGGCCGGTGCTGATGCTGGTCGCGGTGCTGCTCCAGTGGGACATGACCTGGTGGCTGGCGACGCTCTGCGTGGGCGGCTTCCTGGGCGGCTTCGCGACGCTGGTGGCCCGGATGAAGCACGACGAGGACGACGAGAACGACGACCCGGGGCGCGGCGCGGTGGTGTAGCCCGCGTGGTGCCGTGCCGTGCCGACCGGGCGGTGGGCGGAGGCAGGGCGCGGTGGGCGCAGCCCGCGTGGGTGCCGTGCCGGACGGGCCGTGGGCAGGGCGCGGCGCGGTGGTGCAGCCGCGCGGTGGCCATGTGGCCGGGCGGTGGTGCAGACCCGGTGGCGTGCCTACCGAGGTGCCGCCACCGGGCCGGTCGCCGGGCGCCGGTCAGACGGCGGGCACGCGCAGGGCGGCCAGGACCGGAAGATGGTCCGTGGCCGCTCTGAGGTCGTCGTCGGAGACGCCCGGCAGCCCGAGCGGCACTCCGCAGCCGAGGACCTCGACGCCCGGCGTGGCGAAGATCGCGTCGATGCGCTGGTGCGGGTCGGCGGGGGTGGAGGTGTACTCCGCGCCCCAGGGGCGTACGGCCCAGCAGTCCTGCAGCTCGGAGGCCAGCCGCTTGAAGCCGCGCCCGTCGGGGCGCTCGTTGATGTCGCCGGCGACGATGGCGTGCGGGACGTCCATGGCGGCGAGCCGGTCGAGGAGCATGTCGGCCTGGGCGTGGCGCTCTTCGGCCTGAAGGCTCAGATGGCAGCTGAGCAGTCCGATCCGAGCGCCGGCGATCCGTACGACGGCGGTGGCGAAGCCGCGCCGGTGCAGACCCGGGGTGATCGGCAGCAGTACGTCCTCGGTCCGCTCCACGGTCGCCCGCAGTGAACAGAGCAACAACGGCCCGGCGGCGGTGGCGCCCCCGCTCAGCAGGACGAGC
This sequence comes from Streptomyces sp. NPDC033174, assembly GCF_055577795.1. Classification (NCBI taxonomy): domain Bacteria; kingdom Bacillati; phylum Actinomycetota; class Actinomycetes; order Kitasatosporales; family Streptomycetaceae; genus Streptomyces; species Streptomyces sp. NPDC033174. The sequence goes on from NZ_JBVIPQ010000001.1 coordinate 391,404, forward strand.
TCGCTCTTGGCGGCGAGCCGGGCGATGTGCTTGCGCCAGCGGAAGAAGCGGGGCGCTTCCTGGATGAACACGAGATCCGGCGCGCAGGCGCGAATGACCCTGGCCAGCGCGTCCTCGTCGTCCCGCATCGACCGGACGTTGTAGCTGAGCACCCGGACCACGACCGAACCGTCCGGTTCGGTGCGGGAGTTGGGCAACGCGGTGATCGCCATGCGCAGCAAGATACGGGAGCGGGGGGACGGGGAGGGGGCGACACGGGGGCGCGGCGGGGGCGCGCGGGCGGGGCAGGGGCGGATACCGGGACGGCCCACGCCCGCCACGGCGCCCGAACGGTCGCGGGACCGGACAGACCCTCGCCCTGGTCGAGGAAGCGCCGGGCGGGTACTGGGGACGGCCCACGCCCTGGCTCGGAGGGGGCGGGACCGGCGGCCGGGAACCGCCCACCCGGGAGGCGCGGCAACGCTTGGGGCCTGGACCGGGCTGGGGCGGATCCGAGCGGGCGGACGCGCGGGAGACAAGGGCCGACACCAACCCATCCCCACGGAACGCGGGCACACCCGGGCCAGGTGGACACCCGGCCGGAACGTCCGGGCGGGTCGGTGCGCGACGCGGGCGGACGCGCGGGAGACAAGGGCCGACACCAACCCATCCCCACGGAACGCGGGCACACCCGGGCCGGGCGGACACCCGGCCGGAACGTCCGGGCGGGTCGGTGCGCGACGCGGGCAGCTGGAAAGCGCGACGTGCCCGGCGATGCGGGGAGCCTGGGGGCGTCCGAAGCGCCCGGGGCTCGGCGGACACCCGGCCTGGACGGCCGAGCGGGCCGAAGCGCCCGGGGGCGCTGGGTGCGGCGCAGACGACCCCCGGCCACCAGACCGTCGCCGCGCGCCTGCCGCCCCCCGGGGCGCGGCAGGCGCCCGAAGGTCAGCCCTGTCGGGCCAGGTCCGCCGCGCCCACCAGGCCCGCCTTGTTGCCCAGTTGGGCCGCGAGGACCTGCGCGTGGGGGCGCCACTGGCCGCCGATCAGCCAGCGGCGGAACGACTTCCGGATCGGTTCGAGCACCAGCTCACCCTCGTCCGACACACCGCCGCCCACGATGAACGCCGACGGGTCGAAGAGCGAGGCCAGGTCGGCCAGGCCCGCGCCGGCCCAGCGGGCCAGCTCCCGGAAGGAGTCCACGGCGACCGGGCAGCCCTGCCGGGCGGCCGCGGAGACGTGCTTGCCCTCGATGCCCTCGGGGGTGCCGTCGCCCAGAGCCAGCAGGATCCGCGCGTTCTCCGGCGTCGCGTTGGCGCGCTGCTTCGCGTACCGGACGAGCGCGCGCCCTGAGGCGTACTGCTCCCAGCAGCCCTGGCTGCCGCAGCCGCACAGCAGACCGTCCGGGACGACCCGGATGTGTCCGAACTCGGCGGCGACGCCGAAGCGTCCGCGGCGCAGCTTGTTGCCGATGATGATGCCGCCGCCGAGGCCCGTGCCGAGCGTGATGCAGATGACGTCGTCGTGGCCCTGGCCCGCGCCGAACCGGTATTCGCCCCAGGCCGCCGCGTTGGCGTCGTTCTCCACGACGACCGGCAGGCCGACCCGCTGCTCGACCTTGTCCTTCAGCGGCTCGTGCCGCCAGTGGATGTTCGGCGCGAAGAGTACGGTGGCGCGCTTGTCGTCGACATAGCCCGCCGCGCCGATGCCGACGGCCTCGATCTGGTAGCCCTTGCCGGCCTCGGAGACGGCCGCGCAGATCGCGTCGACGATGCCTTCGGCGGTCGACGGGGTGGGCACCGTGTGGGTGTCGAGGATCTTGCCCTCTTCGTCGACCACGCCGGCCGCGATCTTCGTGCCGCCGATGTCGACGCCGATGGTGAGTCCCATGTGTCCCTCAGTTTTCGGTCGAGCCCCGCTGAGGCCAACCGTACCCGAGGGGTGCGGTGGCTCCTGTCAGTCCAGGTCGATGTGCTCGCCCGGACCGGGGCCTTCGTCGTCCTTGGTCGTGGGTTCGTCCCTCTTCGCCCCACCTCCCCAGGTCTCGTTCCGCGTCCAGCGGCGCTCGTGCCCCTCGACGGCGGAGCGGTACGCGGCGAGCAGTTCGCCGCCCGCGGCGGCGAGGTGGTCGAAGACCTCCGGGTTGCGCTCGATGACCGGCTCGACGGCGGCCTTCGCCTGGTTCACGAGCTGCTGCACGGTTCCCTGCGCGGCCATCCCGAGCAGCGGCGACTTCATCGACGAGACCTTGTCGGCGACGGCGTCGAACAGCTTGCGGAACTCCTCGGCCGGTGAGCCGGGCTGCTGCCCGTGCTCCGTGCGGCGGCGCGCCTTCTCCGCCTCCAAGTCCTCGGCGCAGGCCTTCGCCCAGGCGTCCGAGTCGGCGGCGGGACGCTCGGTGGCATCGCTCATGGGGTTCTCCTGCGGCGGGACGGAGGTCTCTTATTTCCTTCGACTACCTTCGACGTTACCCGAACGGTGGTACGGCGCTCAGTCCGTCCGGGGCCACAGTCCGGGGTCCGGCGTGAAACGGATGCGCAGGGCGCCGTCGGCGAGCCCCGCGCCGGACACGGTGCAGCGGCGCAGGGCGGACGGCAGCGAGACGTTCCGCCGGAACGGTCCGGCGCGCAGCAGGAGTTCATCCCCCCGGCGGACAAGGCCGAGCTCGCTCTTGACGGCTCCGGGCAGCGGAAGGCACCAGACGAGGACGCCGTCCTCGGCGCGGCGGTCCTCGACCGTCCACCGGGGCGGGGCGACGGGCGGGGCGAGGGGCGACGCTTCCGGGGCGGCGTCCAGCCTGGTCAGGTCGTCGAGGCCGCGCGGATCGCACCCGAGGTGCGGTACGTCCCGTACCGCGACCGGCTCCCCGCGCAGCTCCGCGAGGTGCTTGCGCTGCTGGGCGACGAGTCCGGCGAGCCAGGGGTCGGGGGTCTCGGCGGGCAGCAGCCGGTTGGCGACGACCAGGTCGAGGGCGAGGCCGTGCAGGGCGCAGCCGAGGCGGGCGGCGCGCAGGGCTTCGTCGGCGGCGGGCCCCGGTTCCAGGACCATCCGCACGGAGGTGGTCGGCGCGTCCACGACCGTCTGCACCTCGGCCAGCTCGTCCTCCAGGCGGGCCGCGGTCGCGTAGAGCCACTGGGCGGGCATGGGGACGCCGGCGAGCTGGGCGAGCATCGGGCGCAGGGCGCGGGCGGCCTGGCGCTCGGGCGGCAGGAGGCGGCGCAGGTAGCGGCGGAGCTGCTCGGGCAGGGCGAGTACGGCGAGGGCCTGGCTCACGGGGGGCATGTCGACGACGACGGTGTCCCAGTCGCCGTGTGCCGCGTCGCGCAGGGCACGCAGCAGGGCGAAGGGTTCGCTGCCGGGGAGTTCGGTCAGCTCGGCGGACTCCAGTGGGGCCGCCCCGAGCAGGTCGAGGGCGGCGCCGGCGCGTTCCTGCAGGCTGAGCAGCTCGCGGCGGAAGTCGGCGCCGGAGTCGACGCGGACGGCCCAGAGCCCGTCGACCACCGGCTCGGGCCGGGTCCCGACGGACGCGCCGAGCACCCCGTCGGCCTCACCCGAGACCAGCAGGACGCGCTCGCCCGGGCCGGCCCCGGCGAGCGCGGTGGCCGCGGCGATGGTGGTCCGCCCGGCGCCGCCGGCTCCGGTGACAAGGATGATCCGCATGACGGTCACGGTACCGGCCGTCGGCGACGTCCCGGCCGCCCGGTCCGGACGCCCCTCGACGGCCGAGGCCCTCGGTCGCCTACACCCCGGGGTGCGACTCCACGCGCTTCTTCAGGCCCGCCAGCGCCCGGTCGATGATGACCTTCTCCGCCTTGCGCTTGATCATGCCCAGCATCGGGATCTTGACGTCGACCGTGAGCTGGTAGGTCACCTCGGTGCGGTCGCCGCCGCCCGCCGGCGCCAGGCGGTACGAGCCGTCCAGGGCGCGCAGCATCTGGGACTTCACCAGCGTCCAGCTGACCTCGTTCTCGCCGGACCAGGTGTACGCCAGGGTGTGGTCGTCCTTGATCGCGCCCGCGTCGAGCAGCAGTCGGACCTTCTCCGCGCGGCCCGCCTCGTCGGTCGCGAGCACCTCCGCCTCCTTCACCTCGCCGGTCCACTCCGGGTAGCGGGCGAAGTCGGCGATCACCCCCATGACGTCGGCCGGCGCCGCCTCGATGGTGATGCTCGAGCTGGTGTGTTCGGCCATCGCTGTGGCTCCTCCACTGTGCGGTCAGGCGGGGGTCTGCGGGGCACCTGTGTGCCGCGTGAAGGCTATCGCGTGGCTGTCGCGCACCCCTCACCACTCCGGGCCACCACTCCGGGGCCATCACTTGGAGGTCACAACTCCCGGGTTCTCACTCCGGGTCATCACTCCGGGGTCACCACTCCAGGGTCCACGGCCTGCCCGTCGCGGCGAAGTGCCCGACGTTCACGCACTCCGTCGCCCCTATCCGCATCCGGCGCGCCAGCGGCTGGTGGACATGGCCGAACAGGGCGTACCGCGGCCGGGTCCTGCGGATCGCGTCCAGCAGGGCCCGGCTGCCGCGTTCGAAGCGCCGCGGCACCGTGTCGTAGGTCAGTTCGGGCACGTCGGGGGGGATGTGGGAGCAGAGCACGTCGACCTCGCCGAGCGCCTCCACCTTCGCCGCGTACTCCTCGTCGGAGATCTCGTACGGCGTGCGCATCGGCGTGCGCAGGCCGCCGCCGACGAAGCCGAAGACCCGGCCGCCCAGCTCGATCCGCTCCCCGTCGAGGACGGTGGTGCCGGGGGCCGCGTACTGCGGCCAGAGGCCCGGGATGTCGACGTTGCCGTAGGTGGCGTACGTCGGCGTGGGAAAGGCGGCGAACATCTCCGCGTACTGCGCGCGCACCGCCGACTCGATCGCGGTCTCGCGGTCGACCTCCAGCTCGGACCAGAGCCTTCTCCCCAGCTCACGGGCCTCGTCGAAGCGCCGGGCGGTGCGCAGTTCGACGATCAGGTGGGCGTTCTCGACCCCGAAGAGATCGGGGAAGATGCCGCGCGAGTGGTCGGCGTAGTCGAGAAAGAGCACCAGGTCACCGAGGCAGATCAGGGCGTCGGCGCCGTCTCCGGCGCGCGCGAGATCCTTGGTGTTCCCGTGCACATCACTGATCACATTGACCCTCATGCCTGGCATGGGGTTCACCTTAGAACGTCCCCAGGGGGCCGGACCTGCGGTTACTTTCGAGTGGTCACATGTGTGGACTACTGTGCGCGAAGTACCGCCACACCGCTGTGACGGACGTGTGACGCACAGAACATCTGGCCAGGACCCCCTATCGGGAACCGAGTACTGGTGGGTAACGTCCGGGCAGTCCAGTCGTGCTCACCCCCACCGAGCACCTGCCCGATCTTGGACCGCAGCCGGTGCATCACACAGAGCCGTGGCGCCGGAGCCCGATGAGGAGCAGCAGTCTTGCGCGAGTTCAGCCTTCCGGCCCTGTACGAGGTCCCCACGGACGGCAACCTGACGGATCTGATCCGCCGCAATGCCACTCAGCACCCAGATGTCGCCGTGATGGGACGCAAGGTGGCCGGCGTCTGGACGGACGTCACCGCCAAGCAGTTCCTCGCCGAGGTCCGCGGCGCTGCCAAGGGGCTGATCGCCGCCGGCATCGAGCCCGGTGACCGGGTCGCCCTGCTGTCCCGCACCCGTTACGAGTGGGTGCTGCTGGACTTCGCGATCTGGAGCGCCGGCGCGGTGACCGTGCCGGTGTACGAGACCAGCTCGGCCGAGCAGATCCAGTGGATCCTCGGGGACTCTGGCGCCTCGGTCGCCCTCGTGGAGTCCTCCGCGCACCAGGAGGCCGTGGCCTCGGTGCAGGCGAACCTGCCGGAGCTGAAGGGCGTCTGGCAGATCGAGGACGACGCGGTGGCCCAGCTCACCGCGACCGGCGCCGACATCTCCGACGAGCTGCTCGACGAGCGGATGTCGGCGGCACACGCGGACGACATCGCGACCATCGTCTACACCTCGGGCACCACCGGCCGACCGAAGGGCTGCGTGCTGACGCACCGGGCGTTCTTCGCCGAGTGCGGCAATGTCGTCGAGCGCCTCAAGCCTCTTTTCCGTACCGGCGAGTGTTCGGTCCTGCTCTTCCTGCCCGCCGCGCACGTCTTCGGCCGGCTGGTCGAGATCGCGTCCGTGATGGCGCCGATCAAGCTCGGCTGCGTCCCGGACATCAAGAACCTCACCGATGAGCTGGCCTCCTTCCGGCCGACGCTGATCCTCGGTGTGCCGCGCGTCTTCGAGAAGGTCTACAACTCGGCGCGCGCCAAGGCGCAGGCCGACGGCAAGGGCAAGATCTTCGACAAGGCCGCGGACACGGCCATCGCGTACAGCCGGGCGATCGGTACGCCGCAGGGCGCGCCGCTGGGCCTGAAGCTCAAGCACAAGGTCTTCGACAAGCTGGTCTACAGCAAGCTGCGGGCCGTCCTCGGCGGTCGCGGCGAGTTCGCGATCTCTGGCGGAGCGCCGCTCGGCGAGCGGCTGGGGCACTTCTTCCGCGGCATCGGGTTCACCGTGCTCGAGGGCTACGGCCTGACCGAGTCGTGCGCCGCGACCGCCTTCAACCCGTGGGACCGCCAGAAGATCGGTACGGTCGGCCAGCCGCTGCCCGGCTCGGTCGTGCGGATCGCGGACGACGGCGAGGTGCTGCTGCACGGCGAGCACGTCTTCAGCGGTTACTGGAAGAACGAGACGGCGACCGCCGAGGCGCTGGCCGACGGCTGGTTCCACACGGGTGACATCGGCACGCTGGACGAGGACGGGTACCTCGCCATCACGGGCCGGAAGAAGGAGATCCTGGTGACCGCGGGCGGCAAGAACGTCGCCCCCGCGGTGATCGAGGACCGTATCCGCGGGCACGCGCTGGTCGCGGAGTGCATGGTCGTGGGCGACGGCCGTCCGTTCGTCGGCGCTCTGGTCACGCTGGACGAGGAGTTCCTCGGCCGGTGGGCGGCGGAGCACGGCAAGCCGTCCGGTTCGACGGCGGCGTCGCTGCGCGACGACGACGATCTGCTGGCGGAGGTCCAGCGGGCCGTGGACGACGGCAACGCGGCGGTCTCCAAGGCGGAGTCGGTGCGCAAGTTCCGCATCCTGACCTCCCAGTTCACCGAGGAGGCCGGCCACATCACTCCGTCTCTGAAGCTGAAGCGGAATGTGGTGGCGAAGGACTTCGCGGACGAGATCGAGGGTCTCTACCGCGCGTAGGCGCGGACCTCGGCCGGCCCTCGGGCCGTGGCCGGGTGCATGGCTGGTCCAGGGGGCCGGGGCGGATGCCCCGGCCCCCTGTGCGTCCCGCCGACCGGGGTCCCGTCACCGGTGCCACGGCAGACGGTGCCGGAACAGGCTGCGTCGGGCCGACACGCGTCGAGGCGGTCGGCACCGGGGCGATCGGCGCCGGGCCGAGACGCCTCGGGCCGGTCCGCATCGAGGCGACTGGCTCCGAGGCGACCGCAGTCGCGGCAACCGGCGTCCAGGCGACCGGCGTCGAGGCGTTCGGCATCAGGCCGGTCGGCGTCAGGCGACCCGCGTCCAGGCGACCGGATTCGAGGCGTTCGACAACAGGCGACCCGCGTCCAGGCGACCGGATTCGAGGCGTTCGACAACAGGCGACCCGCGTCCAGGCGACCGGCGTCGAGGCGACCGGCATCAGGCCGGTCGGCGTCAGGCGACCGGCGTCGAGGCGACCGGCTCGGAGGCGACCGCAGTCGCGGCAGCCCGCGTCCCGGCGCCCGGCTCGGAGGCGGCCGACCTTGGGACGATCGGCGTCAGGCGACCCGCGTCCAGGCGACCGGATTCGAGGCGTTCGGCATCAGGCCGGTCGGTGTCAGAGCAGCGCCTTCAGGCGTTCCGCCAGGAGGTCCCAGCGCCACTTCTCCTCGACCCACTCCCGGCCCCGCTCCCCCATACGCCGCCGCAGCTCCGGGTCGAGGAGCAGGGTGGCCACGCGGTCCGCCGACTCCTCGGGCGACCCGCCGCTCACGACCCAGCCGGTCTCCCCGTCCAGCACGGCGTCGGGGGCGCCTCCCGAGTCGCCCGCGACCACCGGGAGTCCGGTCGCCGAGGCCTCCAGATAGACGATGCCGAGCCCTTCGACGTCCAGACCGCCGCGACGGGTGCGGCAGGGCATGGCGAAGACGTCACCGGCGCCGTAGTGCGCGGGCAGTTCCTCCCAGGGGACCGCGCCGGTGAAGCGCACGGACGCGGCCACGCCGGTGGTCCGGGCGAGGGCGCGCAGGTCCTTCTCGTACGGTCCGCCCCCGACGATCAGCAGGACCGCGTCCGGCACCCGCCGCAGGATCGCGGGCATCGCCCGGATCAGGGTGTCCTGGCCCTTGCGCGGCACCAGGCGGGAGACGCAGACGACGACGGGACGGTCCGCCAGGCCGAGCCGTTCGCGGACGACGTCGCCGCCCGAGGCCGGGTGGAAGGTCTTCTCGTCGACGCCCGGCGGCAGCTGCACCATGCGGGCGGCCGCCTCGGGCGTGAGCGCGGCGGCGATCCGCGAGCGTGTGTACTCACCGAGGTAGGTGAGCGTGTCCGTGCCCTCGCCGATCCGCCGCAGCAGCTGCCGGGACGCGGGCAGCTGGGCCCACCCGGCCTCGTGGCCGTGGGTGGTGGCCACCAGCCGGCGCGCACCGGCCCTGCGCAGGGCCGGCGCCATCAGTCCGAGCGGCGCTGCCGCCCCGAACCAGACGGACTCACAGCCGTGCTCGCGCAGCAGCGCGGCCGCACGGCGGGTGACCCTGGGGGTCGGCAGCAGCATCGTCGTCCGGTCCCGGACCACCGTGAACGGCTGTTCGGCATCGAAGGCCGCGGTCGCCTCGATACCCTCACGGCTGTGCTTCCACGTCGAGGCGTAGACGACGAGCTGCTCGGGGTCCAGGCGCAGCGCCATGTTGTGCAGAAAAGCCTGGATGCCACCGGGACGCGGCGGGAAGTCGTTGGTTACGATCAAGGTCTTGTGCATCGCACCGCCGACAGTACCGAACGACCCCACACGATGGCCCGGGCACAACCCGCCCGACATCGCGACACCCGGGACCACGGATGAAGAGGACGAGGTAGGCATGACCGGCGCAACGGGCATAAGACCGCTGTTGGTGTGGGGCCTCACCAGGGCCGTACTGCTCCTGTGTGTCTTCAAGGTCCTCGTCGTGCCGGGCCCGGATGTGACCAGTGACATCTCGGTGATCTACCAGGGCTGGTACGAGGTGCTGAAGACCGGCACCTATCCGTTGAACGACGTCACCTGGCAGTACCCGCCGGCCGCCGCGGCCGCCGTGCTCTCCCCCGCGCTGCTGCCGTTCCTCGACTACGCTTCCGCGTTCTTCGTCCTGGCCTTCCTCTGCGACGTGCTCGTCTTCGGGCTGCTGATGTACACGGCGAAACGTCCCGGCCGGTCCATGCGGGGCGCCTGGGTCTGGATCGTGGGCGTCCCGCTGCTCGGACCGACCTCGTACGCCCGCTACGACCTGATGGTCACCGCGCTCGCCGTGGCGGCGCTGCTCGCCGCGGGGCGCAGCCCGCGCGTGCTGGGCTTTCTCACCGGCGTGGGCGCGATGCTGAAGGTCTGGCCGGTGCTCCTGCTCGCGGGCACCCCGCGCGGCCGCGCGACCTTCCGCTCCTGGTCCACGGCGGCGGGTACGGCCGCCGGACTGCTGCTGCTGTGCACGGCGGCCATGCCGGGCGCGCTGGCGTTCCTGACCTTCCAGCGCGACCGGGGCACCGAGGTGGAGTCGCTCGGCTCGCTGGTCTTCCATGTGGCGCGCCATCTCGGCTGGGAGGGGCGGGTGCTGCTCAACTACGGCTCGGTCGAGTTCCTCGGGCCGTACGTCCCGCTGGTCAGTACGGCCGCTCTGGCGCTGACCGTGGCCGCCTTCGGCTGGCTGCTGCTGTGGCGGGTCAGGGCGCGGGCGTTCGGGCCGACGACGGTGTGCGACGCGGCGTTCGTGGCCGTGCTGCTGTTCACCACCACGAGCCGGGTGATCAGCCCCCAGTACATGATCTGGCTCGTCGGCCTGGCCGCCGTGTGCCTGATCCACCGGTCGAGCAGGATGCGGCGGCCCGCACATCTGGTGGTGGCCGCGACGGCGGTGACCCAGTTCGAGTTCCCGGTCTGGTTCTCCCATGTGGTGGACAGCGACCCGCTGGGTCTGGCGCTTCTGCTGCTGCGCAACGGACTCCTCGTCGCCGCCTCGCTGTCGGCCTGCCGGGTGCTGTGGCAGCAGACCGTCGCCGAACCCCGGGCCCGGATCCAGGAGCGGGTGCCGGCTCAGCCGACCCGCGACAGGACCCTGCTCGGCTCCTGACGTCCAGTACGCCGGTACAGCACGCCGAGGGCCGCGCACTGCGCCGCCATGGCCAGGCCCGTCGCAAGACAGATCCCGGGCAGGCCGAGTCCCGCGAGTGCGTACGCGAGCGGGAGTTGGACGAGCACTCCGGCGACGGTGATTCTGGCCGGCACCGAGCTGCCGCCGGTGCCCTCGAAGACGCCGGCGAGTCCGATGAAGCAGGCGAGCAGGACGAGGTAGGGGCCGAGGCAGCGCAGGAACAGGGCGCCCGCCGCGGCCACTTCGGGCCCGGCGCCGAAGGCGCGCATCACCCAGGGGGCGCCGGTCAGCAGCAGTCCTGCGGCCGCCACGCCCAGCGTGCCCGAGACGCGCAGGGCCTCGCGGCCGACGGCACGCCGCTCGTCGCGTCCGGATCCCAGCAGATGGGCGGTGTGGATGGCGGCGGCCTGGCGGACGGAGTAGAAGGCCATGGTGGCCACGTACATGGCCTTGGTGGCGACGCCGTAGGCGGCGACAGGGGTGGTGCCGAGCCGCGCGACGATCGCGACCAGGGTGAGGGCCCCCGCCATCCGGACGACGAAGTCGACGGACATGGGCAGTCCGGTGACGGCGGTACGGCGCAGGGCGGCGGCCGTCCTCTCGGTGGGCGGCGCCTGGGCGGCGGCGCGCAGCAGCGGGTTGCGGCGCAGGACGACCAGTCCGGCCGCGAGCGCGGCACAGCGGCCGGCCACGGTGGCGACGGCGGCGCCCCGGACGCCGTACTGCTGGATCAGCAGCGGGTCGAGCACAAGGATCAGGCCGTTGGCGAGGAAGGCGAGACGCATGGGGGTGCGGGTGTCGCCCGCACCCTTGAGGATGCCGTCGAGGACGTTCGTGGCGAAGAAGACGGCCGTACCGGGGAGTGACACGGCGAAGTAGCCGGCGGCGAGTCCGACGGCGGTCGGGTCGGCGCCGCCGAGGACCAGACGGGCGAGGGGTTCTCTCAGCAGGAGGCCCCCGATCGCGACGGGCGGCACGAGGAGCGCGCAGAGCGCCCAGCCACCGCCCACGGCTGCCCGTACGGCTCCGGGGCTCGCGGCGCCCCGGGCGCGGGCGACGAGCACGGTGGTACCGGACCCTGCCATCAGGATCACGCCGAGCAGCAGGTTCTCCACATTGGTCGCGACGGCGACGGCGGCCAGGGCGGCCCCGCCGAGGCGGGCGACCCAGACCATGTTGATGACGCCGGCGGCGACGCCGGCGAGCAGTTCGAAGTAGACCGGAAACGCAAGCGAGACGAGCCGTTTGCGGTGAGACACCACGATCCCCCATTACCTCGATTCGAGATATCTCTAAAAGAGGTAGCATGGCGACGACGGTCGAGACAAGGAGAGACGGTTGCTGGAGCTGACGATCCTGGGCTTCCTGTACGAAGGCCCGCTGCACGGCTACGAGTTGAAGGAGCGCATCCAGGGGCTGAGCGGCCATGTGCGCCCCGTGAGCGACGGGGCGCTCTACCCCGCGATCACCCGTCTCGTGAAGGCCGGCCTGCTGACCCAGCACACCGAGCCGGGCCGGGGTGCGGCCCCCCGACGCACGCTCTCCCTCACGGACGCGGGCCGCGAGGAGCTGCTGAACCGGCTGCGCGCCCCCAAGGACGCCGAGATCACCGACGGCCAGCGCTTCTTCACCCTGCTGGCTTTCCTCGGCCACCTTCCGGACCGGGCGGAGCAGGCGGCCGTCCTGCGCCGCCGCCAGGAGTTCCTGCACACTCCGGCGAGCTTCTTCTACCGCGACGGCACGCCGGTCCGCGCCGAGGACGAAGGCGATCCGTTCCGCCAGGGCATGCTCCGCATCGCCCGCGCGACGGGCACGGCGGAGAAGAAGTGGCTGACGGAGGCGATTGCGTCCCTGGAGGCGTGAGCGGGCCCGGCCGAGCCAGCTCCCCGAGGCCGGGCCGGGGCGGTTCCACGAGCCCGAGGACTCGCCGGCGGCCCGAGGAGTCGCCGAGGCCCGAGGGGTCCCGAGACCCCCTCAGCCCAGGCGCTCCCGCAGATACTCCCGCCACTTCGCCGTGAACGCCTCCGGTGTCGTCGACAGCACGGTGTGCAGCGCCTTCTCCACCGCGCCCGCGCGACCCCGGTGCGTTCCCACCTCCCGGTAGAACGCCGTCAGTCGCGCCTCCCCCCACTGCTCGGCGATCAGCTCGCACGCCATCCAGCCGCTCTCGTACGCGCGAGCCAGGGCGTCCGCGTCACCGCCGAAGGCGAAGTCCTCGTCCGTGGGCAGCGCAGCCGGGGTCTCGCCCGAGCGGACGGCGGCCCGCAGCTCGGGGGCGGTCTGGACCGCGCTGCGGCCACTGCCCCGGTAGGCGACCCAGTCCGCGAACCCCTCCGACAGCCACATGGGAGTCGCGCCCGAGGTGGAGGCGCGGGTGGCCACGTGGACCGTCTCGTGGGTGAGCACCACGCGCTGTCCGAAGCCCCCGAGGACCGCGTACGCCTCGGGGTTGACGATCACCCGGTCCGCGGGCGCGTCCGGCGCCCCGCCGGTCTCGCCGGTCGTGACGGCGGCGATGCCGCGATACCCGGCCGCCGGCGCCCCGAGCAGCCCGCCCATCGCCGCGAGCGAGGCCGGCACCAGGACGACCACGCGTCCCGCCCACGTCCGCGGCCACCCCGCCGACACCGCGGGGACCGCCTCGTCCGCCACCGCCGCGATCCCGCGCAGCCGTTCGGTGCTCTGGCCGACGCCGAGGACCAGGCTGTGCCGTCCCCGTACGACCTCGATGTCGCCCTGCTGCCAGAGCTGCTGCGGGGAGTTGTCGCCGGGCCGGTCGGCGGTCACGTACCAGCGGCCGTCCCGCCGGGCCAGGTCGAGCACGCGTCCGACGGTCACCGGACCGGTGTCGTAGCCCTGGAGGCGGTAACTCAGGTCGGCCCGGGCGGTGACGCGGTCACCGGTCCGCTCCACCTCGGTGAGCCGGTAGGACCAGGAACTCAGCGGCACGTCCGCGAGGTTCGACAGCTCCCTCGCGCCGGACGCCCGCAGTGCCGGCGCCGCCGGGTCGAGGGCGGCCAGGTAGCGGTCCGGGTCGTGGGAGAGGACGGCGGCGGCGCGCCGGTCGAGCAGTGCCTGGATCTCGCGGGTGCCGGTGTCCTGCGGCACCGGGGGGGCCGCGCAGCCGGCCACGCCGACGAGGAGGAGCGACAGGCACACACCCGCGCACCGCCGCACCACTCCACGCCCCTGGCCTGCCACGCCTCCGATCGTACGGTCAGACGCGGGTCACCGTGGCGCCCGGCATCATCCCCACGGGGTCGTAGCGCACGGCCGCGCCGGGGTAGGGCGCGTGGATCACCTGCCCGTTGCCCGCGTACATGCCCACATGGCTCGCGTCGCTGCGGTACGTCACCAGGTCGCCCGGCCGCGCCTCGGACAGCGGCACCTGCCGCCCCGCGTACCGCTGGGCCTGCGAGGTCCGGGGCAGCCCGACCCCCGCCTGCCGGTAGGACCACACCATCAGGCCGGAGCAGTCGAAGCCGGACGGGCCGGTGGCGCCCCACACATAGGGCTTGCCGAGGGCCTGCCGGGCGGCCATCACGGCGGCGGCGCCCCGGGCCGAGGCCGCGGGCGAGTCGGAGAGCGGGGGCAGGAAGCCGTCCCGCCCGGACCGGGACGCCCGGTCGAAGGCCTCGCGCTCGGGAGTGGGGAGCGCGTCGAGCAGCCGCCGCGCCTCGGTGAGCTTGGCCTCGACGGTCCGCTTGTGGCGGGCGACTTCGGCCCGGCTGCGCTCCAGTTCGGCGAGGGTGCGCCCGGCCTCCGTCCGCTGCTGGCCCAGGCGCCGCTGCTCCGCGCGGAGCTCCTGCAGCGCGCCGGCCTGCCGGGCGGTGATCCGGTCGAGGACCGAGGCGCGCTCGAGGTAGTCGTCCGGCTCGGAGGAGAGCAACAGCGCGAGCGCCGGGTCGATGCCGCCCGAGCGGTACTGCGCGCCCGCGAGCGAACCGAGCGCGCCCCGCATCCGGTTGATCCGCTCCTGTCCGCGTGCCAGGCCGTCCTGCGCCTGGGCGACCCGCTCGCGCAGCATGTCGGCGCGCTCGTCGGCCTTGTTGAAGTTCTCGGTGGCCTTCTCGGCCTCCTCGAAGAGCCGGTCGACACCGGCCTTGGTGGCCTCGGCCGTGTCGCGGGGGTCCGCGGTCGCCGGTACGGCGCCGAGGGCCGCGGCGGCCGTGGCCGCGGCGGCGGACAGAACGGTGACCTTCGCGCTCCGGGAAAGACCCGAAGCCGGCGAGGGCCGACGGTGGGACGCCACTGACCGCGCTCCCTTCAGCTGTACGCAGGCTGGTGCGCCGCAGACAGTAGCCGTTGACCAGGGCCTCACCAACGAGGGTCGCGGGCACGCACAGTGACGCCCCACCGGAGACCACAGGTCACCAGCGGGGCGTCACGTCAGCGAAGGGTGCGGTAATTCGCCCGATTGGGCGTCGGGTCCGCAGGTGTCGGGACGGCCGGACGGGTCAGATGCGTACGCCGAACTGGAACGTACCCATGTAGTCCATCTTCTCGTAGCGCACCGAAGCACCCGGGTGGGGCGCGTGCAGGATCGTGTTGTTGCCCGCGTAGAGACCCACGTGCGACAGGCTGTTGAAGAAGACCAGGTCGCCGGGCTTGAGCTGGCTGCGGCCTATCTTCACGCCGTCGTTCTGCTGGGTGTAGGTGGTCCGGGAGATGCCCACACCGGCCTGGCGGTACGCCCACTGCGTCAGACCCGAGCAGTCGTACGAGTTGGGGCCCTCGGCGCCGGAGACGTACGGCTTGCCGATCTGGGTGGCGGCGGCCGAGAGCGCGGCGCCGCCGCGCTGCGAGGCCGGGACCTCGTTGCCGAGTTCGACCCGGTCACCGGCGTCACGGCTGGCGCGCTGCTCGGCGTCGCGCATCTTCGCGCGCTCGGCGGCGGTCAGGGTGTTGAGGAGCTTCTGGGCCTCGGCGAGCTTGCCCTGGAAGGCCTTCTTCTTCTCGCCGAGCGTCTTGCGGACGTCCTCGAGGTCGGCGAGCTTGGCGGTCGCCTCGGCGCGCTGCTGGGCGAGCGTCCGCTGCTTGGCCTGGATGGACTGGAGCACCTCGGTCTGCTTGGCACCGAGCTGGTCGATCGCGGACGCCTTGTCGAGGTAGGTGTCCGGGTCGGAGGAGAGGAAGAGCTGGATCGCCGGGTCGATGCCGCCGGAGCGGTACTGCGCGCTGGCCACCGAACCGATGCTGTCGCGCATGGTGTTGAGCTCGGCCTGCCCGCGGGCGACCTTGTCCTGGAGGGCGCTGACTTCCTTCTGCAGCTTCTCGCGTCGTTCGTCGGCCAGGTTGTACTGCTCGGTGGCCTCTTCCGCCTCGTGGTTGAGCTTGTCGACCTTGGACTTGACCTCGTCCTTGCTCGGCTTGGGGGCGGCCTGAGCTCCGGTCTGGGCGGTCAGGGCGACAGCCGCGGCGGCGGTCACGCCGAGCACGGTCACACGGGTGCGGCTCGGCTGTTTGGGACGACGGTGGGACGCCACGAAGGCGAGCTCCTTCTTCCTCAGCCGCCTACCGGGCCGTTGGGGTCGATACCCCGGCTCCGTGCAAGGTGTCCGGCTCCCCCCGTAATCGGGCCGAACTGCACGAATCAGGCGGTTCCTTCGCTGCCATCCCGGATGGATGATCAACCGCGCGAAGGTTTGAGCCCTGACCCTAGTGACCATCTTGTGATCAGTTCAAATCCTCACGCGAAAAATCTTGCCCACGCGACACATTATTTCCGCAGATCACACGCGTAGTAATGAGCACTTGACGTTACGTTTCCTCAATTCGGGCATTGAGCCCATGAGTTACGAATATCAGGATGCGCGCGAAAGCCGCTTCAGCAACAAGGCGGACGCCACAGGTCGGGCACCGGCCTTGGCCACACCGTCGGCGACCTCGCGGTCGGTGGAGACGACCACCACGGGCCGGCCCGGCGGCTCCGCCCGTACCAGCTGGCGGATCAGCTCGTCCGCCGTCACACCGGGCTTGGAGAACAGCACCCGCACCCCGCGCGGCGGCGCGAGCAGGACGGGAGCGGCCAGTTCGGCCCCGTCGAAGACACAGGTGACCTCGGCGCCCGAGCGGGCCGCCAGCGCGGAGAGGCCACCGAGCAGCCGCAGCCGCTGCTTCTCCAGGGGCATCGTCGGATAGCCGGTCTTGGTGACGTTGTAGCCGTCCACGACCAGATGGGCCTGGGGCAGCGCCAGCAGCTGGTCGAGCAGGGCGGGGTCCGTCTCGGACAGGGCGCGCGCGGCGATGTCCTTGGGCGACATCCGGCCCGGTTCGACCGCGTCGACCGTGTCGGCGGGATGGACGGAGACGGGCGGCAGGGCCAGCTCCCGGCGCAGCCCCTGGGCCGCGTCCAGGACGGTGTCCAGGAGCAGTCGCAGGCGCATGTCCTCCACCGAGCGCCCCTCACGGGCGGCCCGGCGGCTGGTTTCCAGGGCGGCCTCGACCTCGCCCAGACGGGCCTTGAGGCGGCGCGTCTCACTCTCCGCGGCGGACACGTGCGACGCGGCCTCCGCCTTGATGGCGTCGATGTCGGCGTGAGTGCGGCGCAGGGCGGCCTCACCGCGCTTCACGTCGCTCAGGGCGCTGCGCAGCTTGCGCTGAAGCGATTCGGCCTCCTTGCGGGCCGCCTCCAGTTCCGTACGCAGCTGCTCGGTCTCGGTGCGGGTCTGCGTCCGGGCCTCGGCGAGCTCCTCGCGCAGCCGCTCCAGCTCACGCCGGCCCGCCTCGTCGGCGCGCTCGGCGTCCGCCCGCAGGGCTTCCTCGCCCGCCGCGGCGACCAGCTTGACCCAGCCGGCCGGACGCAGCACATACGCGGTCGCGGCCACATCGACGGGGTCGGCGGCCGCGGGCGGGGAACCGGCCTCGACGGCCCCCACCAGCTCCGGCTGCGCCTCCTTGAGCCGCTCGCCGATCCGCTGACGGAACAGCGGATCGCTCTCCAGCGCGGCCGCCATCGCGTTTCCCGCGAACTTGGCCCGGCGGGTCGGGGTGAAACGGGCGTACTGTCGCAGCGGGGGCGGCAGTTCGGCGACGGTCAGACCGCCGAAGGCGTCCGAGACCAGCGCGACGACCCGCCGCCGTACGCCTTCCGGCAGCGGGCGGTCGAGCGCCTCGGCGGCGTCGTCGGCCCGTCCGGCCGGCTCACCGCCGCTTTCCGGCTGCTCCACGATCCGTCACCCCACTACCCGTCCTCGTCCTACCGGGCCGCTTCCCCGGGATTCCCGCAGGAACCCCCTCAGGAGGCGGAGCCCGGCCTGTCCACCAGTTCGATCTGGTCCACCCCGTTGCACCAGCGGCAGCGGACCGACTCGATGGTCTCACTGACCACCTCGCGCTCCTCCACTGTCGGCTCACCGGCCAGGTCCAGATGGACGTACTCGACGACCTTGGACGAGCGGGTCACGTCGAAGCGGGTCAGATTGCCGCAGAGCGTGCAGCGCCAGCGGGTCTCGGCGGTCGGCTGTGGAACCGTCGTCATCGGTCCGTCCTCTTTCATGGTGCGCTCGTGCCAGGTGCGGGAGCCGCGGTGCGCCGTCGAACTGCGGATGTACTGCCCGTCACCCTACGGGCATGGGGGTCCCCCCTGCTCGCACGGAGCGGAGCTCGGGGGAGGGTACCCGTTGGCACGGCGAGGCACTCTGTCCGGCTCGGTCCGGTTACGCCATGATCTGTTCATGATCGATCATCGGGGAATCGACTGGCGGCGCCTGGCCCGGAACGTGGTGAACGGGCCCACCGTGACCTACGGCCTCATCGGCGCGTGCTGTCTGATCTTCCTGGTGAGCCCGGCGTCCGGCCTCAATCCGGGGTACGGCACCGGCGACGCGCTGCTGGCGGCTCAGGACGACTACTTCCGGCGCTGGGGCGTGGTGCCGGCGGAGCTGCTGGGCGGTGACCCGAGGGCGCTTCTGACACCCTTCACCGCGCTCTTCGTCCACGGCAACTGGCTGCACCTGCTCGGCAACATGCTCTTCCTCCATGTCTTCGGAGCGATGGTCGAGGAACGGATGGGTCCGGCGCGGTTCGCGCTCTTCTGCCTGGGCTGCGGATATCTCGCGCTCCTGGCGTACGCGGTGGCCCACGCCTCCTCCGAGCAGACCCTCGTCGGGGCGTCCGGCGCGATCTCGGGCGTCCTCGGCGCCTTCCTGCGCCTCTTCCCGAAGGCCCGGGTGACCAGCCTCTTCCCGTTCCTCTTCTTCCTGCCGCTGCGCTTCCCCGCGTGGATCGTGCTGATCTTCTGGTTCGTCCTCCAGTGGCTGGCGGCCCGCAGCGCGGGGACGGGCCCGGGTGTGGCCTATCTGGCGCATCTGGTGGGCTTCGGGCTGGGCTTCCTCTACGCCTGGGGACGCCTCCGGGGTGGGGCTAGAGTGAAGGCCCAAGCCGCGGCGACCGAGGGAGAAAGCCAGCCGTGATCACCGCGATCGTGCTCATCAAGACCAGCGTGGACCGGATCCCCGAGATCGCCGAGTCCATCGCCGCGCTGGACAGTGTCAGCGAGGTGTTCTCCGTCACCGGCACGTACGACCTGATCGCCATGGTGCGGGTGGCCAAGCACGACGACCTGGCGGACGTCATCCCGGGCATGATCAGCAAAATCCCGGGCGTCGAGGCGACGGACACGCATGTCGCGTTCCGCACGTACTCGCAGCACGACCTGGAGGCGGCGTTCGCGATCGGCCTCGACGCGTAGCCCTGGGGCGGGCGGCAGACCGGATCGCGCCGGGGGCCCCGGCCTCGGGTTCTGCCGCACGGGCGGGCGCGGGCGGGAAACACCGGGCGGCGGGCCGCCGGCCGCATCCCCGGACATCGTGCGGGCAGACCCACCGGGCGGCCGGCCGCCAGGACTCCCCCGCGGGGAGACCGCCTCAGCTCAGTGCCATCCCACGGCGGGCGGCAGCCCGATCGCAGCCGCAGGCGGCGTCGTGCCGGCCACATCCCCGCACGTCGTGCGGGAGCCCACCGGCGGCCGGCCGCCAGGACACCCCCGCGGGGAGACCGCCTCAGCTCAGTGCCAACCCCGGGCGGGCGGCAGCCCGATCGCAGCCGCAGGCGGCGTCGTGCCGGCCACATCCCCGCACGTCGTGCGGGAGCCCACCGGCGGCCGGCCGCCGACGGCGGACGCCCCACGGGAAAACCCGTACCTCTGCCCCATCTCCCGCACGGGCGGCGCGGTGGGAAAACCGGGCGGCGCGGCGCCGGCCGCATCCTCGGACGGTGTGCGGGCGGACCCGCCGGGCGGCGGGACGCCCCACGGGAGGACCCGTACCTCTGCTCACTCCGCGCACCCGCCGGGTGCGTTCACTCGGACGGGGGACCCGGCGTCGTGGGGGTCAGCCGCGGGCCGGGACGCAACGGCCGTCCTCCGTGCGGTAGTTCCACTTCGCACCCTCCCGCACCAGCTCCTTGACCGCGCCCACGAACCGCTCCACGTGCTCGTCCGGCGTGCCCGCCCCGAAGCTCACGCGGAGCGCGTTCAGCGCGGGGGCGCCACCCGGCTCAGCCTCCGGCGCCCCGCACTCGCCGATGTCCTGCGGGTCGCTGCCCAGCAGCGTGCGGACCAGCGGGTGCGCGCAGAAGAGACCGTCACGGACGCCGATTCCGTACTCCGCCGAGAGCGCCGCGGCGAAGTGCGAGCTGTTCCACCCGTCGACGACGAACGAGATGACCCCCACGCGCGGCGCGTCGTCGCCGAAGAGCGAGAGGACCCTGACCTCCGGGACCTCGGCGAGCCCCTCGCGGACCTTCGCGATCAGGTGCTGCTCACGCTCCACGAGCCCGTCGAAGCCGGCCTCGGTCAGCGTCTTGCAGGCGGAGGCGAGGGCGTACACACCGATGACGTTCGGCGAACCGGCTTCGTGCCGGGCCGCCGTCGTGTGCCACTCGACGTCGACGCCCCCGTCCGTCCGCCGCGCGACCTTGCGCGACGCACCGCCGCCCGCGAGGTACGGCTCGGCACTCTGCAGCCAGTCCGCACGGCCCGCGAGGACGCCCGACCCGAACGGCGCGTACAGCTTGTGCCCGGAGAAGGCGACCCAGTCGACGTCCAACTCGGCGATGTCCACGGGGTGGTGAGGCGCGAGCTGCGCCGCGTCGAGGACGATCCGGGCGCCGTGCGCGTGCGCGGCGGCGGCCAGTTCCCGCACCGGCCACAGTTCACCGGTGACATTGGACGCTCCGGTGACACAGACCAGCGCGGGGCCGTACGGGTCACGGTCGGCGAGCGCCCGCTCCAGCGTCTCGACCGCTTGGACCGGCGTACGGGGGGCGCTGAGGTACGTCACCCGCGCGTCCTTCCCCCTACGCCCTGCGGCGTGGGGGGACCCCCACGGCAGCAGCGAGGCGTGGTGCTCGGTCTCGAAGACGAAGACCTGGCAGTCGGCCGGGAGGGCGGCGGCCAGCAGGTTCAGGGAGTCGGTCGTCGACCGGGTGAAGACGACCTGGTCGCCCGGGCGGCAGCCGAGGAACTCGGCGACCGTGACACGGCTGTTCTCGAAGAGGTCGGTGGAGAGCTGTGAGAGGTACCCGGCGCCCCGGTGCACGCTGCCGTAGTACGGGGCGTACGCGGCGACGTCGTCCCACACCCGCTGGAGGGCCGGGGCGCTGGCGGCGTAGTCGAGCGCGGCGTAGGTGACCTCGCCACCCGTCACGAGCGGCACGGTGACATCGCGGCCGAGGACCGGCAGCGGCGCGGCGCAGCAGGGGTCACCGGCGTCGGCGGAGGAAGAGGAGGACGTGGAGGTGGCGGCGTTCGGGTACGCGGACATGGCGGTATCTCCCGGCAGGAATGGTGAACGGCTTCAGGAACCCGCGCGGCAGATCAACGGCCGTGCCGCATACGGGGGTTGCCTCAACACACGGCCGAGTCGCCGCATGGAGGGTGTGCTGAAGGAGGGGCTTTCGAAGCCCTATCGCATTCGCTTGCTCACGAGACTGCTCCCTTGAGGACCAGGACCCCAGGGGCTGTGACATCGAACGATGTCCAGGGGCCCGCGCTTGCCGTAGACCTTGCTGCCTACGGCCTGGTCTTCACCCGGGGCACCCCGCCACGGACGGAGGGTTGCCGGACAGCGAGCCGGGGCCGTAATCGCTGTCACTCATGACCTTGGGGAGCATCTTGCCATACGAGAGGAAACGCGCAAGGCGCGGTCCAGAATCTGGGACCGCGCCCCCGCACGCGCCGCCGATCGGCACCGCGCACCGCGCGAACCGCGCGTCCTCAGGCGTTGCTCGCGGCCACCCAGCGCTCCAGCGCCGCGCGGGCCGCTCCCGAGTCGATCGACTCCGCGGCCTTCGCCATCCCCGCCCTGATCTGCTCCGCCAGCGGCGCCTCCGTCGGGGCGAGCGCGACCAGCGCCGCCGCCGAGTTGAGCAGGACCGCGTCCCGTACGGGCCCGGTTTCCCCGGAGAGCAGCCGGCGGGCCACATCCGCGTTGTACGAGGCGTCGGCGCCGCGCAGCGCCTCCACCGGCACCAGCTCTATGCCGACGTCCCTCGGGTCGAAGGCCTCCTCGCGCACCGCCCCGTCCCGCACCACCCACACGCGTGACGTGGCCGTCGTGGTCAACTCGTCCAGGCCGTCGTCGCCACGGAAGACCAGCGCGCTGGAGCCGCGCTCGGCGAGCACTCCGGCCATGATCGGCGCCATCCGCTCGTCGGCGACACCGGTGGCCTGCGCCTTGACCCGGGCCGGGTTGGTGAGGGGCCCGAGGAAGTTGAAGGTGGTCCGGATGCCGAGTTCCTTGCGGGCCGCCGCGACATGGCGCAGCGCCGGGTGGAACTTCACGGCGAAGCAGAAGGTGATCCCGGCTTCCTCGGCGACCTCGGCGACCCGCGCCGGCGTCAGCTCCAGATTGACGCCGAGCTTCTCCAGGACGTCCGAGGCGCCGGAGGCCGAGGAGGCGGCACGGTTGCCGTGCTTGACGACCTTGGCGCCGGTGCCCGCGACGACGATCGCGGACATCGTGGAGATGTTGACGGTCTTGGCGCCGTCGCCGCCGGTGCCGACGATGTCGACGCTGGGCCCGGGCACCTCGATGGTGCGGGCGTGCTGGTACATGGTGCGTACGAGCCCGGAGATCTCCTCGACGGTCTCGCCCTTGGCCCGCAGCGCCACCGCGAAGCCGGCGATCTGGGCATCGGTGGCCTCGCCGCGCAGGATGCGGTCCATGGCCCAGGCGGTGTCCTCGGCGCTCTGGTCGCGTCCGGTGAGCAGTCCCTCCAGTACGGCCGGCCAGGAGCGGCCCGCCGTGGTAGGTCCTCCAGCGGGGGTCACAGCGCTCATGGTCGCTCCTGGGTCCATACGGATAAGGGTGTCTCCACCCTATCGAGCGCGGGGGACGGCAAAGAGCCCCGTCCAGCGAATGGACGGGGCTCCTGCCGTGGCGACCTTCTGGGGTCCCCCCAGGGCGAAGCCCCAGGGGGAAGGTGATCAGTGGTGGCCGTGGCCGCTGGTGATCTCCCGGTACTCCTCGGCGGTGGGCTTGGCGATCTGGCTGCCCTCGCCGTAGTAGCTCTTGTTGAGCTTGACCCGCAGCTTCTCCGTGCGCGAGATCTTGCGCTCCACGCCGTTCTCGTCGACCGTCGGGCCGAGCTCGGCGGGCGCGTACTGCTCGTGCGCGGTGAGCTTGAACCGGTCTCCCTCGCTGAGCGGCTCGTGGACCTCCACGAACTCGCCGTGCGGCAGCCGCTTGATGATGCCGGACTCGCGTCCGTGCAACACCTTCTCGTGGTCACGCCGCTGCAGACCCAGGCAGATCCGCTTCGTGACGATGAACGCGATGACCGGCCCGGCGATGAAGAAGATCCGGACGAACCAGGTGATCGAGTTGATCGACAGATGGAGGTGGGTGGCCCAGAGGTCGTTTCCACCACCGATCAGCATGATCATGTACGCCGCGATCCACGCGACACCGAACGCGGTGCGCGTCGGCGCGTTGCGCGGGCGCTGGGCGATGTGGTGCTCGCGCTTGTCACCCGTGATCCAGGACTCGATGAAGGGGTAGACCCCCATCGCGCCCAGCACCAGCGGGAAGAGCACCAGCGGGATCATCACGCCCAGGACGAGCGTGTGGCCCCAGAGGTTGATCTCCCAGCCCGGCATGAAGCGGATCAGACCCTCGGCGAAGCCCATGTACCAGTCGGGCTGGGCGCCGGTGGACACCTGGTCCGGACGGTACGGGCCCATGGCCCAGATCGGGTTGATCTGTGCGATGGCGGCGATGACCGCGATGACACCGAAGACCAGGAAGAAGAAGCCTCCCGCCTTGGCCATGTAGACCGGCATCAGCGGCATGCCGACGACGTTCTTGTTCGTACGGCCCGGACCCTGGAAGTGCGTGTGCTTGTGGACGAACACCAGGATGAGGTGGGCGACCACGAGACCGAGCATGAGGCCGGGCAGCAGCAGGATGTGCGCCGAGTAGAACCGGCCCACGAAGTCGCCACCGGGGAACTCTCCCCCGAAGAGGAACATCGAGATGTAGGTGCCCACGATGGGCATGGACAGGATCGCGCCCTGCGTGAAGCGGACACCGGTGCCGGAGAGCAGGTCGTCCGGGAGCGAGTAACCGGTGAAGCCGGTGAACATGCCCAGGAAGAACAGCAGGAAGCCGAACAGCCAGTTGATCTCACGCGGCTTGCGGAACGCGCCCGTGAAGAAGACGCGCATCATGTGCACGAACATCGCGGCGAGGAAGATCAGCGCCGCCCAGTGGTGGATCTGCCGGATGAGCAGACCACCGCGGACGTCGAAGCTGATGTGCATCGTCGAGTTGAACGCCTCGGACATCAGCTGACCCTGCAGCGGGATGTAGCTGCCGTGGTACTCCACCTCGTTCATCGACGGGTGGAAGAACAGCGTCAGGTACACACCCGTGAGGATGATGACGAGGAAGCTGTACAGCGCGATCTCACCGAGCATGAAGGACCAGTGGTCCGGGAAGATCTTGCGCATGTTGGCCTTGGCGAGGCTGTAGATGCCCAGCCGTCCGTCGGCCCAGTCGGCGACCCGCTCGCCCGCGGGTGCCTTCTTGTTGCTTGATTCGTTCACGGTGCTCATCCGCGCTCCCAGAAGGCAGGGCCGACGGGCTCTTCGAAGTCGCCGAGCGCCTCGAGGAAGCCCTTGTCGTTCACGCCGATCCGCAGCTGCGGCAGGGCGTGGCCGGCCGGGCCGAAGATGACGCGGGCGCCGTCGGACAGGTCGAAGGTGGACTGGTGGCACGGGCAGAGCACGTGGTGCGTCTGCTGCTCGTACAGCGAGATCGGGCAGCCCACGTGGGTGCAGATCTTCGAGAAGGCGACGATGCCCTGGTGCGACCAGTCGAGCTCGCGCTTGTCCTTGATGTCCTCCGGCTGAAGCCGGACGATCATCAGGGCGGCCTTTGCGATCTCGTTCTGGAAGCTGTGGTCGTGCTCCGAGAGGCCCTCGGGCATCGCGAAGGTCAGCGAACCGACGGCGACGTCCTCGGGACGCAGCGGCTCATGCGTGTTCATGTTGATGAGCTGCTTGCCCTTGGCCCACAGGGTCTTGCGGAGCTTCTCCTCCGGCAGGGGACCCATGTCGCGCAGCAGCACCACACCGGAGAGCGGCACCAGCGCCAGCGCACCGAACATCGTGTTGCGGATCAGCTTGCGCCGACCCAGCGCGGACTCGGTGGCGCCGGCCGCGAAGTCGGCCATGACCTTGGCCTTGACCTCGGGCGACGCGGCGATCGGGTGACGCTCGTCGGACATCTCCACGTCGGACATCAGGGTGCGGGCCCAGTGGACCGCGCCCGCGCCGATGAAGAAGAGCGCGAGTCCGAGGGTCCATCCCAGCGCGAAGTTGAGCGCGCTCACCCGGCCGAACGGCCAGATGTACACGATCTGGTCGACCGGGAAGATCACGTACGAGGCGATGAAGCCGACGGTGGCCAGCATCGACAGCGTGAACATGAAGGCGACCGCTCGCTCGGACCGCTTGGCGGCCCGCTCGTCGATGTCCTGTATGCGCGGCTTGTGGGCCGGGAGGCCCGGGTCCGCGAACGGGTCGTCCGCGACCTTCACCGCGCCGTGCGCGGTCTCCTGCTCAGCGGGCAGGTTCTCTTCTGGAATCTCTTGGGTACTCATGACTTCTTGGCCTTAGCGGTGTGGGCCGCGACCCAAATGGCAACTGCGATCAGTGCGCCCAGCCCGAAGATCCAGGCGAACAGGCCCTCGGGGACCGGACCGAGACCACCCAGCGTCAGACCGCCGGGGTTCTTGGACTGCTCACCGTTGACGGCCTTGACGTACGCGATGATGTCCTTCTTTTCCTTCTCCGGCATGGTCGTGTCCGGGAAGGAAGGCATGTTCTGCGGGCCGGTCTGCATGGCCTCGTAGAGGTGCTTCGGGCTCACGCCTTCGAGGTTCGGGGCGTACTTGCCGTGCGTCAGCGCGCCGCCCTCACCGGTGAAGTTGTGGCACTGGGCGCAGTTGGAGCGGAACAGGTCGCCACCCTTGGCGATGTCCGCGCCGTCGGGGCTGTACTGCCCCTCGGTCGGCGTGATCGGGCCGGCGCCGAGAGAGGCGACGTACGCGGCGAGCTGATCGATCTCGGCCTGCGTGTAGATGACCTTCTTCTTCGGCACCTGGGCGCCCGGCTGCTGCGCCGGCATACGGCCGGTGCCGACCTGGAAGTCCACGGCTGCGGAGCCGACGCCGACCAGGCTCGGGCCGTCAGTGGTTCCCTGACCGCCGGTTCCGTGGCAGCTGGCGCAGCCGACGGAGTAGAGCTTCTTGCCCTCCTCGATGGCGAGGGACTGGGCGGTCTCGTCGGCCTTCGCCGTGCCCGCAGGTGCGAACGCGGCGTACAGCCCCCCGGTGGCCGCCAGCGCGAGGAGTAGGACGACGACCGCCGCCAGCGGATGGCGTCGTCGTGCGGAGAGCTTTTTCACGGATTACCCCGGTGTCAGGATCTTCTGCGTCGATGCTTGCTGGATGTGCCGGACTTCGGGTCCGACTACTTGATCATGTAGATCGTGGCGAAGAGGCCGATCCAGACGACATCGACGAAGTGCCAGTAGTAGGACACGACGATGGCGGCGGTTGCCTGCTCATGAGTGAATCTCTTGGCCGCGTACGTCCTGCCGAGGACCAGCAGGAAGGCGATGAGACCGCCCGTCACGTGGAGGCCGTGGAAGCCGGTCGTCAGGTAGAACACCGAGCCGTACGGGTCCGACGAGAGCGAAAGGCCCTCGTGCTTGACCAGCTCGGTGTACTCGAAGACCTGGCCGCCGATGAAGATCGCACCCATCACGAATGTGATCACGAACCACGCCCTGAGCTTCTTCACGTCGCCCCGCTCCGCGGCGAAGACGCCGAGCTGGCAGGTGAGTGAGGAGAGCACCAGGATCGTGGTGTTGGTAGCCGAGAACGGGAAGTTCAAGGCCGAGGCCTTTTCTGCCCAGAACTCGGCACCCGTCACCGATCGCAGGGTGAAGTACATCGCGAAGAGGGCCGCGAAGAACATCAGCTCGGAACTCAGCCAGATGATGGTTCCGACGCTGGTGAGGTTCGGTCGATTGACCGACGGGTGCGCGTGCCCGGTTTCTACTGTCGTTGCTGTCGCCACGACCGACATTATGTCGGTCGCTTATCCCGCCCTCACTCCGGGGGGTGCCGTTCGGAGTGTCAGGGGCGTGTGTCCAGCCCGAACGGCCCATCGAAGCGGTGTCCGAACCGGTGTTGACACGCCCTGGGACGGAGTAGCATCCGGCGCATCGGTTGATGACCTTCACGGAGGAACGATGCAGTCGAGCGCCACGGTTCTGGTCTACAGCGACGACGCGAACACCCGTGCGCAGGTGCGGCTGGCCGCCGGGCGCAGGCCCGCTGCCGACGTTCCCCCGGTCGAGTTCATCGAGTGCGCGACACTCCCGGCGGTACTGGAGCGGCTGGACGGCGGCGGGATCGATGTCTGCGTGCTGGACGGCGAGGCCGTGCCGGCGGGCGGCATGGGCGTGTGCCGGCAGCTCAAGGACGAGATCTTCCACTGTCCCCCCGTACTTCTGCTGATGGGGCGCCCGCAGGACGCCTGGCTGGCCACCTGGAGCCGTGCGGACGCCGCGGTGACCCTCCCCGTCGAGCCGGTCGAGTTCGCGGCCGCGCTGGCGGCCCTGCTGCGCTCCCGGCCGGCCGTCCAGGCCTGACGCTAGATCGCAGGCCGCAGCCTCGCCTGGTCGGTGGGGCTGCTGCCGTCGCGTGTGCCGGCCAGCAGGGCGCTGCCCTTGCGCCACTTGTCCCAGTTCAGGTTCCAGTCGCCGTAGCCGTTGCCGAACGGGTCCATCTCGGCGCCGTAGCTGTTGATGACCTTGACGATGTCGCCCTCGCCGAACGTCTCGTAGAACCAGGCGGCGTTGCTGGTGGACATGCCCGTGCAGCCGTGGCTGACGTTCGCGTAGCCCTGTGAGCCGACGGACCAGGGCGCGGCGTGGACGTATTCACCACTCCAGGTGACGCGGGTCGCGTAGTAGACGGGCAGGTCGTACGAGTCCGAGCTGCCCGCGGCGATGCCGACGGTGGTGCTGCGCATCCGGACGTAGTACTCCTTGCCGAGCACCACCTTGATGCCGTTACGGGTGGAAAAGCCCGGCTTCCCGGTAGTGATCGGAATGGTATTGATCACTTCTCCGTTGCGCAGGACCGTCATCTGGTGACTCGCCGCGTCCGTGATGGCTTCGAGGCGGTCGCCGATCGTGAGCTTCAGGGGTTTGGTGGCGGATCCGTAGAGCTTGTTCGCCACCTTCACGCCCGCGAGGCGGCTGGTCGCGGTGACCGTCGCTCCGGTGGGCCAGTACTCCTTCGGGCGGAAGTGCAGCTTCTTGTCGTCCGCCCAGTGCCAGGCGCCCTCGACGCTGGGCGTGGAGCGCACCTTCAGGGAGCGCTCGATCACCGCGCGGGCCGCCTTGTCCTTGACCGGAAGGCTGAGCTCCGCCGTGATGGGCTGCCCGACGCCGTACTTGCCCGCCTGCGGGCCGAATGCGACTTTGAGGACCCGCTTGGCCGGGGAGGTCGCGAACGTGAGCGTACGGGCGCCAGGAGCGCCGTCGTTGTCCTCGGTCGAGACCTTCAGCGTGTAATGGGCGCCGGCCGCGAGCGGGGCGGTGGAGCGCCAGCGGCTGCCGTCGGCGGAAAGTTCGCCGGCCACCCGGTGGCCCGCCTCGTCCACGGCCGTCACGTCCGTGATGCGGCCCTCCTTGCCCTTGGCGGTCACCTCCAGGGGCTTGTCGGGGTCCGCCTTGGCACTGCCGGCGGGCGTGTTGACGGCCACCTGCCCGCCCGCGTCGTACGGCGAGGCCGAGAGGGGGTTCTTGTCCGAATCACCGCACGCGGTGGCACTCGCGCCCAGGGCGACGACCAGCAGGGTGCAGCTGAGAACGGTGCGGATGCACGGCGTGTGGTTCATGAGCTCACGGTATGAAGATTCGCCCGTTCCAGCGCGCGGAGTGACTGCAAACGAAGGACCCGGGCACTCCCTCGCGGGGAGTGTCCGGGTCCTTCTCGGTACTGCAGGTGCTACTGGTTCTGGTTCTCACCGCGGTAGAACTCGAAGACCCAGCCGAACAGGCCGACGAGGATCAGCGGCGCGGAGAAGTACAGCAGCCACCAGCCCATGGCGATGCCCAGGAAGGCGAGCGCGCCACCGATGGCCAGCGACAGCGGCTGCCAGCTGTGCGGGGCGAAGAAGCCCAGCTCACCGGCCTCGTCCGCGACATCGGCCTCCTTGTTGTCCTGAGCCATGGCGTCCACTCGCCGGGCCGTGAAGGCCAGGTAGTAGCCGATCATGATGCTCAGGCCGAAGGCCAGGAAGAGCGCCGTCGTACCGGCCGGCTCCTTCGACCACACGCCATAGAGGATCGCCATGGCGAGGATGAAGACGCTCAGCCAGATGAACATCTTGCCCTGGATCTTCACTTGCCGGCCTCCTTGTCACCAGCGAGGGCACTGGCACCGTGGCCGGCGTGCTCGAGCTGGTCGAGAGCGGCGATCTCCGGGTGGTGCAGGTCGAACGCCGGGGATTCGGAACGGATCCGCGGCAGCGTGAGGAAGTTGTGCCGCGGCGGCGGGCAGGACGTCGCCCACTCCAGCGAACGGCCGTAGCCCCACGGGTCGTCGACCTCGATCTTCTTGCCGTACTTCGCCGTCTTCCAGACGTTGTACATGAAGGGCAGGATCGACAGGCCCAGCAGGAACGAGCTGATCGTGGAGATGGTGTTCAGCGCGGTGAAGCCGTCGGCGTCGAGGTAGTCCGCGTACCGGCGCGGCATACCTTCCGCACCCAGCCAGTGCTGCACCAGGAACGTGCCGTGGAAGCCGATGAACAGCGTCCAGAAGGTGATCTTGCCGAGGCGCTCGTCCAGCATCTTGCCCGTGAACTTCGGCCACCAGAAGTGGAATCCGGCGAACATCGCGAAGACCACGGTGCCGAAGACGACGTAGTGGAAGTGCGCGACGACGAAGTACGAGTCGGAGACGTGGAAGTCCATCGGGGGCGAGGCCAGGATGACACCGGTCAGTCCACCGAAGGTGAAGGTGACCAGGAAGCCGATGGTCCAGAGCATCGGTGTCTCGAAGGACAGCGACCCCTTCCACATCGTGCCGATCCAGTTGAAGAACTTCACGCCGGTCGGTACGGCGATGAGGAACGTCATGAAGGAGAAGAACGGCAGGAGCACACCGCCGGTGACGTACATGTGGTGGGCCCACACCGTCACGGACAGGCCGGCGATACCGATGGTCGCGGCCACCAGACCGATGTAACCGAACATCGGCTTGCGGCTGAACACCGGGATCACTTCGGAGACGATTCCGAAGAACGGCAGGGCGATGATGTACACCTCTGGGTGTCCGAAGAACCAGAAGAGGTGTTGCCACAGCAAGGCGCCGCCATTACTGGCGTCGAAGACATGCGCACCGAACTTGCGGTCCGCCTCCAGGGCGAACAGCGCGGCCGCCAGCACGGGGAAGGCGAGCAGGACCAGCACACCGGTCAGCAGCACGTTCCAGGTGAAGATCGGCATCCGGAACATCGTCATGCCGGGAGCGCGCATGCAGATGATCGTGGTGATGAAGTTGACCGAGCCGAGGATCGTGCCGAAGCCGGAGAAGGCCAGACCCATGATCCACATGTCGGCGCCGACGCCCGGCGAGCGGACAGCGTCCGACAGCGGGGAGTAGGCGAACCAGCCGAAGTCGGCCGCACCCTGCGGGGTGAGGAAGCCGGCCACCGCGATGATCGAGCCGAAGAGGTACAGCCAGTACGCGAACATGTTCAGCCGCGGGAACGCCACGTCGGGCGCGCCGATCTGCAGCGGCATGATCCAGTTCGCGAATCCGGCGAACAGCGGCGTCGCGAACATCAGCAGCATGATCGTGCCGTGCATCGTGAACGCCTGGTTGAACTGCTCGTTCGACATGATCTGCGTACCCGGACGGGCCAGCTCGGCGCGCATGAAGAGCGCCATGAGACCGCCGATGCAGAAGAACACGAACGACGTGACCAGGTACATCGTGCCGATGGTCTTGTGGTCGGTGGTGGTCAGCCACTTCACCACCACATTGCCCGGCTGCTTGCGCCGTACCGGCAGCTCGTTCTCGTACGAGTCTTCAGCCGCCGCGGCACCCTGGGGTTCGTTGAGGATGCTCACAGTTGGTTCTTCTCCGCATTCCGGGCCGGGTCCGTGATCTCGATGCCCGACGGGATGTAGCCGGTCTGCCCCTTCTCCGCCAGCTCCTTCAGGTGCTGCTGGTAGCGCTCCGGGGAGACGATTTTGACGTTGAAGAGCATCCGGGAGTGGTCCACACCGCAGAGCTCGGCGCACTTGCCCTTGAAGGTGCCCTCACGCGTGGGGGTCACCTCGAAGACGTTGACGTTGCTGCCGGGGAAGACGTCCTGCTTCATCAGGAACGGCACCACCCAGAAGGAGTGGATCACGTCACGGGACGTCAGGACGAACCGGACCTTCTCACCCTTCGGCAGCCACAGGGTCGGGCCCGGGTTGCCGTTCTGCGGGTTCCGCGTACCCGGGATGCCGGCGTCGTAGACGCCACCGGCGTTCGCCGGGAAGTCCTCGAGGACCCGGTCCGGCATCATGTTGAGGTTCTTGTCCGTCTTCGCGTCGCCGGTGGAACCGGGGACGTTCTCGACGTAGTTGAAGCCCCAGCTCCACTGGTAGCCGACCACGTTCACGGTGTGGGCCGGCTTGTCGGAGAGCGTGAGGAGCTTCGACTCATCACGCGCGGTGAAGTAGAAGAGCACCGAGACGATGATGAGCGGCGTCACCGTGTACAGCGCCTCGATGGGCATGTTGTACCGGGTCTGAGGCGGAACCTCGACCTTGGTACGGCTGCGCCGGTGGAAGATGACCGCCCAGAGGATGAGACCCCAGACCAGCACGCCCGTGGCGAGCGCAGCCGCCCACGAGCCCTGCCAGAGGGAGAGGATCCGGGGAGCCTCTTCCGTCACTGGGGTGGGCATTCCGAGGCGGGGGAAATCTTCCCAGTTGTACGAGCAACCGGAGGCGGTAGCCAGGATCAGGCCCGCAGTCAGCACCTGCGGCAGCTTCCGCCGCATCGGGCGCCGCGACGAGCGGTCGGAGCCGTTGGGACTCACGTAGCGCCTTCCCGAGAGTCTCGCCCGCGCTGGTCGGCTACGGCCGTCTCGCTGGTCGGCGCCGCCCTGGCCGCGGGCAGGGGTTTGGATGTTTATGCGGACCAAACCCTACTGGACGCTATTTGGGGTCGCGCGGGGAGGGTGCCCAACGCGCCGCCCGACTCCCCGAAGGGGTGGACTCCATGGTTCCGCGGGCTGCCGGGGCGGAGCCGACCGGCCCTCGGACGCGCCCGTCTGACGGCCCCTCCAGGGCTGGGGTTAGCGTGGACACGTGCCCTATTTCGATGCCGCTTCCGCCGCTCCGCTGCACCCCGTGGCCCGCCAGGCCCTGCAGGCCGCGCTCGACGAGGGCTGGGCCGACCCGGCCCGGCTCTACCGCGAGGGGCGGCGCGCCCGGCTGCTGCTGGACGCCGCCCGGGAGGCCGCCGCCGAGGCCGTGGGGTGCCGTCCCGACGAACTCGTCTTCACTCCTTCGGGGACGCGCGCTGTTCACTCGGGGATCTCCGGAGCGCTCGCGGGGCGTCGTCGTGTCGGGAGCCATCTGATGGTGTCCGCCGTGGAGCACTCCTCCGTCCTGCATGCCGCCGCCGATCACGAGCTGGCCGGCGGGACGGTGACCGAGGTGGCGGTGGGCCGGGAGGGGGCGGTGGATCCGGCCGGGTACGCGGCGGCGCTGCGCGAGGACACGGCCCTGGCCTGCCTCCAGTCCGCCAACCACGAGGTCGGTACCGAACAGCCGGTGGCACGGGTCGCCGAGGCGTGCCGGGCGGCGGGTGTTCCGCTTCTCGTGGACGCGGCGCAGTCGCTCGCCTGGGGTCCGGTGGAGGGTGATTGGTCGCTGCTGGCGGCAAGTGCCCACAAATGGGGAGGCCCTGCGGGGGTCGGACTGCTCGCGGTGCGCAAGGGTGTGCGGTTCGCCGTCCAAGGCCCGGCGGACGAGCGGGAGTCGGGGCGGGCGGCCGGCTTCGAGAACATCCCGGCGATCGTGGCGGCGGCGGCGTCGCTGCGGGCGGTGCGCGCGGAGGCGGTGGAGGAGGGCGTCCGGCTGCGGGCGCTGGTGGATCTGATCCGTACCCGGGTGCCGGAGCTGGTGCCGGATGTCGAGGTGGTCGGCGACGCCCGGCGCCGGCTCCCGCATCTGGTCACCTTCTCGTGTCTCTATGTCGACGGGGAGACGCTGCTGCACGAGCTGGACCGGGAGGGTTTCTCCGTTTCATCCGGTTCGTCGTGTACGAGTTCCACGCTGACGCCGAGCCATGTGCTGCGGGCGATGGGTGTGCTGTCCGAGGGGAACGTCCGGGTGTCCCTGCCGCCGGGGACGGCGGCCGGCGACGTGGACCGTTTCCTGGAGGTCCTGCCGGGGGTCGTGGCGGGCGTACGGCAGAACCTGGGGGTGCCGGCCACCGCCGTGTCCGCCCCGGCCACCGTCGGCGCATCCCGGACGGCCGACGCCCCGGGCGGCTCCCCCGACGACGGCACCCTCGTCGTGGACGCGCTCGGCAGGCGCTGCCCCATCCCGGTGATCGAGCTGGCCAAGGTGATCGGGGACGTACCCGTCGGCGGGACCGTCACGGTCCTCTCGGACGACGAGGCGGCCCGGCTGGACATTCCCGCGTGGTGCGAGATGCGCGGGCAGGAGTACGTCGGCGAGCGGCCGGCGGACCGCGGTGTCGCGTACGTGGTCCGCCGGGTCGCGTGACGGCGCGGGCGCGCCGCCGGACTACGGGATGTGCTTCTGGACGTCGGCGGCGGCCAGGTCGCCGTACGCCTTGGTGAACCGCTCCATGAAGTGGGCGCGGCGCAGGGTGTACTCCTGGGTGCCGAGGGTCTCGATCACCAGCGTGGCCAGCATGCAGCCGACCTGGGCCGCGCGCTCCAGGCTCACGCCCCAGGAGAGGCCGGAGAGGAAGCCGGCGCGGAAGGCGTCACCGACGCCGGTGGGCTCGACCTTGCGCTCCTCCTCCGGGCAGCCGACCTCGATCGGGTCGTCGCCGAGCCGCTCGATGCGGACGCCGCGCGATCCCAGCGTGGTGACCCGGTGGCCGACCTTCCCCAGGATCTCCTCGTCGGTCCAACCGGTCTTGGACTCGATGAGGCCCTTCTCGTACTCGTTGGAGAAGAGGTAGGTCGCGCCCTCCAGGAGGGTGCGGATCTCGTCGCCGTTCATCCGGGCGATCTGCTGCGAGAAGTCGGCCGCGAAGGGGATCGCGCGGGCCTTGCACTCCTCGGTGTGGCGCAGCATCGCCTCGGGGTCGTCCGCGCCGATCAGGACCAGGTCGAGGCCGCCGACGCGGTCGGCGACGGCCTTCAGCTCGATCTGCCGGGCCTCGCTCATGGCGCCGGTGTAGAAGGAGCCGATCTGGTTGTGGTCGGCGTCGGTGGTGCAGACGAAGCGCGCGGTGTGCAGCACCTCGGAGATCCGGACCGAGCCGGTGTCGACGCCGTGGCGGTCGAGCCAGGCGCGGTACTCGTCGAAGTCCGAGCCGGCCGCGCCGACGAGGATCGGACGGGTGCCGAGCTGCCCCATGCCGAAGCAGATGTTGGCGCCGACGCCTCCCCTGCGCACGTCGAGGTTGTCGACGAGGAACGAGAGCGAGACCGTGTGCAGCTGGTCCGCCACGAGCTGGTCCGCGAACCGGCCCGGGAAGGTCATGAGGTGATCGGTGGCGATGGAGCCGGTGACTGCGATACGCATCGGCGAGGCGCTCCTGTGGAATTGAAAAGGGAGCGCGCGCGGCGCTCCCGCAAGGGAGGCGGTGGGTGACGGCGGGAGTTGACAATTGAGGCTACCTGGCCGAAAGGCCCGCCTGAAGTGCGGAAACTACCCCAGAGTAGGCCTTTTTTCCGGGGGCCCGGCGTGCATACGGTGCGGCTATGCCGAAGCACACCGCTCTTCGTGAGCAGCAGGAGACCGAGATCACTCTCGCGCAGCTGTGCGGGGACAGCGCGCGCATGGTGCGCCACTGGGCCGTGCCGGCGGTGGGTTCCCCCGCGCCGGTGCCTCCCTCGCTGATCCACGGCGTCGTCGTGCCCGCCGCGTCGGCCCGTCTGATCGAGCCCCTGATGAACCCCTGACGGCGCACGCGGGGAACCGTGCGCTGCCGCGTTCCGTCCCATCGGTGTCTCCCGTCAAGGGAACACGACAGATGAAGGAGCGATGCGGTGAGCGGTACGGAGCCCACGCAGTCCACGCCGGAGAAGCCGCGGCGGAGGTGGTCGCCGCTCGTGGTCGCCTCGGTGACCGCGGCGGTCCTGCTCGCCGGGGGCGGCGGGGTGTATTTCACGACGGCCGCGTCCGACGGCGGCCGTACGGACGACCGGCCCGGCGCGGCCGACGCGGGGCGCACTCCCCCGCCGCTGCGGCTCGCCGGGGCGGGTGACGGGCCGGGGCCCGGTATCGCGCCGGGCGAGCCGGATCCGTCCGGGACGGTCTACCGGGCCAAGGGCAGGCTGCCGGCCGGCCCGGCGTCGGCGCCCGTCCACCGGGCGAAGGGCCGGGTCACGCAGGACGAGGTGGCGCGCCTGGCGAAGGCCCTCGGGGTGGCGGGCACGCCGCGGCTGGTGGGCCCGGTGTGGAAGATCGCCCCGCCGAAGGACGGTTTCGGGCCCCTGCTGGAGGTCCGGGCGGAGGCGCCCGGGACGTGGTCGTTCACGCAGTACGACGGCGGGCCCCGCGAGGACAACTGCCTGAAGGGCAAGCCGTGCGGTGGCGGTACGACCCCGGGCACGGGCGGTACGCCGGTGAGCGAGGAGGCGGCGAAGAAGGCCGTGGCCGGGGTGCTGAAGACGGTGGGCCAGCCGGACGCCGAGCTGGACGCGAGCCAGGTGATGGGCGCGGTCCGGGTCGTGAACGCCGATCCGGTCGTCGGCGGGCTGCCGACCTACGGCTGGTCGACGGGCGTCCAAGTCGGTCCCGACGGCCGGCTGATGGGCGGAAGCGGACAACTGGAGAAGCCCGTCAAGGGCGATGTCTATCCGGTGATCGGCGCTGCCGAGGCGCTGAAGCAGCTGAACGAGGCGGCACGGGGAGCGGGCCCGGAAGACATCGGCGGCTGCGCCACGGATCCCCCGGCGGCGAAGGGCGAGAAGCCCGCGGGTCTGGCCGGAGCGGCCGATCTCGCGGGGCCGACCGCGCCGGCGAAGCCGTGCCGGGTGGCGCCCGACCGGGACGCTTCCCAGGAGATGACGGTCACCAAGGCGGTCTTCGGTCTGGCCGCGCAGCTGGTGGACGGCCGGCAGGCACTCGTGCCGTCCTGGCTGTTCGAGGTGGAGCCGAAGGCCGGGGCCCGGCCGTTCACGGTGGCGCAGACCGCCGTGGCGCCGCAGTACCTGTCGCCGAGGCCCACACCCACGCCGACGCCGGTTCCGGTGCCGTCCGACGACGCGGCGCCGCCGCGGCAGGTCCAGTCGTACTCCGTGGACGGCCGGACGCTCTCGGTCACCTTCTGGGGCGGCGTGTGCAGCAACTACGCCGTCCGGGCGGACGAGAGCGCGGCGCGGGTCTCGCTGACCATCACGGAGACGCCCCTCAAGCACGACCGGGCCTGTATCGCGATGGCGGTGGAGGTGACGAAGACGGTCACGCTCAAGGAGCCGCTGGGCGGCCGGCAGGTCGTGGACGCGGCGAGCGGCTCGCCGGTCCCGCAGGCGCGCTGAGCCCGCGCGCCGTCTGTCCGGACGCACGAAGGCGGCGGCCCCCGGTGGAATCGGGGGCCGCCGCCGACGCGTCGCCGTTTAGCTGAACGAGTCGCCGCAGGCGCAGGAGCCCGTGGCGTTCGGGTTGTCGATCGTGAAGCCCTGCTTCTCGATCGTGTCGACGAAGTCGATCGAGGCGCCGCCCAGGTACGGGGCGCTCATGCGGTCGGTGACGACCTTGACTCCGTCGAAGTCCTTCACGACGTCACCGTCGAGCGAACGCTCGTCGAAGAACAGCTGGTAACGAAGGCCGGAGCAGCCGCCGGGCTGAACGGCGACACGCAGTGCCAGGTCGTCGCGGCCTTCCTGGTCGAGCAGGGCCTTGACCTTGGCCGCGGCGGCGTCAGACAGGAGGATGCCGTCGCTGACAGTGGTCTTCTCGTCCGATACGGACATCTGCTTCTCTCCCGGGTTGTACGGAGACTGCTTGCCGACGGTTGCAACCGGCGGGGCCGCGGATTCATTCCAAGCCGAGGCTTGCTTGTCCCTTTCATGCTCGCACACCCCGCCATGGGCAAGCACCGGTCCGTGGAGAGGTGATGTGTCACATCGACACTATGGCCATCGTCAAAGTGACGTGAAGCAGTTATGATAGATAGCGTCAAATAGACGAGAAGGCCTGTCTGCAGAGAAGAAAAGGTGCGTGACGTGACCACCGCCCAGCCCCTGGATGTCCAGCCGTCGCCCCTCGCGCTGCTGCTTCTCGGCCGAGAGGCCGACTCGAAGAGCGAGCGCGGCGTGGAGTGCCCCGGCGACCTTCCCTCGCCGTCCGACCCGGACCTGGTGGAGCGTGCCCGCGCGGCCAAGGAGAAGCTCGGGGACAAGGTCTTCGTCCTGGGGCACCACTACCAGCGCGACGAGGTCATCCAGTTCGCGGACGTCACCGGCGACTCCTTCAAGCTCGCGCGTGACGCGGCGGCCCGGCCGGAGGCCGAGTACATCGTCTTCTGCGGTGTGCACTTCATGGCCGAGTCGGCGGACATCCTGACGTCCGACGACCAGAAGGTCGTGCTGCCCGACCTGGCGGCGGGCTGCTCGATGGCCGACATGGCCACGGCCGAGCAGGTCGCCGAGTGCTGGGACGTGCTGACCGAGGCCGGCATCGCCGAGCAGGTCGTGCCCGTCTCGTACATGAACTCCTCCGCCGACATCAAGGCGTTCACCGGCAAGCACGGCGGAACGATCTGCACGTCCTCGAACGCCAAGCGGGCCCTGGACTGGGCCTTCGAGCAGGGAGAGAAGGTGCTGTTCCTGCCGGACCAGCACCTCGGCCGCAACACCGCGGTGCGCGACATGGGCATGTCGCTCGAGGACTGCGTGCTCTACAACCCGCACAAGCCCAACGGCGGCCTGACCGTCGAGGAGCTGCGCAACGCCAAGATGATCCTGTGGCGCGGGCACTGCTCGGTGCACGGCCGGTTCTCCCTGGACTCGGTCAACGACGTGCGGGAGCGGATCCCGGGCGTCAACGTGCTGGTGCACCCCGAGTGCAAGCACGAGGTCGTGGCGGCCGCGGACTACGTGGGCTCGACGGAGTACATCATCAAGACGCTGGAGGCGGCCCCGTCCGGCTCCAAGTGGGCCATCGGCACCGAGCTGAACCTGGTCCGCCGGGTGGCGAACGCGCACCCCGACAAGGAGATCGTCTTCCTCGACAAGACGGTCTGCTTCTGCTCGACGATGAACCGCATCGACCTGCCGCACCTGGTGTGGACGCTGGAGTCGCTGGCCGAGGGCAACCTGGTCAACCGGATCCAGGTCGACCGGGAGACGGAGAGCTTCGCGAAGCTGGCCCTGGAGCGGATGCTGGCGCTTCCGTAGCCGGTAGCAGTCGTACGTTGATGAGGGGCGCCCCGCCGTTGCGGGGCGCCCCTCACGCGTGTCCGAGTGGCCGCCGGGGGGTCAGGCGTTGACCCGCTCCGGAGTCTCCGACGCGGTCGGCGCGGCCGACTTCCGCTCCCGCTTCGCCGCCTTCTTCTTCGCACGGCGCTCCTTGCGGAGCTCGACCATCGCGTAGAGCGTCGGGACGAGCAGCAGGGTCAGCAGCGTCGAGGTGATCAGACCGCCGATCACCACCACCGCCAGCGGCTGCGCGATGAAGCCGCCCTCGCCCGTGACGCCCAGGGCCATCGGCAGCAGTGCGAAGATCGTCGCCAGTGCCGTCATCAGGATCGGGCGGAGCCGGTGGCGGCCGCCCTCGACGACCGCTTCGACGACGCCCAGACCCTGCGCCCGGTACTGGTTGATCAGGTCGATCAGGACGATCGCGTTGGTGACCACGATGCCGATGAGCATCAGCAGACCGATCATCGCCGGGACGCCCATCGCCGTCCCGGTCAGGATCAGCAGACCGATCGCGCCCGTCGCCGCGAAGGGGATGGACACCAGCAGGATCAGCGGCTGGACCAGGGACTTGAAGGTCGCGACCAGCAGCATGAACACGATCGCGATCGCCGCCAGCATCGCGAGGCCCAGCTTCAGGAACGCCTCGCTCTGGTCCTCGGAGACGCCTCCGATGGAGGCGGTGGCGCCCTCGGGCAGGTCCAGCGAACTGATCTTCGACTGGAGGGCCGAGCTCACCGCGCCGGTGTTGTCACCGGTCGGCTTGGCGGTGATCGTCGCGGCCCGCGAGCCGTCGATCCTGGTCATCGAGACCGGGCCCGGGACCAGCTTCACCTCGGCGATGTCGCCCAGCTTCACCGGGCCGAGGGGCAGCGCCTTCAGCTCGTCCAGCGTCTTCGCCGGGCGGGCCGACGTGATGACGATGTCCCGCTCGGTGTCGTCGAGGATCGCCCTGCCCGACGGGGTGCCGCGGACCGCCTGCGCCACCGCCATGCCGAGGGTCGTCTCGTTGAAGCCGGCCTCCGCCGCCTTCGCGGTGGCCCTGACCGAGATCCGCGGCACCGACTGCGAGAGATCACTCTGCACGTCGGTGACGTCGTCGAGCTCGGAGACCACGGCACGGACCTCTTCGGACGCCTTCTTCAGCGTCTGCGCGTCCGACGCCTTCACCACGACGCTCAGGTCCTGGCTGCCGAAGCCGTCGCCCGCCGCGATCGTCGTGTCGCCGATGCCGTCGAGCCTGCCCAGCTCCTCGTCGATGCGGTCGCGGGTCTTCTCGTACGACGCCGAGTCCTCCAGGGTCACCTGGTAAGAGGCCTGGTTGGCGCCCGTACCGCCACCGAAGGCCGCCATGAAGCCGGAGGAGCCGACAGTGACCTGATAGTCCTTCACCCCGTCGACCGAGGCCAGGACCTTCTCGACCTTCTTCGACGCCGCGTCGGCCGCCTCCAGGCTGGTGCCCGCCGCGAGCTCCTGCTTGATGGAGAGGACCTCCTGCTCGCCCTGGTCGAAGAAGTTCGTCTTCAGCAGCGGCGCCATGCCGAAGGTGCCCACGAGCACCACGATCGCGAGGGCGACGCTGGTGAGGCGGCGGCGGGTGGCGAACCGGAGCACCGGGACGTACATGCGCTGGAGCCTGCTGCGGCTCTCCTTCTCCTCGGCGGCGCGGCGCGCCTCGTCGGGGTCCTCGGAGGTGCCCTTGGGGGCGCGCAGGAACCAGAACGAGAGCACCGGGACGACCGTCAGCGAGACGAGCAGCGACGCCAGCAGGGCCGCGGTCACCGTCAGGCTGAACGAGCCGAACAGCTCGCCCACCATGCCGCCGACCAGGCCGATCGGCAGGAACACGGCCACGGTGGTGAGCGTGGAGGAGGTGACCGCGCCGGCGACCTCGCGGACGGCGGTCAGGATCGCCGCCTGGCGCTCCTCGCCGTAGCCGAGGTGCCGCTTGATGTTCTCCAGGACCACGATCGAGTCGTCGACGACCCGGCCGATCGCGATGGTCAGGGCGCCCAGCGTCAGCATGTTGAGGGAGAGGTCCCTCGTCCACAGCACGATGAGGGCGAGGACCACCGACAGCGGGATGGAGACCGCGGTGACCAGGGTGGAGCGGAGCGAGGCCAGGAACACCAGGATGACGAGGACGGCGAAGACCAGGCCGAGCGCGCCCTCCGTGGTGAGGCCGGAGATGGACTTGGAGACGGCCGGGCCCTGGTCGGAGACGACCGTCAGCTCGGCGCCGGCGCCCAGGTCCTTGCGGAGCACGGGCAGCTTGTCCTTGACCGCTTCGGAGATGGCGACGGCGCTGCCGTCGTTGTCCATGGTGGCCATGACGGCGAGGCTGGGCCTGCCGTTCGTACGGGTGAGGGAGACCCGCTGGGACTCCTGCTGCTTCACGGTGGCGATGTCACCGAGGCGGACCGGCGTGCCCTTGCCGGGCGCCGTCGGGGCGATCCGCAGGTCCTCGATCTGCTTCAGGGAGGTGAAGCCACCGCCGACCTGGACCGTACGGCTCTTGCCCGCTTCCGAGAAGGATCCGGCCGGGACCGTCGCGCCGCCCGATTTCAGGGCCTCGCCGAGCGCCATGGAGGTGATCCCCGCGGCCGCGAGCTTCGTGTCGTCGGGGGTGACCGAGACCTGGAGGTCCTGGACGCCGTCGACGGAGACCTGGCCGACACCGTCGATGTCCTCCAGGGCGGGGACGACGGTCCGCTCCAGCTGGTCGGCGAGGGCCTGCTGGTCCTTGTCGGAGGTGACGGCGAGGACGACGGTCGGGATGTCGTCCGTCGAACCGGCGACGACCTGGGGGTCGACGGTGTCCGGGAGCTGGACCCGGGCGCGGTTCACGGCCTGCTGGACATCGGCGACGAGCTGCTTGGTGCCCTCGTCCCCGTAGTCGAAGGTGGCCATGATCACGGCGTTGCCCTCGGACGCCGTGGAGGTGATGCCCTTGATGCCGTCGACGGCCTTGATGGTGTTCTCGAGCGGTTCGACGACCTGCTTCTCCACCACATCGGGGGACGCGCCCTGGTAGGGGGCGAGGACCGAGACCATCGGGAGTTCGATGGAGGGCAGCAGCTGCTGCTTCAGCTGCGGGATGGCGATCGCTCCGAAGACGATCGCGACGATCGAGATCAGCCCTGTCAGGGCCCGTTGCGCGAGGCTGAATCTGGACAGCCAGGACATGGGGTCTCTCTTCTGTGGCGTACTCGGCAGGTGGGCACCTGAGGCGGCCCGTCCGTGGGCACCAATGGCCCGCTTATACGATCTGCCATTCCACGGAGGGATCCGTCGGCCGCAGGTCCAGATTCCTCACGTCCCGCATACCGCGCCTGGAGTACGCCGTGGGCGCGTCCTACTCCACCCTTGGACGTACCAGGCCCGATTCGTACGCGATGACCACCAATTGGGCACGGTCACGGGCGCCGAGTTTCGCCATCGCACGGTTCACATGGGTCTTGACGGTGAGCGGGCTGACTTCGAGGCGGTCGGCGATCTCGTCGTTGGAGTGCCCGCCGGCGACGAGGACGAGGACCTCGCGTTCCCGTACGGTCAGCGCCGCGAGCCGCTCGGAGTGGGCCCCGGCCTCCTGGCCGGGCTCCGAACTTCCGCCCTGGGCGAGGAACTTGGCGATCAGACCCTTGGTCGCCACGGGCGAGAGCAGTGCCTCACCGGCGGCGGCGATCCGGATGGCGCTGAGGAGTTCGTCCGGCTCCGCGCCCTTTCCGAGGAAGCCGGACGCGCCCGCGCGCAGCGACTGCACGACGTACTCGTCGACCTCGAAGGTGGTCAGCATGACCACCCGTACCTCCGACAGCTCCGGATCGGCGCTGATCAGACGGGTGGCGGCGAGGCCGTCCGTGCCGGGCATCCGGATGTCCATGAGGACGACGTCGGCCTTCTCGGAGCGGGCGAGGGTGACGGCCTCGGCACCGTCGGCCGCCTCCCCGACGACCTCCATGTCGGGCTCGGAGTTCACGAGCACCTTGAACGCGCTGCGCAGCAGCGCCTGGTCGTCGGCGAGCAGCACCCTGATCGTCATGCGTCCCCCTCCGGGTGGGCCTTGAGGGGCAGTATCGCCTGGACGCGGAAGCCGCCGCCGTAGCGGGGGGCCGCGGTGAGGGTGCCGCCGAGCGCGGTGACGCGTTCGCGCATGCCGATGAGTCCATGCCCGCCGGTGTCCCGGCCGGGAGCCTGCTGGGCGGGGGTCTCGCAGGCGCCGTTGTCGAGGACGGTGACCTCGACGGTCCTGCCGACCCGCAGGACGCTCACCTCGGCCTTGGCGTCCGGGCCGGCGTGCTTGCGTACGTTGGTCAGCGCCTCCTGGATGATCCGGTAGGCGGCGAGGTCGACGGCGGCGGGCAGCCGCGTGTCGTGGTCGGTGCGGGCCAGATCGACGGGGAGCCCGGCGTGGCGGAAGGTGTCGAGCAGCTCGTCGAGGACGCCGAGGCCGGGGGCCGGTTCGGTGGGGGCCTCCGGGTCGCCGGACTGGCGCAGCAGGCCCACGGTGGCCCGCAGCTCGTTCAGGGCGGAGCGGCTGGCGTCCCGCACGTGCGCGAGTGCTTCCTTGGCCTGGTCGGGACGCTTGTCCATGACGTGGGCCGCGACGCCGGCCTGGACGTTGACCAGGGCGATGTGGTGGGCGACGACGTCATGGAGGTCGCGGGCGATCCGCAGGCGCTCTTCGGCGACGCGGCGCTTGGCCTCCTCGTCCCTGGTGCGCTCGGCCCGCTCGGCGCGCTCGCGTATCGCGTCGACGAAGGCACGGCGGCTGCGGACGGCGTCCCCGGCGGCCGCGGCCATGCCGGTCCAGGCGAAGATGCCGAGGTTCTCCTGGGTGTACCAGGGGGTGGTTCCGAAAAACATCGCGGCGCCGGTGAGCACGGCCATCGTGAGCAGACCGACGCGCCAGGTGGTGGGGCGGTCGGTGCGGGCGGCGACCGTGCAGAGCGCGATGACGGCGCTCATCGCGACCGGGGCGGGCGGATCGCCGCCGGCCACCAGCTCGACGAGGCTGACGGCGCCGGTGAAGAGGAGGACGGCGAGCGGGTTGCGCCGCCGCAGCACGAGTGCGCCGGCCCCGAGCAGCATCAGCAGCAGACTGCGCACCTCGGGCGTCCGGGTCCCGAAGGTGGGTCCGTGCGGCCCGTGCGGGTCGGCGAACGACCCGGCGACCATGCACACGAGCACGGCGAGGGCGAGGCCCCCGTCGAAAGCGAGCGGATGCGCCCGCAGCCAGCACCGGGTCCGCGTGAGCCCACTGCCGAGGGCGGTCGAGGTCGTCACGCCAAGCAACGGTACGGCGTATGCGGAGCGGCCGTGGGCGCCCCTCCCCCCGAACCGCGGCGCCCCCGTGGCCTGGGGCCTCGGGGGCACTGCGGGTGTTGGAGATGGGGCCGGTCAGAAGGAGGGGATCAGGCCCTCGTCGCCCAGCATTGCGCGCACCTCTTCGAGGGTCGCGTCCGGGGACGGGAGGATCAGTTCGGAGGGCTCCAGGGCGTCGTCCGGGAGCGGGTCGCCCAGT
This sequence comes from Streptomyces sp. NPDC033174, assembly GCF_055577795.1. Taxonomy (NCBI): domain Bacteria; kingdom Bacillati; phylum Actinomycetota; class Actinomycetes; order Kitasatosporales; family Streptomycetaceae; genus Streptomyces; species Streptomyces sp. NPDC033174. The sequence continues at coordinate 435,411 of NZ_JBVIPQ010000001.1, forward strand.
TCGCGGACCCGGTGCAGGAGTGCGTGGAGCGTGCGGCGGAAACCGTCGTCGTCGCCCCCCTGCATCTCCCGCAGCAGCTCGTCGTCGAGCTTGTCCAGTTCGGCGAGGTGGCTGTCGCCGAGCCTCACCTGACCCTCCCCCATGATCCTCACGATCATGACGCCGTCCTTACTGCTTGTCGAACTTCGGGTGGGAGGACTGCTGGGGCTGGTCCTGCGGGGTCGCCCCGCCGGCCGCGCCGCCTTCGATGGCCTGCTGCGACGTCGGGCCCCCGGCCAGCTCCGCCTTCATCCGCTGGAGCTCCAGCTCCACGTCCGTACCGCCGGACAGCCGGTCCAGCTCCGCCTGGAGGTCGTCCTTCTGGAGGCCGGACTGGTCGTCGAGCGCGCCCGAGGCGAGCAGCTCGTCGATCGCGCCGGCCCGCGCCTGGAGCTGCGCGGTCTTGTCCTCGGCGCGCTGGATCGCGACGCCGACGTCGCTCATCTCCTCCGAGATGCCGGAGAAGGACTCCGCGATCCGGGTCTGCGCCTGCGCCGCCGTGTAGGTCGCCTTGATGGTCTCCTTCTTCGTGCGGAAGGCGTCGACCTTGGCCTGGAGCCGCTGCGCCGCGAGCGTCAGCTTCTCCTCCTCGCCCTGCAGCGTCTGGTGCTGCACCTCGAGGTCGGTGACCTGCTGCTGCAGCGCCGCCCTGCGGGACAGCGCCTCTCGCGCCAGGTCCTCACGGCCGAGCGCCAGCGCCTTGCGGCCCTGGTCCTCCAGCTTGGAGGACTGGCCCTGGAGCTGGTTCAGCTGCAGCTCCAGGCGTTTGCGCGAGGTCGCCACGTCGGCGACGCCCCGGCGCACCTTCTGGAGCAGCTCCAGCTGCTTCTGGTAGGAGTAATCGAGGGTCTCGCGCGGATCCTCGGCCCGGTCAAGGGCCTTGTTTGCCTTCGCGCGGAAGATCATCCCCATACGCTTCATGACACCGCTCATGGGCTTCGCGCGCCCCCTTCTGACGGACTCGGCTCAAGCACTCCAACAGAACCCACAGTACGGGCCCTGCATCCATTACCGCACTGTTCGAGGACGGATGTGCTCCTCCCCAAGGACGACTGCGCACGGGGTCCGCTCCGGCGCGAGGAGTAGGCGGCCCTCAGGGATCCCGTGCGGTGCCGTCCGTTCTGGCCCGGTACGGACGCTGGTAGGGACGCAGCTCGTTGCCGGATCGTTCCCCGACGGGGTGGGGTCCATGCGTCCTACCCCGTACCCTTGGGTTTTGTGTTCCGTAGCCGTTCCAAGGAAGAGAAGGCCCCCACCGACAAGGTGACGGCGGACCTCTCCAAGCAGCCCCGCGACCCCGAGGCCCCCAAGGGCCGCCCGACCCCGAAGCGGAGTGAGGCCCAGACCCAGCGTCGCCGTGCGTCGACGGCACCGACCGACCGCAAGGAGGCCATGCGCCGCCAGCGCGAGGCCCGCCGTGTGGATCTCGCCAAGCAGCGCGAGGCGCTGGCCAGCGGTGACGAGCGCTATCTGCCGGCCCGCGACAAGGGCCCGGTCCGCCGCTTCGTGCGCGACTTCGTCGACTCGCGCTTCTGCATCGCGGAGTTCTTCCTCCCGATGGCCGTGGTGATCCTGGTCCTGTCCATGATCAGGGTCGGTCAGCTGCAGAACATCTCGCTGCTGCTCTGGCTCGGTGTGATCGTGATGATCGTCATCGACTCGATCGGCATCACGATCCGGCTCAGGAAGCAGCTGAACGAGCGCTTCCCGAACGAGCCGAAGCGCGGCGCTGTCGCCTACGGCCTGATGCGTACGCTCCAGATGCGTCGACTGCGGCTGCCGAAGCCGCAGGTCAAGCGCGGAGAGCGGCCCTGAGCACCCACCTCTGCGACTCCGGTGGGCCCGGCACGTCCGGTGCGCCCGGGGAGCTCTCCGGCTTGGGAGGCGCTCCGGCGCACTGGTCGGCCGGCTCCGGCGGGCTGCGCGACACCGTCCGCCAGGAGCTCGTCGCCCGCCAGCTCGACGAGCAGATAGCCGCCCGTTACCCCGTGGGGCAGCGGCTGCGGATACTCGACGTCGGCATGGGCCAGGGCACTCAGGCCCTGCGCCTGGCCAGGGGCGGACACACCGTGACCGGCCTGGAGGCCGACGCGGAACTGCTGAAGGCGGCCCGTGAGGCCCTCGCCTCCGAGCCCGCCGGCATCCGCGAGCGGGTCCGGCTGGTCGAGGGCGACGGCCGCGAGACCGGGGTGCACTTCCTGCCCGGCAGCTTCGACGTGGTGCTCTGCCACGGCGTGCTGATGTATGTGAACGAGCCGGACGCGCTGCTGGCGGGCCTCGCCCGGATGCTGGCGCCCGGCGGCCTGCTGTCCCTGGTCGTACGGAACGCGGAGGCGCTGGCCATGCGGCCGGGCCTGGCCGGGGACTGGGCGGGCGCGACCGCCGCCTTCGACTCGGACACGTACGCCGACCGGCTGGGCCAGAAAGTCCGCGCCGACCGGTTGGACGCGCTGACCTCGACGCTCGCCGGGATCGCGGCGCCCCTGCACGCCTGGTACGGCGTACGGGTCTTCACCGACGGTGTGCCGAACGACGTGGGCCTGCCCGCCGCCGCGGAGCTGGAGCGGCTGCTTGCGGCCGAGGACCGGGCGGGGCGCACGGAGCCGTACCGCAGGATCGCGGCGCTGTTGCATCTGTGCGGCGTGCGCGGCTGAAAACGACGGCGGGGACGGCCGACGCCTGATCGGCGGTCTAAGTCAGGCGTGCCGGGGGGACCGAAGTGACACTTCAGGCATGGATTCCTCCGTGCTCGTCCGACGCCGTGCCCGCGCCCTGCCGCCCCTGACGGCGGCAGTATGCGCCGTCGCCCTCGTCGCGGGCTGCTCCGGCGGCTCCTCCCCCGACGTGGCGGGACGACCCTCGACGCAGGCGGCCGCCCCGGTGGCCGACAACGAGCTGGAGACCGACTACCAGACCGTGATCAAGGACGTGCTGCCGTCGGTCGTGCAGATCGAGGCGGCCAACAGTCTCGGGTCCGGGATCATCTACGACGCCAAGGGACACATCGTCACCAACGCGCATGTGGTGGGCGAGGAGCGGACCTTCAAGGTCACCGTCGCCACGGGCGGGGCCGCGCTGACCGCGAAACTCGTCTCCAGCTATCCCGACCAGGACCTCGCCGTCATCAAGCTGGACGACGTGCCGCAGGGGATCAAGCCGGCGAAGTTCGGCGACTCCTCCAAGGTGGAGGTCGGGCAGATCGTCCTGGCGATGGGATCGCCGCTCGGTCTGTCCAGCAGCGTCACCCAGGGCATCGTGTCGGGCACCGGCCGGACGGTCAGCGAGGGCCGGACGGGCGGCGGCACGGGCGCGACCATCGCCAACATGGTGCAGACCTCGGCCGCGATCAACCCTGGGAACAGCGGCGGCGCGCTGGTGAACCTGGACGGCGAGATCATCGGCATTCCGACGCTGGCGGCGACCGACCCGGAGCTGGGCGGCATCGCGGCGCCGGGCATCGGCTTCGCGATCCCGGTGTCGATGGTCAGGACCGTCGCCGACCAGATCGTCAAGGACGGCAAGGTCACGGACTCGGGCCGGGCGGCCCTGAACATCACCGGCCGTACGGTGCTCGACGACGCCTACCAGCCGGCCGGGGTGGCCATCGTCGAAGTGACGTCCGGCGGCGCGGCCGAGAAGGCAGGGCTGCGGCCCGGGGACATCATCACCAAGCTCGGCTCCGAGCCGATCACGACCATCACCTCCCTGTCGGAGGCGCTGGCCGCCGCCGAGCCGGGCCAGAAGATCACCGTGACCTACACACGCAAAGGAGCCTCGAAGACGGCCGTGGTCGTCCTCGGCGAGATCTGACGGGCGGCACGCGCCCGGCGGGGTGCCGGGGCCTCCGGCAGGAGGCCCCGGCCCGAGCAGGGCCGCCGCCTACGCCTCCGGGTTCAGACTCATCGGGCCGTAGATCTTCGTCGCGTCCTCGAACAGCGTCACCTGCGTCGCCCCGCCGTCCAGCAGGGCCTTCCAGGTCTCACCGATCCACGACTCCGCGTCCCCCTGCGTCGTGAACTCCTCCGGCTCCACGGCCGGCTGGACCTCCGTCCCGTCGGACTTCTCGAACCGCCACGTCCATGCCATGTCCGCCTCCCGAGTCCCGCCAGGTGATCAGTTTCCTGCCCGCAGCGTAGCCGGGCGCGCACCCGGCGCGGTGACGCGGGAGGATCGTTCTCGTGGAACTGACTCTGCTCGGCACCGGAGCCCCCGGCGGGCTCCCCCGCCCCGACTGCCCCTGCGCCGCGTGCGCGTCCGCCCGTGGCGCGTTCGCGCGAGCCGCCACCGCCCTGCTCGTGGACGGCGCGCTGCTGCTCGATCTGACGCCCGGCGCCGCGCTGGCCGCCGCCCGGGCGGGGCATTCGCTCGTGGGCGTACGGCAGGTCCTGCTGACGCATCCGCACGAGGGGCCCACCATGGAGCTGCCCGCCGCGCTGCCGACCGCCGGGCGGGTGCCGGACGGCGCGGAGTTGACGCTGATCAGCGGGCACCGGGTGAGGGCCGTGGCGATGGACTCGCCGGGCACGGGGTACGAGGTGACCTCGCCGGAGGGCGAGCGGCTGCTCTATCTGCCGCCGGGCGGCGCCCCGGCGGGTCTGCCGGACGGCCCCAACACGTACGACATGGTCGTCGCCGATGTGACCGGCCGGCCCGACGGACTGGCGCGGCTGCGGGCCACGGGCGCCGTCGGTCCGGCGACGGATGTCGTCGCCGTGCACCTGGACCATGACGTGCCCCCGGGGCCCGAGCTGGCCAGGCGGTTGGCGGCGGCCGGGGCGCGGGCCGTCCCGGACGGGACCACGCTGGTCGTCGGCGAGTACCAGGACGTGCCCGACGTGCCCCGGCGCACGCTCGTGACCGGCGGGGCCAGGTCGGGCAAGTCGCTGGAGGCGGAGCGGCGCCTGGAGACGTTCCCCGAGGTGGTGTACGTGGCGACGGGCATCGCCCGGTACGGGGATGCCGAGTGGGCGGCCCGGGTGAGCCTGCACCGGGAGCGCCGGCCGGCGTCGTGGCGCACGGTCGAGACCTGTGATCTGGTGCCGCTGCTCACCGGCGAGGGGCCCGCGCTGCTGATCGACTGTCTGTCGCTGTGGCTGACGGACGCGATGGACCGGGTGGGCGCCTGGGACGACGACACCTGGCTCAAGGGCGGCCAGGACGCCCTGCGGGAGCGCGTGGACGAGCTGGTGGCGGCGGTGCGGGCGACGCCCCGGACGATCGTCGCGGTGACGAACGAGGTCGGTTCCGGGGTCGTGCCCGCCACGGCGTCGGGCCGCCGGTTCCGTGACGAACTGGGCCGGTTGAACGCCGCCTTCGGCGACGAGTGCGAGCACGTCCTGCTGGTCGTGTCGGGCCAGGCGCTGCCGCTGCGCGGCTGACTTCGCCGACTCCGCGGGCGGACGCGGGCTGCCGGTACTGTTCGACGAATGTGCTGGCTGTTGATGACGTCTCAAGGCGGAACCCTGTGAACCTGGACGACTTCTCCGACCTGATCGAACGCCCCGACAACGGGATGCGCCGCGACGCCGAGGAGCGCCGTGCGCGCCTGGCCGTGGCCCCCGGCACGCTCGGCCGTCTCGACGAGCTTGGCGAGTGGCTCTCGGCCGCGCAGGCCTCGGTACCGGTCAAGGCGATCGAACAGCCACGGGTGGTGCTGTTCGCCGGCGACCACGGGGTGGCCGGTCTCGGTGTCTCGGGCCGGCCGGCCGGGACGGCCCATGAGCTAGTACGGTCCGTGCTGGACGGCGCGAGCCCGGTCGCGGTCCTGGCCCGCCGCATGAACGTTCCGGTGCGGGTGGTCGACGCGGGTCTGGACTGCGACCCGGAGCTGCTGCCCGCCGATGTGGTGCGCCACCGGGTGCGGCGCGGCAGCGGCCGCATCGACATCGAGGACGCCCTGACGGCGGAGGAGGCCGAGCGGGCGGTGCGCCTCGGCATGGCGATCGCCGACGAGGAGGCCGACTCGGGCACCGACCTGGTGGTGCTCGGCGATCTGAGCGTGGGCGGCACCACGCCCGCCTCGGCGCTGATCGCGGCGCTGTGCGGCACGGACGCCTCGGTGGTGACCGGGCGCGGGGGCGCGGGCATCGACGATCTGGCCTGGATGCGCAAGTGCGCGGCGATCCGTGACGCGCTCCGGCGGGCCCGTCCCGTACTCGGCGACCAGCTGGAGCTGCTGGCGGCGGTCGGCGGCGCGGACCTGGCGGCGACGACCGGCTTCCTGCTGCAGAGCGCGGTACGGCGGATGCCGGTGATTCTGGACGGTGTGGTCTCGGCGGCCTGCGCTCTGGTGGCCCAGCGGGCCGCGTTCCGGGCGCCGGACTGGTGGCTGGCGGGTCAGGTGACCGGTGAGCCGGCGCAGATGAAGGCGCTGGACCGGATGGCACTCAACCCCCTGCTCGACCACGGCGTCACTGTGGGAGAGGGAACCGGGGCACTGCTGGCCCTTCCCCTTGTCCAGGCTTCCGCCGCGCTCGCCGCGGAGCTGCCCGAACTGCCGGAGCCCCCGGCGGCGGAGCAGAAGGCGGAGGACAAGACGGGGGACGAGGCGGAGGAGTAGCGGACCGAACGCGGGTACGGCCGCCACGCGTCATCGACGGCCGTACCGGCGTCCGCCATGACATGTGATGCCCCATATGATCACGTTTCATGGGAGAGGTCCTTTTGTCTGCCGACCGTGCCGTTCGTACCGACCGTACGTCCGCCGAAGGGGCGCCCCGGAGCAGCCGTCGCTCGCGACGCGCCGCCGCGTTCGCCGTCTGGTACCTGCGCGTCGTCACGTTCATCAACTTCCTGAGCGCCGTCTGGGTCTCCCTCGGCCAGGACCTGCGCCGGCACAACACGGACGACTTCTTCACCCCGTACCTGCTGACGGCGGGCTTCGCCTCCGGCGCCTTCACGCTCTTCCTGGCGATCACCATGCGGCGCCGCAAGCGTGCCGCGTGGATCCTCAACACCGTGCTCAGCGGGCTGTTCCTGCCGCTCTTCGCCTTCGCGATGGTCTTCCCCGAGATCCGGCGCCACCCGCAGAACTGGCTCTCCCTGGTCCTCACAGCCGCCTTCGTCCTCGCGCTGCTGCTCGGCCGCAAGGAGTTCTACGCACGGGGCGACCGGTCCAACCCCCGTCTCGCGGCCGTCGTGGCCGCCGCCGGGCTTCTCGTGGCCTCGCTGCTCGCGGCCGTCCTGGTCACCGTCACCAACACCGCGGCCTCCTCCGCGGGCTTCCTCGACCGGTGGCGCTACGGCGTGATGCGGCTGGTGACGCTCGTGCCCGACGACGCCGGGATCGCGGGCATCTCCACTCCCGGCTGGGTCGACGTCGCCATCAACGTCCTGTCCACGCTGCTGCTGTTCGCCGTGCTGTTCGCGGCGTTCCGCTCGCGCCGGGCCGTCGATCCGCTCACCGAGGAGGACGAGGAGAAGCTGCGCGCGCTCCTCGACAAGTACGGCGAGCGCGACTCCCTCGGCTACTTCGCGCTGCGCCGCGAGAAGAGCGCGGTGTGGTCGGCCAGCGAGAAGGCGGCCGTCGTCTACCGCGTCGTCGGTGGCGTCTCGCTCGCGTCGGGTGACCCGATCGGCGACCCGGAGGCCTGGCCGGGGGCGATCGAGCCCTGGCTGGCCGAGGCGCGCGAGCACGGCTGGATCCCGGCCGTGATGGGCGCGAGCGAGGAGGCCGGGACGATCTACGCGCGGCACGGCCTGGACGCCCTGGAGCTGGGCGACGAGGCGATCGTGGAGACCGACGAGTTCACCCTGGACGGGCGGGCGATGCGCACGGTCCGGCAGGCGTACAACCGGGCGGGCCGGGCCGGGTATCGGGTGCGGATCCGCCGTCATGAGGAGATTCCCGCCGAGGAGATGGCCGAGTTGCTGCGCAAGGCCGACGACTGGCGCGACGGCGCCACCGAGCGCGGTTTCTCGATGGCGCTCGGACGGCTCGGCGACCCGGCCGACGGGCGGTGCGTGATGCTCGAGTGCACCGACGCCCGGGGCGACCTGAGGGCGGTGCTGTCGTTCGTCCCGTGGGGCCCCGAGGGCCTGTCGCTGGACCTGATGCGGCGTGACCGGAACTCCGAGAACGGCCTGATGGAGTTCATGGTCATCGAACTCCTCCAGCAGGCGAAGGAGATCGGGATCACTCAGGTCTCGCTCAACTTCGCGATGTTCCGATCGGTCTTCGAACGTGGCGCGAAGCTCGGGGCCGGTCCCGTGCTCCGGCTGTGGCGCTCGCTGCTCAGCTTCTTCTCCCGCTGGTGGCAGATCGAGTCGCTGTACCGCGCCAACGCCAAGTACCGACCGATCTGGGAGCCCCGCTTCATGCTCTTCGAGAAGAGCGCCGATCTGCTGCGCATCGGCGTCGCCGCGGGCCGCGCGGAGGGCTTCCTCGAAGCCCCCGGCCTGCCCAAGTGGCTGTACCGCAAGCATCTGGAGGGCGGGCGTTGAGAGCCTTCGCGCGCCGCGAATGGGGGACGTTGTACGAGACGGTGCGCGCGGCGCTCGTCGTCAGGAGGTGGCGCGCGATCCCGATGACGCTCGCGGCGGTCTGTCTGACGGCACTGCTCCAGCTCGTGCAGAACCAGGACTGGGGCTACGAGCCCGTCCAGAACACGGGTTCCGTACGGGCCGAGGACCCGCTGTGGCTCGCGCTGCTGCGGACCCCCCTGTCGCTGTGCGTCCCCGCGCTGGACCTGCCCGTGTGGGGGGCCCTCGGGCAGGTGCTGCTGGTGTTCGGTGTCGCCGAGATCTGTCTGGGCCGGTGGCGGACCCTGGCCCTGGCGTATCTGGCGACTCTCGCCGGAACGATGTACGCCCGCGTGGGCATCGCGCTCGGGCCGGACAGCACCCTGGGGCTGCCCTCCTCGGACTCCCTGGTCGTCGACACCGGCCCGTCGGCGGCGGTCGTCGGGCTCGCGGTCTTCGTCTCCTGGCGCTACCGGGCGTGGCTGACCGGGGGGCTGGTGGTGCTCGCGATGGTGATAGAGGTGGTGGTCAAGAACAACCTCGCCGGCAAGGAACACCTGGCGGCCATCGCGGCGGTCCTGGTGGTGTGCGCGGTCTCGGGGTGGCGGGAGCGGAAGCCGGACGGGGTCAGTGGCGGCGGGGGCCGTGGCCCGGCACGCGCTCCTGAAACCCGCCGATCAGGTCCTGGAGACGGCGGCTGACGCCGTTCCAGCGGCGGTCGTGATGGTAGGCGCGCAGTCCGGCGCGGGCGCGCGCCTTCGGCCGCCGGCGGTAGATCCGGCGTGCCCACAGGGAGCCGGGGCGGGCGAGGCGGAGGGCTCCGAAGACGGCCACGAACGGCACCAGGGTGCCGATGATCGCCAGCTTGAACTTGCCCTTGAACAGGGCGGCGAGGACGAAGAGGAAGTTCACCGCGAGGGTGAGGATCAGGCTGCCCCGGTTCTCCCGCTCACCGGGGCTGAGCTCGTTGACGCCGAGCGGCGAGAAGCCACCGAGCACCAGCGTCACCAGTGCGGCGGTCAGCACGACGACCTCGACGCTCTTGCGGCCCTGATCGCTCCAGTACACGTCGTCGAGGTGCAGGATCAGGGCGAACTCGTCGAGGACCAGGCCCGCCCCGAGCCCGAAGACGACGGCGAAGAAGCCGGCGGCCCATCCCTCCCGGCCGGTGGCGACCGCGCCGAAACCGCCGATGACGACGAGGATCACCCCGGGCACCACGTGGTGGATGTGCAGCCCGCCGGAGCTCACGTTCCCGAACGGCCCCTTCCCGGCCCGGATCAGCCGGGTGACGGTCCGGGTGAGCAGGAACGTCAGCACGAAGGAGGCCAGCGCGAGCAGCAGCGGCAGCTTCCCGGGCTCGACGACGTTGCGGTAGAACCAGTGACCCATGCCACCCGCTTCCCTTGTGCGCGTTATGCGTAATTTAACCGGGCGGTGCGGCGACTACTCTGCCCCGAATGGACGGCATCCGCTTCGCCTTCGGCACGCTCACCGTGCTTCCCGCCCGTGTGACCCGCTGGGACCGGGACGCGGCGCGCGCCGGAATGCTCCGCGCGCCGGTGGCGGGGCTCGTGGTGGGCCTGGCCGCCGCGGCGGCCGGCGGCCTCGCCCTGCTGCTCGGCGCAGGCCCGCTGCTCGCCGCCGTCCTCTCCGCGGCCGTCCCGGCGGCGATGACCCGGGGGCTGCATCTGGACGGCCTCGCGGACACGGCCGACGGCCTGGGCAGCGCGCGGCCGGCCGAGGACGCGCTGCGGATCATGAAGCAGTCGGACATCGGACCGTTCGGTGTGATCACACTGCTCTTCTTCCTACTGGCTCAGGTCGCGGCGCTGTTCGAGCTGTACGGCGAGGGGTGGGCCCACGGCCTGGTGGCCGCCGCCCTCGCGGCCACCGTCTCCCGCCTCGCCCTCACCCTGGCCTCCCGGACGGGCGTCCCGGCCGCCCGCCCCGAGGGCCTGGGCGCGATGGTCGCGGGAACGGTCCCCGCGGGCCCCGCCGCCGCCGTGACCGCCCTGGTCCTTGCGGCGTGCGCGGTGTCGGGCACTCTCCTCGACCCGTACGGGCCCCTGCGGGCACTCCTCTCGGCGGCGGCCGCGCTGCTGGCGGCCGAGCTGCTGCTACGGCGCTGCGTGCGGCGGTTCGGCGGGGTGACGGGGGACGTGTTCGGCGCGGTGGAGGAAACGGCGGCGACTATGGCGCTGGTAGCACTGACCCTGGGGTGACCGGTCGCCGAGGTGGTCGTTCACCGAGGTGATCATGCGCTGACGTGATCATGCGTTGAAGTGATCGTTCCGTGACGTCGTGGAGGGCAACCTTCCGCTCGACGCGCAGGTCATGAAGCCGTGATCACACGCTCGCCCGCGCTCGTCGCCGTTCTCGCCGCCACCGCTCTGTGCCTCTCCGCCTGTGACGGCGGCGATCAGCCGAAGGCCGCCCCCTCCTCGCACCCCGTCTTCTCGCAGCCCCTCGGTCGCCAGGTCTTCCTGGCGGTGCGCCGGACCCAGAAGACGGGCAGCGCGGGATTCACCCAGACGGTGACGTTCACGTCGAAGAAGGGCACGGCGGTCCAGACGCTCACGGGCAGGCTGGACTTCGCGAGCGGCAGGGGCGAGGCGACGAGCACCTGGAAGGTGCCGAGCGGCTTCCCCGCGGAGACCAGGGAGGCGGTCCTCGGCGCGACGCAGGGGCGCGGGACCGCCGACGCGTCCGGCCGGTACGTCGTCGACAACCAGACCATCCACTACCGGGCCGCGTCCTCGGCGTACTGGCTGAGCTACGGGGCGGCCGACGCGAAACCGCTCTGGGGCATCGACTCGATCAGTCATCTGCGCGGCACCGAGGCGCCCGTCGGCGGCACGCTCCTGGAGGCCCTGAGCGGCGCCGAGGCGACCTCGCGGCAGGGGACGGCGGGCCGGACCTACCGGGCCGACTTCTCCCGCACCGTCGCCATGCACCTCTTCCCGTACGACCTGCGGCAGGAGTTCGCCCCGATCCCCCTCTACGACGACGGGTCCACCGTCCCGGTGACCCTGGACGTCGACGGCGACGGCAGGATCACCCACGCCGTGGCCGACGTGTCGTCCGTCCTCGCGAAGAAGGGGGACACGAGGGTGATCCCCAGCGCACTGGCCGAGGTGACGGGGGTGCGCGTCGAGCTCTCCCTCGACGACTTCGGCGCGTCGAAGCCCGCCGCCTCCGCCTCGCCGCCGGGGCGGAACCTGGACGCGGGCGCCGCGGTGATCTCCAGCTTCGACGCCAAGGCGGGCGAATGCCTGGACTTCAACACCGGCCTGCGGCACACCCGGATGGTCGTCCGTGTCCCGTGCGCCGGCCGGCACGACGGCCGGGTCTTCGCACAGGCCTGGCTCGACGGGGACTACCCGGGGGCCGAGAAGGCGCTGAAGCAGGCGGAGAAGGCGTGCGGCCGGTCCGCGACGACCGACCGGTTCTGGTTCACGTGGTCGTCCGCACGCGAGTGGTCGGAGCCGGGCGGCGGCCGCGCCACCTGTTACGTCGTCACCGGTGAGGGACGGGCGGACTGAAGGGGACGGGGCGCTCCTAGCAGGCCTGCCGCCACGCCCCCAACTCGTACTTCTTCCGCATCGAACTGAGTCCCAGCTTCCGTGACTGCGGGCAGAACGCGCGCGTGGACAGTTCGTACTCCACGTGGAAGACCGCCTTGCCCGCCGTCACGAACGGGGTGAGCGTGACGCACTCCTTGTACTGCGCGCACTGTTCGTTGACCGCGAAGTCGAAGTCGCCGACGAGCTGCGGGATCTGGTCCAGGTCGTTCTTCAAGCCCACCGAGAGGCCGCGGGCGTGGGCCAGGCGGGCGATCAGGCGGTTGTAGCGGAGCTGGTCGGCGGCGGTCAGCGGGAAGCCGGTGGCGTTCTTGTAGCCGTCCATGTTGTCGGGTTCCACCGCGTCGAAGCCCTTCTTCCGGCACATGTCGAGGCGCTCGGCCATCAGGGGTTCGAGGAGGTCCGTGCGGCGGATGTCGAGCCAGCGTTCGCCCTTCCAGCCGTTGCCCCGGCCGAGGACGGACGAGGGGAAGCGGTCCGCGTCCGGGCGGAAGTCCTCCCAGGCCCCGGTGGACACGTAACAGATCACCTTGCGGCCGTCGCGGTGCAGCTCCGCGACCGTGGCGGCCGGGTGGTCGAAGGCGTCGATGTCGTAGACCGGGACGTCCACGCCCGTGTCGAGGCGTCCGCTGAGCTGCCACTGCCAGGCGGTCCCCGGCTTCGGCAGCCAGCGCTCCCCCGCCGGTCCCTTCGGGTCGTCGGGGCCGCTGGTGCAGCCGGCGAGCAGCAGCAGGGCGGCGAGGAGGGCCGCGAGGATCCGCGGACGTCTCATCGGGCGGGCTCCAGGTGGTGCGGGAGGCTGCCCCAGGGGTGCGCTCCGGCACCGGGGACGGCGCAGTGGACCGGTGTGGTGATCCGGGCGTCCGGCGGGGCCGCGTAGACCAGGTGGCAGTAGTGGTCGGCGACGGGCAGGTCGAGGCGGCGGTAGGTGTCCCAGGGACCCTCGAAGGTGACCAGCAGGTCGGCAAGGGCGGCGTAGGAAGGGTCGGGGTGCGCCCCGTGGTTGAAGACCAGCGTGCGGGCGCCCGCCGCGCGGGCCGCGACCGCGAGGCGCCGGTAGTGGGCGAGCGGTTCGGACTCGGTCGGCACCTGGTCGAGGAACGCGCCGTCCGTGCCGTACCAGTCCCGGTGGCGGAGCAGATCGGCGACGACCTCGGAGTGCGGGCGCCGGCCGTAGGCGGTGTCGGTGTAGCCGAGGACGCGTACGCCCGCGTTCCGCAGCCGGGCGGCGACGTCGGCGAAGGCCGGGTCGGCGGCCGGGCCCGCGCCGCTCGCGGGGTTGAGCACGACGCCGTACAGCCGGGGCGCCGCCTCGATCACCGCCGCCCAGGCGTCGGGGCGCTCGGCCGGATGGTCGTAGAAGGGCACAAGGAGGGAGGAGTTCACAGGTTCGGTTCCTCGGATCATGCGCGGTGTGCGGTCGGCCGTCCCAGCAGAACACAGGCGAGGACGGCGAGGACGACGGCCGCGGCGCCCGTCACCACCGGCCCGAGGACACGGGGGTCTCCCGCGCCGGTCAGCAGGGCGAGTGTCTGGACCACGGCGGCCGTCCCGCAGACCACCGCCGCGCTCAGGACCGCGCCGAACGACTGGAGCAGCAGCGCCGTCCACAGCACCACCCCGATGAGCAGCAGCGACAGCAGGCGCATCGCGTCGAGCGCGGGGGCGTCCGGCCACAGCAGCGTGCCCGCCTCGGCGAGGAGCAGCAGCGCCGCCAGATAGGCGGCGAGGCAGAGCACGAGGGTCCTCGCGGCGGTGCGGCGGAAGGCGCGGGCGGTGGTGCTGGCCCGCAGCCCGGCGAGGCTCCCCCGGCGGAAGCGGTGCAGCAGCCACTCGGCCGGTCCCATGGACAGGGTGAGCGCGACCGCGGACGGCGCCGCGACGGCCGAGCCGGGGCCGGCCGCGTCGGCGTCGCCGATCGCCGCGTACAGCACCAGCAGACCGGTGCCGAGACCGAAGAGGCCGTACGGCAGCGACGCGGTGAGCCGGGGCGCTGCCCGGCCGGGCGCGTCGGGCGCGGTGCCCGGCACCAGTACGTGCACCGCCAGGCCGACCGCCGCCGCCAGGGAGCCCAACAGCAGGGTGGTGCGGACGGGGCTCGGCAGGTCGTACCGGAGGGCGGGGAGCGCGCCGCCGGCCAGCGGCAACAGGGCCAGCAGCAGGGCGCGTTCGCGTTTCAGTACGAGCAGGACGGTCGCGGCGGCCAGATAGACCGACTGGCCGACGGCGAAGGCGGTCCCGGCCCACTCGCCGGGGCCGGTCGCCGCGATCGCGACGACCGTGCCGATCAGGGCGCCCGCCGGGGCGCCGGTGAGCAGGGTGCGGGCGGCCGCCTGCCGGTCGCCGAGGCCCAGCCACGAGTACGCCCGGTGGGACAGCGCCTGGTCCCACACCCAGCCGACGACCGCGCCGGCCAGCAGGGGGACGGTACCGGAGGGCAGTCCGAAGGCCCCCGGCGGTCCCGGGAGCAGCGGCGCGCCCAGGACGTAGGCGAGGCCGGGCAGGGCGAAGACGAGACCGCGCAGGAGGCAGTCGGCGAGGCCGCTGTGCCAGAGCGCGGCGGACTCGTCATCGGACGCCGGATGGGACCGCTCCACCCGCGCGTAGAGGTCCTCGGCGAGGGCGAAGGAGTCCCGGCGGCCGTAGGTGAGCCGTATGTGGTCGTCGGTCATGCCGTCGGACTCGAGGATGGCCGCGATCTCGTCGGGGTGGACGGCGGCGGCGACCAGGTCGCGCAGCCGGGCGGTGAGTTCGTCGAGGGGGTCGGCCGCGCAGGCGCCGGCGGCCGGGCCGGCCGGCTGGCGCGGAATGCAGGGGAGGGTGTCCCGCATGGTGCCGTTCTTGAGCCAGAGGGAGCCACTCACCACAGGCTCCCGTCCGCCGCGAGTTCGCTGTACCAGGGATCGGTGACACTGACGGTCCAGTCGCGGGACTCCGGTGCCGCCGGGGTGTCGGGCAGTCCGGCCAACTCGCGGTAGATGCGGCGGAAGCCGTCGACCGAACGGTGGAGGGTGAAGCGGTCGACGACCCGCTGGCGGGCCCGTCGGCCCAGTTCGGCGCGGCGTTCGTCGTCGCGCAGCAGTGTCAGGGCCGCCTCGGCCATCACGGCGGGTTCGCGCGGCGGCACCACGAGCCCGGTGTCGCCGACCGCCTCGCGGACGCCGCCCACATCGGTGGAGACGGTGGCGCGGCCGCAGGACATGGCTTCGATGAGGGAGAAGGGAAACCCCTCGCTGATGGAGGAGAGCATCACCACGTTCCCCGCGGCGTAGGCGCGGGCCACGTCGTCGACGCGGCCCTCGTAGCTGATGCCGTCGGTGACACCCAGTTCGGCGGCGAGTTTCTCCAGGCGGGTCTTGTAGTCCTGGCCGCCGTCGGGGACCCCGCCGAAGAGGCGCAGCCGCAGCTCGGGCAGTTCGGCGCGGGCGATGGCGTAGGCCCGGACGAGGGTCTCCAGGTCCTTGATGGGGTCGATGCGTCCGGCCCAGCTGAGGGTGGGGACGCCCGGTTCGGGTCCGGCGTACGGGAAGGCGTGCGGGTCGACGCCGTTGTAGACGGTACGGATCCGCTCGGCGGGCGCGCCGCCCCGCTCCTCCCAGCGGCGGTTGTACTGGTTGCACGGGGTGATGAGGTCGGCCTTGCGGTAGCCGAGAGAGTTCAGCTCCCGGTAGAAGCCGAGCATCAGGGCCTTGACCGGCCAGCGCTGGGCCTCGGTGCGGTAGCCGAGGTAGCGCTCGCGCAGATAGATGCCGTGCTCGGTCAGCAGGAACGGCACGCCCTCGAAGTGCTGGGCGGTCAGGGCGGGGAGGGTCGCGAGGCCACTGCTGACGGCGTGTGCGACACAGTCGTCGGGTATGCGGGCGGCGAGCGGGCGCAGCGCGTGTTCGAGCAGGTCGGTGGCGGTGAGCGCGTCATGGACGGTGGGGCGGGCGGCTGCCGTCGGCAGGTGCGGCATGGTCCAGATCCACATCAGGGAGCGCAGCACCGACTCGGAGCGCAGGGCCGCGGAGAGCTTGCCCCGGCGGGCGAGCGCGGCGAGTGCGTAGAGCCCCTCGCCGAAGTCGCAGCCCGCCTGCGGGTCCAGTACCGAGAGCAGGAAGCGCTCGTAGATGTCGGTGAACCGGCGGCGGTCGCGGGCGAGCGGGGGCCGCCGGGTGGCGGTTCCCCCGCTCGGCCCCCAGAGCGGGAACGACGTGTGACGGTACACATTGGACGGCAGCTCCCAGGTGACCGGCTCACGGCCGCTGCCGGTGAGGGCGAGGATCTGGAAGTCGACCTCCGGCATACCGCGCACCAGCTGGTCGCACCAGGTGCTGACGCCGCCGTGGACATGTGGATAGGTGCCTTCGGTGAGCATGGTGACATGGCGGCCACTGCTCGGCATCGATGTTCCCCCCGGAAAGAAACTGGTCAGGCAGTCAGGCAGTCAGGCAGGCAGGCAGGCAGGCGGTCAGCAGTCAGTCATGCAGGCGGGCGAGTCGCCTTCGGGCGGTCCGGCGGCCGTCACGTCATGTGGGGCCGCCGGACGGTCGTGGCCTCAGGCGGTCGGGAGCGTGAGCGTGATCGCGGACTGGAACGCCTCCGGCGTGGTCCAGGCCGAGCGCGACCCCGCGTAGGCCGTGCCGAACACGGCGGCGCCGAGCAGCATCCGCTTGCGCGTCCCCTCCGGGGCGGTGACCGGCGCGGTCACGCCCGCCGGGGCCTTGACGGTGACGGTGGTGCCGACGCGGTATGCGGTGACCTTGCCGTCGGCCAGCGCCCTGTCCCAGGCCGTCCGGCGCTGAAGCTCCAGTCCGGCCTCGCGCTGGCGCGGGTTGACCAGGGGGGCGTTGTCGGCGAAGAGGGCGCGGTAGTCGGCGAGGATCCGCTCGACGACGGGGTAGAGGATGCGCTCCTCGGCGAGGTTGGACTGGTGGACGTAGTGCGGGCGCGGGTCGTTCGCGAGGACGTGCGACAGGGCGATGCGCGCTTCCTGCGGGACGATGTGGGACGCGTACCCGGTGGTCGTGTCGAGCGGCGCCGCCAGGCAGGTGGAGGCGGGGTTCGACTCGCACGCTCCGCTGCCGCCGTCGGCCCGCGAGGTGTAGATCCAGTTGTACTCGTCGGCCATCTCGGCGGCGGTTCCGACGTTGTAGTACACGTTCATCGGGTGGCGCGGCACGGTGAGCGCGGCGCCGACGGAACGCTGCTGCGGCTCGCGGGAGTTGTCGGATCCCGCCCACTTGACGCCGTTGTCGGCGAGTGCGCCGGCCAGGTTGGGGTTGTCGTCGGGCTGCTGCGGCAGGGTCCTGAGGCCGGAGTGCTCACCGGTGACGAGTTCGCTCCGGTCGATCTGGATGCCCCTGGCCGCGGCCCAGTCGTGGTTGTCCCGGATCTGCGCGGCGATCTCGGCCCTGCTCATCCACAGGGTGGCGCCGGTCGTGTTCTTGGCGCACTGCCACGGAACGGTGGAGGTGTCCTGGACGCAGCCGAGGAAGGGGTGCGTGTACGTGTGGTTGATCCAGCGGTAGGCGGCCCGGTCGGCGAGCAGCCGGGCGGCGAGCGGGTCGGTGCCGCCGTTCTCGGTCTTCCACGCCTCGCCCTGGCCCGCGTTGTAGACCATGTCGAAGGTGAATCCGGCGGAGCGCTGCCAGGCGGCCGCGTACTGGGCGTCGGCGGCGGTCATACGGATCGGCGCGGCGCCCTCGCCGTCGCCGCCCGCGCAGTCGAAGTCGCCCGGGGTGCAGTCGCGGGCGGCGTCCCAGCGGGCGTCGGGCGCGAGGACGTCGTCGACGTGGACGGAGAGGTAGCTGCGGCTCTGGCCGAGGTGGATGCCCTGGGTGAGCCACTCCACGATGCCCCGGGAGAGCGCCCGGAACTGCCGCTGGTAGGCGTTGTAGGCGAAGGTGACGACCAGTTCCCGGCGACCGTCGTGGGCATACTCGCCGATCAGGCTGGCGCGTCCGCCGCCGTCGGCGGGAATGTCGAGATAGCTGGTGTAGCCGGCCCGGGGCCGGCCCGCGTAGCCGTAGCTCTCGGACACCTCGGGGGCGTTGTCCTCGAAGGTCAGGGGCCCGTCGAGGTACCGGAAGGGTCCCGACTTCCCCGCCGTGGTGACGGCGGCCGTCACCCCGTCGAGGGTCCCGGACCGGCCGCCGTCGCTGGTGTAGTCGAGGCCGACCCCCGGGTGCGCCCAGGTGTAGGCGTCGACCTGCGGGATCCCGAAGGCCGTCTCGTACGCGGTGAGGGCGGCCTGCTCCGCCGAGTCGGTGCCGAAGGGGGCCTCGTGGGGCAGGACGACGCCCTGGTACTTGGCGCGGGGCCGGCCGGTCGCGCTGTCGGCCGGGTCGCTGAGGAACGCGGCGTCGATGACGGGCCGGTCGGGTTGGCCGAGCCGGACGGTCCGGAACGGCACGCCCGAGCCCTTCAGTTCCGACGTGATCGCCTCGATCGCACTGCCGCCGTCGTCCACGACGAGGACGGTGAGGTCGATGCGGGGCGGGGTGGTGGCCGCGGTCGCGTCCGAGGCCGGGGTGCCGGTCGCGAGGAGCGCGGCGGCCATGAACGCCCCCAGCGTCCTGGCCGTACTGAACCGGTGTGCGTACATCCCTGATGTCCCCCCTCGGCAGGCCCCGAACGCCGTCGGCACACGGAGGACCTGTGGAGATGATGCAAAGGGGCCACCGCCGCCCTTGCGCGAATGAGGCGAGTGTGACCGAGCCTTCGGAGCCT
This sequence comes from Streptomyces sp. NPDC033174, assembly GCF_055577795.1. NCBI lineage: Bacteria > Bacillati > Actinomycetota > Actinomycetes > Kitasatosporales > Streptomycetaceae > Streptomyces > Streptomyces sp. NPDC033174. The sequence continues at coordinate 454,205 of NZ_JBVIPQ010000001.1, forward strand.
GCGGGGTGAACATGAAGGAGACGCCACGGATGAGTGAACCACCGGCGGCGTGAGCGAACCCCTGGACCGCGCGTAGGCTCGTTCTCGGCGCTACTCGGGCCGAATTACGATGCGGCGGGGCGCGGTCGGCCACCCCTCCGACCGCACAGACCGCCACAAACTCAACGGAAGCGAGAATTCACCACCGTGACTGCTCTCACTCTCAGCACTGCCGGCGCGGCGACGCTGCGCGCCGACGCCCTCGTGGTCGGCGTCGCCAAGGGCGGTAAGGGGCTCGTCGTAGCGCCGGGCGCCGAGGCCGTCGACTCGGCGTTCGACGGAAGGCTCGCCGCCGTCCTGGAGACCCTGGGCGCCTCCGGTGCCGAAGGTGAGGCCACCAAGCTGCCCGCGCCCGCCGGCATGAAGACGCCGGTGATCCTGGCCGTCGGCCTGGGTGCCGCACCGGCCGAAGACGAGGGGTACGCCGCCGAGGCGCTGCGCCGCGCCGCCGGCGTCGCCGCCCGGACCCTCAACGGCGCGAAGAAGGCCGCCTTCGCCCTGCCCGTCGAGGCCGTCGAGGACGCCGAGGCGATCGCCGAGGGCGCGCTCCTCGGCGCCTACTCGTTCGACGCCTACCGCTCGTCGGCCAACGGCAAGGACGCCAAGAAGCCGCTCGCCGAGGTGGCGCTGCTCGGCGGGAAGCCGCGCGACAAGGCGTTCAAGGCCGCGGCCGAGCGCGCGCTCGCGCTGAGCGAGGAGGTCAACCGCGCCCGTGACCTGATCAACATGCCGCCGAACGACCTCACCCCCGCGGCCTTCGCCGCCGCCGCCACCGCGGCCGGCAAGGAGCACGGCCTCAAGGTGCAGGTCCTCGACGAGAAGGCGCTCGCCAAGGGCGGCTACGGCGGCATCCTCGGCGTCGGCGCCGGTTCCGAGAACCCGCCGCGGCTGGTCCGGATCGCCTACACCCACCCCGAGGCGGAGAAGACCCTGGCCCTCGTCGGCAAGGGCATCACCTACGACTCGGGCGGCATCTCGCTCAAGCCGGCCGGCCACAACGAGACGATGAAGTGCGACATGAGCGGCGCCGCCGCGGTGTTCGCCGCGGTCGTCGCGGCCGCCCGTATCGGCCTCGCCGTGAACGTCACCGGCTGGCTGGCGCTCGCCGAGAACATGCCGTCCGGCTCCGCGACCCGCCCGGGCGACGTCCTGAGGATGTACACGGGCAAGACGGTCGAGGTGCTCAACACCGACGCCGAGGGCCGTCTGGTGCTGGCCGACGCGCTGGCCAAGGCGTCGGAGGAGAACCCGGACGCGATCGTCGACGTGGCGACCCTGACCGGCGCGATGGTGCTGGCGCTGGGCAACCGCACCTTCGGGATCATGGCCAACGACGACGCTTTCCGTACCTCCATCCACGAGATCGCCGAGGAGGTGGGCGAGCAGTCCTGGCCGATGCCGCTCCCCGCCGACCTGCGCAAGGGCATGGACTCCCCGACCGCCGACATCGCCAACATGGGTGAGCGGATGGGCGGCGGCCTGGTGGCCGGTCTGTTCCTGCAGGAGTTCGTCGGCGAGGGCATCACCTGGGCGCACCTGGACATCGCGGGTCCGGCCTTCCACGAGGGCGCGCCGTACGGCTACACCCCGAAGGGCGGCACCGGCTCGGCCGTCCGCACCCTGGTGAAGCTCGCGGAGCGCACGGCCGCGGGCGACCTGGGCTGATCGGTTCGATGTGAGATACGGCCCCGGGGCTCTCCCCCCGGGGCCGTTCGCTTTCAACGAAACCCGCCCTCCCGTCTCCCACCACCACCCTTTCAAGGCCGCGCCGCGCGCCTTCTTTCGTCCTTTCGTACGCCTGAGTAACACCCCGGGACGGAGGATCCGCCGTCTCAGACCCCGGCCCCGCGTCCCGCCGTCCGGCAACAAGTGCGAAGATGGGTTCTCGGCAGGACAGGGCCCCCACCACAGGGCCGAAGAGACAGCGGCCGAACACCAGCCGACCGGCCGGTCGTCCCCCGAGAAAAGGGACCCGGCGCCCGGCGCACATGCATGGAGGACGTGACGTGGCGAACGACGCCAGCACCGTTTTCGACCTAGTGATCCTCGGCGGCGGTAGCGGCGGTTACGCCGCGGCGCTGCGCGGAGCGCAGCTGGGCCTGGACGTCGCACTGATCGAGAAGAACAAGCTCGGCGGCACCTGCCTGCACAACGGCTGCATCCCGACGAAGGCCCTGCTGCACGCCGGTGAGATCGCCGACCAGGCACGCGAGGCCGACCAGTTCGGTGTCCTCACGACCTTCGAGGGCATCGACATCAAGGCCGTCCACAAGTACAAGGACGACGTCATCTCCGGCCTGTACAAGGGCCTGCAGGGACTGGTCGCCTCCCGCAAGGTGACATACATCGAGGGTGAGGGTCGTCTCACTTCGCCGACCTCCGTCGACGTCAACGGCCAGCGGGTCGAGGGCCGCCACGTCCTCCTCGCCACCGGCTCCGTACCGAAGTCGCTCCCCGGCCTCGAGATCGACGGCAACCGCATCATCTCTTCGGACCACGCGCTGACCCTGGACCGGGTCCCGGAGTCCGCGATCATCCTGGGCGGCGGCGTCATCGGCGTCGAGTTCGCGTCGGCGTGGAAGTCCTTCGGCACCGACGTCACCGTCATCGAGGGCCTCAAGCACCTCGTCCCGGTCGAGGACGAGAACAGCTCGAAGCTCCTGGAGCGCGCGTTCCGCAAGCGCGGCATCAAGTTCAACCTGGGCACCTTCTTCCAGAGCGCCGAGTACACCGACAGCGGTGTGAAGGTCACTCTGGCCGACGGCAAGACCTTCGAGGCCGAGGTGCTGCTCGTCGCCATCGGCCGCGGTCCGGTCTCCGCCGGCCTCGGCTACGAGGAGCAGGGCGTCGCGATGGACCGCGGCTATGTCGTGGTCGACGAGTACATGCGGACCAACGTGCCGACCATCTCGGCCGTGGGCGACCTCGTCCCGACCCTGCAGCTCGCCCACGTCGGCTTCGCCGAGGGCATCCTGGTCGCGGAGCGTCTGGCCGGTCTCACGCCCGTCCCGATCGACTACGACGGCGTGCCCCGGGTGACGTACTGCCACCCCGAGGTCGCCTCCGTCGGCATCACCGAGGCCAAGGCCAAGGAGATCTACGGTGCGGACAAGGTCGTCGCCCTGAAGTACAACCTCGCGGGCAACGGCAAGAGCAAGATCCTCAAGACCGCGGGCGAGATCAAGCTCGTCCAGGTCAAGGACGGTGCCGTGGTCGGCGTCCACATGGTCGGTGACCGTATGGGCGAGCAGGTCGGCGAAGCCCAGCTGATCTACAACTGGGAGGCGCTGCCCGCCGAGGTGGCGCAGCTCATCCACGCCCACCCGACGCAGAACGAGGCGCTCGGCGAGGCCCACCTGGCCCTGGCCGGCAAGCCCCTCCACTCCCACGACTGAGCCGTCAGTCCCGGGCGCGACGACCACTTTCCGCAAATTCGTTAGGAGCAACTGAAACCATGTCGGTTTCCGTAACCCTGCCGGCGCTCGGCGAGAGCGTCACCGAGGGCACCGTCACCCGCTGGCTGAAGGCCGAGGGCGAGCGCGTCGAGGCCGACGAGCCGCTGCTCGAGGTGTCGACCGACAAGGTCGACACCGAGATCCCGGCGCCCGCCGCGGGCATCCTGGCCTCCATCAAGGTCGCCGAGGACGAGACCGTCGAGGTCGGCGCCGAGCTGGCGATCATCGACGACGGCACCGGTGCGCCGGCCGCCGCCCCCGCTCCGGCCGCCGAGGCCGCCCCGGCCCCGGCCGCCGAGGCTCCCGCCGCCGCCCCGGCGCCCGCCGCCGAGGCTCCGGCCCCCGCGGCCGAGGCTCCCGCCGCCGCCCCCGCCGGTGGTGCCGCCGAGGGCACCGAGGTCGTTCTGCCCGCCCTGGGCGAGAGCGTCACCGAGGGCACCGTCACCCGCTGGCTCAAGGAGGTCGGCGAGTCCGTCGAGGCCGACGAGCCGCTGCTCGAGGTCTCCACGGACAAGGTCGACACCGAGATTCCGGCGCCGGTCGCCGGTGTTCTCCTGGAGATCGTCGTCGCCGAGGACGAGACCGCCGAGGTCGGCGCCAAGCTGGCCGTGATCGGCGCCCCGGGCGCGGCTCCCGCCGCTGCCCCGGCACCCGCCGCCCCGGCTGCCGCTCCGGCCGCTGCCCCGGCTCCGGCCGCGCCCGCCGCTCCGGCCCCCCCGGCCGCGCCCGCTCCGGTGCAGGCCGCCGCCCCCGCCGCCGCGCCCGCTCCGGTGCAGGCCGCCGCCCCGGCTGCCGCTCCGGCCCCGGCCGCCCCGGCCCCGGTCACCCCGGCGCCCGCCGCCCCCGCCGCCGCACAGCCGGCGGACGACGGCGCGTACGTCACCCCGCTGGTCCGCAAGCTCGCCTCCGAGAACGGCGTCGACCTGTCGGCCGTCAAGGGCAGTGGCGTCGGCGGCCGTATCCGCAAGCAGGACGTCATCGCCGCCGCCGAGGCCGCGAAGGCGGCCAGCGCCGCCCCGGCGCCGGTCGCCGCCGCCCCCGCCGCCGCGAAGGCCCCCTCGCTCGAGGCGTCCCCGCTGCGCGGTCAGACGGTCAAGATGACCCGCATGCGCAAGGTCATCGGCGACAACATGATGAAGGCGCTGCACGGCCAGGCCCAGCTGACCTCGGTCGTCGAGGTCGACATCACCAAGCTGATGAAGCTGCGCGCCCAGGCGAAGGACTCCTTCGCGGCCCGTGAGGGCGTCAAGCTCTCGCCGATGCCGTTCTTCGTCAAGGCGGCGGCCCAGGCGCTGAAGGCCCACCCGGTCATCAACGCCCGGATCAACGAGGACGAGGGCACCATCACGTACTTCGACTCGGAGAACATCGGCATCGCCGTGGACTCCGAGAAGGGTCTGATGACGCCGGTCATCAAGGGTGCGGGCGACCTGAACATCGCCGGTATCTCGAAGGCCACCGCCGATCTGGCGGCCAAGGTCCGCGGCAACAAGATCACGCCGGACGAGCTCTCCGGTGCGACGTTCACCATCTCCAACACCGGTTCGCGCGGTGCGCTGTTCGACACGATCATCGTGCCGCCGAACCAGGTCGCCATCCTCGGCATCGGTGCCACCGTCAAGCGTCCCGTGGTCATCAACCACCCGGACCTCGGCGAGACCATCGCGATCCGCGACATGACCTATGTCGCGCTCTCCTACGACCACCGTCTGGTGGACGGCGCCGACGCCGCCCGCTACCTGACGGCGGTCAAGGCGATCCTCGAGGCCGGCGAGTTCGAGGTCGAGCTCGGCCTGTGAGCTACTGACGTGTAACCAGCCTCACCAGCGGCGCCCCCTTCCGGGAGTACTTCCGGAAGGGGGCGCCGCCGTATTGTCGTAGACATCAATGCCTCCCCCTAAGGAGCGGCTTCATGAGCATGCCCGTCGTCCACTCGCTGCGCGAACAGATCCGCGAGCACATCGTGGAGGGCATCGTGAGCGGCCGCTGGAAGCCGGGCGAGCGGATCGTCGAGCGCCGGATCGCCACGGAGCTGGAGGTCAGCCAGACGCCCGTACGGGAGGCGCTGCGCGAGCTGGAGTCGCTGCGCCTGATCGAGTCGGCGCCCAACAAGGGCGTACGGGTGCGGAATCTGACCGCGGCGGACCTGGAGGAGAGCTATCCGGTCCGAGCGGGCCTGGAGCAGATCGCCGCGGAGCTCGCGGCCGCGCGGCTCGCCACCGACTGTTCGGCCCTGGAGCCGCATGTGGCGGCCCTCTACGACGCCGACCGTGCCGCCGACGGCACGGCGCAGGTGCGGCACACGGTGGCCTTCCACCGGGAGCTGGTGAAGGCCGCGGGCAACAGCGTCCTGCTGCACACCTGGGAAGGCCTGGGCATCGAGGTGTTCACGGCGTTGTCGATCCGCTGGCTCGGGACGGTGCAGAAGTCGTACGCGGAGGAGCACCAGGAGCTCGTCGACGCCTTCCGCCGACAGGATCCGCGGATCGGCGCTCTGGTGAAGGAGCACGTACTCGGGTGTGCACCGCGCGCCTGATTTAGGTCGTTTCGTCGCGGCACCGGGTGCCCGCTTTCGAGGCACGGAATGCCAATTTCGGTGTACGGAGAAGTTTTTTGCCGTCTCCCTTTGATCGATCATCGATCAGCGACTTACAGTCGACGGCGGGCCGCACCCCGGCCCACGCCCTGTCCTGCCAGACAAGGCTTTTTCTCCACCCCCCTCCTGTCCGGAAGGCGGCGATCATGACCGACCCCGTAAAGCTTCCGAGCGAGCTCGACCAGCTCCCGGATCGTGACCCCGAGGAGACCGCCGAATGGGCGGCCTCCCTGGACGCCGTCACCAAGGCCGCCGGCCCGCACCGCGCCGCGTACCTGATGCGTCGCACGCTCCAGCACGCCGAGGGGGCGGGCCTCGCCCTGCCCACCCTGCTGGAGACCGACTACGTCAACACCATCCCCACGTCCGCCGAGCCCGCGCTCGACGGTGACGAGGAGATGGAGCGGAAGATCACCGCCTGGAACCGCTGGAACGCGGCCGCCATGGTCTCCCGCGGCGCCAAGCACGGCGTCGGCGGCCACATCGCGACCTTCGCGTCCGCGGCCTGGCTGTACGAGACCGGGTTCAACCACTTCTTCCACGGCAAGGAATCCCAGGATTCCCCCGGTTCGGGAGACCAGCTCTACATCCAGGGCCACGCCTCCCCCGGCATCTACGCCCGCGCCTTCCTGGACGGCCGCATCGGCGAGCAGCAGCTCGACCTCTTCCGGCAGGAGTCGGGCGGCAACGGCCTGCCGTCCTACCCGCACCCGCGCCGCCTTCCCTGGCTGTGGGAGTTCCCGACCGTCTCGATGGGTCTGGGCCCGCTCTCCGCCATCTACCAGGCGCGCTTCAACCGCTATCTGACCCACCGCGGCATCAAGGACGTCTCCGCCTCCCACGTGTGGGCGTTCCTCGGTGACGGCGAGATGGACGAGCCCGAGTCGACCGCGGCCCTCGCGCTCGCCGCCCGTGAGGGCCTGGACAACCTGACCTTCGTCATCAACTGCAACCTGCAGCGCCTCGACGGTCCGGTACGCGCCAACTTCAAGATCGTTCAGGAGCTGGAGGCGCAGTTCCGCGGCGCCGGCTGGAACGTCGTGAAGTCGCTCTGGGGCTCCGCCTGGGACGAGCTGTTCCAGCTCGACACCACCGGCGCGCTGATCCGCCGGCTGCGCGAGGTCCCGGACGCGCAGGTGCAGACGTACCAGACCCGTGACGCCGCCTACATCCGCGCCGACTTCTTCGGCAAGGACCCCGCGCTCGTCGAGATGGCGAAGCTGCTGAGCGACGACAAGATCCTCGAGTGCTTCCACCGCTCCCGCGGCGGCCACGAGCCCCGCAAGGTGTACGCGGCGTACAAGGCGGCCCTGGAGTTCAAGGGCGCCCCGACCGTCATCCTGGCGCAGACCGTCAAGGGCTTCACCCTCGGTGAGGGCTTCGCGTCCAAGAACGCGAACCACCAGATGAAGAAGCTGTCGGTCGACGAGTTCAAGAACATGCGCGACCTGCTGGACCTGCCGATCTCCGACGCGCAGTTCGTCGACGGTGTGGTGCCCTACGGCCACCCCGGCGCCGACGCCCCCGAGGTCCGCTACCTCCAGGAGCGCCGCGCGGCCCTCGGCGGCCCGGCCCCGGCCCGGCGCGTCCAGCCGCTGGCCCCGTTGCCCGCTCCCGCCGACAAGACGTTCGCCGCCTTCGACAAGGGGTCCGGCTCGCAGTCGGTCGCCACGACGATGGCGTTCGTCCGTCTGATCAAGGACCTGGTCCGGGACAAGGAGACCGGCAAGCGCTGGGTTCCGATCGTGCCGGACGAGGCCCGTACGTTCGGCATGGAGTCGCTCTTCCCGTCGCTCGGCATCTACTCGCCCAAGGGCCAGACGTACGAGCCGGTCGACCGCGACCAGCTGATGTACTACAAGGAAGCCAAGAACGGCCAGATCCTCAACGAGGGCATCACCGAGGCCGGTTCGATGGCGGACTTCATCGCCGCGGCCAGCGCGTACGCCACGCACGGCGAGGCGATGATCCCCTTCTACATCTTCTACTCGATGTTCGGCTGGCAGCGCACGGCCGACCAGATGTGGCAGCTCGGCGACCAGCTCGGCCGCGGCTTCCTCGTCGGCGCCACCGCCGGCCGTACGACCCTGACCGGTGAGGGCCTGCAGCACGCGGACGGTCACTCCCCGATGATCGCGGCGACGAACCCGGCGGCGCTGTCGTACGACCCGGCGTTCGCGTACGAGATCGCGGCGATCGTCAAGGACGGTCTGCGCCGGATGTACGGCGAGGCGGCCCCGGGCGAGGACCAGAACGTCTTCTACTACCTGACGGTCTACAACGAGCCGATGCCTCAGCCGGCCAAGCCCGAGGGCGTCGACGAGGGCATCATCAAGGGCCTCTACCGGTTCAACACGGCGGAGTCCGCCGGGCTGACCGTGGACGCGAACGCCTCGCGGATCCAGCTGGTCGGCTCCGGCACGGCGATCCACTGGACGCTGGAGGCGCAGCGGCTGCTCGCCGAGGAGTGGGGCGTGGCCGCCGACGTGTGGTCCGCGACGTCCTGGACCGAGCTGCGGCGCGACGCGCTGGAGGCCGACGCGGCGCTGCTGCGCGGCGAGGAGCGGGTACCGTTCGTCCGCCGCGCGCTGGAGGGTGTGGAGTCGCCGGTCCTGGCCGTGTCCGACTACATGCGGCAGGTTCCGGACCAGATCGCGCAGTGGGTCGAGCAGGACTACAGCTCGCTCGGCGCGGACGGTTTCGGCCTGTCGGACACCCGTGAGGCGGCCCGCCGTCACTTCGGTGTCGACGCGCAGTCGATCGTCGTCGCGGCGCTGGCGCAGCTGGCGCGTCGGGGCGAGGTGCCCGCCTCGGCGGTGAAGGAGGCGCGGGAGCGCTACGGCCTGTAGGGCCGCGTCGTCGCAGGAGGCCCCCGCCCGGCTCAGGCCCGGCGGGGGCCTCCTGCATCATGTGGGCATGCGCGCTGCCCGGCTCATCAAGATGGTGCTCCTGCTCCAGTCCAGGCCGTCGATGACCGCCGCCGAGCTGGCGCGGGAGCTGGAGGTGTCGGAGCGGACGATCACCCGGGACGCGCTCGCCCTCTCGGAGGCGGGGGTTCCGGTGTACGCGGACCGGGGCCGCGCGGGCGGCTACCGTCTGATCGGCGGCTACCGGACACGGCTGACGGGGCTCGGCCGCGGCGAGGCCGAGGCGCTGTTCCTGTCGGGGGTGCCGGGGGCGCTGCGCGAGATGGGCCTCGACGACGCCGCCTCGGCGGCCCGGCTCAAGGTGTCGGCCGCGCTCCTGCCGTCGCTGCGGGACGCCTCCGACACGGCCGCGCAGCGCTTCCACCTGGACGCGCCCGGCTGGTACCAGGAGCCCGAGACGCCGGAGCTGCTGCCGGTCGTCGCCGAGGCGGTCTGGGACGACCGGCTGATCTCCGCCCGCTACCGGCGGCAGGACCGGGAGGTGGAGCGGGAGCTGGCGCCGTACGGCCTCGTGCTCAAGGCGGGCGTCTGGTACCTGTGCGCCCGCGCGGACGATTCGTTCCGGGTGTACCGGATCGACCGGTTCACCGCTGTCGCGCTCGGTGGGGAGCGTTTCGTCCGGGCCGACGACTTCGATCTGCCGGGCTTCTGGGAGGAACGGGCGGCGCAGTTCGCCCGGTCGCTGCTGAGGACGCAGGTGGTGCTCCGTCTCTCTCCGGCCGGCGCGCGCCGCCTCCCGTACGCCACGGACCGCGCGGCGGCGCGGGAGGCGGTGGCCGCGGGCGTGACGGACGAGGGCGGGGGGCTGACGGTCCGCCTGCGCGTCGAGTCGGAGGAGGTCGCGTACGGCCAGCTGCTCGGCCTGGGCCCGGAGGCGGAGATCCTTGAACCCGTGTCGCTGCGGGAGCGGTTCGCGGAGGCGGCGAGGGGGCTGGGGCGGTTGTACGGGTGACGCCCGTGGGGGCGTGCGTCGAGGCGGCGAGGGGGCTGGGGCGGTTGTACGGGTGGGTCACCGATAGTCCGCCGGGTCCGGCTTCGCGTCGCTGGACTCGTTCGCCATGATGTAGCCCCAGGCGTCCGGCGCCGAGCCGTCCGCGTCCGTGAAGCCGTACTCCTTCGCGAGCTGGCCGCTCGACAGCGACTGGCCGTTCCACCGGGCCCGGTCCTCGTCCGCCGCCAGCGCCGCCACCGCGCGGCCCACGTACACCGGGGACTCCGCGATCACGAAGTCCGGGACCTTGGCGACGGCGTCGCGCCAGTTCGCCTCCGTCACCCCGAACGTCTCCAGCATCTGCTCCGAGCGGAGGAAGCCGGGCGTCAGGGCCACCGCCGTGCCGCCCACCGACTCCAGGTCGTGGGCGAGGGCGAAGGCCATCCGGATCGGGGCGTTCTTGGTGAGGTCGTAGAAGAAGTTCTCCCGGAACCGGGTGTTGTACTCCGCCGTGCCGTCGGTGACCTCGACCACCAGCCCCCCGGGGTTGCGGATGAGAAGCGGCAGTGCCAGGCGGCTGGTGATCGCGTGGGTCTTCACGCCGAGCTCCAGCATCGCAGGCCGCTGTCCAGGTCGGTCTCCCAGATCTTCTTGCCGAAGACGATCAGGTGCTCGCCGCCCCAGACGTCGTTGACGAGGACGTCCAGGCGGCCGTGGTCCCGGTCGATGCGGTCGACCAGGGCCCGCACCTGGTCGACTTCGAGGTGGTCGGTGGGGACGGCGATGCCTTCACCGCCCGCCGCCGTGACCAGTTCGGCGGTCTCCTCGATGGTCTCGGTCGCCCTGCCGACCTCGCTGACCCGCGTACGGGTGGTGCGGCCGGTGACGTACACAGTGGCGCCGGCCGCGCCGAGCTGGACGGCGATGGCCCGGCCGGCGCCCCGGGTCGCGCCCGCGACCAGTGCGATCCGTCCGTTGAGTGGTGTGTCGGTCGTCATGGAATCGACGGTCACACGGAAACCCGACATCTGCTGTCCGGTTTCATTTCGGCGGCTCCGCGTGCGCCGCCCTCCGGCAACACCGATGCTTGTGCCGTGATGGACGAGACGGAGTTCTGGGAGATCGTGGACGGTACGCGCGAAGCCGCAGAGGGTGATCCCGAGGAACAGGCCGACCTATTGGTCGAGCGGCTGCTGCAGTTCGATCCTGACTCCGTGCTGGACTTCGCCCGGCACTTCGAGGCCCGGTACAACCGGGCGTACCGCTGGGATCTGTGGGGCGCGGCCGCCGTGCTGCTCGACGGCGCGAGTGACGACGCCTTCGACTACTTCCGCTGCTGGCTCATCGGCCAGGGCCGGGAGGTGTTCGAGGGCGCGGTGCACGACCCGGACGCCCTCGCGGAGCTGCTGGACGACTTCGACGAGGAGATCGACGGGGACGGCGAGGAGCTGGGGTACGCGGCCGACGAGGCGTACGAACAGCTGACCGGCGTGGTGGCGCCGGATCTGGGGATCTCCCCGCAGAGCGCCGAGCCGGAGGGCTCGCCGTTCGACCTGGAGGACGAGGCGGTGCTGGCGGAGCGCTTCCCCCGGCTGTGGCAGCGGTTCGCGCGCTGAGGGCGCGTCCGGGGGCGTGCGGGCTCCGCCGGCGCGGGCCCGGCGGAGCCGACGGCGTCAGAAGTGGGTTCCGCCGTCGATACGGATCTCGGTGCCGGTGATGAAGCGTCCGTCGGCGGAGGCGAGCATCGCGACGACTGACGCCACCGTCTCGGGACCGGCGAAGCCCTGGCCGAGGGCGGGGGCGAGCTTCATGAAGAGGGACATGTCGGCGTCGGCGGGCAGGCCGGGGCCGACGCTGGACCGGCTGGCTCCGCTGCCGTCGGTCATGCCGGAGGAGATGGAACCGGGCTGTACGGCGGTGAAGCGGATGCCCTGCTTTCCGTACTCGCTGGCCATGGCGTGGGTCATGGACTGGATGCCGCCCTTGCTGGCCGCGTAGGCCGCCATGTACGGGTGCGCGAAGGCCGCCGACGTGGAGCTGAAGTTGACGACGGCGGAGTCGTGCCCGTCCAGGAGCGCCGGTATCGCCTCGCGGATCATCAGGAAGGTGCCCGTCAGATTGACCGCGATGATTCTGTTGAAGTCGGCGAGGCTGGTCTCGTGAGTGTGCCCGGAGCGCAGGATTCCGGCCGCGTTGACGAGCACGTCGAGCCCGCCGAGCGCCCCGAGGGCCGCCGCGACGCCCTCACGTACCGCCTGCTCGTCGGAGATGTCGAGTACGAGCGTGGTGAGCCGCTCCCCCATGGCGCCCGCCTTCTCGACGGTGTCCTTGAGGCCCGCCTCGCTGACATCGGCGGCGACGACGGTGCCGCCCTCGGTGAGAAGGCGCAGGACGGTGGCCTGGCCGATGCCGGATCCGCCGCCGGTGACGAGCGCGCGGCGGCCTTCGTAGCGGTTCATGTGTCTGGAGCCTCCCGATGGTGTCGAAGGCTTCACGGTACGCCTGAGTGGCACGTTTTGCCATGCTTGCATGACATGCCGATGCGGCAGAGCGGGCGTATGCCGGGCGTACGCTTCGTCCGGTGAGCACCAAGCAGCCGCCCCTCTCGCTGACCGAGCGCCGCAAGGCCGCGACCCAGCTCGACATCGCCCGCGCCGCCGCCGAGCTCTTCACCGAGCGCGGCCCCGACGGCACCACCGCCGAGGAGATCGCACACCGGGCGGGGGTCGCCCTGCGCACCTTCTACCGCTACTTCCGCAGCAAGCAGGACGCGGTCGCGCCGCTGCTCGCGGTCGGCGCGGACCGCTGGCGGGAGTCGCTCGCGGCGGCCGGGCCGGGTTCGGCCGTGCCCGCCGCGCTGGAGGCGTCCATCGAGGAGGCGCTGGCCGGCCGGGACGAGGAGGCCGCCGAGGGGCTGCGCCGGACGCGCGGACTGTTGCGCGCAGCGGCGGACGACGCGGCGCTGCGCGCGGTCTGGTACCGGGTCAACCAGGAGTCGGAGGAGAAGCTGCTGCCGGTGGTCTCCGCGCTGGCCGGTCCGGGCGCGGACCCGTTGGAGGTCCGGCTGGCGGCGGCCGCGGCGACGGACGCGATCCGGGTCGCCCTGGAAGCGTGGGCGCGGACGGACGCGCCGGTGACGGGCCCGGGCTCCCCGGCCGCGCTCGCCGTCCGCTGCCTGCGTGAACTGATGGGCGGAATGCGCCCGTTGACGCCGCGGGCGCCTGATCCGAAAGGCGGGCCCTAGTCCAGGGAGTGTCCGCAAAGTATCGTCGTCCGCCCGGAGGCCGGGCGAGACCTTGCGGACACTGCCTAGTCCGCTACGGCGCGGCCCATGAGGACGTCGTCGACGTACGCGCCGCCGAGGTGGAACTCGCCCGGAAGCACACCCTCGACCACGAAGCCCTCTGCCTCGTAGAGCGCGCGGGCCGGCTTGTTGTGGCCGAGCACCCGCAGGGCGATACGGGTCGCGCCCTGCCGCCCGGCCTCCTGCCTGGCCGCACGCAGCAGGGCGCGAGCCACGCCCCGGCCTCGGGCCTCCTCGGCGACCGCGAGCCCCTGGATCTGGCGTACATGGGCGTTGGAGGGGAGCGGCGTCGGCCGGCCGAGGATCACATAGCCGTCGATCCGGCCGTCCTCGCCCTCGGCGACCAGGACGGCCCTGGTCCGGTCAGCGGCGTCGAGGAAAGGCGTGGACAGCGGCTTCGGACCGTTCTGCACGGAGTGGAGCGGCGACCAGACGGCGTTGTCGAGCTCCCGCAGGGCACGGTCGTCGGCGGGGCCGGCGGGACGTATGAGAGGTGTGATCATGCCGCCACTGTCCCACCGGGTGGCGGAGCAGGGCAGGATGTTTTTCATGCACTCCTCGGCTCCCCGTACCCGTATCGCGGTCACCGGCGCGTCCGGACTCATCGGCTCGGCCCTTGTGCGCTCCCTGCGCGCGGACGGGCATGAGGTGCTCCGGCTGGTGCGCCGCCCGGCCCGTACGGCCGACGAGGTCGAGTGGGACCCGAAACGGCTGTACGTGGACGCCGCCGGCCTCGTCGGCTGCGAGGCGTTCGTCCATCTCGCCGGGGCGGGTGTCGGCGAGCGCCGCTGGACCGCGGCGTACAAACGGGAGATCCGCGACAGCAGGGTCCTCGGCACGACCGCCGTGGCGCGGACCCTCGCCTCCCTGGCAGAGCCGCCGAAGGTGCTGGTCTGCGGGACCGCGCTCGGCTACTACGGCGACACGGGCACCCGCGCGGTGGACGAGACGGCGCCGGCCGGTGAGGGGTTCCTGCCGTCGGTGTGCGTGGAGTGGGAGGCCGCGGCGGCTCCGGCCGAGGAGGCGGGCATCCGGGTCGCGTTCGCCCGTACCGGTCTGGTGGTGGCCCGGGAGGGCGGCGCCTGGGGACGGCTGTTCCCCTTGTTCCGGGCCGGGTTGGGCGGACGGATGGGGTCCGGCGGGCAGTACTGGAGTTTCATCTCGCTGCATGACGAGATCGCGGCGCTGCGGCACATCATCGACACCGACGGGCTGGCCGGGCCGGTGAATCTGACGGCGCCGGAACCGGTCACCAACCGCGAGGTGACGGCGGCGATGGGCCGGGTGCTGCGCCGCCCCACGCCCTTCCCGGTCCCCTCGCTCGCCCTGCGGGTGGCGCTCGGCGACTTCGCCGAGGACGTGCTGGGCAGTCAGCGGGTGCTGCCGGGGCGGCTCTTGGAGACGGGGTTCAGCTTCGCGTTCCCGCGCATCGACGAGGCGATCCGGGCGGCCGCACGGGCGTGACCGCCCCGGTCCGTACATCCGTGCGACCCCTTGTGCTCCGGTGATCCGGTGACGCGCGACTCCCCCGCTCCGGGACGCTTTCTAGGCTCGACCGGAACTCGGGCATTCCGGGGGCCTGTTGGGGGCATGAGCCTCCCACCAGCCGGGCCGACCTCGGGGAGGGGCACGTGCTCACCACCGCACGCCATACGGACGTCGTCATTGTCGGAGCAGGGATCGCGGGACTTTCGGCAGCTCATCAGCTGACCAGCGCCGGGGTCACCGTCAGGGTCCTGGAGGCCGCGCCCCGGGTGGGGGGCCGGATGACCACGGAGGTGGTCGACGGCTTCCGGCTCGACCGGATCGGGCAGCTGCTCAACACCTCCTACCCGGAGCTGGAGCGCACTCCGGGCCTGGACGGCGCGGTCATGCGGACCTTCTCGCCGGGGGTCCTGGTGCACGCCGACGGCCGGTACGTCCGCGCCGGCGAGGTGGGCGGCGCCCGATGGGCCGCACCGCACGCGCGGCGGGGTGCGGGCAGGGGCGCCGCACCCAGCCCCTGGGGCGTGGGGAGGGGGTCCGCCCACAGCCCCTGGGGCGTAGGGAGGGGGTCCACCAACGCCCCCTGGGGCGTAGGGGGAGCCTTCACCGTGGCGCGCGCCCTCGCGAGCGCCCCCCGCTCGCTCGACCAGGCCCGTCTGTCCGCCATGCTCGCCCGCCTCGCGGGTACGCCGACCCCGCGCCTGCTGGCACGCCCGGAGCGGACCTCCCAGGAGTCCCTGGCCGCCCGGCTGCCGTCCCGTACCGTCCAGGGCTTTCTGCGGCCGCTGCTGGCGGCGCTGCTCTGCGACCCGGATCTGGCCACCTCCAGCAGGTGCGCCGATCTCGCGCTGCGCGGCTTCGCGCGCGGCCGGCTGTGCGTCCCGGAGGGCGGCGCCTCCGCCCTGCCGGAGCTGCTGGCGGACGCCCTGCCTCCCGGCACGGTCCACACCGGCGTGAGGGTGCGGGACGCGTCGATCAGCGGGGTCGTGACCGAGGAGCACGGCACCTTCGCCTGCCGGTCGGTCGTGCTCGCGACGGGCCCCCGCGCCGCCGCCGAACTCCTTCCGGGGCTGCGCGTACCGTCGTTCCACAGCGTGACGGTGCTCCATCACACCGCGCCCGTTCCCCCGATGACGGACCCGACCCTGCTGCTGGAGGCGGACCCGGCGGGGCCGGTCGCCCACACCGCCGTGATGAGCGAGGTCGACCCGTCACGAGCCCCCCACGGCCGGGTGCTGATCAGTTCGACGGTGCTCGGTACCGCGCCGGACGACCTGGACCGCCGGGTCCGCGCCCATCTGTCCCGGCTGTACGGCACCCCCACCGACGACTGGGAGCTGCTCGCCGTCCACCACGACCCCGAGGCGGTCCCGGCGATGCCCCCGCCGCACGACCCGCGCCGCCCGGTGCGCCTGCTGGCCGGGCTCTACGTCTGCGGGGACCACCGGGACACCAGCACGGTCCAGGGCGCCCTCTTCTCGGGCCGCCGCGCGGCACACGCGGTCCTGCGCGACTTCGGCATCAAGGCCGGCTACGGCGCCGCCGCCCTGGAGACGGCGGCGGCCTAGTCCAGGGGGTGTCTTGTCGGGCAGGGGGCGCTCTCGGCAGCTCCCGTTCTCGGACTGAAGTTCACCCGGGACGACAATTGCATCGAAATGCCCTGCTGTCACTGGCCGCCGACTCGTACGGCGTCCGGCGTTGATGGGGATCTCTGGAAGCGACCAGGCCTGCTTGTCGTCCCACTCGTTCCTATCCTGAACCGCCTGGGGAGCCGAAGTGAGCGCCTTGCAGGTAGCGAGCCAGGGCCGCCACCTTGCCCGACCCGCTGTCTGCGTATGTGACCTGGCCACACCGAGCTCAGTGAGCTCGGTGTCGATCATAAGCCGTGCGTGCATCCCCTCCCGGGCTGTCGAAAGCGACGGCCCTCGCCCTCACGCTGGGTAGCCCCCCACCGACCGCACGCGATTGCCGACGCGGGCGTTTTCCCTCCCGGGAGGTGAGGTGCAAGCTGGAAGTGAGGCCGCCTTCCGATCCCGGGAGCGGGCTCGGGAGACGCGGTCTCGCCACTCCAAGTGAGCTCCCTCGAGCTCGGGAGGAGGGAAGCGAGATGACAGAACAGGCCACCACCGGCACGCGCTGGCACCTCGTCGGCGACTGGTTCGATGTGTGTAAGTGCGCCATACCCTGCCCGTGCACGTTCGCACAGCCCCCGACCTACGGCGACTGCGAAGGCGTAATGGTCTGGCACATCCGGGAAGGCCACTTCGGCGACGCACAGCTCGATGATCTCAACGTCCTGATGCTCGCCTCCTTCGAAGGCAACGCGTGGGCCGGCACGCATACCCACCCGTACGCCGCGGTCTTCCTGGACGAACGCGCCGACGACCGGCAGCAGACTGCACTCGGAGCCATCTTCGGCGGTGAGGCGGGCGGATGGCCAGCACAGTTCGGGGTGATGTTCCACCCCGAGATGCGCGGCACGGACATCGCCCCCATCCACGTGGAGATCGACAAGGATCTTGCCACCTGGCGAGCCGAGATTCCGGGCCGTGTAACGGCAACCGCCGAGGCTCTCACCGGCCCCACCACCCCGAACGGTGCGCGCGTCCAGGTCCACAACGCCCCAGGCTCCGAGGTTGGACCAGGTCAGATGGCCACGTGGGGCAGGGCCACCGTTGATCGCGCCGACGCATTCGGCTTCTCCTGGGAACGCTCCGGCAAGTCGAGCAAGCACTTCCCATTCGACTGGAGCGGCCCCGACTAGCTAGCGCCGCGCACCTAGTGACCTGAGTCGTAGATCCGTCGTCGGTTGGGTGTGACTCGTTCACGACGAGCCTCGGCCGGGTGTCCCGAGGAAGATCACCTAAGCGGATGTCGAGCGGGTGATCGTCAAAACGCTGGAAGAGACACCGAAGAACGCGACGCACTGGTCGACGAGGTCGATGGCCGCGGCGACCGGGATGTCGCAGTCGGCCATCCCGCGGATCTGGCGGGCATTCGCTTTGGCCCCGCACCGGTCCCAGACGTCTCTGCTGTCCACGGATCCGCTGTTCATCGACAAGGTCCGCGATGTCGTCGGCCTCTACCTGGACCCGCCGGAGAAGGCCCTGGTCCTCTGCGTGGACGAGAAGTCTCAGATCCAGGCCCTGGACCGGTCACAGCCGGTCCTGCCGATGATGCCCGGCGCTCCCGAACGACGCAGCCACGACTACATCCGCGCCGGCACCACCACCCTCTTCGCAGCCCTGGAAGTAGCGACCGACAAGGTCATCGGCTCCCTGCACCGGCGCCATCGTGCCGCCGAGTTCAAGAAGTTCCTCGCCAAGCTCGACAAGGAGGTCCCGGCCGACCTCGAAGTCCACCTGATCCTCGACAACTACGCGACCCACAAGACACCTGACGTGAAGAAGTGGCTGCGGGCCCACCCGCGCTTCCACCTGCACTTCACGCCGACCAGTGCGTCATGGCTGAACCTGGTCGAGCGGTGGTTCGCCGAGCTCACACAGAAGAAGCTCAAGCGCGGAGTCCACCGCTCCGTCCAGGCCCTCGAACGCGACATCCGGTCCTGGCTCGCCGACTGGAACAACCACCCCAGGCCCTTCGTCCGGACGAAGACAGCCGACGAGATCCTCGACAAAGTCGCCGCCTACTGCCACCGAATCTCTGACTCAGGCCACTAGCAGGAACCGGGCTGATCTCCCACTTCGCGGGCCCTCGGCCGGAGGAGACTGACAAATACTCAATTCTCTGATCCCGCAGAGCAAGAGCGTCGCAGAAGCAACCCGGTCAGGTCGCCTCGCAGGTCGAGGCATGCTCCCCTGGAAGTATCCCGTAGGGAGACACACCGATGCACCACCGCCGGACCTCCGCCGTCGAATCCGCCCGGTCGCCCGCGCCGACCGGCGCGGGCGGAGGGTTGCTGCCGGCACGGGAGCTCGCGGCCGCCTGGTTCCTGGTGATCCTCATCGCGGTGCCCGCCTGGGTGCTGACGGTCGGGCAGGCTCGGGACATGGGGGTCGAGCCGGGCACGATGGGAATGGCGCTGCCGCTGTTCCTGGTGCTGTGGGTGACGATGATGGCGGCCATGATGCTGCCGTCCATGGCGCCGGTGGCCATCACGTGGGGGCGGGGGATCGGCCGGCAGTCCTCCGGCTGGACGCGGACCCTGCGCACCGTCGCGTTCGTGGGCGGGTATCTGGTGGTGTGGACCGCCTTCGGGCTGGTCGCCTATGCGGCGCTGTCCCTCACCGGCGGTCTGGTGGACGACCACCCGACCGCTGGGCGCTGGATCGGCTCGGTGGCCTTCCTACTCGCGGGCCTGTACCAGCTCGGGCCTCTCAAGTATGTGTGTCTGCGGCACTGCCGCGATCCCATGAGCCATCTGATGCACTACGCCGGTTTCCGGCCTCCGGCCCGCGACCTGCGGGTGGGCGTCCACCACGGCGCCTACTGCGTCGGCTGCTGCGGCGGGCTGATGGTCGTCTTCGTTCCGCTCGGCGTGATGAACGTGGCGGCGATGGCCGGACTGGCCGTGGTGATCTTCGTAGAGAAGCTCTGGTTCCGGGGCCCTCTGCTCGCCCGGCTCGTGGGCGTCACCTTCCTGGTCCTCGCGGTGCTCGCGCCTTTCCAGGACTGGCTGCTGCCGGGGCTGGAGGGCCCGATGCCGTTCATGGATGACATGTGACTCATCTGCTCACTGCGGAACGGGCCGTCCGCCAGGCCGCTCGCCGGCAGCTGAAGAAACCCGCACTGGACACGCAGAAGGGCACCAGGTAGTTGAATAGCACCCTCAACCAGGTCGCCACCGTAGCGTCCCCTGACGCGATCACCGCGCCTTGGTTAACCAGCGAGAGCAAGGTGCCCACCAGGAGGGCGATCGGCACGCACCTCGACAGCGAGGCCGCCGAGAACACCGTCGCCAGAAGTCGCGGGGCCGCTTCGGCGCTCATGCGTGTGCTCGCTTCAGATGCGCCCGTGCGCTGCCCCTTCGACGTCCCCGCTGCTGAAGACGTAGTCGGCCGTCTCGCCGTACGACGCCTCGTAACTCAGCCCGAAGGCGTCGGAACGCCCCGTAGCCCTGCCGACCTCGAATTCGGGCGCGAACCCGAACATGGCATTCCTGATCTTCGTCGAGCCGCCATCGGGGCCGGTCAGCGGCTCGTACGACAGTTCCGTCCTGCCTTCGACCGTGAAGCCCGGCCGGTCCCCGTCGGTGAGGGAGACCCCCGCCCGCTCCATGCCCAGGTACTCGCCGTAGAACTGCGAGAGCTGACCGAACGGCCCGCCTTCCCGGCCGGCCAGGATGCGCTCCAAGGCACCGGCCTGCCCGTCACTGGCCGCACTGTCCACAACCAGCCCGACCTTCCAGTTGCCGGAGGACAGGTTGGACGGGAAGTGGTTGTAGAACGCGAAGTCCACACCAGACAGGTCCAGGTCGTCCAGATTCCCCTCGGCCACGTGGAACACCGCGGTGCCCAGGCACTCTGTACCGCCCTTCGCGTCCCGGGGCTGGCCGTCGTACGGGCAGCTGCACAGCACCGCGCACGAGCAACCGGCCACGTAGGTGCCGGAGATCGTCCATGACATGACTGCTCCCCTTCTTCGAGGGTGATGGCGGCGAGCGTCGCCTGCGCCTTAGTCCTGTACTTTTACGCTAGACCTGCCAAATAGGCATGTAAACGGCGTTTCGGGACGGCCTTCCACCTCCAGGACGGGAGGCTGACGTGGTCGGCGGACGCCGTGACACGCTGGTGATCCCGGCCGTGCGTCTGTACCTCCTCGACCCCGCCACCGGCAAGAAACGCGACGTCCGCCGCTTCCACTACGACGAGGCTCCATCGAGCGTGGCCTTTGAGTACAAGGGTCTGCTCATCGTCGGTGGCACGGCGTACGAACGCTCGCCACTCGATGGCAGAGCGGCTTGCAGGCAGGCTGCGAAACAACTCGCCCACCGACTCGCGGCCGAGCACCAGCTGACCCACGTCGTCTACCGCAACGCCAGCCGCGTCCCCCGCAACCCTCGCAAAGAGCGCCGTGGCGTACAACGCGGGCACCCTCAATCAGAGCCGGGCGCCGGCGTCACCCAGGTTGAGGTGTTCGATGGCTTCAACTGCGGCTGGATCAGCCACCAGGATCCCGACAAGGCCCACCGGACGATCAGGAGCGTGGAAGAGGCAGCCGAGTGGCCGATTTCCCCCGCGCTGCCGCCGCTCATTCCGGCTCCGTCCGGACATCAGCATCGGGTGAAGGAGAGCGCCGGCCAGAACCGGGCTGGAGTGGCTGAGCGCGGGAGGTCGGGTTACACCGTTCCAGGAGGAGCAGCCGAGCGGTTCGGCGCCTGGCAGACGGTCTGCAACCGCTTCGTGCGATGGCGGGACGCGGGTGCCTTCCAGGCCCTGCTGGAAGGCGTGATTGCTGAGGCCGCCCGCTGAGGCGAGATCGACATGCCCCTGGTCAGCGTGGACTCCACCACCGCGCGGGCTCAACATGATGCGGCGGGCATGCGGGTCAGCGAGGAGACGCTGGCCGCACTCGAGGAAGCGGCCTCGCAAAAGGGGGAGCGTGCGAGGAACAAGGCGGACAGGGCGGCGGTACCCGGTGCGGGCCGAGCGGCGACGTATCCGCCGCAGACGGCGGGCTCGCCTGACGGCTGCCCTGCTCGGCCGGTCCCGCGGTGGGCTGACCTCCACGATCCACCTGGCCGCCGACCGGCACTGCCGGCCGATGGCGATCGTCCTGACCGCCGGGCAGGCCGCCGACAGCCCCCAGTTCATCTCCGTCTTGCAGAAGGTGCGCATCCGCCTGCCCGTCGGCCGCCCCCGCACCGCCCCTAGTACCACCCGCACGGAGGCCGGGGCCGCCTTCCCGGCGGCCCCGCGCCCGGTCGCACGCGCCGTGCTAGCCGATCGCCGCCACGCGGTCCCTGTAGGTCCGCACGGCCGACGCGTCGCGGTACGGCTCCAGCCTCCGCTCGAAGTCGCGTACGTACTCCACGGCCCGTGCGGAGCGCATCTCCGAGGCCTGCTGCGCCGCCTCCGCGCCCAGGGCGCACGCCTGGTCCAGCTCGCCGAGGCCGAGCCGGGCCGAAGCCAGCACCACCCGGCTGAAGAGCCGGCTCCGGGCGTAGGCGGGTGAGCGGAGCTGCAGCGAGCGCTCCGCGTGCTGGGCCGCGGCCCGGTACTGCTGGAGATCGCGGTGGCAGTGGCCGAAGTCGGAGGCCAGCTGCGCCTCGTCGAAGGCCCGCGCCCAGTACGGCATCTCGTCCCCGGGTCTGGCCGCTTCGAGGGCCCGCTCGGCGCGGGCGAGCGAGGCGCTGCACGCCCGTACGTCGCCGAGGACCCCGTGTCCGCGCGCCTCGACCGCGTGCAGCAGGGCCTGGACGACGGGCGGCGCCGCGGAGCCGAGGCCCTGCTGGGCGACCCGGGCGAGCTGGACCGCTTCGCGCCCGTGCCCGAGATAGACCGCCTGCCGGCTCATGGTGATCAGGACGTACGAGCCGTAGGCCCGGTCGCCCGCCGCCTGGGAGAGCCGCAGGGCCTGGACGAAGTAGCGCTGGGCCAGTCCGTGCGCCGCGATGTCGTACGAGGTCCAGCCGGCCAGCCGGGTCAGATCGGCGGCCGCCGCGAAGAGGCGCCGTCCGACGGTCTCGCCGTACGTCCCGCGCAGCATCGGCTCCGCCTCGTGCTCCAGATAGCGCACGAGGGCCTGGCGGGCGTGTCCCCCGCCGTAGGCGTGGTCGAGGGTGCGGAAGAGCTCTCCGACGGAGCGCAGCGCCGCGATGTCCCCGCCGGAGACGCGCTGGCCGGGCCCGCGGTCGGTGGTGCGCTGGCGCGGTACGGAGGGGCGGCCCTGGACCGGGATGCGGGCGGCGTGCGGGGCGGGCTCGCCTCGGCCCACCCGGTCGTCGGCCCGCCCGATCAGCCAGTCGCGGCTGGGGACGACCAGCCCGGCCGGGGTGAAGGCGATCTTGCGGAGTTCGGCGTGGCTTCCGGAGTCCTTGCGCCACAGGCCGCCGACGATGTCGACGGCCTCCTCGGGGGTGGCCGCGAACTCCAGACCGGCGTAGACCGGGGCGCAGGCGTCGAGGCCGAGGTCCTGGGCGGACAGCCGCCGGCCCAGGCGCCGGGTGAAGACCTCGGCGATCAGAGCGGGTGTGGTGCCGCGCGGCTGCTGGCCGCGGAGCCAGCGGGTCACGGAGGTCTTGTCGTACCGGAGATCGAGGCCGTGCTCGAGGCCGAGCTGGTCGACCCTTCTGGCGAGTCCGGCGTTGGAGAATCCGGCCTCGGCGATGAGCGCGGCGAGCTGGCGGTTCGGGGTGCGCTGCGGGGGTCGTTCCGTCATCAGCTGTGCGGTCTCCTGCCTTCCGGGCCCCGGGGTGCAGCCCTCATGGAACGGCGTGAATTTAGCGGCCCCGGTCGCCCAAACCGCCACCTTCGCCCCACATTCATCCGATCGTGTGAGGATTGGGGGCGGCGCTGACGGGAACGACCTGCCGGTCCGTCTTTCATACCGCCGCCGTACAGTGGCGGGGGCGCGTTAAGTGCACGGTGCAGTTGCTAGGGAGGCATTGCCGTGAGTGAGCTGCGATTCGTCCATCTGGGCTTCGGCGAAGACGCCGTCGAGTACCAGGAGGCGTGGGACAAGCAGCGCGAGGTGCACGCGGCCCGGTTCGCCGACGAGATCCCGGACACCTGTCTGCTCCTGGAGCACCCGCCGGTCTACACGGCGGGGCGGCGCACGGCGGACAGCGAGCGCCCCCTGGACGGGACCCCGGTCGTCGACGTGGACCGCGGCGGGAAGATCACCTGGCACGGCCCCGGCCAGCTCGTCGGCTACCCGATCCTGAAGCTGCCCCGCCCGGTGGACGTCGTCGCGCACGTCCGCCGCCTGGAGGACGCGCTGATCCGCACGGCCGCCGAGTTCGGCCTGGAGACCAGCCGGGTCGAGGGGCGCAGCGGCGTCTGGGTCCTGGGCGACCCCGTCGAGGAGCGCCCGTCGGTCGGCGGCCTCTCGCTGGACTTCGACCCGCGGCTGCACGACGAGGAGTTCGACCCCCGGCTCAACGGCCCCGAGTACGCCCCGTCCAACGCCGGCCAGCGCCGGGAGGACCGCAAGCTCGCGGCGATCGGCATCCGCGTCGCCAAGGGCGTCACCATGCACGGCTTCGCGCTGAACGTGAATCCGGACAACACCTGGTTCGACCGGATCGTCCCCTGCGGCATCCGGGACGCCGGCGTGGCCTCGCTCGCGAGCGAGCTGGGCCGCGACATCACGATCGCCGAGGTGCTGCCCGTCCTGGAGAGGCATCTGCGGGACGTACTGCAGAACGCGGAGCTCAGGCCCCGTGAGATCGAGCGGGCGGCGGAGACGGCCGGCGCTTAGGGAATGCCGGGCTCTGGCCTCAGGTTGGCCAGACGTAAGGCCGCAGGAACAACGGGCGTACCCTGGTGTGCGCCGAAGAATCGAAGCTACAGGGAGCCGATGTGTCCGCAGTCGCACCCGACGGACGCAAGATGCTGCGCCTGGAGGTCCGGAACAGCCAGACCCCCATCGAGCGCAAGCCCGAGTGGATCAAGACCCGGGCGAAGATGGGTCCCGAGTACACCAAGATGCAGAGCCTCGTGAAGAGCGAGGGCCTGCACACGGTCTGCCAGGAAGCGGGCTGTCCGAACATCTTCGAATGCTGGGAGGACCGCGAGGCCACCTTCCTCATCGGCGGTGACCAGTGCACCCGGCGCTGTGACTTCTGCCAGATCGACACGGGCAAGCCCGAGGCGCTCGACCGTGACGAGCCCCGCCGCGTCGGCGAGTCCGTCGTCACCATGGACCTGAACTACGCCACCATCACCGGCGTCGCCCGCGACGACCTGGAGGACGGCGGCGCCTGGCTGTACGCGGAGACCGTGCGCCAGATCCACGCCCAGACTGCGGACCGCGCCGAGGGCCGCACCAAGGTCGAGCTGCTCGCGCCCGACTTCAACGCGGTGCCGGAGCTGCTGGCCGAGGTCTTCTCCTCGCGCCCCGAGGTCTTCGCGCACAACGTCGAGACGGTGCCGCGGATCTTCAAGCGGATCCGTCCCGGTTTCCGTTACGAGCGTTCGCTGGAGGTCATCACCAAGGCCCGCGACTACGGCCTGGTGACCAAGTCGAACCTGATCCTCGGTATGGGCGAGACCCGCGAGGAGGTCAGCGAGGCGCTGCAGCACCTGCATGACGCGGGCTGCGAGCTGATCACGATCACCCAGTACCTGCGTCCGTCCGTGCGCCACCACCCCGTCGAGCGCTGGGTGAAGCCGCAGGAGTTCGTGGAGCTGAAGGAGGAGGCCGACGAGATCGGCTTCTCCGGTGTGATGTCGGGGCCGCTGGTCCGCTCCTCGTACCGCGCCGGGCGGCTGTTCCAGCAGGCGATGGAGCGGCGCGGCGCGACGGCGGCCCCCCAGGCCGGCTAGCTCCTTCACCCCCGCGCCGTGTGAATCGGCGCACAAGCTATTACCCGCCAGTAATGGCCGGTTCGACGTGGCCCGTACGGTCCCCGCAGGTCGGGGCGCTCGTATGGGCCACATCGGCATGCGGGGGCTCGGTATCAGGGATTCATTGGTGTTTGACCGTCCGGTCACGCCCTGGTAACACCAATCAGTGAGCCTTGGCTGACACCCCGCCGCGACCTTTGCCGCGACCCCCCACCTCGTCTCATCCGCCTTGAGGGAGGACCCACCACCATGCAGGCCGCGACGCATGTACGCGCCCACGCCATCCCGTCCGTCACCGGTGCTCTGCGCGCCGTGGAGGCGCTGCTTCTGAGCAGCGGCCAGCGGACCGCCCGCCGCAACGCCTGGACGTCCGTACTGGAGGACCGCCGCCGCGCCAAGGACCGGGTCGAGGCCCAGCACGTAATGGAGGCCGTGGCTGGTCGTGCTTCGCGGGCCACGTAAACTTCCAGACATGGCGAGGAAGGCAAACACAGACAGCGTTGACGCTGATGCGAACCCCGGGCGACTGAAGCAGGTCGTTCTGACGTACAAGATGACCCGCAAGGCCGATCCGAAGGTCGGTCTTGTCGTCGCAGGTGTGGGCATCGTCACTCTCGGCGTCCTCCTCGCGATCGGTTTCCTGATCGGTCACCCCGTCTATCTGGGCATCCTGGGCTTCATCCTGGCTCTGCTCGCGATGGCGATCGTCTTCGGCCGCCGCGCAGAGAAGGCCGCCTTCGGTCA
Organism: Streptomyces sp. NPDC033174; assembly: GCF_055577795.1. NCBI lineage: Bacteria > Bacillati > Actinomycetota > Actinomycetes > Kitasatosporales > Streptomycetaceae > Streptomyces > Streptomyces sp. NPDC033174. The sequence continues at coordinate 480,155 of NZ_JBVIPQ010000001.1, forward strand.
GATGGAGGGGCAGCCGGGCGCCGCCGCCGCGGTCCTGCAGAACGTGGGACGCGGCTGGACGACGACCCCGGCGGTGGCGATGAACCGCAGCCAGGACGTCATCCACCGGGCGGTGGGCAAGGCCGGTGTCGTGCTGGTGGCCGAGGGCAACCCGAACCGGCTCAAGACCCTGCTGGCCGCGGAGAAGAAGAAGATGGCCCGCATCGTGGTGGACGTGCCGGTGCACGACATCATCGTCGGCAACGGCGAGGGCCAGGTGCCGCTGAAGAAGGTCCGTACGACCATGCTGAAGCTGCCCCGGGTGCTCTCCGGCCCCCAGGTCACGGCGGCGAACGACCGGCTGCGGGCGATGGGCGACCTGATGAGCAACATGCCGCTGCCGAAGGGCCCGATGCCCAAGGGCATGCGGATGCCGCGCGGCGGAAAGATGCGCTGACGCCGAAGAAGCGCGGACACGGAACACGACAAGAGGGGCTCCCCGGTCCGACCGGGGAGCCCCTCTTTCGGTGCGTGTTCTCTGTGTCCGCGCTTCTGTGCCTGTTCCTCTGTGTCCGCGCTTCTAGATCCGTACCTGGACCGCGCGGGCGAGCCGGTCGTGCAGGCCGCGGCCGTCCCGGTCCCAGATCAGCGCGGGGATCGCCAGGCAGAGCAGGGCGCTGCGGACGACCACCCGGACGGCGCCGAGGCGTCCCCCGTCGGCGGAGATGACGCGCAGACCCATCAGCCGCTTGCCGGGGGTGCTGCCGATCGTGCCCACCGTCAGCACGCTCAGGACGAACAGAACGAGCGTGGCCCAGTTGCCGGCCGCGTTCCAGTGACCCGGCGCGATCAGCCCGTATGCGATCAGCATGCACAGGCCCCAGTCGATGAAGACGGCCCCGAAGCGGCGCCCGAGGGGCGCGATGGAGCCGGGGCCTTCCTCGGGCAGACCGAGGCGCCGGCCCCGGTAACCGAAGTCGACGCCCATGTCCTCGGCCGCCGCGCGCGGTCCGGAGAGCCAAGATCCGATTGCTTGCCTGTTGTCCACCCGGCCACGGTACTGCGCCCGTTTTTGATCACTTCGGCCCGGGTCGGCGCCGTGGCTCGAAAGGCACATCCGCACCCGGCCCGGTTAACTTGGTCGAAACAAATGGGTCACGCTTGAGAAATCCCGTCTGCCTATGGTCGGGTCCAGCGTGTGCCACCGCACTGGCCGCACGACCGAGCTACAACCCCGCCCTTCCCGGGTCGGGAGTAGGAGGAGTTGGATGTTCCAGAACGCCGACGACGCCAAGAAGTTCATCGCGGACAACGACGTCAAGATGGTGGACGTCCGTTTCTGCGACCTTCCGGGCGTGATGCAGCACTTCACGATCCCGGCGACGGCGTTCGACCCGTCCGAGGAGCTCGCCTTCGACGGCTCGTCGATCCGCGGTTTCCAGGCGATCCACGAGTCCGACATGGCGCTGCGCGCCGACCTGTCCACGGCGCGGCTCGACCCGTTCCGCAAGGACAAGACGCTCAACATCAACTTCTTCATCCACGACCCGATCACGGGCGAGCAGTACAGCCGTGACCCGCGCAACATCGCCAAGAAGGCCGAGGCGTACCTCGCGTCCACCGGCATCGCGGACACCGCGTACTTCGGTCCCGAGGCCGAGTTCTACGTCTTCGACTCGGTCCGCTTCGAGACCTCGGCGAACCAGGGCTTCTACCACATCGACTCCGAGGCCGGCGCCTGGAACACCGGCAAGGTCGAGGACAACCGTGGTTACAAGGTCCGCTACAAGGGCGGCTACTTCCCGGCCCCGCCGGTCGACCACTTCGCCGACCTGCGCTCCGAGATCTCCCTGGAGCTGGAGAACGTCGGCCTCCAGGTCGAGCGCCAGCACCACGAGGTCGGCACCGCCGGCCAGGCCGAGATCAACTACAAGTTCAACACGCTGCTCGCCGCGGCCGACGACCTGATGCTCTTCAAGTACATCGTGAAGAACGTCGCCTGGCGCAACGGCAAGACCGCGACCTTCATGCCGAAGCCGATCTTCGGTGACAACGGCTCGGGCATGCACGTGCACCAGTCGCTGTGGGCCAACGGCGACCCGCTGTTCTACGACGAGACCGGCTACGCGGGCCTCTCGGACACCGCCCGCTACTACATCGGCGGCATCCTGAAGCACGCCCCGTCGCTGCTCGCCTTCACCAACCCGACGGTGAACTCGTACCACCGCCTGGTCCCCGGCTTCGAGGCCCCGGTCAACCTGGTCTACTCGCAGCGCAACCGCTCCGCGGCCATGCGTATCCCGATCACGGGCTCGAACCCGAAGGCCAAGCGCGTCGAGTTCCGCGCGCCGGACCCGTCCTCCAACCCGTACCTGGCCTTCTCGGCGCTGCTGCTGGCCGGCCTCGACGGTGTGAAGAACAAGATCGAGCCGGCCGAGCCGATCGACAAGGACCTCTACGAGCTCGCCCCGGAGGAGCACGCGGGCGTCGCCCAGGTCCCGACCTCCCTCCCGGCGGTCCTCGAGGCGCTCGAGGCGGACAACGAGTACCTGCAGGCCGGCGGTGTCTTCACCTCCGACCTGATCGAGACGTGGATCGACTACAAGCGCACGAACGAGATCGCCCCGATCCAGCTGCGCCCGCACCCGCACGAGTTCGAGCTCTACTTCGACATCTAAGCACCGCGGGTCGTACGACCTGTTCATGACCGAGGCCCCGCCGCTCTCCCCCGAGAGCGGCGGGGCCTCGGCGCGTCATGCGCCGTTCCGCGTCAGCGGCCGTATCGGATCAGCGCCCTGACCATCCGGCAGGTGGTGTCCGACGGCGGGTGGACGCCGATGCGCTCCGCCGTGTTCCGTATCGTGCGGTTGTGGGCCTGCGCCGTGTCGTAGACGCCCGAGTCGAGCAGGGCGATCGCCAGACGCATGGCCTTGAGGCGGCGGTTGTGGGTGACGTACCACTCGCGGGGCAGTCCCGCCGGGAGTGGCTTCCTCTGCAGAGGCTTCCAGGGTTCGAGGGGCAGCGTCGTGAGTGCGGCAACAGCCATCGGCGACCTCCTGGCGCACGGGGGGTGAGGGCCCTCCCCGGGACCCTCGCCTTCATCCCCGATTTTACTGGGGGGCACTGACAATCGGCCCTGGCCAGAAGGGCATTGCGGGGGTGTGCGGGACGTGGTGGGGAGACGCGTGGGAGTACCGTGGCGGCATGGAGATCTGGATCAATCCCGCGTGTTCCAAGTGCCGCAGTGCGGTGAATCTGCTCGACGAGGAGGGCGCGCAGTACACCGTGCGCCGCTACCTGGAGGACGTGCCCTCCACGGACGAGATCAAAGAGGTCCTCGACCGGCTCGGGCTCGAGCCGTGGGACATCACGCGGACGCAGGAGGCGGCGGCGAAGGAGCTCGGCATGAAGGAGTGGCCGAGGGAGGAAGCCTCGCGCGAGCGCTGGATCGGGGCGCTGGCCGCCCACCCGAAGCTGATCCAGCGGCCGATCATCACGGCGGACGACGGCACGGCGGTGGTGGCGCGGACGGACGAGGCGGTACGGGACGTCCTGTCCCGCTGAGTCAGCCGCTCAGGAACTCCGCGATCCGGCGGAGCCCGTCCTCGCGCGCGGCGATCGGCAGGGAGTGGTGGGTGGTCCCCGGCAGGGTGAGCGTCTCCATGTCCGGGAGCAGCCCGGCCGCCACGGCGGCGACCTTGCGGACGTCATGGGCCCTGCTGTGCTCGGCGAGCAGCAGCAGGGCCGGCGGTCTCAAGCCGCGCAGGGCCTCGGTTGCCGGGCGGGGGCCGGTGACGGGCCTGACGGTCGGGAAGCCGGCGGCGAGGGCGGCGAGCCGTATCCACTCGGGGTCGAGGCCGGCGCCGCCGGTCTCCCATTCCAGGAAGGACCGGATGCGGGCGGGGGTGGGGCGGACCAGCATCGGCAGGGCGCGCAGCAGGTAGCGCGGACTGAAGCCGGTGAACGTGTTCGTCGGGTCGAGCAGGACGAGCCGGTCGACCCGGGAGGGCGCCCGGAGCGCGAAGTGCATGGCCGTCCAGGCACCGTACGAGTGCCCGACGAGCGCCGTGGCAGGCAGGCCGAGGCCGTCGAGCAACGCGTCGAGCCAGCCCGTCAGATCGCCGGCCTCTCGGATGGGCCGGTCACCCGGGACGCTGCGGCCGGGGTCGCCGACCAGGTCGACGGCGTGGACGCGGTGGGTGCGGCCCAGCGCGGCGGCGGTGGCGTACCAGAGGGTGGAGGTGGCACCGCCGCCGGGCAGCAGGACCACGGGTCTTCCGCCCTCGGGGCCGTGGCTGTGCACATGGGTGGTGCCATAGGGCGTGAGGAGGTCGCGGTGGGTGGTGTGCGCGGGCCACTTGGCGAGCACGGCGTCATAGGCGCGAAGGAACGCGTCGGTGGGGGCGGTGGCGGCCATCTGTTTCCTCCGGAAAGCTCGCTGGGCGATAATCTCGCTCAACGAGATAATAGGAGAGAGATGGATCGTCCGACCGAAGAACCCGAGAGGGAGATCTTTCATCTGCTGCGCGCGGTGACCGTCGAATTCGGCCTGCGGCAGGCCCGGTTCGCGAGCGATAGCGGCATGCACGCCACCGACGTACGCGCGCTGATCTGCCTGCTGGACGCCGAGCGGGCCGGTACGGCCGCCACCGCCGGCTGGTTGGGAGCCCGGCTCGGTCTCAACTCGGCCGGTACGACGGCGCTGATCGACCGGCTGGAGCGGCTGGGCCACCTCGCACGCGTACGGGACGAACGGGACCGCCGACGGGTGCTGCTGCGTGTCGGGGACGGGGCGAAGGAGCTGGGGTGGGCGTACTTCGGCCCGCTGATCGCACGGACGGAGGCACTGCTGCGCGGCTTCGAGGAGGGTGAGGTCGCCGCGGTGCGGCGCTTCCTGCTGGGCGTGGGAGACATCCTCGGCGCCGAGGGCCCCGGAAGGGCGGGGAAGTAAGGGGTGTCCGGGCGAGGGGCCCGGCGGTCTGGTATCAATCCGGACGTGGCGGGGACATGGGTCGACATGGCGGAGGCGCTCGGCGCCGACCTCCATCTGGAGCTGACCGGGTCCGGCAGCCGCCGGACGGTGCTGACGCGGGCGTTGCGGGAGGCCGTGCGCGGGGGGCGCCTGGCGCCGGGGACCCGGCTGCCGCCGTACCGCTCGTTGGCCGCCGATCTCGGGATCGCCCGCAACACCGTCGCCGACGCGTACGCCGAACTCGTCGCCGAGGGATGGCTCACCGCCCGGCAGGGATCGGGCACACGGGTCGCCCGGCGCGCGTCCGGGACATCCATGGCGTCCGGGGCGCGGGGGGCGGCCGTCCGGCCGGTGGAGGGGCCCCCGGCGGCGGCGCCCCCCACATACGACCTGACGCAGGGCAAACCGGACCCGTCCGCCTTTCCCCGGACCGCCTGGCTCGCCTCCGCCCGGCGGGCGCTGACCGCCGCGCCGCACGAGGTCTTCGGGCCGGGCGATCCGCGCGGGCGTGTGGAGCTCCGCAGGGCGCTCGCAGGGTACCTGGCGCGGGTCCGGGGGGTGCGGACGGATCCGGAGCGGATCGTGCTGTGCTCGGGCACCGCGCACGCGCTGCGGCTCCTCGCGGGGGTCGTGGGCGGCCGGTGGGCAGTGGAGTCGTACGGTCTGCCGTTCCATCGCGGGCTGCTCGCCGAGGCGGGCGTGCGGGCCGTCCCGGTGGGGGTCGACGAGCACGGCGCTCTCGTACGGGAGCTGGACCGGCGCTGCCGGGCGGTGCTGCTGACCCCGGCGCACCAGTTCCCGACCGGCGGCCCGCTGCACCCCGAGCGGCGCGCGGCCGTCGTGGAGTGGGCGCGGTCGACCGCCGGGCTCGTCCTGGAGGACGACTACGACGGGGAGTTCCGGTACGACCGCCGACCCGTGGGCGCGCTGCAGGGCCTCGCCCCGGAGCATGTGGCGCTGATGGGTTCCGTGAGCAAGAGCCTCTCCCCCACCCTGCGGATCGGCTGGATGGTGCTTCCCGAAGCGCTGGTCGACGCCGTGGTGGCGGCGAAGGGCCTGCGCGAGCAGTACGCCTCCGCCACCGAGCAGTTGACGCTCGCGGACTTCATCGAGTCGGGGGCGTACGACCGTCATGTGCGGAAGATGCGCCAGCGCCATCGGCGGCGGCGCGACCGGCTCGTGGCGACGCTGGCCGAGCGGGTGCCGGAGGAGGTCCGGGTGTCCGGGATCGCGGCGGGGCTGCACGCCGTACTGGAGCTGCCGCCGGGGGGCGAGCGGCGCGTACTGGAGGCGGCGGCCGCCCACGGGCTGGCCGTGGAGGGGCTGAGCGGCTATCTGCATCCGGCGGCCGGTGCGCCGGGACGGGACGGCCTGGTCGTGGGCTACGCGACGCCCCCGGAGCACCTCTACGGCGCGGCCCTGGACGCGCTCTGCCGGGCACTGGCGGCCGCCTGGGAGAGCTTTGGTACGGAAGTGATTCCTGGGGCCGTTGAGCAGAACCGCCTTGCTACTCGTACGTAACGGCACACGGAACCGATCCGGCCGCCGTTCTCGGCCGGGAACAGGAGCCTCAAGTGCCCCACGTGTCACGCAGGAAGATCCTCAGCCGGAAGAAGAAGGTGGCGCTGTTCGTCGGCGCGACCGTGCTCGTCGGCGGTACGGCGGTGGTGATGACCGGGACGAGCCAGGCCTCCGTGGCCTGCGACGGTCTCGCCACCGCGCTGAGCAACAACGAGAAGTTCATCGCCGACCAGCGGGCGAACCCGGACGCGCTGTCGTCGGCGCGGATCGCCAACCGGGAGGCCGTGATCGCGGAGATCAGGCGGAAGCAGGCGGCCTCGGCGTGTGGCGGGGAGGAGGAACAGCCGCCGGCCGCGCAACAGCCGCCCATGGCCGAGCAGCCACCGGCCGAGCAACCGCCCGCCGCCGAACAGCCGCCGGCGTCCGAGGAGCCGCCCGCCGCCGATCCGCCCGCTCAGCAGCCCGGCGAGGGGGCGGCCGGCGAGGTCGTCTGTGCCGGTTCCACCGTCACCCTCTCCGGGGAGGGCGGCGCGCCCGCCGCGTCCAGCAACCAGTTCCCGATCGGCACCCGCCTCAAGGTGACCAACCTCGACAACGCCAAGTCCACGACCGTCGAGGTGACCTCGGTGTCCGGCAGCTGCGCCCTGCTCAACAACGAGGCCTTCGAACAGGTCCGCGAGCCCGGCAAGTTCCTCATCCGCAAGGCGAGGATCGAGCGGGTCGGCTGACCGGGGGGCCGACGCGGTCAGGGGCGGTGCCGTTGCCCTCCGCAGGGTCGACATCAGCGGGATCACTGGTCCTCAGCGAGGACAGATGGACCGCTTTGTCACCGTACGGTGGGATTCATGCGCAACTGGATGTTCGGCGGCGTGTACGGCACCGTCCTGGCCAGCGCCCTGCTGGCCGCTCTGCACAGCGAGGGCGAGCGATACACCCCCTACTACGACTCGGCCTGGATCCTGGTGACGGCTGTCGCCGCCGCCCTGGTCCACGGCTACGCCCACCACATGTCGACCCACCGGCCGGGTACCGGTGCGATCCGCTGGCGGCGGCTGCTGCGGGCGCTGTTCGACGAGTGGCCGGTCGTGGCCGCCTGTGTGCCGACCGTGTTGCTCCTGCTGATCGCCGGGATGGCCGGCTGGGAGGAGCAACCGGTCAGCACGACGGGTCTGACCATCAACGCCGTGCTGCTGGCCGGGTGGGGCACCTTCGCGGCGCTCAAGGCGGGCTACCGGCGCCGCTCGGCGGTCCTGGTCGGCGCGGCGGACGCGGCGATCGGCCTGGCCATCGCCGTGGCGAACGCCGTGCTCAAGTAGCCGGCCTCGGCCACCGGGACGCTGTGCGTCCTGGGCGCCGACAGCGCTCACGCCCGGGGCCCTCATTTTTGTGACGGGGCCTGGGCCCGCACCTGGGCCTCCGCCTCGGCGAGGATCTCCGTCATCCGCAGCCCGAAGCGCGCGTCGCAGGGATGCGCCCGCCCGGTCCGTACGGACTCAAGAAGCGCGTCCACGGCGGCTCCGAAGGAGCCGATCGCGTCCCCCCAGACGGGCAGCTCCGCCCTCCCGTGCTCGCCGAACAGCTCGACGCCCACGCCCGCCGCCTTCACCGGAGCGCTGAGGCCGAGCGTGGCCGTGCTCCCCGCTCCCGAGGCGTGGCTCAGGACGAGATGGCGGGTGTCCGCGGGCCCCGCCACCGCCGTCACCTGTGACACGTCACCGAGGACGGGGAGGAGCACGGACAGCACATGCGGACCCACGTCCCACAGGCCGCCCTTCTGCCGCCGCCAGGGCGAGGCGGCATACGCGCTCGTCGCGCCGGGGACGAACAGCGCGCCCAGCCAGCGGGCCTGCCCCAGGAACCAGCCGCCCATCGCCGCCTGCTCGTCGATCCAGCCCGCGGTCTCCCCGGCGAACCGCAGCGTGCAGAAGACCACGGAGGCGACCCCGGCGCCCTCCGCCGCGGCCACCACCTCCCGCGCCCCGGCCACGGTGGTGGCGACCGGTTTGTCGAGGAGGAGGTGGCATCCGGCCGCGGCGGCGCGGGCCGCGTACGGCGCCTGGACGTCAGGCGGCAGCGCGCAGGCGATCGCGTCGCTGGCGGCGAGGAGGGCGTCCACGTCGTCGTACGCCCGGGTGCCGTGGGCGGCGGCGAGTGCGGCGGCGGCGTCGGCGCGTCTGCCCCACACACCGCTGAACTCGATACCGGGGTGGCCGGCCAGCGCGGGCGCGTGAGTGCGCTCCGCCCAGGTGCCCGTGCCGAGAAGTCCGATGCGCGGCTTGGTCATAGGAGCCAGTCTGCCCCGCGCCCCGCTCCACCCACCGGACAAAAAGCGATGGGCGCCCGCCATGTCCGGTGTTACGTTCTCGGAGCCGGCCGCGGGACTCCGGTGCGACTTCCGGGACTTGCCTATGAAGCAGTGATTTCGCTGATCGCGCCCCCATTCCCCGGCCGGCTTCCTCCTTCTCCAGCGGCACACGGGGGCACGCATGGCAGTCGAGACCTTCGCCGATCTGGTCGCGGCCGAGGACGTCCTGCTCTTCGTGAACTCGGCGGTGACCTCGACCGGGCAGCGGGAGTTCCGTTCGGAGGCGTACGAGCAGCGGCTGTCGCTGTCCTTCGTGCACGAGTACGTCCGCGTCAACTACCGCCCGCTGTACGCGGCTTCGCTCGCCCTGGACATCAACGACCACAACGCCGGCCTGATCATCGAGCAGTTGCTGCGGACGCCGGACGAGGCGGACGCGGAGCAGAAGCGGGTTGAGGGGCGGCTGATCGCGGCCCGGCTGGCGCTGCTGCCGCCGCAGCGGGTGTACCGGATCTTCCGCGCGCTGCGCGCCGCCAGGGTCAACAACCGCCGCACCCGCGCGATCGTGCGTGACTGGCTGGCCGCGCGTCCCGATCTCGGCCATGACGCCGTGAAGTACCGCGCGGGTCTCAGGACGGCGGCCCGTCACGCACACCTCCACCTGCGTGACAGCGCGGCCGAAGGGGCGAGCACGTCGTCGGGCTCGGGTGAGTACGGTGATTTCCTCTTCGCGCCGGGCCGCCGGGTCCGCTACGAGCACGCCTTTCTGGACGCCCACCGGCGGGCGCACTTCGAGCAGTCCGCGCTGTACGAGCTGCCGTTCACGGTCGCGGAGGGGTTCGCCGCGAGGCACGGGGTGCGCCGCGAGGTCTTCCTGGAGCGGATCGCCCCCCGGATGACCCGGCTCGAGCGGCTGCGGACGCAGCGCACCGGCCCGGGGACGGACCTCACCACCATGCCGCTGACCCGGCTCGCGCTCTATGTCCTCTCCCTCGGGTTCGAGGAGCGGAGGGCTCGGCGCGCGGAGCTGACGGGCGCGCTGCGGGCCGCCGCGCGGCGGGCGGCCGGCCCGCACGCCGGGACCTGGGGCCGGGTCGCCGCGGTCCTGGACGACAGCTACTCGGCCTCCGGCTCGGGCGTGAAGCGCCGCCGTCCCCTGGCGGTGGCGCTGGGCTGCCACTTCCTGCTGGAGGCGCTGGCGGAGAGGTACTCGCCGCTGTGGACCTCGGGCGGCCGCGATCCGCTGCTCGTACGCCCGTGGGGTCCGACCCCGCTCGGTACGCGGATCGTCGACGCTCTGGAGCACCGGCCGCAGCGGCTCGTCGTCGTGTCGGACGGCTGGGACAACGCCCCGCCGGGCCTCGCGGGCGAGGTCCTGCGCGTCTGGCGTACGCGGCTCGATCCGGGCCGGCTGACCAGCGTGGTTCATCTGAACCCCGTATACGACGCCGACGGTTTCGATGTGCGGCGCCTCGCGCCGAGTGTGCCGACCGCGGGGATCAGGGACGCGGAGGACCTGCCGGCGCTGGTGGAGATCGCACAGTTCGCGGAGGGCCGTACGGGCCTGCCCGAGCTGCGGGCGTATCTGGACCGGCGCGTCGAGCGCTTCGTGGGGGAAGGAACGCCGTCGTGACCCGGATCGATCTGACGGGCCTGTCGGCCCGCCCCTCCCAGGTGTGGGGCGGGATCCGTCTCGTGCCGCTGGTGCGTGAGCGGCCCGTGGAGGGGCTGCGGCTGCACCGCGAGATCTACGGCGGCGCCGGCCGGGTGGAGGTCGGCGACGGCACGGCGTACACCTCGTACATCCCCCACGGCTTCGTCGCGGACTGGTCGGGCGACGGCGGACAGTCGGCGTCCTACGGCACACAGCTCGGTGACATGTCGCACCACCACGTGCCGGTACGCCGCCACCACCGCATGGCCAAGCGGCTGCGCGCCAAGGGCGGCAGGAACGGCAAGAACGGCCTGGAGAACCGGCTGCGCTTCCTTCCGCTGCATCTCGCCCTGGAGGGCTATCTGGCGCTGCACTTCGGCGGGCCGTCCGTGGTCTGGGAGGAGTGGTCCCAGCAGGCGGTACGCCAAGGCCTTTCCCCGCGCGCCGAGGACGCGTACGCGGGGTGGGAGGTGCGCGGTCTGGCGGAGGCGCTGCGGGTCTTCGAGATCCACCCGGGACAGTGCGGTGTGATGGTGTACGCCTCCGACACCCTGGCCGCGGCCTTCGTCGTGCCGCACCCCGACGACTACCGCCTGCTGCATCCCACGCTCCTGCAGGACCTGTACGGCGAGCTGGTGCACCAGTACGCCTTCTTCGGCGCGCCGGTCCCGGAGTTCGGCGCCCGTATCCGGGACACGCCCCATCTGCGGACCCTCGCGGATCTCCGGGCGGCGGCGACGGCGCAGGAGCGGGCCTGGACGGAGGCACACGGCGAGCTGATGGCGGACGGACTGCTGGAGACGCCGTACGCCTTCGAGCGGGTCTACCGCATGGGCGAGTACGCCCTGCACCGTTTCCTGCCGCCCTTCCACCGTGGAGAGCGGGAGCAGCACATCGGCGAGCTGATCACGGACCACAAGGGCCGCGCGGCCTATCTGAAGACCTTCCGTCTCTCGGAGAACCAGATCCGGCGCGGCCATCTGCTGCACAGCCTGGCCGATCACGACTGGCATGTCGGGCGTACGGCGCAGGCGCTGGGCACCGGTTACGAGGAGCTGGTGCGCCGGATCCGGGGGGCCGGCTTCGCGTCGCTGCTCAACGCCCACGCGGTCGGGCGGCACATCCGGAAAACGAAGGAAACCTGAGTAACACGGGGTTCACATTCGAGCAACGGAAGGGAAATCCCGTATTGCGAAGCTGCGCTCATACCCGCAGCAGCACCCCGCAGCGCCCGCAGAGGATGAGACCCCGTGACCTTCAAGGCTGAGTACATCTGGATCGACGGCACCGAGCCGACCGCGAAGCTTCGCTCGAAGACGAAGATCATGACGGGCTCGTTCGCCGATCTCGCCGAGCTGCCCATCTGGGGCTTCGACGGATCCAGCACCAACCAGGCCAAGGGCCACGCCTCGGACCGCGTCCTCAAGCCTGTCTTCACCTGCCCGGACCCGATCCGCGGCGGCGGCGACGTCCTGGTGCTGTGCGAGGTCCTCAACACGGACATGACGCCCCACGAGTCCAACACGCGTGCCGCGCTGGCCGAGGTCTCGGAGCGGTTCGCCGCGCAGGAGCCGATCTTCGGCATCGAGCAGGAGTACACCTTCTTCAAGGGCTCCCGCCCGCTCGGCTTCCCCGAGGGCGGCTTCCCGGCCGCCCAGGGCGGCTACTACTGCGGCGTCGGCGCCGACGAGATCTTCGGCCGTGACGTCGTCGAGGCGCACCTGGAGAACTGCCTGAAGGCGGGCCTCGGCATCTCCGGCATCAACGCCGAGGTCATGCCGGGCCAGTGGGAGTTCCAGGTCGGCCCGCTGGCGCCGCTGGAGGTCTCGGACCAGCTGTGGATCGCCCGCTGGCTGCTGTACCGCACCGCCGAGGACTTCGAGGTCTCCGCGACCCTGGACCCGAAGCCGGTGAAGGGCGACTGGAACGGCGCGGGCGCGCACACCAACTTCTCGACCAAGGCGATGCGCGAGGGCTACGACGCGATCATCACCGCGTGCGAGTCGCTGGGCGAGGGCTCCAAGCCGCTGGACCACGTCAAGAACTACGGCGCGGGCATCGACGACCGTCTGACGGGCCTGCACGAGACGGCCCCGTGGAACGAGTACAGCTACGGCGTCTCGGACCGCGGCGCCTCGGTCCGCATCCCGTGGCAGGTCGAGCAGGACGGCAAGGGCTACATCGAGGACCGCCGCCCGAACGCGAACGTCGACCCGTACGTGGTGACCCGCCTCCTGGTGGACACCTGCTGCGAGGCGCTGGAGAAGGCCGGCCAGGTCTGATCCCCCCCGTACGACTCCGGAAGGGCGGCCCCCGGTTCCCGGTGGGCCGCCCTTTCGGCATCCCACCGGGTGGGCCGTTCCAGGCCCGCCCGTATGCTCTCGGGGACCAGTAGGGGCCCCGCTCGCCCGATCGGCGAGCACGCGAGGTGAATCAGCAGTGGTAGACGACGGTCAGCGAAGCACCGGCCCTCTGGGCAAGGTGCTGGTGATCATCCCGACGTACAACGAGGCCGAGAACATCGACTCGATCGCCTCACGTGTGCGTGCGTCGGTGCCGGACGCGCACATCCTTGTCGCGGACGACAACAGCCCGGACGGCACGGGCAAGATCGCCGACGAGCTGGCGGCGGACGACGACCACATCCATGTGCTGCACCGCAAGGGCAAGGAGGGCCTCGGAGCGGCCTATCTCGCCGGCTTCCGGTGGGGACTCGACAACGGCTACGGGGTGCTCGTCGAGATGGACGCCGACGGGTCGCACCGGCCCGAGGAGCTGCCGAGGCTGCTGGACGCGCTGCCCGGAGCCGATCTCGTCCTCGGGTCGCGCTGGGTGCCGGGGGGAAGCGTGGTGAACTGGCCGAAGTCCCGGGAGTTCCTGTCCCGGGGCGGCAGTCTCTACTCGCGGCTGATGCTGGGCGTGCCGATCCGTGACGTCACCGGCGGCTTCCGGGCGTTCCGCAGGGAGACCCTGGAGGGGCTCGGCATGGCCGAGGTCGCCTCCCAGGGGTACTGCTTCCAGGTCGACCTGGCGTGGCGCACCGTGAAGGCCGGTTACCGGGTGGTCGAGGTGCCGATCACGTTCGTGGAGCGTGAGCGGGGCGACAGCAAGATGAGCCGCACGATCGTCGCGGAGGCGCTGTGGCGCGTCACGGCGTGGGGCGTGGGGAGCCGTTTCCGGGCTCTGACGGGGCGCCGCTGAGCCCCTGGATCACAGCATGACAACGGCCTTCGGGCTCGCCGGGGGCGAGCCCGAAGGCCGTTTGTCGTACGGAGCGCCGGATCCCGCGTCAGGGGGTGCGCGCGAGCTCGCCGCCCCGGCGGGAGCCGGTGAGCTGCTGGAGCAGCAGCGGCAGGCCGATGACGGGCAGCAGCCAGATGGTGAGCATGAGGCGCTCGCTCTCGCTGCCGACGGGGTGGGCGATCACCGTGGCGACTCCGGTCGCGCCGACCGCCAGGACGGTCCAGAACAGGGCCCGGCTGTTGCGGAACAGGGCCCAGGCGCCGAGGCCCACGGCGAGCGGGAGCCAGGGTTGGCGCGCCTGCTCCTGGAACCACTGGCCCCAGAAATTGCCGTTCAGGTCGAGCAGTAGGCGCCAGGGGTCGGCGACGTCGCGCTGGGCGAAGTGACCGGTGAAGGTGTCCTGGAGCGTCTCGGTGCTGCCGGGCAGGTGGAAGTGGGCGCTGAGGGTCGCGACACCCGCGGCGCAGGCCAGTGTCGTCCCGATCAGCAGGGCGGTGCCGCGATGGCGGGTGAGGGGCACTCCGAGCAGGCATATCAGCGCCGCGGCGGCGAGCGCCGCGGCGAGGAGGAGGAAGGTGGAGTACTTCACCGCCGCGCCGAGGATCAGGGAGCCGGCGAGCAGGGCCGTACCGGCGACGGGCCGGCGCTGGATCAGCCACCAGGCGCCGAGGAGGGCTCCCACGGTGGCGGCGATCACGGGTCCTTCGGCGACCGGATAGCCGCCCCACCAGCCGATCGGGCACAGGTGGAAGAGGGCCTGCCCGGCGGCGGTCGGCCCTGCCGCCACTCCGGCGCAGCGGAGCAGGAGGTGGGCGAGCAGGCCGCCGAGGGCGGTGAAGAGGACGGAGGTGGCCATCAGTCCGGTGATCGGTCCCAGGACGGCGACGGCCGGTGCGGCGAGTACGGGGAACCCGGGGCGGGTCTCGAATATGCGCTGGTAGCGCGGGCTGGGCGGATTGAACCCATTGGGCGGCTTGGCCTCGCAGCGGGCGCGGTGCGTGTCCTCGTCGAGACCGCGGTTGTTCCGCAGCGCCAGCGGGTTGAGTTCGGCGCCGCGGACCAGGTGGCGGGCCTGCGTGCCGCAGAACGCGTCCTGGGCCTTCGCCTGCGCCTCTTCCCGGGAATCGCCGAGCACTTCGAGGGCGGCCCGGGCGTAGAGGAAGCCGTCGTTGGACGGGGGAAGGGCGGGCTTGCCGATGAACTGCAGCAGTACATAGGCGACCGCGATCAGCAGCGGCAGTGCCCAGCGCCGGGTGGATCGTTTCTTCCGGCGAGTCCCGGAGTGCTCCGTGCCGGCGCCTGCGTCGCGCGGGGCGTCAGCGGTGAGGCTCTGGGGACGTATCACAGCCGGTCATATTACCTGCCCACCGAAGCCGCCTTCCGCCGCACCCGTTGTCAGTGGCATCTGTCACGGTGGCCCCATGCTCGCAATCAAGGTGGAGACCGAGAACTGGCAGAAGCACGCCCGCGTTTCGGAGCGGCAGCTTCAGGACCTGGTGCTGCGCATCGGCGGTGACGGGGATCGGTATCTGGTCGTTCAGCGCATTCCGGATCTTCCGGATGAATTCATCCAGGTGTGGCACGAGGACGGGGGCGACTATCAGCTGGAGCACCGGGACGGCGCGCCCGACCGGCACTTCGTGGTCCAGGTCGAGCGCGGGGAGCACGTCGCCGAGGTGATGGCGCGGTGGGCACGGCGGGAGCCGGGGTGGGACGGCACCCTCGTGTGGAAGCCCGCCGACCTGCCGGTGCCGGAGCCGGTGCCCCCGCTGGGCGGGGAGGTCCGGGAGCAGGTGGAGGAGCATGTACGCGGCCTGATCAGGTGCGGGTATCTCGACCGGGCCCAGTTGGCGGAGGCGGCCGAGGAGTGGCTGGTCGACGGAGACGAGCGGCCGGTGTCGAAGCCACAGGCGTGGCAGACGGTGAACCGGCTGTGGCTTGAGCGGCTCGACGAGCAGGCCGGGTGGACGGGAACGACCGATCCGGAGCGGATCAGCGCGGCCTTCGCCGTGCTGGAGGAGAGCGGCATCACCGCCCGGGAGAACTTCACCTGCTGCCGCACCTGCGGCACCACCGAGATAGGTGCCGAAGGCCCGGAAAACGCCCGGGGATTCGTCTTCTTCCACTCGCAGTGCACGGAGGGGGCCGCGAGCGGCGGCGGGCTCTACCTGCTGTACGGCGGATTCGACGGCTCCGAGGAGACGACGGCCGCCGTGGGCCGGGAGGTCGTCGCGGCGGTCCGCGGTGAGGGCCTGTCGGTGGAGTGGGACGGTTCGCCGGACTCGGCGATCGTCGTCACCGGGCTGGATTGGCGTAAGCGGCTGACGGGTTGAGGACACCGGGAGCGGTCAATTTCGCGTCAAGGAGGTGTCCGGCCCTTGAGAGGGCGATGTTGGAGCGCGCGGGTGTCTGCTTCAATGGGGGCATGGCAGGCTTCCAGCAGATCGTGACAGGTCCGAGCGACCTCGAGCCGTTCTGGCCTTCCCGTCAGCACCACGACTTCGACCGGGTGTGTTGCCGCGCGAGGAACGCGTCGGCCCTCTAAAGCCCGATCGGCACCGTCGATCCTGCGGCCTTCGGCCCACGCGCACGACGTACATACGTCCGTCCCTTCGCGCGAAAGAGCTGACCTCTCATGGCGAATGCCCGTACCCTCCCCGCTGCCCCGTCCGCCCTGCCCCTCGGCCACACCGGCCGGCACCGACTCCGTGCCGTCGACCGTGACGAGGTGGTGGATGTCGCGGACTTCCTGCCGCCGGGTGCCACCTGGCTGCCCGCGCCGCAGCACACCCTGCCCTCCCTGCCGGGGCAGCCGCCGATGATCGGCTACCTCGTCCTCGTACCGGCCGATCAGCAGCCGCCGCTCCAGGCCGCCCCGGCGGCCGCCGAGGACGAGGGCGGGCCGGTGGCCATCGACAGCGCGCAGCGCACCGCGCTGGTCGACGGGCAGACGCTGGACCTGACGTATCTGGAGTTCGAGCTGCTGGCCCATCTGGTCGCGCACCCCCACCGGGTGCACACCCGCGACCAGTTGGTGACCACGGTGTGGGGGTACGGACATGTGGGCGACGGCCGGACCGTCGACGTCCATGTCGCCCGGCTTCGGCGCAAGCTCGGCGCCCAGCACCGCCACACGATCCAGACCGTGCGGCGGGTGGGCTACAAGTACGCGCCCTGACCGGGTGGGGAAGGCCGGCCCCCGCCGGCCTTCCCCCTCGTCAGGACCGCGCCCGGGCCACCGCGCCCAGCGCGATGTCGACCGCCAGGAACACCAGCAGGCTGATGCCCAGCATCGGGACGAACCAGCCGATCAGCGCCGTCGCCGCGGCCGGCACCAGCAGCATCGTCACGGGTACCTTGCGCCAGGCGCCGCGCGGCACCGGCCGGCCGGCGCTCAGGGCCCGGTCCTTCGTCGGCCTGCGCAGCCACCACATGCGGTAGCCCCACACGATCAGCAGGATCAGGGAGAGGGCGAGCGCCGCGAGGGCCAGCTGGTTGGCCAGGCCGAGGAAGACGCCGGAGTGGGCGTCGATGCCGAAGCGGGTGAGCTGGGCGAGCAGCGGGTAGTCGGCGAACCGCAGTTGGTCCATCACCCGTCCGTCGGCGGGGTCGACGGCGACCGAGTCGAGGTGGACGGGGACGGTCGTGTCCGTCTCCTTGACGACATAGCCCTTGCCCTCGGCCGGCAGGATCACGGACATCCTGCCGCCGTCCGCGCCGATCCCGGCCGCGCGGGCGGCCTCGACGGCCTTGTCGATCCCGATGTCCGGGCCGCTCGCCGGGCTCGCCGGCTGGTGTGCGCCGTGCCCCTCGTGTTCGGAGGTACCGCCGCCGGAGCCGACGGTCGCCGTCAGCACGGGCGTGGCGCCGCCGAGCCGGTCCTGCACCTCACCGATGTTCTCGCCCGCGTAACGGGACCAGGTCAGACCGGTGGCGGAGAGGATCACCAGGCCGGTCACGGCCCACAGTCCGACCGAGCCGTGCCAGGAGAGGGTGCGACGGCGGGAGGCGGGGCCGCCCTCGGGGAGGAACAGGGCGCGCTTGGCCGAGCGCTTGCGGCCGGCCCAGAGCAGCAGACCGCCGAGCGCGACGACCCAGAGCCAACTGGCGGCCAGTTCGCTGTAGTTGCGGCCGAGGTCACCGAGGTGCAGATCACGGTGGAGTCCGTCGAGCCAGGTACGCAGCGGAAGGGCGCCGGAGCTGCCGAAGCTGGGCAGCTGTCCGCGTACCTGCGCGGTGTACGGGTCGACGAAGACGGCGAGCGACTTGCCCTCCTCGACCTCCGGGTCGGCCATCAGGACCCGGGTGGTGGCGCCGGCCTCGGAGGAGGGCCAGACGGCGGTCACCGTGCCGTCGGGGTTGGCCCTGCGGGCGGCCTCGACCTGGGTGGAGAGCGGGAGGACCCGCTCGCCGACGGGCGCCTCCAGCTCATGGCTGTAGATGATCTTCTCGGCCTGGAAGGAGAGGGCGTAGAGCAGTCCGCTGGTGGCCGCTATGAGCAGCAGCGGGGCGATCAGCAGGCCCGCGTAGAAGTGGATGCGCAGGACCAGGGGGCGCAGTGCGCTCCAGGCGGACGGTGTGGCGGGGGCGGGGGTCGCCCGGTCCGCTTCGGTGTCGGTTCCCTGTACGGGGTCGTCAATGGCCATGGTTGTCCTAGGAGTCGGCGTGTGACATGGGGAAAGCGGCCCCCAGGTCAGACGTGCGCTCCGAGGGCCGTGGCGCGGGGTACGGGGAGTACGGGCGGCCCGCGGCGCGACAGGGTGTGGGCGAGGACGAGGCCGCGGTGGCGGCGAACGGTCCGGGCGCGCGGCCGCGGCGGCCGGGGCGTTGCGGGAAGCCGGACGGCGGTCAGGAGCCGTCGCAGCGGGGTGAAGGCGCGGGTGGAGACGGCGTACGCCAGCGCGAAGAACGCGGCCTCGCCGCGGGCCAGCCACAGCCCGCAGACCGCGGCGGCGAGAACATGCGCGGCGATCATGCCGCTGGAGCCGTGGCCCGCTGTCGGCATGTCCATCTCGGTCCGCATGGCCATGCCGGGATGGTGCGCGGGCATCGCGCCGTGCGGTTCCGCGGCCGAGAAGATCAGGTGAAGGGCTCCCTGTACGGCCAGCAGCCCCGTGGCGATGGCCGGCGCGCCCCGGCGGCGACCTCCTGCGGTCCAGGCGAGGACGCCCGTCACGCCGAAGGCGAGGAGGAGGGAGCCGAGTGGAACATCGTGGCCGGACATGGACGAATGCCCTGTCGCCGCCAAAGTCACGCACACCGCCGCGAAGAGCGTGGCTCGCAGGGCGCGCATCGGCGACCGGGTGTCCGTCATGGTGCGCTCATGGTGCCATCTGGGGCGGGGCGCACGGGAGTCCGCTCGGGAACGGGCCGCGGGTGGGCACCCCTGCCGCCCCCGCCTCCCGGGGCGGCGGGGCCGCGGGGACGGGGCGGCCCCCCCGAATCGCCCGCCCGGGCGGCTCGCGGCACGTGGCCCGCGCGGGGCGCGGAGCCATGACGCGGGGCAGGCCCGCCGACCGCCGGGCGGCACGGGCCCAGGGAGACGGGGCGCCTCCGGCCCGCCCGCCGCGGCGGCTCGCGGCACGTGGCGCGCGTGGGCCACGGGTTCGCTGCGGGCGATTCCCCCCGCAGCGGAAACGCCGTCCGCACCTCCACCCGCTGGGCACAGTCGTGCCCATGAGACTTCTGATTCTGGGTGGTACGGAATTCGTGGGCCGGGCAGTGGCGGAGGCCGCGGTCGGGCGGGGTTGGGAGGTGACGGTCTTTCACCGGGGGCGGCACGAACCGCCGGCCGGTGTGGTCTCGCTGCACGGGGACCGCACCGCGCCCGGCGGTCTCGCCGCGCTCGGCGAGGGCGAGTGGGATCTGGTCGTCGACACCTGGTCGGCGGCGCCGTCCGTCGTGCGGGACGCGGCGCGGCTGCTCGCCGGACGGGCCGGTCGCTTTGCCTATGTGTCGAGCCGTTCCGTGTACGCGTGGCCTCCGGCGGCCGGCCTGGACGAGTCCGGGCCGCTTGTCGAGTCGTCCCCGGACGCGGGCGAGGTGCCGTACGGCGAGGCGAAACGCGGCGGGGAGCTGGCCGCCGTCGAGGCGTTCGGCGCCGACCGTGCGCTGCTGGTGCGCGCGGGCCTGATCCTCGGTCCGTACGAGAACATCGGGCGGCTCCCCTGGTGGCTGAACCGCGTCGCACGCGGCGGCCCCGTCCTGGCGCCCGGTCCGCGCGACCTGCCGCTCCAGTACATCGACGTGCGTGACCTCGCCGAGTGGACGCTCGACGCGGCCGGGGCGGAGCTCTCGGGCCCGTACAACGTCGTGTGCCCGAAGGGGCACACCACCATGGGCCGGCTCCTGGACAGTTGCGTGGAAGTCAGCCGCTCCGCCGCGGAGCTGCGCTGGACCGAGCCCGAGGTGCTCCTCGGCGCGGGCGTCGAGCCGTGGTCGGACCTGCCGGTGTGGATCCCGCCGGGTGAGCTGTACGACGCGATGCACGACGCGGACGTCTCCAAGGCCGTCGCCGCGGGCCTGCGGTGCCGGCCGGTGGAGGAGACGGTCGCCGACACCTGGGCGTGGCTCACCTCCCTCGGCGGGGTCGCGCCGCAGCGTCCGGACCGGGACCCGGTGGGACTGTCCCCCGAGGTGGAGGCGAAGCTCCTGGCTTCGTGACCGAGGGGATGGCTCCGGGCGGGGGGTGGTGCCAGGTACACCCCCGCCCGGGGTGGGAAACCCCGTGACCTGCGAGGTCCTCACCCCGGAGACTGAGGGGCACGCTCGGCGGAAGGCCCGCCGGGGGAGAGGGTTTTGATCACTATGAACGCGACACGCGTGCGGGACTCACTACTGGCGGCGGTCCGGGGGTTCGCCGTGTCGTTCCTCGCGATCGCCGGATCGGTGGCCCTCTTCGTCTTCGCGATCACGTCGATCGCGCTGATCCCCGTCGGTGTCGGCGTCTTCACCACACCGGTCGTCCTCACGTGGGTGCGGATCCACGCCGACCGACGGCGTGTACTGGCCCGGCGATGGACGGACATCCGGATACCCCGGGACTACCGCCCCTTCCCCGCCGATCTTCGCGACGGGGTCACCGGGCAGGTCGAGCGCTGTTCCCTGATGCTGAAGGACCCGGCGACCTGGCGGGATCTGCGCTGGCTCTTCGTCGACATGTCGGCCGGGTATCTCACCGCCCTGCTGCCGGCCGTACTGGTGATCTTCCCGGTGGAGGGACTGGTGCTCGCGGCGGGTCTGTGGCGGGTGTTCGAGGACGACGCGTACTGGTACGCCTTCATCCCGGTCGACAGCCAGGCCGACGGGTTCGCCGCGCTCGCACTCGGGCTGTGCGTCCTCGCCGTGGGACTTCGGTACAACACCCCCCTGCTCCGCGGGCACTTCGCGCTCACCAAGGCGCTGATGGACCGGCCCCTGGAGTCCGAGCTGACCGAGCGGATCGGCCGGCTCACCGAGACGCGGCACGACGCGGTGGACACCTCGGCGGCCGAACTGCGCCGGATCGAAAGGGATCTGCACGACGGGGCGCAGGCCCGGCTGGTCGCCATGGGCATGGACCTCGGCACCGTCGAGGCGCTCGTCGAGAAGGACCCCGCCAAGGCGAAGGAACTGATCGCGAAGGCCCGGCAGAACTCAGCGGAGGCGCTGACCGAGCTGCGTGACCTCGTCCGCGGCATCCACCCGCCGGTCCTCGCCGAACGGGGCCTCGGCGACGCGGTCAGGGCGCTCGCGCTGAGGCTGCCGGTGGTGACCGAGGTGACCGTGGAGCTGCCGGACCGCCCAAAGGCACCTGTCGAGTCGGCGGCGTACTTCGCGGTCAGTGAGGCCCTCACCAACGCGGTCAAGCACGCGGGCGCGGACCGGATCTGGGTCGACATCACGTCCCGCGAGGGGATACTGCGCGTCTCGGTGACCGACAACGGTTCGGGTGGTGCGCGGATCGGCGGCGGATCCGGTCTGAGCGGGGTCGAACGCAGGCTCGGTACATTCGACGGCGTCCTGGCCGTCAGCAGCCCCGCGGGCGGTCCCACCATGGTCACCATGGAGATCCCTTGCGAGTTGTCCTAGCCGAAGATCTTTTCCTGCTGCGCGACGGACTGGTCCGGATGCTGGAGGCGTACGACTTCGAGATCCTGGCCGCCGTGGAGAGCGGACCCGAACTGGCCAGGGCACTGCATGAGTTGGAGCCGGACGTCGCGGTGGTCGACGTGCGGCTGCCGCCGTCGCACACCGACGAGGGTCTTCAGTGCGCCCTCACCGCCCGCCGGGCGCGGCCGGGGCTTCCCGTGCTGGTCCTCTCGCAGCACGTGGAGCAGCTGTACGCGCGCGAGCTGCTCGCGGACGGCGAGGGCGGGGTCGGGTATCTGCTCAAGGACCGGGTGTTCGACGCGGAGCAGTTCATCGACGCGGTGCGCCGGGTGGCGCGGGGCGGTACGGCCATGGACCCGCAGGTGATCTCCCAGCTGCTCTCCCGGCGCGCTCAGGACAAGCCGCTGGGCGGTCTGACCCCGCGCGAGCTGGAGGTCATGGAGCTGATGGCGCAGGGCCGCTCCAACGCCGCGATCGCCGGGCAACTCGTCGTCACGGAGCGGGCGGTGGCGAAGCACACCTCGAACATCTTCGCCAAGCTGGGACTTCCGGTCTCGGACGACGACAATCGGCGGGTTCTGGCGGTCCTGGCCTATCTGGACCGGGGCCGGGCCTGACGCGCGCGCCCGTCTTCGCATTCGGAGATTTCTACGAATTCAAAGACGGGCTGAACGGCTCGCGTGCGGCGTACGTATGGAACGGAGCGCTTCTCCCCTCCCCGGGATTGGAGTTCCATGGGACGCACACGAAAACGCTCGACGCTGGCCAACCGGGCGATTGCCGCCTCGGCCGCACTGGTACTGGGCGGGGGTGGACTGGTAGCGGTCAATGTCTACGCATCGGCAGGTGAAGGCTGGTCGAATCAGCGACCGCGACAGAGCCAGAGCCAGAACGCCGGCAATGCGGTGACGACGATCGACTGCCCCGAGGTCGCCAACGGACTGCCCGACGTGCCTCAAGGGGTGCGCGGGGCGGTCGACCGCGAACTCGCCACGCTGGACACCCAGATCACCACCGCCTATCAGCGGTTCGCCGAGAACAAGGAGCGGATCGAGAAGGATCCGCAGTTCGGTGAGCAGCAGATTCTGGCGCCTTTGAAAAACGAACGGCTGGTCATGCTCCAGCGGATCGTCGCCCTCATCGACCGGGAGGGCGAACGGCCCCAGGGACTGGAGGGAATGGCGGCCTGCACCCTGCGTGCCGATGACGACGACAACGGCCAGGGCCAGAACCAGGGCGGTGACAACCAGGGCAACGACCAGAATGATGACGGCGAGGGTGACGGCCAGGACGACGGCCAGGACGACGACCAGGGCCAGGGCGGCAACGGCCCCGAGGCCTCGGACTTCGTCGACATTCAGTCCGTACAGCCCAATGTCAGAAAGCCGCAGCAGCGCCGCGGCGCTTCCAACGGCACCTTCACCACCGATTGCGGGCGTAACGAGAACGGAAAGTTCAATCCGGACAATGTAATCGTCGCCCCCGGCGTGAGCAACGGCGCCCACCATATGCACGACTATGTCGGCAATCAGGCCAATGACGCCTTCGCCAGTGACGACGACCTCGCCGCCGGGCAGACCAGTTGCCGGAATCAGGGTGACAAGTCCACGTACTACTGGCCCGTGCTGCGGCTGCAGAACGGACAGAACGAGAACGACGCCCAGGCCGACGGCGGCGGAAAGGACCAGAACGTAGGAGAGATCCAGACACCCTCACAGGTCACCCTGAAATTCGTCGGAAGTCCGGTCTCCAAGGTCACCGCGATGCCCCGATTCCTGCGGATCATCACCGGTGACGCGAAGGCGTTCACCAATGGTGACGCCAACGCGAACGCGTCCTGGAGCTGCACCGGTTTCGAGGACCGTCAGCTGAAGGACAAATACCCGATCTGTCCACAGGGCAGCAAGGTGGTGCGGACGTTCGCGTTCCAGAGCTGCTGGGACGGCCAGAACACCGACAGCGCCAACCACCGCACCCATGTGGCCTTCGCCGACGGGAACGGCCGCTGCAAGCAGGGGTTCAAGGCCATTCCGCAGCTGGTCCAGCGGATCGTCTACGACGTCCCGCCGGGTCCCGGCTTCGCGGTGGACTCCTTCCCCGAGCAGCTCCACAAGCCGATCACCGACCACGGCGACTTCATCAACGTCTTCGACGCGGGGCTCATGAGGAAGGTGGTGGACTGCGTGAACGGCGGCCGCGCCTGCCGCTGACCCGTCCCTCCCCCCACACCCGGAGAACCGCCGGCGGCCCTCCGCCGGCGGTCTCCCCCTGATCTGCGCGGTCAGCTCGCGTGGTGACCCGAGTGGCCCCCCTCGCTCCCCCCACTGGCACCGCTACTCCCCGAGTGGTGCGGCGAGGCGGTCTCCACCGTCCCACCGAGCCGGCCGCGCAGTGCCGCGACCACCTTCGCGTCACCGACGGCGACCCACTTCCTGCCGACGAGGTAGGAGCCGCCGTAGTCCTTGGCCCCGTTGATCCACTCACGCTGGCCTCGGTCGGTGGCGAAGGTGGTCAGCACATAGGCCCCGTCGCCCGTACGGCAGTTGGCCTGCCGCAGCTCCTTGGCATCGGTCTGGATGTTGGGCTCGCACTCCACCTTCGCCGCCAGCTGCTCCAGGCTGCCGGTGGCCGGTTCCGGCGCATCGTCGGACGTCTTGTCGCCGCCCGCGCTGCACCCCGCCACGAGGGCCAGGACGGCCAGGACGGTCACTGCGGTTCGCTCCGTACGCATCCGCCCATCGTGCCGGTTCGCCCCGCCGTTCGAGGGCCGAACGCCAGGAATGGCGCCCTCCGGTCAGTTACGGTTTCGTACGAAATAGACCAATACGGAGGAACCGTCTGCCATGCCAGCCATCCCCGCCACCACCGTCGCCAACCTCCGCGACCTCGGCGCCACCCCCCTGCCCGGAGGGCGCGTCGTCCGGTCGGGCCTGCTCTTCCGCTCCGGGCAGCTCGACCGGCTGGACCCCGCCGTCGACACGGTGGTGGGCGCGCTGGGCATCCGTACGGTGGTCGATTTCCGGACAGCCGCCGAGCGGGCCGAGCGGCCCGACCACGTCCCCCTGGGCGGGCGGTTGCTGGTCGCCGACGTCCTGGCCGACCGGCTCGCCGCCACCGGCCTGCCGCCCGCCGCGCGGCTCAAGACCCTGCTCTCCCACCCCGCGCTCGCCGAACAGCACCTGGGGGGCGGCAGGGCACGGGCGGCGTTCGAGGACACCTACCGGGCCTTCGTCACCACGGAGTCGGCCCGCACCTCCTACGGCGCCTTCCTCACCGAGCTCGCCGATCCGCAGTCCGGACCCCTGCTCTTCCACTGCACGGCGGGCAAGGACCGCACGGGCTGGGCGGCGACGATCGTGCTGAGCCTGCTCGGCGCGGACGAGGAGACGGTCCGGGAGGAGTACCTGTCGGTCAATCCGGCGGTCCGGCAGGCCTTCGCGCCGATGATCGAGGGGTTCATCACGCAGGGCGGCGACCCCGAGCTGGCTCTGGCGATGATCGGGGTGGTGCCGGAATACCTGGAGGCCGGTCTCGACGAGGTCGCGGTGCGGCACGGTTCGATGGAGAAGTACGTACGCGAGGGGCTCGGGGTACCGGACCGTACGGTGCACCGCATCCGCGAGCAGCTCGTCACCACGGCACCCTGAGCCTCACCCGTCCCATGGCGGGGTGACCATCGCACCATTCGCTCGTTCAGCTGAATGTGAGCACCCAGGAAAGCATCCGCGACAGCGCCCAGGAACTCGCCCCCTTCCCCATCGACGTCGAGCAGGCCGAGGCCGCCCTGGTCGAGCACTATCCCCGCCTCGTCCGCATCGCGTATCTCGTCCTGCCGCCCTCCCTGGGGCGCAACCGGCGGGTGCTCACCGCGCATTCGCTCGTCCAGCGGTCCCTTCCGCGCCGCCGTACCGGTGGAGCCGCGTCCGTCGTGGCCCCCCGGCGCCCCGAGGACGCCGTGGACCCCGGCTACGCGTATGTCCGCGGCCAGGTGCTGCGGCAGGCGCTGATCGCGGGGCTGCCACTGCGGCGGCGGGCCTGGCCGCACCGGGCGCAGTTCCCGCCGCTGCTGCCGCAGGTCTGGGGGCTGCGGCTGTTCCCCCGCGCGGGCGGCGCCGACGAACTGGCCCTGGACCAGCGGCTGTCCGCGCTCTCCGGGCCGGCCCGCGCCGCGTATGTGCTGCGCGGTCTGGAGCGCCAGGGCGACGCGGAGGTGCGGCGGGTGCTCGGCGCCGCCGGGGTGGAGGACCCGCGCGCCGCGCTCGCGGAGGCGGACGGCGTCGAGGCGCCGGAAGGAATCGGCATGGCCGGGCTGCTGGACTCCCCCGAGTTCGACCCCTGCTCGCTGCAGGCGCGGCCCACGGACCTGATGCGGCGCCGCCAGCACGCGAAGGCGGCGCTGGCGGCCGCGGCGGCGGTGGTGGTCTGCGGGGCGCTGCTGGGACTGCCGGGCGAGGGCTGGGGGCCCAGCGGCGCGGCGGCGCCGTCGTACGCCCGCAATCCCGCCGCCGAGGCGGCCCTCGACCCCACACAGTTGCGGCGGGTGGCCCCGGCCGTCTGGCAGCGCTCGACGCGCACGGACTTCACCGTGTGGCCGGTACGGGGCAGTCTCACCGGTGACAGCGCGCTGCTGCGCCGCGCGCTCGCGGTCTGGGCCAGACCGGGCGCCACGGTCCGCACGTCCGCCACTCCCGGCACCCCGCCCGGGCCGCCCATGGGCGCGCCGCAGCTGCTCTTCGCGGGGCAGGTCGACGCCGCGCGCGTGGTGCTCTTCCACGACGGTCTGCGGGTCGTGCGGTACGCGGAGCCCGTCGGCGACACCAGTGGCGCGGCCCTCGATTTCGCGCGTACGGACGGCGCGGACGTCGCCACCTCGGGCGCGCTGGTGGTCGGGCGCGACCAGGGGAACGTGCGCTATCTGACGGCCCCCTGGGTGCGGGACACCGCGGTCCGGGACCTTCTGGACCCCCGGGCCGGGGTCCGCCCGCTGAGGCGGGACGCGTACGGCGTGACCGATCCGGTGCCGAGTCCGGCCGAGTCGGGCGCGTGCCGCACCTGGGACGCCCTGGAGGTGCGGGACGACATCGCGGTACGGCTGCTGGCCGATCTCGGGGAGCTGACGCCGGCCCGGCTCACCTGGGGGCCGCCGGCCGCGCCCGTGGATGTCGCGGACGCCCCGGCGCGGGCGGCCTGGGCGCGGACGGCGTGTCTGCTGCCGATGATGCGCGGGCACGGCGTCCGGTCCATCAACTCCTGGCAGTTCGCGCGTCAGCGGCTGCCCGAGGCGAGTGGCGGCGCGGCCTGGCTGTGCACCCGCGCGGACACCTGGCGGGGCACCGGCAGCAGGGTGCTGGCGCAGATCCAGGCCCCGTCGCCGCAGCCGGGGGCTCCCGGGGCCGTCGCGGCGAGGGCCGAGGACTCGCCCGCCTGCGGGGCCCGCGATCCACGGGTGCTCGCGGGCGTCCTGTGGCAGGCGCGGGGCGGGCAGTGGTACGTCCTGGCGGCCGGCAGTCCGCAGTTCACGTCCCTGCGGACCTCGGGCGGGGTCAGTGGCCGGGCGAACGGTCATCTGCTGGCGGTGAAGGCGAAGGCGGGCGCCCGGGCGCAGCTGGAGGGCAGCCTGAAGGACGGCACCCGACTGGGCGCGCTCCGCTAGTGGTTCGCGGGTCGCCGCCCGGCGCGGTGAGCCGGATGCCCGGCCTTGGTCCGCGGGCGGTTCGCGGGTGGCTCCCACCCGGTCAGCCGGATGCCCGGGCGCGCTCCGCCGGCGGTTCGCAGGGCGTCGCCCGGCGCGCCCGGCGCCGCCGCCCTCACACGCCGATCGCTCCGTCGATCCGCTCTCGCAGCAGGTCGGCGTGGCCGTTGTGCCGGGCGTACTCCTCGATCATGTGGATGAGCACCCAGCGCAGCGACACCGTCCCGCGCCACGCGTCCTCACCCTCGACATCGAGGTCGGGTGCCCCGACGGCGAAGTCGTCGGCGAACGCCACCTCCGTGCGCCAGGCCTTCCATGCCTCCGCGACGGCCTCGGGGGTGGAGACCGCGCCGTCGAAGTCCCCGTCCGGGTCGGCCTCGGACGAGAACAGGGGCGGCGCGTCCCGGCCGGCCAGCACCTGCCGGAACCAGCGCCGCTCGACATCGGCGAGATGCCGGACCAGGCCGAGCAGCGAGAGCGTCGACGGCTCCACTGCCCGCCGGGCCAGCTCCACGTCCAGCCCGGAACACTTCAGCTCCAGCGTCGCGCGCTGGGCGCCGAGGACACCCAGCAGGACCCGGCGTTCGTCACCGGTGGCGGGAGCGGCGAACCGGGGGTCGTCCTCGGTGACGCCGAATATCTCTGCTCTTCTCTTGGGTCCGGCCATGCACACGATCATCGGCCATCGCGGGCCGGCCGGGGTCGAAATCCGGTGCACGACCCTGTTGCCAACCGCTTACCCGTCAGTACATTGACGCCATGTCTAATACGCAGCCTGCACCGGTGGCGTCGGAACACATCGCGCTCAAGGCCCGCAAGGTCTCCTTCGACTGGGAGAAGACCCCGCTCCACTGGGTTCCCGGCGACCCCTTCACCACCCACACGATCAATGTGCTCCACCTGCTGCTCCCGGCCGGCGAACGCTGGTTCGTGCACGTCTACAAGCAGGTGCTGCCGTACATCCGCGACGACCGGCTGCGCGAGGACGTCCTCGGGTTCATCGGCCAGGAGGCCATGCACTCCCAGGCCCACGACGACGTACTCCCCCACCTCGCCGCGCAGGGTCTGGACCCCACCCCCTACACCGCGCAGGTCGACTGGCTCTTCGAGAAGCTGCTCGGCGACCGGACGCTGCCGCCGGGCCGGGCGCGCGAGTGGTGGCTGATGGAGCGGGTCGCGCTGATCGCCGCGATCGAGCACTACACCGCCTTCCTGGGCGACTGGGTGCTCAACGCCGAGGAACTGGACCGGCGCGGCGCCGACCCGGTGATGCTGGATCTGCTGCGCTGGCACGGCGCCGAGGAGGTCGAGCACCGCTCGGTCGCCTTCGACCTGTTCATGCACGTCGACGGCAGCTACCGCCGCCGCGCGCGCACCTGGGCCACCGCCTTCACCGCCCTGGTTTTCCTCTGGCAGCGCGGCGCCCGCTTCTTCATGGAGAACGACCCCTCGCTCCTCGACGGAAAGGCGTCCGTGGCGCAGCCCGTCGCCAAGGGCCGCGAGGGTCTGCTGCCGTCCACGACGGCGATGCTGCGGTCCATCCCGCGTTATCTGAGCCGCGCCTACCACCCCTCCCAGGAGGGCAGCACGGCCCAGGCGGTCGCCTATCTCGCCGCCTCGCCCGGCGCCAACGGAGGTCACTGAGCCATGCCCCGTACCCGCACCCTTGTCCTCGTCGCCGCGGCCGCCCTGCTCGCCAGGCGGGCGATGCGCCGCCGGATCAGCGGCTCCCCGCTGTGGCCGATGCCCGCCCTCGAAGAGCCGGTGTCGGGCCGCGGCCGCCGCAGGACGAGCGTCCGCAGGGTCCTCGTCACCGAGCGGACCGCCCCGGCCGACGGAGTGGTCCAGCTGCGTCTGGAAGGTACCGATCTGCCGCCCTGGGAGCCCGGCGCGCATCTCGATCTCGTCCTGCCGTCGGGCCTGGTCCGCCAGTACTCGCTGTGCGGCGACCCGGAAGACTCCGACACGTACACGGTGGCGACGCGGCTCATCGAGGACGGGCGGGGCGGCTCCCTCGAGGTCCACAAGCTCCTCCACGAAGGGGCCGAGATCGAGATCCGCGGTCCCCGCAACCGCTTCCCGCTGGTGGAGGCGCCCGCGTATGTCTTCGTCGCGGGCGGCATCGGGATCACGCCCGTACTGCCGATGCTGCGCGCCGCCGAAGCCGCGGGCGCCGACTGGCGGTTGCTGTACTGCGGGCGGAACCGGGTCTCGATGCCGTTCCTGGCGGAGATCGAGCGCCTGGGCAAGGAGGGCGAGCGCGTCACGGTCGTCGCCGAGGACGAGTCGGGGCTGCCCGATCTGGCCTTCCTGGGCGACGCGCCGGCCGGGGCGGCCGTCTACTGCTGCGGACCGGACGGACTGATGGACGCGGTCGCCGCCGCGCTGCCCGAGGGCCGGGAGCTCCATCTGGAGCGGTTCGCGCCCACGGCCGCCGCGCCCGGTGGCCCGTTCGAGGTGGAACTGCGGCGCTCCGGGCGGACGGTGGAGGTGGCGGCCGGCCAGTCCCTGCTCGCCGCCGTCCGTGCGGAGCTGCCGAACGTCTCGTACTCCTGCGAGCAGGGGTTCTGCGGGACCTGCCAACAGCGGGTCCTGGACGGCGAGATCGACCACCGCGACGAGCTGCTGACGGACTCCGAGCGGGACGACTCCATGCTGATCTGCGTCTCGCGGTGCCTCGGCGACCTGCTCGTCCTGGACCTGTAGGTCAGGGAAGCAGCAGCCAGTCGGCGGCCAGCGCGGCGAGCAGGCCGCCGGCGAGCAGCCAGGTGCCCAGCCGGGTGCGGCCGTTGCGGGAGAGCTCGATCACGACTCCGCACAGGATCATGGCGAGTCCGTACACGCCGACGACCAGGACGGAGGTCCGGCTGGCGAGCCGGACCACCAGCACCACGGCCATCGTCACCAACAGCACGGACGCCGCGGCGATCCTCAGACGGCGGGCCTGCTTGGGGCTCATCCCCTCGGTCGGTGCGGGTGTGTCCTGATCGGAAGCGCTCATGTGAGGGGAGCGTAACGGACGCCCGTTAGTCTGTTCGCATGACGACCGGGGTACGCCGCAGAATGGGCGTCGAGGAGCGCAAGCAGCAGCTGATCGGGGTGGCGCTCGAGCTGTTCAGCCACCGCTCCCCCGACGAGGTGTCGATCGACGAGATCGCCGCCGCCGCGGGGATCTCACGGCCGCTCGTCTACCACTACTTCCCGGGCAAGCAGAGCCTGTACGAGGCCGCGCTTCGGCGGGCGGCGGACGATCTGGCGGGCCGGTTCGTCGAGCCGCACCAAGGGCCGCTTGGTGTACGGCTGCTGCGGGTGATGGGCCGGTTCTTCGACTTCGTGGAGGACCACGGTCCGGGTTTCTCGGCGCTGATGCGCGGCGGCCCGGCCGTCGGGTCCTCGACGACGAACGCGATGATCGACGAGGTGCGGCAGGCCGCGTACGAGCAGATCCTCGCGCACATCGGGATCACCGACCCGCCGGCCCGCCTCGAACTGGTCGTGCGGTCCTGGGTGTCGCTGGCCGAGTCGACGGCGCTGATCTGGCTGGACGGGCGCCGCATTCCGCGCGCGGAGCTGGAGCTGCAGCTGGTGCACGACTTCGGGGCGCTGGCCGCGGTGAGCGCCGCGTACGACGAGGAGATGGCGTCGGTCCTGACCGGCATCCTGGCGCACGAACCCGCCGACGGGCCCTTCGGCGACCTGGTCGGCCGGCTCATCGGACTGGCCCCGGGGGTTCCGGCCCAGCGCCCGCGCCAGTGAGGCCGGCGCCGTCGGTTACGGTGATCGCCATGCCCGTGCCTCTCATCTTCCGCACGGCCGGCGACGGTGATCTCCCCACGCTGGTCGGCCTCTTCGACGGGGCGGCCCGCTGGATGCGGCGCCTCGGTATCGACCAGTGGAAGCCCGGTGACAAGGGCGTCGAGCACTTCCGACGGTGGATCGCCGAGGGGGAGGTGTGGCTCGCGGAGGTGGACGGGCAGGCCGTCGGCGCGTACGAACTGTGGTGGGACGACGAGCCGGCGTGGGGGCCGCAGCCGCCGGTCGCCGGTTATGTGCACCGGCTGATGACCGACCGGGAGAGAGCTCCCGCCGGTACGGGACGGACGCTGCTGGCGCACGCCGAGGAGCGGATGGCGGCGGCGGGGCGGACGCTCGCGCGGCTGGACTGTGTGGCCCACAGCCACAGGCTGCGCGCGTACTACGAGGACGCGGGCTACCGGGTCGTCGGCGAGGAGCCGGGGAAGGTCGCCGCGGACGGCACGCTGTACGGGGTGACACTGCTGGAGAAGGCCCTCTGACCTGGCCCGACCCGACCTGACCTGGCCATCGCCGGACCGTGACCGTCGAGGGCGGGACCGTGGGGCCCCGCCCTCGTGGGTGGGTCAGTCGCGGGTGAACACGGCGACCGTACGCGCCGGGACGGTGAACGTGCCCGAACCGGTGTCGTACGAAGCCCTCTTGACCACCGGGTCCGCGCCCCGCGCCTGGATCGGGTGCAGGGTGTGGCCGGTGCCCGCGAGCGCCGGGACGCGCTGCGTGCTCGTCTCCGGGGTGGCGTTGAAGACGACCACGAGCTCACCGAGGCGCATGGTGATCACGCCCGGAGTCTCGTCCGCCCCGGAGAGCGGGAACGAGAGCCGCGACTGGACGTCGGCCGCCGTGGCGAGGCCGAACGCCTTCTCGGTGGAGCGGATCTTCTGCAGGTCCCGGTGGGCGGCGGACGCGCCCTCGATCTGCGGGCAGCCGACGCTCAGCGATCCGGTGGTGAGCAGCGGCTTTCCGTACGGCCACTTGGACCGGTTGTCGGCGGCGGGCGGCAGCCCCCGCCCGAAGCCGTTGCCGTCGCGGCAGTCCCAGTGGATGGCGTTGAACCAGTCGCCGCTGTCGAAGGAGTTGCGGTCGAGCGACTTGGAGCGCAGCAGGTCCGAGCCCGCCTGGGAGAGCGCGGGCCCCTGGGACAGGGTGGCCGTCGCCATGGCCAGGACCTGAGCCCTCGCCCGGTCGTCGGGCGAGGTGCCCGTCGGCAGCTTGAAGGCGAGCGCGTCGTACAGGGACTCGTTGTCGTGGGCGTCGGCGTAGGCGAGCGCGTCGCCGGGGGCGGCGGCGTAGCCGGCCGGGGCGCCGTTGTAGTCGACCTCGGAGCCCTTGACGGTACGGCCGTTCGTGTCGGTGAAGGTGTAGGACGCGAGGTTGCCGGTGAGGCCGACCTTGATCAGGTCCTGGTAGTGCAGCAGCCGGGCCTTCTGCTCCGCGGGGGTTCCGTTGGCCTTGGAGGAGTTGGGAGCGGTGTACAGGCCGGAGGCGAAGCCCTGGACCCCGGGGTCCTCGTCGAAGGGGCCGCCGCCGCGCACGGCGTCACGGGCCCGGTCGGAGAAGGTCGCCACGCCCGTCCCGGCCATGTTCTTCTGGGTGGCCTGGACGAAACGCGCGTCGTCGGCGATCTCGCCGAAGTTCCAGCCCTCGCCGTAGAGGACGATCTTCTTGCCGTCGACCCCGCCGTGCTCGACCGTGAGCGCGTCGAGGGCCTTGCGGACGGCGAGGATGTTGGCCTTCGGGTGGTGTCCCATCAGGTCGAAGCGGAAGCCGTCGACCTTGTACTCCTTCGCCCAGGTGACGACCGAGTCGACGACGAGCTTGCCCATCATGGCGTTCTCGGGCGCGGTGTTGGCGCAGCAGGTGGAGGTGGCGACGGTGCCGTCCGCGAGGAGGCGCTGGTAGTAGCCGGGGACGATCCGGTCCAGGACCGACTTCTCCGCCTGGCCGCTCGCGACGGTGTGGTTGTAGACGACGTCCATGACGACGCGCAGTCCGGTGCCGTTGAGGGACTGGACCATCCGCCGGAACTCGACCGTGCGACGGGTGCCCTCGGGGTCGGAGGCGTACGAGCCCTCGGGCACGGTGTAGTGCAGTGGGTCGTAGCCCCAGTTGTAGGCGTCCTTGGCGGCGGCCTGCGCCACGCACGTCTGCTGCTCGTCGGAGTCGGGGGCGTACACCTTCAGATCGCAGGCCGGGGTGGCCTGGTCGGACGCCTTCTCGGGGATGGTGCCGATGTCGAAGGCGGGCAGCAGGTGGACGTACGACGTGCCGCTGTCGGCGAGGGCCTTCAGGTGCTGCATCCCGGCCGAGTCCCGGTCGGTGAAGGCGAGATAACCGCCGGGATGGGCACTGGTGCGGTCCGCGACGGAGAAGTCGCGGATGTGCAGCTCCTGGATCTGGGCGTCCCTGAGCTCCACGGCCGCGGGCTTCCTCAGGGCCGACCAGCCGCTGGGGGCGAGCTTCGGGTCGGCGAGGTCCACGACGAGGCTGCGGGCCGAGTCGGTGGTCAGCGCGGTGGCGTACGGGTCGGTGACCTGGTTGGTGACCATCTTCTGCGTACTGGGCGCGTACACCGTGACGTCGTAGCGGTACGGCTTGCCGCGCCAGCTCGGCGGTCCGGTGACAGACCAGACGCCGGTGGTGTCGTCGCGGCGCATCGGCACGGTCTTCCCGTCGAGGTCGAGGGAGACCTTACGGGCGGTGGGGGCCCACACGGACAGGGTCGGGCGGCCCCGGGTGAAGACCGGGCCGAGCTTCGCGTCCGTAGCGTCGTAGAGATCGTCGAGCACGCCGGGGATCTGGACCCCCGTGGCGGCCAGCAGTGCGCCGTTGGCCGCCCGCTGGGTGGCGATGAGCTGTCCGCGCAGGGCGTCCGTGACCCGGTCGCGGTCGCGCGGGTCGACGGTGAAGGCCGGGTAGTCCTTCAGGTGCGGGTACTTCGCCTTCTGGGCGTCGGTCAGGGCGCCCGGGTTCAGCCGCAGCCACTGGCCCTCGTCGCTGAGCGCCCCGTCCACGACCCGGAGGGATCCGTCGGGGGCGTACACGAGCTGCTGGCTCGTGGCGTCGGTCGCCTTCACCTTCCAGACGACGGTCGTGCGGTCGATGAACTGGGCCTCGGCCTTGGCCAGGTCGAGCGAGGGCGTGCCCCCGGTCTGCGGGAGCAGATACGCCGGCTGTCCGGCGAGCAGCCAGACCTCGCGGCCGTGGGTGCCGAAGGTGAGGGCCTGATCGCTCGGCAGATCCTTCTGGTCACCCTTGTGGAGGATGTAGTTGAGCGAGGTCGCGCCGTCGGCCAGCGGTACCTCGAAGGTGACCCCGTACGCGTCCTCCCGCACGGGCATCAGCGGCTTGGACCAGTCGGTGGGCTGCGCGGCGCCGGTCCAGGTGTGCAGGCCCCAGCCGTCGTAGTCGCCGTCGGAGCGGTTGTAGTGCAGGACGGCCCTGGCCGGGTCCTGGGGCGGCTTCGCGCCGTCGGGGGCGGTGTCGGCCTGGCCGTCCTTGCCCTGCTCGATCCAGACCTCGCCGGTGCGGGCGAGGGTGATCGTGCGCTGCGGGCCGTCGGCGGTCCCGTCCTTCTCGACGGTGTACGGGACGGTCGTGGCGTCCTCGGGCAGCTTGACCCAGGCGAACGCGCCGTAGGCGTCCCGGCCGGTGAAGGCCGCCTCCCGGCCCTCGGCCCTCAGCTTCCAGCCGGCGTAGTCGCCGTCGGCCCGCCGGTAGTGGACGACGGCGTGGTCGCGCTCGACGGCAACCGGCTTGGCGGGCGGAGGGGTCCGGCCGGCCGTGGTGGACGCGAGCGCGCTCGCGGTACGGCCCAGGGTGTCGACGGCGACGGCCTTGTAGCGCAGGGCGGTGCCCTCCGGGGCGGTGATGTGCTGGGTCACCTTGTACGGCGCGTGGTCCGCGGAGCCGAGGACCTTCCAGGCGCCGGATCCGGCCTGGGCGGCGAAGACGACCCGGTTGAGCCGGCCGCCGTCCACGTCCGCGGAGATCTCGACGGTGCCGGTGGCGCCGGCGGCGGGGGCCTTGAGCGTGAGTGAAGGGCCGGTGGCCGGCCGTGCCACGGGCTCGTCGGCGCGCAGAACGAGCGACGCCAGGGCCGGGACGGTGACGGTGATCTTCCCGTCGGTGGAGTGGACGGCTCCCGAACCCCCGTACAGGGCACGGAAGTCGGCGGAGTCCACCGGCAGCGTCACGGTCTTCTCGGTGGTGGCGTTGTTGAGGGCGACGACGTATTCGGTGGCTCCGGCGCCCGCCCGGGCGTCCGTACGGGAGAAGGCGTACACGGAGTCCTTGGCGTACCGCTCGCGCTGGACTCCGTCGCGCAGCGCCGGGTGCTGTCGCGTGAGCTTCGACAGCGCGGCGATCGCCCGGTAGGTGGGGTGGGCGGGGTCGTACGCGTCGTCGGCGTGGGTGCGGTCGGTACCGAGCTGGTCGTCGTCGAGGTAGTCGGGGGTCTTCGAGGCGAAGAGGGTCTGGCGGGCGTCCTTGTCACCGCCGGCGCCCGTGAAGCCCTGCTCGTCGCCGTAGTAGACGACCGGGTTGCCGCGGCTGAGGAACATCAGCTCGTTGGCGAGCCGGGAGCGCTTCAGCAGTTCGGCGTCGCCTGCGCCGGGGTGGTCCTGCCGGAGGAAGGTCCCGATGCGGCCCATGTCGTGGTTGCCGAGGAAGGTGACCTGCTCATAGGCGTTGGCCTTGTCGGTGGTGTACCGGTAGTCCTCGGCGAATACCTTGGCGAGCCGGTCCGCTCCGGCGCCCTGCGAGGCGTAGGCGCGGGCCGCGTCCTGGAAGGGGAAGTCGAGGGTGGCGTCGAGACGGCCGCGGGTGACGTAGGGGGCGGTGACGGAGGCGTCGGCGGAGTAGACCTCGCCGAACATGAAGAAGTCCTCGCGGCCGCGCTTGGCGGCGTAGGCGTCCAGGGCGGTCGCCCACTGGGTCCAGAAGTCCAGGTCGACGTGTTTCACGGTGTCGATCCGGAAGCCGTCGACGTCGAAGTCGCGGACCCACTTCTCGTAGATCCTCTTCATGCCGTCGACGACTTCGGGACGCTCGGTCCACAGGTCGTCGAGGCCGGAGAAGTCTCCGTACTCGGCGCTCTCGCCCACCCAGGTGGAGTCGCCGCGGTTGTGGTACATCGTCGGGTCGTTGAGCCAGGCCGGGACCTTGCCGCCAGGGTGTGTCCCGGTGGTCGGCGTGTAGGGGAAGGAGTCCTTGTCGACCGTGCCCGGGGTGGTGCGGTCGTCGAAGGGGCGGCCGTTCCGGTCCAGGTAGGGGTGGGACCCCTTGGGCCGGTAGCCGTACGTCTTCTCGGCGTAGTCGACGGTGTCGGCGGTGTGGTTGGTGATGACGTCGAAGTAGACCTTCATGCCCTTGGCGTGGGCCTTGTCGATCAGCCGCTCCAGGTCGGCGTTGGTGCCGAAGTGCGGGTCGACCTGGGTGAAGTCCGTGATCCAGTAGCCGTGGTAGCCGGCGGACGCTCCCCCAGAGCCTTCGGCCTGGGAGGTGCCCCCATTGCCGGTGCCCTGGACGGGCCGGTTCTTGAAGATCGGCGCCATCCAGATGGAGGTGGTGCCGAGCCCCTTGATGTAGTCGAGGCGCTGGGTGAGCCCCTTGAGGTCGCCGCCCTGGTAGAACCCCTTGTCGGCCGGGTCGAACCCGGTCTCGAGCCGGGAACCGGTCAGCCCGCCGTGGTCGTTGGCACGGTCGCCGTTCGCGAACCGGTCGGGCAGGACGAAGTAGAACTGCTCCCGGGTCACGTCGTGCCGCGCGGGCTGCGAGGCGAGGGCGCGGTCGGAGGGCGGAGCGGGCGGGCGGGGTGCGGCGGCGGCCGGGAGAGCGGGCGCGAGCGCCGCGCACAGGGCGGCGGCCAGCGCCGCCGCTGTGGTTCTGCGCCTGCCGCGCGGGGGCTGTGTCACAGGGGTGCTCCTGATCAGGGACGAGAAGGAGGAGTCGCCGCTCCGCGCGCAGCGGGGATGGGCGCGCGGAGCGGCGGTCGGAGGGACACCCGGCGTCAGCCGCGCCAGGTGTCGTTGAGGGTGACCTTGCCGGTCGCCGGCACAGTGGCCGTACGGTTGGCACCGGTTTCCCAGACCACGTTCCCGGAGGCGTCCTTGCGGAGGTACTTGTACGCGAAGGCCGTCCCGGCCGGGAGGGACGCGTCGAGTTTCCAGACGGGGTAGCTCGCCGGGTCCAGCTTCAGGGCGGCCGCAGGGGACCAGTTGCCGAGTTCCGGCCGGTCACCGGTGACGTAGATGTTCTGGCCGGGCGTCGTCGTGGCGTTCACGGCGAAGGACGCGCCCGACGCGGTCGTCGCGCTGCCGCAGCTCCGCGCCCCCGCGTGCAGCGCGAGCGCCGTGTCCGGGGCGAGGGTGGCGGTGAACTGGCCGGAGGCACCGACCGTGACGGGGGTGTTCGACTGGACGTCGCAGTAGGTGCCGGACGGCAGCGAGGTCTGGAAGGTGCGGGTCAGCGGGGACGTCTCGTGGTTCAGGGCGACGTAGGCCTTGGTGCCCCTGCCGAAGGCGATCCGGTCGCCGCCGTCGTCCCACCAGTCGGTGACCGACTGCCCGGTCGACACATTACGCAGGGCGACCATCGAGGCGATCTCCCGCCACGCGTGCTGGCACTTCCAGCCGTCCGCGTAGCAGGCGCCGACCGTTCCGCCGGCCGGCGGCCCGGCGTCCTTGTCGGTCCACTCGTAGCCGGAGTGGACGTCCGGCGCGCCGTACGGCCAGGCCAGCATGAAGACCTGCGCGAGGGTGTAGTTCGCGCCGTCCTTGTAGGTGAGGGTGTCGCCGCCGCGCTCGGTGTCGTGGTTGTCGACGAAGACGGCGGCCTTGCCCGACGGCAGATATCCCCACGCCTCGCCGTAGTTCTTCAGGTAGGCGAGGTTCTCGTTCTGGAAGACCCGCTTGAGGTCGCGGGCGTACCGGAACTCCTGCACGTCGCCGTTGCCGGTGTACTCACCGGGCGAGACGGCCTCGCCCGCGCCGTGGATCGCCTCCTGCTTCCAGTACACGCCGGGGTTGGTGAGCCGGGACTTGATGTTCGCGAGGTCGCCCGCGGGGATGTGCTTGGCCGCGTCGATCCGGAAGCCGTCGACGCCCAGCGACAGCAGGTCGTCGAGGTAGCCGGCGATACGTCCGCGCACGTACTCCTCGCCGGTGTCGAGGTCGGCGAGGCCGACGAGTTCGCAGTTCTGGACGTTGGCGCGGTCGCCGTAGTTGCTGCCGATCTGGCTGCGGCAGTCGTCCATGTCGGCGCCGGAGTAGGTGCCGGGGTAGTCGTACTTCTCGTACGAGGAGCCGCCCGTGCCCACACCGGGCCCGGCCGCCATGTGGTTGATGACGGTGTCGGCGACGACCTTGACGCCGGCCGCGTGGCAGGTGTTCACCATGTCGCGGAAGGCGGTGCGGTCGCCGAGCCGTCCGGCGATCTTGTAGCTGACGGGCTGGTACGACGTCCACCACTGACTGCCCTGGATGTGCTCCTGCGGCGGCGAGACCTGGACGTAGCCGTAGCCGGCGGGACCGAGCGAGTCGGTGCACGCCCGGGCGACGGAGCTGAACTTCCACTCGAAGAGGACGGCGGTGACGTCCTTGTCCCCGGGGGGATCGGCCTGGGCCGCCGGGGCGGGGATCAGCACTCCGGCCGCCGCCCCAGCCGCGAGGGCGAGGACGGCGGCGACGGGTATGCGGGCTCTGGCACTTCTGCGGGCCATGGGGAGCCTCCTGCGTGAGGGGGATACGGCCTCGTGCGGGGCGGCTCGCCCGGGCCACGGGGCCGCGCGTTCACGTGAAACGGTTGAGAAATCTTTCTGCAAGACAGCAGAAATTTATTTCAGACGTGACCGTACGAGCCGCCCGGGCGCCGGTCAACCCTTCTGGCGGCGTCCTCGGCGTACCTGCGCGGTCGATCCGCGGACCACGAGTTCCGGCTGGAAGACGAACTCCGTGCGCTGCACGGGGTTTCCGTCGATCTCCTCGAGGAGCGCGCCGACGGCGGCCGTCGCCATGGCCTGCACGGGCTGGCGCACGGTGGTGAGCGGCGGGTCGGTGAAGGCGATCAACTGCGAGTCGTCGAAGCCCACGACCGAGATGTCCCCGGGCACGTCGAGGCCGCGCCCGCGCACGGCGCGCACCGCGCCGAGCGCCATCATGTCGCTGCCGCAGACGATGCCGGTGCAGCCCTGGTCGAGCAGGGACCCGGCCGCGGCATGGCCGCCCTCGACGGTGAAGAGGGTCCGCTGGACGAGCAGTTCGGCCTCATCGCGGTCGACGCGGAGCAGGTCGCGCATCGCCGCGACGAAGCCTTCGGCCTTGCGTCTCGAGGGCACGTAGCGCGTCGGCCCGACGGCAAGGCCGATGCGTTCATGGCCCAGCTCCACGAGATGACGCACGGCCATGCGTGCCGCCGCGCGGTCGTCGGGCGACACGAAGGGCGCGCTGACGCGTTCATTGAAGCCGTTGATGAGGACGAACGGCACCTTGCGGGCCGTCAGTTCGGCATAGCGCGTGGGATCGGCCGCGGTGTCGGCGTGCAGCCCGGAGAGGAACACGA
Organism: Streptomyces sp. NPDC033174; assembly: GCF_055577795.1. Taxonomy (NCBI): domain Bacteria; kingdom Bacillati; phylum Actinomycetota; class Actinomycetes; order Kitasatosporales; family Streptomycetaceae; genus Streptomyces; species Streptomyces sp. NPDC033174. The sequence continues at coordinate 519,984 of NZ_JBVIPQ010000001.1, forward strand.
TGCCGGTGACGCCCCGCTCCTCCAGCTGCTCGACCAGTTCGTCCTCGGTGGCGCCACCCGGCATCTGGGTGCAGAGCACCGGGGTGTATCCGTGGCCGGCCAGGGTCTGTTCGATGACCTGTGCGAAAGCCGGGAAGATCGGGTTGGTCAGCTCCGGGATCACCAGGCCGATCAGGCCCGCGCTGCGCCGGCGCAGCCGTACGGGACGTTCGTAGCCGAGCACGTCCAGCGCGGCGAGGACGCGGTGCCGGGTGGGGCCGGCGACGCCCGCCTTTCCGTTCAGTACACGGCTGACGGTGGCCTCGCTGACATTCGCTTGGGCCGCGATGTCCGCGAGCCGCGGGGCGCCCGTCTCGGCGCCCCGCGGCCGGGGAATCGTCACACCGCCCACCACAGGGCGCTGTCGGCGGGCAGTTCGGCGGAGCCGTCCGCGAGGCCGGGCTCGGCGCTGGCGAGGAGCAGCCGCCCGGGTGACGGTATCCGTATCGCCGCGCCGGTGGTGTTCACCGTGCACACGAAGTCGTCCCGGCGGAAGGCGAGCACACCCTCGGGCGCGTCCAGCCAGTCGACCGACTCGCCCGCGCCGAGCGCCGGGAGCTCCCGGCGCAGCGCCAGCGCGCTGCGGTACAGCTCCAGCGTCGAGTTCGGGTCACCGGTCTGCGCCTCGACGCTGAGCGCGGCCCAACTGTCGGGCTGCGGCAGCCAGCTGCCTCCGCTGCCGAAGCCGTACGAACTGCCCTCCGCCGTCCACGGGATGGGGACGCGGCAGCCGTCGCGCAGTCCCTCCTGGCCGTTCTCCTTGAAGAAGGAGGGGTCCTGGCGCACCTCGTCGGGCAGGTCGGTGACCTCGGGCAGGCCGAGCTCCTCGCCCTGGTAGATGTAGGCGGAGCCGGGCAGCGCCAGCATCAGCAGCGCGGCGGCCCGCGCCCGGCGAAGGCCCTGCTCGGCGCTCTCGTCGGCGAACCGGGTGGTGTGCCGGACGACGTCGTGGTTGGAGAGCACCCAGGTGGTGGGAGCGCCGACCGGCCGCATCGCGTCCAGTGACTCGTCGATGGCCGCCCGCAGCGCCGAGGCGTCCCAGCCGGTGCCCAGGTAGTGGAAGTTGAAGGCCTGGTGCAGCTCGTCGGGGCGCAGGTACAGCGCGGTGCGTTCGGCGCTGGGGGTCCAGGCCTCGGCGACGCCGATGCGGTCGCCCGCATACTCGTCGAGGACCTGGCGCCAGGAGCGGTAGATCTCGTGGACGCCGTCCTGGTCGAAGAAGGGCAGCACCTGGTTGCCGAGGAGCTTGAGCTGTTCGCTGTGGCCGAGGTCGGGCAGGCCCGGGGCCTTCACGAGCCCGTGGGCGACGTCGATCCTGAAGCCATCGGTACCCATGTCGAGCCAGAAGCGCAGGATCGAGCGGAACTCGTCCCGTACGGCCGGGTGGTCCCAGTTGAAGTCCGGCTGCTCGGGCGCGAAGAGGTGGAGGTACCACTCGCCGTCCGCGACCCGCGTCCAGGCGGGGCCGCCGAAGATGGACTCCCAGTCGTTGGGCGGCTCGGAGCCGTCGGCGCCGCGGCCGGGGCGGAAGTGGAAGCGCTCGCGCAGCGGCGAGCCGGGACCCTCGGCCAGCGCCCGCTTGAACCATTCGTGCTGGTCGGAGCAGTGGTTGGGGACGAGGTCGACGATGATGCGCAGACCGAGCCGGTGTGCTTCGCGGATGACGGCGTCGGCGTCGTGCAGGGTGCCGAACATCGGGTCGATGGCGCGGTAGTCGGCGACGTCGTAACCCGCGTCCGCCTGCGGAGAGGCGTAGAAGGGGCTCAGCCAGACGGCGTCGACGCCGAGGTCCTTGAGGTGGGGCAGCCGGCTGCGCACCCCTTCGAGGTCGCCCATGCCGTCGCCGTTTCCGTCGGCGAAGCTGCGCGGATAGACCTGGTAGATCACCGCGTCACGCCACCAGCCGGGCTGGGTCCCGGTGGTCGGGTCGGTGGGGGCAGCGAGGTGCTGGGTCATGTCTTCCCTGGTGGTCGGAAGTGGGAGCGGTGCCGGCCCGGGGACGGCCGGACCGGCACCGCAGACGTGGATCGCGTACGGGCGAAGGGCGCGGCGGGGGTCAGGACTTGGTCGCGCCGGCCGTCAGTCCGGAGACGAGATGGCGCTGGGCGAGTCCGAAGACGATCGCCGCGGGCACCGCGATGATCACGGCGGCGGCGGTCAGCGAACCCCAGTCGCTGGTGTACTGGTTGACGAAGCTCTGCAGGCCGCCGGCGAGCGTGAGGTTCTCCTCGCCGGTCATGAAGGCGGAGGCGTAGGCGACCTCGGCCCAGCCGGTGATGAAGCTGTAGAACGCGGTGACCGCGAGTCCCGGCTTCGCGAGCGGCAGGATCAGCCGCCAGAAGGTGCCGAAGGGGTTGAGCCCGTCGACCCGGCCCGCCTCGTCGATCTCGACGGGGATGCCGTCGAAGTACCCCTTCATCATCCAGGCGCAGAACGGCACGGCGATGGTGAGGTAGGTGATGACCAGGCCGATCGGCTGGTTGAGCAGGCCGAGGCCCGCGAGCAGGTTGTACAGCGGCACGATCAGCACGGCGACCGGGAACATCTGGGTGATCAGCAGCATCCACATCAGCGGGCGCATTCCGGGGAACCGGAAGCGGCTGACGGCGTAGCCGGTGGTGGCGGAGATGAACACGCCGATCACCGTGGTCAGGCCGACGACGATCAGCGAGTTGCCGAGCCAGGACAGGAACGCGGTGTCGTTGATGACATGGCTGTAGTTGCCGAGGGTGAAGTCCTTGACCAGCGAGGTGTCGAAGGCCTCGGACTTCGGCTTGAAGGAGGTGACCACCAGCCACAGCGGCGGGAACACCGCGATGACGGAGGCGACCAGGAGCGTCAGATGGAGTCCGGCGGAGGCCAGCGGGGAGCGTTCGCCGCGCGCCCGGACCTTCTTCGGGGTGTGCGTCTGCGTGGTCATGGAGGTCACCACACCTCTCCCTGCTTGCGGAGCGCGCGGCGGTAGACCACGGCGAAGAGCGACAGGAGCAGCAGGATCAGCACGCCCCAGGCGGCGGATCCGGCGTAGTCGCGGGGGCTGACGACGAAGGAGAGCCGGTACGCGTAGGTCACCAGGATCTCCGTGGCGTCACCGGGCCCGCCCCGGGTGAGCAGGAAGATCACCGGGAACATGTTGAAGGTCCAGATGGAGCTGAGCAGGATCACCGTGCTGCTCACCGAGCGCAGCCCGGGCAGGGTGATGTGGCGGAAGCGCTGCCAGGCGGTCGCGCCGTCCATCTCGGCGGCCTCGTACAGCTCGCCGGGGATGGACTGGAGCCCGCCGAGCAGGGCGACGAGCATGAAGGGGACACCGAGCCAGACGTTGACCGCGATGACGGAGATCTTGGCCCAGGTGGGGTCGTTCAGCCAGGAGATGCCGTCGAAGCCGCCACCGGTGAGGAGCTTGTTGAAGAGGCCGCCGCGCTCGTTGAACAGCAGCCGCCAGGTGAAGACGGAGACGAAGGCGGGCACTGCCCAGGGCAGGATCAGCGCCATGCGGTAGAAGCCGCGGCCCTTGATCTGCCGGTTGAGCATGTTCGCCAGGACGAGGCCGAGGGTGAAGGAGACGGCGACACAGCTGACGGTCCACACGACGGTCCAGCCGAGCCGGTCCCAGAAGACGCTGTCGCCGAGGATCGCCTTGTAGTTGTCGAGACCGATGTACTCGTAGGTCGCCGGGATGTGATTGACGCCGATGGTCCGCTCGACGTTGGCCTCGTTGGCGTCGGTCAGCGACAGATAGATGCCGCGCACCAGCGGATAGCCGATGATCACGCCGATCACGGTCACCACCGGAACGACCATGCTCCAGGCGTACCAGTGGGTGGACAGCGCCCTGCGCAGCCTGCCCGGGTTCTTGTCAGTGCGGTGGCCGCGGCCGCGGGCGCCTGGGGCGCCCGCGGCCTGCGTCACCGACTGGCTGGTCTCGACAGCCATTGGTCGGTCAGCCCTTCCCGTGACTTACTTGTAGTCCTTGAGCAGCTTGCCGTAGGCCTCGCCGCTGCTCTTCGCGGCCTGCTCCGGGGTCGCCTTGCCGGTGAGCACCTTGGCCATCTCGACCTTGAGGGGCTCGAAGAGCGAGTTGCCCTCGGGGATCCACGGGCGCTCGACGGCCTTGTCGACGGCCGGCTTGAAGAACTTCACCATCTCGTTGCCGGAGACCGAGGGGACGGCGTAGACGGAGGTACGGGTCGGCAGCAGGCTGAGCTTCTCGGTCGTCTGCTGCTGCACCGTCGCGGAGCTCATGTACTTGGCGAACTCGTAGGAGGCGTCGAGGTTCTTGGAGCCCGCGTAGACGGACAGGTTCCAGCCGCCCTGCGGGGATCCCTGCTTGACGCTGCCGGCCGGGACCGCGGCGATGCCGAGGTTCGACTTGTCGGTGAACTGCTTGCCGGCGCGGGAGTCCTCGATGGCCCAGGGGCCATTGAGCATCATCGCGACGTCGCCGTTCTTGAAGGCGTTCTGCATGTTGTTCCAGCCGTCGGCGGCGTCGGTGATGGCCGCCTTCGAGTCGACGAGGTCCTTGATGGCGGCGAACGCCTTCACACCGGCCGCGTCGTCGACGGTGATCTGCTTGTCCTTGGCGTTGACCATGTCGCCGCCCTCGCCGTAGAGGAAGGGGAGGAACCAGTAGGCGTCGTCGCCGCGCATGTAGAAACCGGTCTTGCCGGTCTTCTCCTTGATCTTGGCGGAGGCGGCCTTCAGCTCGGCGATGGTGGCCGGCGGCGTGGCGACACCGGCGTCCTTGAGCATCTTCTTGTTGTAGAAGAGCGCCATGGTGTCGATGACCTGCGGGACCGCGTAGGTCTTGCCCTTGAACTTCGTCGAGGCGGCGGCCTGGGGGAGGTAGTCCTCCGCCTTGTCGATCGCCGGGGTGCCGTCCAGCGGGGCGAGGTATCCGAGGTTGGCGAAGTCGGCGACCCAGGCGACCTCGGTGCGCATCACGTCGGGCGCTCCGGAGTTGCCGCCCGCGGCGTTCTTGAACTTGGAGTTCGCGTCACCGAAGGGGACGTTGACGTACTTGACGTCGACACCCGGGTGCAGCTTCTCGAAGCCCTCGGCGAGCGCCTGGTAGGTGCCCTTCTCCGCCTCGTTCGAGGTGTCCCAGTAAGTGACGGTGCCGGAGAGCTTGCCGCCCTTCTTGGCGCTGTCGCTCCGGGTGTCGCCGTCCCCACCGCACGCCGCCATCGTCAGGCCGAGGGCCGCGACCAGCGCGGTGGCCGCTATGCCACGCCGCATGTGAACTCCTTCAACAGGTCCCTCCCCCGAAAGCTTCCTCGCCTCGGGGGACCTCCGGGGCCTGTCTCGGCTCCGGGTTGCCAGGAACGTAACAGGGATGCAAATGAGCCGAAAGACCTTGCGGCAATTTTCTGCAAGGGCAGCGATTCGTTACATCCGCGTGTCCTTACGGTTGCCATGAGAGAGCTTGACAGAGGCGTCCGAACGGGCCTGAACAGGGCGGGGCGGGGTTGCCATGCCCCCGGAAGCTCTGCAAGCCTTTTCGTAAGCACTTGCAGGACCGTTTCAAGGCCACCCCTCATGTCGTTACAAGGTCAGCCGCTCTGACAAGCGAGGACACCGCACATGACTCATGACCTCACCTCCTCGGCCCCGATGCCGGACCAGCGCCTCGCGAGCCCTGCCGGCAGGGAGAAGGAACAGGACTGGTGGCGCGACGCCGTCATCTACCAGGTCTACGTCCGGTCCTTCGCCGACAGCGACGGGGACGGCGTCGGCGATCTGCGGGGCATCCGCGAGCGGCTCCCGCACCTGCGCGACCTAGGGGTCGACGCCGTCTGGCTGACACCCTTCTACGCCTCCCCGCAGGCGGACGGCGGCTACGACGTGGCCGACTACCGGGCCGTCGATCCGCTCTTCGGGGACCTCTCCGACGCCGACGACCTGGTGCGCGCCGCCCACGCCCTGGGCCTGCGGGTCATCGTCGACATCGTCCCGAACCACACGTCCGACCGGCACGCCTGGTTCCGCCGGGCGCTCGCCGACGGTCCCGGGTCACCGATGCGGTCCCGTTTCCTCTTCCGCCCCGGCAAGGGAGAGGCCGGTGAACTGCCCCCCAACGACTGGGAGTCGGTCTTCGGAGGCCCCGCCTGGACACGCGTCGCGGACGGCGAGTGGTACCTCCACCTCTTCGCACCCGAGCAGCCCGACCTCGACTGGGACTGCCCCGAGGTGCGCGACGAGTTCGAGTCGGTGCTGCGGTTCTGGCTGGACCTCGGTGTGGACGGCTTCCGTGTCGATGTCGCCCACGGCATGGTCAAGGCCCCCGGTCTGCCCGACATCGGCCACACCGAGCAGGCCCGTCTGATCGGCACCCAGGTGCTCCCCTTCTTCGACCAGGACGGGGTCCACGAGATCCACCGCAGCTGGCGCCGGCTGCTCGACTCCTACCCGGGCGAGCGGATCGCGGTGGCCGAGGCCTGGGCTCCGACCCCCGAGCGGCTCGCCCTCTACGTACGCCCCGACGAGCTGCACCAGGCCTTCAACTTCCAGTTCCTGAACTGCCCCTGGGACGCGGGCGCGATGCGGGCCGTCATCGACGCCTCCCTCGCCGCCACCGCCTCCGTGGGCGCGCCCACGACCTGGGTGCTCTCCAACCATGACGTGGTACGTCACACCACCCGCTACGGAGACGGCGTCACCGGTCTGCGCCGGGCGCGGGCCGCCGCGCTGCTGATGCTGGCGCTGCCCGGCTCCGCCTACATCTACCAGGGCGAGGAGCTCGGCCTGCCCGAGGTCACCGAGCTGCCCGACGAGGTGCGTCAGGACCCGGCGTTCCACCGCGGCTCCGGCCAGGACGGGATGCGCGACGGCTGCCGCGTCCCGATCCCCTGGTCCGGCAGCGAGGCGCCGTACGGCTTCGGGCCCGGCGGGAGCTGGCTCCCGCAGCCCGAGTCCTGGCGCGACCTGTCCGTCGCGGCGCAGACCGGCGACCCGCTCTCCACCCTGGAGCTGTACCGCTCGGCGCTCGCGCTGCGCCGCGGTCTGCCCGGACCGGACAGCGGCCCGATGCGGTGGCTGCCGGGCCCCGAAGGGGTGCTGGCGCTGTCCCGTCCGGGCCTCGTCTGCACCCTCAACACCCTGGGCCGTGACATCCAGCTCCCCCGCCCCGGAAGGAGGCTGCTCTCCAGCGTGCCCTGGCAGCCCCAGGAGCGGCCGGAGGACGGCCCGGAGGGGAGCACTGTCCTTATTCCCGCCGATTCCTGCACGTGGTGGGCAATCTGACGTGCGAGCGGTACAGTCCCATCCCATGACCGCGCGGCTCTCCGACATCGCAGCCCAGGCGGGGGTCAGTGAAGCCACAGTCAGCCGCGTGCTCAACGGCAAGCCCGGTGTGGCCACGGCCACCCGCGAGTCCGTCCTTGCCGCGCTCGACGTCCTCGGTTACGAGCGCCCCGTACGGCTGCGCCAGCGCAGCGCCGGACTGGTCGGCCTGATAACGCCCGAGCTGGACAACCCCATCTTCCCGGCGCTCGCCCAGGTGATCGGCCAGGCCCTGACCCGCCAGGGCTACACCCCGGTGCTCGCCACCCAGACCCCCGGCGGATCCACCGAGGACGAGCTGACCGAGATGCTGGTGGACCGGGGCGTCTCCGGGATCATCTTCGTCTCCGGGCTGCACGCGGACACCACCGCCGACACCCAGCGCTACGACCAGCTGCGCGGCCAGGGCGTCCCCTTCGTCCTCCTGAACGGCTTCTCGCCGAAGGTCCAGGCTCCTTTCGTCTCGCCCGACGACCGGGCGGCGATGCGGCTGGCCGTGACCCATCTCGTGGCACTCGGTCACACCCGGATCGGCCTGGCGGTCGGCCCCAAGCGTTTCGTCCCCGTTCTGCGCAAGATCGAGGGTTTCCAGCTCGGCATGGCCGAGCGGCTCGGTCTGACCACCGAGGAGTCGGCGGCGCTGATCGAGCACTCCCTGTACACGCTGGAGGGCGGCCAGGCCGCCGCCTCGGCGCTGATCTCCCGGGGCTGCACGGCGGTGGTGTGCGCCAGCGACATGATGGCCCTCGGTGCCATCCGCGCGGCCCGCGAGCAGGGTTTCGACGTCCCCCGGGACGTCTCGGTCGTCGGTTTCGACGACTCCCCGCTCATAGCCTTCACCGACCCGCCGCTGACCACGATCCGGCAGCCGGTGCAGGCGATGGGGCAGGCGGCGGTGCGGACGCTGCTGGAGGAGATCGGCGGCACACCCGCTCCGCACAGTGAGTTCGTGTTCCTCCCCGAGCTTGTGGTCCGCGGTTCAACCGCCTCAGGACCTCAGGGGCAGCGGTCATCCGAAAGACGGAGCGGTCGCGCCGAAGACCCGACCGACGGATGATCGGTAGGGGTACCCGTCACTGGCAACCTTCTCCCATGGGTGAATCGACCGTGAGAACTCTGGAAGGCCGTACGGCCCCGCTGTCACCCATCGACGAGGTCGAAGGGCACGGCAACCGGCCGGACGGCGACCGCTCCTCGTGGCTCCACCGGATCCGCTCGCCCCGCCGGCCGCGGATCTGGTTCGAAATCCTGCTGATCGCGGTCAGTTACTGGACGTACTCACTCGTTCGCAACGCCGTACCCGAGCAGAAGGCCGCCGCCCTGCGCAACGCCGACTGGATCTGGCAGGTGGAGCACGCCCTGGGGACGGCCGTCGAGCAGACGATCAACCATGCGGCGAACTCGGTGACATGGCTCATCGTGGGGATGAACTACTACTACGCCACGCTGCACTTCGTCGTGACGATCGGTGTCCTCGTGTGGCTCTACCGGTGGCATCCCGGCCGTTACGCGGCGACGCGCACCATCCTCTTCGCCACCACCGGTGTGGCACTGCTCGGCTACTATCTGTATCCGCTCGCGCCGCCCCGGTTGATGAACGGCGGGCAGTTCATCGACACGGTGCTGGTCCACCACACCTGGGGCTCGATGGCCTCGGGCAACTTCAAGCACATGTCGAACCAGTACGCGGCGATGCCGTCGATGCACATCGGCTGGTCGACCTGGTGCGGGCTGACGATCTTCGCGCTGGCGTCGGCTCCCTGGGCGAAGATCCTGGGGCTGCTGTACCCCACCCTGACGCTGGTCGTGATCGTGGCCACGGCCAACCATTTCTGGCTGGACGCGGTGGGCGGACTGATGTGCCTGTCCTTCGGGCTGCTCGTCTCCCGCCTCTGGTACGGCTCGCTCCCGCAGCGGCTGCCCCGGCTGGTGGGGCACCGACCGGCGGCCGGAGCGCCGGCGGGTCCGCCCGCGGTGGCGCGGGCGGAGGCGGGCCCCGAGGAGCGGAAGGTCAGCTCCGGAAGGTGACGCGGCCCCCGGCGGGGGTCAGCCGTACCGGCGCCTGTTCCGTCTCGCCGGCCGGCGCCTCGACCGTGCGCCGGGCGCCTTCCCGCTGCGGCACGCGCCGGAAGTAGCGCACCACGGCGATCGCGGCGAGCAGCGTCAGTGCCATCAGACCGATCATCCCGGGCGTGTTCACCCAAAGCAGCAGCTGTGTGTACGGGTCGGCGCCCGCGGCGGCGAAGCCGAGGACGATCACCGCGCCGGGCGCGGTCCGGGCGATGCCCGCGATGTGGCCGAGGCCCTGGCGGCGGTGGGTTCCACCCGCACGGACGCGGCGTTCGAGCCGGCCCTGGAGTCGTTCCTGGAGCACTGCCGGGGACTGCAGGGCCGGGCCGCTTCACCGGGCCGCTCCCTACGCCCCGTAGAACATCTCCTCCACCACCGCGCGGGCCCTGCGGGTGATCCGGCGGTAGTCGTCGACCATTTCCCCGACGTGTCCGGGGCCGTACCCCAAGTACCGTCCCACCGCGGCCAGTTCGCGGCCGTCGGAGGGGAAGGTGTCCCCCGGGCGGCCGCGGACCAGCATCACGCCGTTGCGCACGCGCGTCGCCAGCACCCACGCGTCGTCCAGGATCTGCGCGTCCTCCGTGGAGATCAACTCCGCCGCGTGGGCGGCCGCCAGCGCCTCCCGGGTCCTGGTCGTGCGCAGGCCGGGCTCCGCCCAGCCGTGCTGCATCTGGAGGAGCTGAACCGTCCATTCCACATCGGACAGCCCGCCGCGCCCCAGCTTGGCGTGAAGGGTCGGGTCGGCGCCGCGCGGCATGCGCTCGGTCTCCATCCGGGCCTTGAGACGGCGGATCTCGCGCACGGCGTCGTCGCCGAGCCCCTCGGCCGGGTAGCGCAGCGGATCGATCAGATCGATGAAGCGGCCCGCGAGTTCGGTGTCGCCGGCCATCGGCTCGGCGCGCAGCAGGGCCTGGCTCTCCCAGACCAGGGACCAGCGGCGGTAGTAGGCCTCGTACGACTTGAGCGTACGGGCCATCGGACCGCTTTTGCCCTCCGGGCGCAGGTCGGCGTCGATGAGCAGCGGCGGATCGGCCGTGGGCAGTTGGAGCAGCCTGCGCATCTCGGCCACCACGGCGTTGGCGGCCCGCGCGGCCTCCTGCTCGTCGACACCCTCTCGCGGCTCGTGGACGAACAGGACGTCGGCGTCGGAGCCGTAGCCCAGCTCGTGGCCACCGAAGCGGCCCATGCCGATGACCGCGAAGCGGGTGGGCAGCTCGTCGCCCCACTCGCCGCGCACGGCGGCCCGCAGCGCGCCGGCGATCGTCGCGGCGTTCAGGTCGGTGACGGCGTTGCCGACCCGGTCGACGAGCGCCCCGGGGTCGCCCTCGGCGGGGCTGTCCTCGGTACCGTACGAGCCGATGATGTCCGCCGCCGTCGTACGGAACAGCTCACGCCGTCGCACCCCGCGCGCCGCCGCCACCGCCTGCTCGGCGTTGTCGGCGCGTCCGACGGCGGCCAGCACCTCCTGCTCCAGATGGTCCCGGCCGCGCGGCTTCAGCCCCTCGGGGTCGCCGAGGATCGCGACGGCCTCCGGGGCGCGCAGCAGCAGGTCGGGGGCGAGCCGCCCGGCAGAGAGGACCCGCGCCAGGTTCTCGGCCGCGGCGCCCTCGTCGCGCAGCAGCCGCAGGTACCAGGGGGTCTTGCCGAGCGCATCGGAGACCTTGCGGAATCCGAGGAGTCCGGCGTCCGGGTCGGCCGAGTCCGCGAACCAGCCGAGGAGCACCGGCAGCAGGGTCCGCTGGATCGCCGCCTTGCGGGTGACCCCGGAGGACAGGGCCTCGAGATGCCGCAGGGCGGCGGCCGGGTCGGCGTACCCGAGGGCCTCCAGGCGCTGTCCCGCCGCCTTGGGGCTGAGCCGTGTCTCGCCGGGGGCGAGCTGCGCGACGGCGTCGAGCAGCGGCCGGTAGAAGATCTTCTCGTGGAGCCTGCGGACCACGCCGGCGTGCCGCTTCCACTCCTTGGTGATCTCGGCGACCGGGTCGGTGCGCAGCCCCATCGAGCGGCCCAGCCGGCGCAGATCGGCCTCCCCCTCCGGGACCAGGTGGGTGCGGCGCAGCCGGTGGAGCTGGATGCGGTGTTCCATGGCGCGCAGGAAGCGGTACGCGTCGTCGAGCTGGGCCGCGTCGGCGCGGCCCACATAGCCACCGGCGGCCAGCGCCCCGAGCGCGTCCAGGGTGGTACCGCTGTGCAGCGTCGCGTCGCTGCGGCCGTGCACCAACTGCAGCAGCTGAACGGCGAATTCGACGTCCCGCAGTCCGCCCGGGCCGAGCTTCAGCTCCCGCTCGATCTGCGCGGCGGGGATGTTGTCGACGACCCTGCGGCGCATCTTCTGGACGTCGGGGACGAAGTTCTCCCGCTCGGCGGCCTGCCAGACGAGCGGGGAGACGGCGTCGATGTAGGCGGCGCCGAGCTCCTCGTCCCCGGCCACCGCCCGGGCCTTCAGGAGCGCCTGGAACTCCCAGGTCTTGGCCCACCGCTGGTAGTACGCGAGGTGGCTGGACAGGGTCCGCACCAGGGGGCCGTTCCTGCCCTCGGGGCGAAGATTGGCGTCGACGGGCCAGATGGTCCCCTCGACGGTGGTCTCGGAGCAGATCCGCATCAGATGCGAGGCGAGCCGGGTCGCGGCCTGCAGCGCCCTGCCCTCGTCCGCCCCGTCGGCCGGCTCGCCGACGAAGATCACGTCGACGTCGGAGACGTAGTTGAGCTCGTGACCGCCGCACTTGCCCATCGCGATGACGGCGAGCCGGCACTGCGCCGCGTCACCGGGGGCGGCGGCGCGGGCGATGGCGAGGGCCGCGCGCAGGGTGGCCGTGGCCAGGTCGGCGAGCTCGGCGGCGGCCTGGGCGACATCGGTGGTGCCGCAGACGTCCCGAGCCGCTATGGCCAGCAGGCAGCGGCGGTAGGCGACGCGCAGGGAGACGGCGTCGGTCGCCTCGGCGAGGCCCTGCTCGAACTCGGCGACGCCGGGGTGCAGATCGGACGCCTCGTAGGTGACCAGCGCCCGCCAGTCGCGGGGGTGGCGGGCCAGATGGTCGCCGAGCGCCTCCGACGCGCCGAGGACGCCGAGGAGCCGGTCGCGCAGCGGTTTGGCGGCGAGGAGCGTGGAGAGCAGGCTCTGCCGCTCGTCGGCGGGCTGCGCCTCGGCCAGCCGGACCAGGCCGCGCAGGGCGAGGTCGGGATCGGCGGTGGCGCCGAGCGCGTCGAGGAGGACGGAGTCGTCGCGCACGGTGGCCAGCTCGGGGGCGTCCAGGAGGCGTTCGGCAGCGGACGGGTCGGTGAAGCCGTGCCGCAGCAGGCGGGTGAAGGTACTGCTCCTGCGCCCCGGCACCGTCATCCCGTCGTCTCCCTCCGCGCCGGGTCCCGCTGCCCGGGGTCTCCGATCAAGGTCCAGGACCGAGCCTAGTCGCAGGGCGGCCCGGGGGCGGCGCGCGGCCCGGCGCCTCACGGGCGAGGGCGTGCGACGAGGTGGGTCGAGGGGTGACATACGCCATGTTCTTCGTGGTTCGTCCTCGATGAACCGTATTCATGGAAACGCCGTCTTCCCCCTCGCTCCACCCCGATCCACCCCTGCCCGGATCAGCGCTGCCCCGGTCCGCGCTGCCCGGATCAGCGCTGCCCCGAACCGGTCCCAGCCCGGCCGTACACGAAAGCACCACGCCCATGCCCCCGACCTCCCGTCGCTCCCCGCGCGCCCGGACACGCCCCCGCCGCTTCGCCCTCGTCGCCACGGCGGCCCTCACCGGACTGCTGGGCGCCACGGCCGGGACCCTCTGGTTCACCTCGTCCTCCTCGGACGCCTCGGACGTACCGAGCCGGGGCGTTCCGGTGGAAGCCGCGGTGAAGCCGGTCCGCACGGCGGGCGCGGCGGTGATGCAGATCGTGGCCCACCCGGACGACGACCTGTTCTTCATGAACCCGGACACGAGCCACTCCATACGGTCCGGCTCCACGCTCACGTCGGTCTATCTGACGGCGGGCGAGTCCGACGGCGTCAACGCCCGCACGGACGACACCCACCAACCCCGCGCCGACAAGGCGGCCTACTCGGAGGCCCGGCAGAACGGCATCCGCGCCGCCTACGCCGAGATGGCCACCGGCAACCGCACGAGCCCCTGGGACCGGACGGCCGTCCCGACCGAGGGCGGCGGCACGGCCGAACTGGACACCCTGCGGGCGAAGCCGCACATCAGCCTGGTGTGGGTGCAGTTGCACGAGGCGGGCAGTATCAGCGGCGACCGGCCGGTGAGCCTCCACGGCCTGTGGGACGGCCGGATCGAGGCGCTCCCCTCCCAGCGCGCCGCCGGGACGCCGGTCCGCGAGGACTTCTCGTACACCAGGCAGCAGGTGGTCGACACGGTCGCCGGCCTGCTGAAGCGCTTCCGGCCGACCTTCGTGCGGATGCAGGACCCGACGCCGGGGCGCAGCGCGACGACGGGACGGTACGCCGACCACCAGGACCACATGTACGGCGCGCGGTTCGCGCAGGCCGCGCTCGCCCGGTACGCCGGGGGCACGGGCCGCCCGGCCTTCGGCGTCCAGAACTACCTCGGCTACTTCACCGGCGGCCTGCCCCACACCCTCGACGCGCGGTCGACCGAGGAGAAGCTGCGGTCACTCAGGACCTATGCCTGGATGGACCACACCGACTACTGCGAGGACGCGGCCGGCTGCGGCGACCGCAAGGTCGCGGCGCGACCCGCCGGGCACGGCTGGGCGCAGTCCGTGCGCTACTCGCGCGGCACCTCCACCTCCTGGGTGCGGCGCGGCGGCGACGGCACCCTGTGGGCGTTCTCGGTGCTCGACGGGCGCCTGGCGGTGTGGCGGAAGGCGGCGGGCGACCCCGGCGGTCTCCAGGAGAGCGCGTGGCACGGTCCGGAGCTGGGCGCGGGCGGGGGCCTGGACCCGGGGATCACGTCGGTGCGGCTGCCGGACGGCCGGATCGCCGTGTTCGGCACCCGTACGACCCTCGGCTCCACGGCCCGGGAGTACCGCCGTGACGTGGTGACGGCCGTGCAGCGCGCCGTGGACGGGGCGTTCGGGCCGTGGGTCTCGCTGGGCACGCCGGAGCGCGACGACAGCAGCGGTACGTCCGACATCAGCGCCCCGGCGGTGACCGTGGACCCGGCGGGTCTGATGACCGTCCATCTGCGGGACGCCCACTACCGGCTCACCACCAGGGCCCAGCGGGCGGACGGCCGCTGGTCGCCGTGGCGCACGGCCGGCGGGCAGAACGTGCACGGCGACCCGGTGGCCTCCACCGACGGGTCCGGGCGTGCCTATGTCTTCGCCAGTACGCCGAAGACGGTCCTGGCGTGGGTGCGGCAGAGGCCGGGCGGCCCGCTGACGGGTCCGGTCGCGACGGGGCTGCCGCCGACGACACTGGCGCTGAGCGCCGGCCCGGACGAGACGGGCGGCCGGGCCGGGGCGGGCGACCCGGCCGAAGCGGCACGTCCGGGTGAAACGGCCGGGCCGGGTCGCTCGGCAGGTCCTGGCCGGTCGGCGGGTCCGGGTGTGCGGCTGTGGTTCCGCAGGCCCGTGTCGGGCGACGTCCGCAGTGTCCGGTTCTCCGGCAGCGCTCTCCCCTCGCCGGTCACCGACCTGGCGAACCCGCTGGCCGGCTGGGGCCCGGTGAGCGGCGGCAAGGGGCTGGTGGCGGTGCGCTCGCGCACCGGTGTGCTGGCGACGACGCGGCCGGGCGGGGCCGCCGGGTCGCGGTGGGAGCAGGGGACGTTCCTCTTCTCGGGCGCGCCCGGCGGGGTGCCCGAGGGCGTCGCGGCGATCGGGCTGGACGGCCGGCTGCACTGGATCTCGTCGCGCCGATGAGTTCCGGGCCGTGGCACGGTCCTCATAGCGGCGGTACGGAAACGGCTCCGTGCCCCGACGCCGAGAGGACCGCGCCATGGACCCGCAGACCGCGTTGGATTCCCGTTACAGCGACCCCGGGGCGGCGCCCGCACGCTGGTCGGACGCGGCCGGGCGGCTCGCCGAGGCGGAGGTGTTCTGGCTGACGACCGTCCGCCCGGACGGCCGCCCGCACGTCACCCCGCTGATCGCCGTCTGGTCCGGGGGCGCGCTGCACTTCTGCACCGGGCCCGACGAGCGCAAGGCGAGGAACCTCGCGCACAATCGGGAGGTCGTCCTCACCACGGGCGCCAACACCCTCGGCGAGGGCTTCGACGTGGTGGTCGAGGGCGAGGCCGTGCGGGTGACGGACGAGAAGCGGCTGGCGGAGCTGGCCGGGGACTACATCGCCAAGTACGGTCCGGACTGGACCTTCGACGTACGCGACGGCGCGTTCCAGGGCGGCGGCGGCACGGCCCTGGTGTTCGCGGTCGCGCCCCGCACGGCCTTCGGCTTCGCCAAGGGCGAGTCGTTCGGCCAGACCCGCTGGACCTTCTGAGCGGCGATCGCCCCGACTGCACGAGGAGAGACCCATGAACTGGACGCTCGAAGTCATCCCGGTCCCCGTCACCGATCTGGACCGGTCGAAGGAGTTCTACGCCGACAGGATCGGTTTCAAGGTCGACCTCGACGACGAGGTCGCTCCCGGTATGCGCATCATCCAGCTCACTCCCCCGGGCTCGCGCTGTTCGATCGCGATGCTCGAGAACATGCCGACAGCGCCCGGCACCAGGAAGATGGCTCCGGGCACCCTCCAGGGCCTTCAGCTGTGCGTCACGGACATCGAGGCGGCCCGCGCGCAGCTGGTGGACCGGGGCGTCGACGTCAGCCCGGTCCGGCACGTCGGGGCGACCGGCTGGGAGGACGGCAAGGGCGACACCTGGAACTCCTTCATGACCTTCGAGGACCCGGACGGCAACGGCTGGGTGGTCCAGGAGGCCCCCACGGAGCTCTCCGCCCGCTGAGCCGGCGTCAGAGCAGCGGGCTCTCGGCCCACTCGGCCCGGTAGTACTTCACCCGCTCGTCCTCCGCGACGAAGCGCATGCCGGCGGCGGTCATCACGCGCTGCGAGGCGACGTTGTCCAGATCGGCGTCGCCCCTCACACAGGCGATCCCACGCTCCCGCGCGAAGGCGAGCAGCGCCCGCAGGGCCTCGGAGGCATACCCCTGCCCACGGACCTGCGGGATCATCCCGTATCCGATGGTGACGTGCCGCCGCGCGTCCGGGGCGCCGTGGAAACCGATCCCGCCCATGGCCCGTCCGTCGCGGCGCCGCCGTATCTCGTACGCCCCGAACGGCCGCGGATCCCCCAGCTCCTCACAGACCCGCAGGAACCCCCGCGCCCCGGCCACATCCCCCTCCGCGGGATACCCGACCGCCCACAGATCCCCGTCCCCGGGCTCCTGCCGCACGACACGGACCGCCTCGGCGGGGGTGAGCGGGTGCAGCGTGAGACGTGCCGTCACAAGATCGTCCATGACAGCTGAGGTATCACGCACGCCGACCGCCCCACAGGGCAATTTCCCGCCAACGGCGACGGCCGCCGCCCCGGTGCGGCTGCACCGCGGCCAACGGCCGTTCGCGGCAGGGCGGTTCGGCCCGGGGCGCGCACCGGCGCGGCCCGGCACGGCCCACGGCCGGCGAGAGACGACTCCGGGCCGGCGGCTGACTGCCGCCGGCCCGGATCGTCGTCTCGGTCGGCCGAAGCCGCTGACCTGCGCCTACAGCACCGGCAGGTTCTTGCGCAGCTCGAAGGCAGTCACCTCGGAGCGGTACTCCTCCCACTCCTGCTTCTTGTTGCGCAGGAAGAAGTCGAAGACGTGCTCGCCCAGCGTCTCGGCGACCAGTTCGCTGCGCTCCATCAGGTCGATCGCCTCGCCCAGGTTCTGCGGCAGCGGGGCGATGCCCATCGCGCGGCGTTCGGCGTCCGAGAGGGCCCAGACGTCGTCGTCGGCGCCCGCCGGGAGTTCGTAGCCCTCCTCGATGCCCTTGAGGCCTGCGGCGAGCAGGACCGCGTACGTCAGGTAAGGGTTCGCTCCGGAGTCGATCGAGCGGACCTCGACGCGGGACGAGCCGGTCTTGCCCGGCTTGTACATCGGGACGCGGATGAGCGCCGAGCGGTTGTTGTGTCCCCAGCAGATGTACGAGGGGGCCTCGCCGCCCGAGCCTGCGGTGCGGGCCGAGCCGCCCCAGATGCGCTTGTAGGAGTTCACCCACTGGTTGGTGACGGCCGAGATCTCCGCGGCGTGCTTCAGCAGGCCCGCGATGAAGGAGCGGCCGACCTTGGAGAGCTGGTACTCGGCGCCGGACTCGTAGAAGGCGTTGCGGTCCCCCTCGAAGAGGGAGAGGTGGGTGTGCATGCCCGAGCCGGGGAACTCGCTGAACGGCTTCGGCATGAAGGTGGCCTGCACCCCCTGCTCCAGCGCCACCTGCTTCATGACCAGGCGGAAGGTCATGATGTTGTCCGCGGTGGAGAGCGCGTCGGCGTAACGCAGGTCGATCTCCTGCTGGCCGGGCGCGCCCTCGTGGTGGGAGAACTCGACGGAGATGCCCATCGACTCCAGCATGGTGATGGCCTGCCGGCGGAAGTCCATGCCCACGTTCTGCGGGGTGTGGTCGAAGTAGCCGGAGTTGTCGGCAGGGGTGGGCTTGGTCCCGTCGAGGGGCTTGTCCTTCAGCAGGAAGAACTCGATCTCGGGGTGGGTGTAGAAGGTGAAGCCCAGGTCCGAGGTCTTGGCCAGGATCCGCTTCAGGACGAAGCGCGGGTCGGCGAAGGACGGGGAGCCGTCGGGCATCAGGATGTCGCAGAACATCCGGGCCGTACCGGGGGCCTCGGCGCGCCACGGCAGGATCTGGAAGGTGCTCGGGTCCGGCTTGGCGATCATGTCGGACTCGTAGACGCGGGCGAAGCCCTCGATCGCCGAGCCGTCGAAGCCGATGCCCTCGTCGAAGGCCTGCTCCAGCTCGGCCGGCGCCACCGCCACCGACTTCAGGAAGCCGAGCACGTCGGTGAACCACAGGCGCACGAACCGGATGTCGCGCTCCTCGAGCGTGCGGAGCACAAATTCCTGCTGCTTGTCCATGTCTACGTTCCTACCCATCCTTGCTGGTCAGGCCGCCTGCTCCCACCGCCACGCGCACACCGGGGGGCCCATGAGCATCCCACCACACGGTTTCGTCCAGGTTGCGGACCCATACTGCCTGCTCAGGTGTGGCGCATGTAATGGCCGCCCCCCCGCCAATTCCCGGCCACGATCCTCACCCGTCTGGCGTACGCCGGGGGTACGCCCATTACGATCGGCCCCCATGGGGGGCCTGCGGCTGATACGCAACTCGCGCACGGCGCGTCCCGTGGCGCTGGTGAGCGCCATGGCGACGCTGCTCGCCGCGCTCTTCCTGTGCCTGAGCGTCACCGAGGCCACCGCCGACAAGGCGCCGCACCACGGGATGCCCGGTGCCTTCCCGGCCGCCGCGACCGGCCCGGCGCAGGCCGGTTCGGGCTCCTACGTCTGTCCGTACGACCGGGACGACTGCGGGCTCTTCCCGTCGCTCAGCCCCGCCGTTCTCACCGCTCCTCCCCTCGATCCGCCGCTCCATGCGGACGGGCGGCTGCCGCGCCTCGCCCCCGCGCACGGCGGAGGGGGTCCGGTCCTCGTCGGCGCCCGGCCCCGGGCGCCGGATCTTCACGTCCTTCAGGTCCTGCGGACATAGCCGGGCCACGCCCGCAGCCGCCCGTACATGCCCGTCCAGCCCTTTTCGAACATGAAGGACACCACCATGGCCGCCAACCGCAACGTCACCCCCGACCGCCGCGCCCGAATAGAGGAGATGCGCCGCGCCGAGAAGTCCCGCGAGCGCCGCAACAACATCATCATCTACAGCCTCAGCGGCGTGCTGGTGGCGGGCCTCGTCGGCTTCGGCGCCTACGTGATCAACAACCAGTCGGAGAAGAAGCAGAAGGAGGAGACCGTCGCGAAGGCGCCCATCAAGAACGAGAAGTCCTGGGACGCCAAGAAGCTCGGCCGCAACCACGTCACCCAGGCCGTCACCTACCCGATGAAGCCCCCGGTCGGCGGCGACCACCACCCGACGTGGATGAACTGCGACGGCGACGTCTACAAGGACAAGATCCCCGAGGTGAACGCCGTGCACTCGCTGGAGCACGGCGCGGTCTGGGTGACGTACAACGACAAGGCCGCGCAGGCCGACGTGAAGAAGCTCGCCGCCAAGGTCGACAAGACGCCGTACACGCTGATGAGCCCGGTCAAGGACCAGACCGGTGCGATCATGCTGAGCGCCTGGGGCAAGCAGGTCACGGTGGACAGCGCCGACGACCCGCGCGTCAACGCCTTCTTCACGAAGTACGTCCAGGGCCCGCAGACCCCTGAGCCCGGCGCCGCGTGCACGCAGGGAATGGGCGCCCAGTGACCCGCACCCACTGGGCGGCGGTCACGGCGGTCGTGCTGGCGCTGCTGTTCGCCGGGGCCGCGACGGTCACCTCGGCGCAGCGCGACGAGACCGAGGCCACCGTACCGGCGGGGGACTCGGCGGACGCGGGCTTCGCCCGCGACATGTCGGTGCATCACCAGCAGGCGGTCGAGATGTCCTTCATCGTGCGGGACCGTACGGACGACGAGGAGGTGCGCCGCCTCGCGTACGACATCGCCAACACCCAGGCCAACCAGCGCGGCATGATGCTGGGCTGGCTGGACATGTGGGGCCTGCCGAAGGTCTCGCCGGACAGCGAGCCGATGGCCTGGATGGGCATGGGCGGCGGCGGTCACGGCGGTCATGGCGGCGCGGGCGCGCAGGACGTCTCCCCGGACGGCGCGCTGATGCCCGGCATGGCGACCAGGACCGAGCTGGACCGGCTGCGCAAGGCCAGTGGCGAGCAGGCCGAGATCCTGTACCTGCGGCTGATGACCGCCCATCACAAGGGCGGGGTGCACATGGCGCGCGGCTGCGCGGACAAGTGCTCCGTCGGTGTGGAGCGCAAGCTGGCCCAGGGCATGGTCGACGCACAGGAGTCGGAGATCCTGCTGATGGCGGATCTGCTCGAGCGGCGCGGCGCCAAGCCGCGGGGGTAGAGGTCCGGCGACGGCTGACGGAGAGTGACGGCCGCCGTGGGGTGCCCAGCGCCCCCGGCGGCCTTCGCCGTCCGCGAGCCGTCCGCGAGCCGTCCGCGAGCCGTCCGCGGGGCGTCCGTGGGGCGTCCACCGGTCGCGTGGACCCGCACGACGGACGATGATGGATGCGCTCGGGGACGTACGACGCCCTACGGAGGTACGCACCCCATGACCACTGCGAAAGACATCATGCACCCGGGCGCCCAGTGGATCCCCCGGCACGAGACGCTGGACCGTGCCGCGCAGTTGATGCGGGATCTCAACGTGGGCGCCCTGCCCATCGCCGACGAGGACGAACGGCTCTGCGGCATCATCACCGACCGTGACATCGTCGTCGGCTGTATTGCCGAGGGCCATGACCCGGCCAGGATCACCTGCGGTCAGATGGCCAAGGGGACTCCGCGCTGGATCGAGGCGAGTTCGGACATCCGCGAGGTGCTGGAGGAGATGGAGAGCCATCAGATCAAGCGCCTGCCGGTGATCGAGAACAAGCGGCTGATCGGGATGATCAGCGAGGCGGATCTCGCCCAGCACCTGTCGGACGAGCAGATCAAGGAGTTCGTCGAGAAGGTCTACGCGACTCCGTGAGCGCTGGTGAGCGGTGGGGTCGTTCGGTCCCCGGCCCCTGAGCGAGGATCGCCTCCGCGACCGCGTCCGGGCGGTCCAGCATCATCAGATGGCCCGACGGTTCGACCGCCTCGAAGCGGGCGCCGAGCCGTCGGGCCAGTGCGTGCTGGCGGCGGGCCCAGCGGGGTGATCCGTCGGGCGCCGCGAGGACCGTGACGGGAAGGCCTTCGGGGAGCGGGTGGCGCTCGCGCAGGGCGAGGAGTTCGGCGGCGACCGCGCGGTAGTGGGTGTTCTCGAGGAGGGCGCCGCGCATCACCCGTGAGGTCGCGTAGCAGCGGCGTACGACATCCGCTGGGGCCGGGTCACCGCCTCCCGCGCGGGAGAGCCGGACCGTGGCGCGCCGGGTGAGCGGGCCCAGCGCGGCGGGCGCGCCGACGGCGGTGAGGGCCGAACCGAGTCCGCGGGCGAGGGCCGTGCGTACGGCGGGCGCGGCCGGGACGCGCGCGTGCTCCTCGATGGAGGTGTCGACCAGGACGATCCCGGCCGCCCGGTCCGGGTGGAGGCGGCCGAACGCCTCGGCGTGGAAGCCGGCGATGGAGTGCCCGACGACGGTGGCCCTGCCGGGCAGGGTGAGCGCGTCGAGGAGCGCGGCGATCCGGTCGGCCTCTCCGGCGGCGGTCGGCGGTACGGCGGCGGGGGCGGACAGGCCGTGGCCCGGCCGGTCGAAGCGGACGACGGTGCGGTGCGGTGCGAGCAGCGGCACGACGGGGTCCCAGTCGAACCAGCTCATGGCGAGCCCGGCGCTCAGCACGCAGACCGGGCCGCTGCCCTCGACGACGACGTGGTGGGCGACGCCCCCGACCCGTACGAACACGCTCAACGTTTCTCCCGAGGCCGGAGTGCGGGGTGTCCCGGCCAGCCTGCCACGCCGGCGACCGCGTGCGCCGCCCGGCCCCCGGCGCCGCCGGGCGCCCCGTGACATGAGGGGACCCACACCGTCACCGCCGGGCATCGCGTCGCCCCCACCCCGGCCGGGGACGTCCGATCCCCCCGCCCCGGTGCAGGCCCCACACCCTCGCCGCCGGGACATCGCGTCGCTCTGACGATTACACTGGCCGGGTGCCTCAACTACGCCTCGCTCTGAATCAGATCGACTCGACCGTCGGCGATCTCGCCGGCAACGCCGAGGCGATCGTGCACTGGACCCGGCACTCCGCCGAGCAGGGGGCGCATCTCGTCGCGTTCCCGGAGATGGTGCTGACCGGTTACCCCGTCGAGGACCTCGCCCTGCGGTCGTCCTTCGTCGAGGCGTCCCGGGCCGCGCTGCGCGCGCTCGCCGAGCGCCTCGACGACGAGGGCTTCGGCGAACTCCCGGTCATCGTCGGCTATCTGGACCGCTCCGAGAAGGCCCGGCCGAAATACGGCCAGCCGGCCGGCTCCCCGCAGAACGCGGCGGCCGTGCTGCACCGCGGCGAGGTGGTCCTGAGCTTCGCCAAGCACCACCTTCCCAACTACGGCGTCTTCGACGAGTTCCGGTACTTCGTGCCGGGCGACACCATGCCGGTGATCCGGGTCCACGGCGTCGATGTCGCGCTCGCCATCTGCGAGGACCTCTGGCAGGACGGCGGCCGGGTCCCGGCCACCCGGTCCGCCGGGGCCGGGCTGCTGGTCTCCATCAACGCCTCGCCGTACGAGCAGAACAAGGACGACACCCGTCTGGAGCTGGTGCGCAAGCGCGCCCAGGAGGCCGGCTGCACCCTCGCGTACCTGGCGATGATCGGCGGCCAGGACGAGCTGGTCTTCGACGGCGACTCGATCGTCGTCGACCGGGACGGCGAGGTCGTGGCGCGGGCCCCGCAGTTCTCCGAGGGCAGTGTGGTCCTCGACCTCGATCTGCCGGCGGCGGCCGCCGAGCCGGTGACGGGTGTCGTCGACGACGGGCTGCGCATCGACCGGGTGATCCTGTCCGAGGAGCCGCTGCCCGCGTACGAGCCGGAGCTCACCGGGGGCTACGCGGACCGGCTCGACGACGACGAGGAGGTGTACTCGGCGCTGGTGGTGGGCCTGCGGGCGTACGTGGCCAAGAACGGCCTGCGTTCCGCGCTCATCGGTCTGTCCGGGGGTATCGACTCGGCGCTGGTGGCGGCGATCGCCTGCGACGCGCTCGGCCCGCGGAACGTCTACGGCGTCTCGATGCCGTCGAAGTACTCCTCGGACCACTCCAAGGGCGACGCGGCCGAACTGGCGAACCGGACGGGCCTGCACTTCCGTACCGTCGCGATCGAGCCGATGTTCGACGCCTATATGGGGGCGCTGGGCCTGACCGGACTCGCCGAGGAGAACCTCCAGTCGCGGTTGCGCGGCACGATGCTGATGGCCATCTCCAACCAGGAGGGTCACATCGTCCTCGCGCCGGGCAACA
The DNA here is from genome assembly GCF_055577795.1 of Streptomyces sp. NPDC033174. Classification (NCBI taxonomy): domain Bacteria; kingdom Bacillati; phylum Actinomycetota; class Actinomycetes; order Kitasatosporales; family Streptomycetaceae; genus Streptomyces; species Streptomyces sp. NPDC033174. The sequence goes on from NZ_JBVIPQ010000001.1 coordinate 543,391, forward strand.
AGTCCGAGCTCGCGGTGGGCTATTCGACGCTCTACGGCGACTCGGTCGGCGCGTACGGCCCGATCAAGGACGTCTACAAGACGTCGATCTTCCGCCTCGCGCGGTGGCGCAACCGCGCGGCCGAGGAGCGCGGCCAGACCCCGCCGATCCCCGAGAACTCCATCTCCAAGCCTCCGAGCGCCGAGCTGCGCCCCGGTCAGGTCGACACCGACTCGCTGCCGGACTACGACGTCCTGGACCGGCTGCTGTCGATGTACGTCGACCGGGACCAGGGCAAGGACGCGATCGTCGCGGCCGGTTTCGACGAGGAGCTGGTGACGAAGACACTGCGGCTGGTGGACCTGGCCGAGTACAAGCGGCGCCAGTACCCGCCGGGCACGAAGATCTCGGCGAAGGGCTTCGGCAAGGACCGCCGCCTGCCGATCACCAACCGCTGGCGGGAGACGACGGGCTGACGCCCGGCTCCGGTTGTACGGAGAAAAGGAGGGGGCTTCCCGCGATGCGCGGGAAGCCCCCTCTCCTGCCGGGCCGGCGTCAGAGCCTCATCCGGGCCGCGATCGGCAGATGGTCGCTGCCGGTCCGGGTGAGCGTCCAGGAGGAGACGGGTTCGACGCCCTTCACCATGATCTGGTCGATGCGGGCCATGGGGAACGACGCGGGCCAGCTGAAGCCGAAGCCGTCGCCCGCCGCGCCCTGGGTGGAGCGCATCTGGGAGGTGACCGCCTTCAGGGAGCGGTCGTTCATCGTGCCGTTGAGGTCGCCGAGCAGGACGACCCGGTTCAGCGGCTCGTGGGCGATGGCCTCGCCGAGCTCGTCGGCGCTGTTGTCGCGCTGGTTGGCGGTGAAACCGGCGTGCAGCTTGACCCGCACGGACGGCAGATGGGCCACGTAGACGGCGACCTCGCCGCGAGGGGTCGTCACCGTGGCGCGCATCGCGCGGGTCCAGCCCATGCGGATGTCGACGGGGCGGTCGTCGCTCAGCGGGTACTTGCTCCACAGGCCGACCGTGCCCTCCACCGAGTGGTACCGGTAGGTGTCGGCCAGCGCCTTCTCGTAGACCGGGACCATGTCGGCCTTGAGCTCCTCGAGGGCCACCACGTCCGCGCCGGAACCGGCGACCTGACGGGCGGTGCCCTGCGGGTCGGGATTGTCGGCGTTGACGTTGTGGGTGGCGACGGTGAGGTCGCCGCCGGTGGCCGACTTGTCGGTGACCAGCCCGCCGAAGAGGTTGAGCCAGACGACCACGGGGAGGAGCAGGGCGATCAGGGCGGTCGCCGACCGCCGCAGGAGCGCGACGACGAGCAGCACCGGCACGAAGAGGCCGAGCCAGGGCAGGAACGTCTCGGTGAGGCTGCCCAGGTTGCCGATCCTGTTGGGGATCTGGGCGTGGAAGACCATCGTGAGGGTGAGCAGTACGGCGAGGGCCGCCGGCACCAAGCCCCGGCGCCAGATGCCGGGGTCGCGGCGCCACCGGTCCAGGACCGTCCGGAAGCGGGATCCGGAACGCTGGTCCTGCGCGCCGCCGTGTCCGGTCTCCGTCATCTCCACCCGCGCCATACCGCTGTCCTCACTGCCTTGCCGTGCTCACCGTCCCGGGCTCGACACTAGGCGATCAGGGGACGGCCGTACTGCCACGAGGACGAGGAAGCGGCGCGGCGGGTTCCTGCGGAGGGCGGGTGGGCAGCGGCTGTGACAGAACACGCACAATCGGGCGGCTTCGAGCATTCTCGAACACCGACAACTCCGCTCGTCCTCTCGCTCTCCGCCCTATGACCGTACGGATTCCCGTGCCTCGCCGGCCCCTTCGTCCGCCGGGCCGTGCGGCAGCGGCCGGCGTGCGGGCAGGAAGAGCGCCACGACACCCGCGCCGATCACGGCGACGGCCGCCGAGCCGAGCGCGGTGACGTGCATGGCGTCGAGGAAGGCGCCGTAGGCGGGCGCGACCAGCGCCTCGCCCTCCGGGCCGAGCCGCTCCGCGGCGGCGAGGGTCGCCTCGATGGACTCGCCCGCCGCCGTCCGCTCCCCGGCCGGCAGCGCGGCGGCCCTCTCGAGGGTCCCCTCGATCCGGCCCCGGTACACGGTGGAGAGCACCGAACCCAGGACGGCGACGCCCAGCGCCCCCCCGATCTGGCGGAAGGTGTTGCTGATGGCCGAGCCCGAGCCGGCCTTCTCCCGGGGCAGCGACTGCATCACGGAGACGGTCACCGGGGGCAGGATGTGGGCCATTCCGGCGCCCTGCACGAAGAAGACGATCTCCATGGTCCACACCGGCGTCGAGGCGTCGAAGAAGGCGAAGGAACCGAGGCCGGTGGCGACCATGAGCATGCCTGCCGTGCAGACCGTACGGGCCCCGAACCGCTTCACGACCAGCCGGGCCCGGGGCGCGAACGCCATCTGGGCGACGGCCAGCGGCAGGATCATCAGGCCCGCCTGGAGCGCGCTGAAGCCGCGGACGCTCTGCATGTAGAAGGCGGAGAAGAACGTCACGCCCATCATCGCGAAGAAGACGAGCGCGATGGCGGCGATCGCCGCGGAGAAGGCCGGCTTCCTGAAGTACGAGAAGTCCAGCGCGGGGTGGTCGCAGCGCCGCTCGTACAGAACGAAGCAGGCGAGGACGGCCAGGCCCCCGAGGAGCGGGACCACCACGCCGCGCCCGGTGAAGTCGGCGAGCTCGCCGCCCCGGATGACGCCGTACACCAGCAGGACGAGCCCGATGACGGACAGCACCACGCCGACCGGATCCAGACGGCCCGGCTCGGGATCCCGGGAGTCGGGAACGATCAGCACCATCGCCACCAGCGCGACGAGCACGACCGGCACGTTGATCAGGAAGACCGAGCCCCACCAGAAGTGCTCCAGCAGGACGCCGCCGGTGACGGGGCCGATCGCGATGCCGATGCCGACACCCGCCGCCCAGATGCCCATCGCCTTGGGCTGCTCCGCGCGCTCGAAGACGTTCATGATGACGGCGAGCGTGGCGGGCATCACGAAGGCGGCGCCGAAGCCCATCACCGCGCGGTAGGCGATGAGCTCCGTGGGCGAACCGGACAGGGCGGCCAGCGCGGAGCCGGCACCGAAGACGACGAGGCCGAAGAGCAGCACCTTCTTGCGGCCGAGGCGGTCGCCGAGCAGCCCCGAGGTGAAGAGCAGTCCGGCGAAGACGAGGGTGTACGCGTTGATCGCCCACTCCAGCTCGCTCTGGGTGGCGCCGACGCCGGTCGGGGCGGGGGCGGCGATCGTCTTGACCGCCACGTTCAGGATCGAGCTGTCCAGCACGACGATGAGCAGGCTGAGCATCAGGACGCCGAGGATGGCCCAGCGCCGGCGGTGCACCGCCTCCGGGACGGTTGTGTGTGACATGCCGCGCAGCGTAGGGATTTTTCGATACGGGGCCGTCCCGTCTCGCCTGTGTCGGGAAGGAAACCCTGCGTTACCGGCGGGTGGACGCCGCCGTGTGAGTTACCGCCGTATGAACAGACCCACTTCCGCCGACGCGGCACGAGGTGCCACCATGGATGCGGTCCGGGGACGCCGTAAGGGCGCCTCGAGATGACGAAGGAGCCGTTTCCCATGACGCTTCAGGCTGCCCAGAAGCAGTCCGCCGACAGCAGCAAGGCGCTGTACGGCGGCAAGGGCACTCGCCGCATCACCGTCCACGACATCGCCCGCGCCAAGGAGCGCGGCGAGAAGTGGCCCATGCTGACCGCTTACGACGCGATGACCGCGTCCGTCTTCGACGAGGCCGGGATCCCGGTCCTGCTCGTCGGCGACTCCATGGGCAACTGTCATCTCGGCTACGACACCACCGTGCCCGTCACGATGGACGAGATGACGCTGCTGTCCGCCGCCGTCGTCCGGGGCACGAGCCGCGCCCTGATCGTGGGCGACCTGCCCTTCGGTTCGTACCAGGAGGGCCCGGTCCAGGCCCTGCGCAACGCCACCCGGCTGGTCAAGGACGCGGGTGTCGGAGCGATCAAGCTGGAGGGCGGCGAGCGCTCGCTGCCCCAGACCGAGCTGCTGGTCCAGGCCGGCATCCCCGTGATGTCACATCTCGGTCTGACACCGCAGTCCGTCAACACCATGGGCTACCGGGTGCAGGGCCGCAGCGACGAGGCCGCCCACCGGCTGCTCAGCGACGCGAAGGCGGCGCAGGACGCGGGCGCGTTCGCGGTCGTCCTGGAGCTCGTCCCGGCCGAGCTGGCCGCCGAGGTCACCCGTTCCCTGCACATCCCGACCATCGGCATCGGCGCCGGTCCCCACACCGACGCCCAGGTCCTCGTCTGGACCGACATGGCCGGTCTCACCGGCGGCAAGGTGCCGCGTTTCACCAAGCAGTACGCGAACCTGCGGGCGACACTCGGTGACGCGGCCCGCGCGTTCGCCGACGACGTGGCCGGCTCCGCGTTCCCGGCCGAGGAGCACACCTTCCACTAGTCCGCTCCCGGCACTCCCATAGCCACTGCGGCACAGACGACAGCCCGCCGACATCCCCCATCGGCGGGCTGTCGGTCGTCCGGCGGACGTTGTCGGCGCTGCTGTCAGGGAGCTGTCGGTGATCTGTCGGTGATCTGTCAGCGGCACCTGGTCCCATGGTGGACATGACGCGATCCGACACCAACGCCGTCGAGGTACGAGGCCTCGTGAAGCACTACGGCGAGACGAAGGCCCTCGACGGGGTCGACCTCGATGTACGCGAAGGCACCGTCCTCGGTGTCCTCGGCCCCAACGGCGCCGGCAAGACGACCCTTGTCCGCTGCCTGTCCACCCTGGTCGCCCCCGACGCCGGCACCGCCGTCGTCGCCGGCTACGACGTGGTGAAGCAGCCCCGGCAGCTGCGCCGCACCATCGGCCTCACCGGCCAGTACGCCTCGGTCGACGAGAAGCTCTCCGGCTGGGAGAACCTCTACATGATCGGGCGGCTGCTCGATCTGTCCCGCAAGGACGCCCGCCGCCGCTCCGACGAGATGCTGGAGCGCTTCTCGCTCACCGAGGCGGCCAAGCGCCCGGCCATGACCTACTCCGGCGGTATGCGGCGGCGCCTCGACCTCGCCGCCTCGATGATCGGGCAGCCCGCCGTCCTCTACCTGGACGAGCCGACGACCGGCCTCGACCCCCGGACCCGCAACGAGGTCTGGGACGAGGTCCAGCGCATGGTCTCCGAAGGAGCGACCGTCCTGCTCACCACCCAGTACATGGAGGAGGCCGAGCAGCTCGCGAGCGAGCTCACGGTCATCGACCGGGGCCGGGTCATCGCCAAGGGCAAGGTCGACGAGCTGAAGGCAAAGGTCGGCGGCCGCACCCTGCAGATCCGCCCGGTCGACCCGGCGCAGCTGCCCGCGATGGCGCGCGCGCTCCGGGAGTCCGGCCTGGACGGCATCGCGGGCGCCACCGTGGTACCCGACGAGGGCGTGCTGTACGTCCCGATTCTCAGCGACGGCCAACTCACCGCCGTCATCGGCCTGCTGGGCGCGCGCGGCTTCGGCATCGCGCACATCGGCACCCATCTGCCCAGTCTGGACGAGGTGTTCCTCGCCCTCACCGGCGAGAAGACGTCCGTGTCCGACACGATCCCCGAGGAGGTCGCCGCATGAGCAGCGCACTTGTCAACGCTCCCGCCCCCGTCAAGCGCTCCCCCGGCTCGCCGGCCGCCGCCGAGGGCCGGATAGGGCTGCGGGCCAATCTCCGCCACATCGGCGCCCTGGTGCGCCGCAACGCCCTGCAGATCAAGCAGGACCCGGAGTCGATGTTCGACGCCGTCCTGATGCCGGTCATCTTCATCCTGCTGTTCGTCTACGTCTTCGGCGGCGCGATCGCCGGCAAGGGCAACAACCAGGAATACGTGAACTACGTGGTCCCCGGCCTGATGGCGACGATGGGCATGAACATCGCCATGGCCGTGGGAACCGGCATCAACGACGACTTCAAGAAGGGGGTGATGGACCGGTTCCGGACGATGCCGATCGCCCGGTCGTCCGTCCTCATCGCGAAGATCGTCGTCGAGGTCGGCCGGATGCTGATCGCCACTTCGATCCTGCTGGCCATGGGCTTTCTGCTCGGCCTGGAGATCAAGACGTCCGTCCTGGATCTCCTCGCCGCCGTCGGTCTCTCGATGGTGTTCGGCGCCTCGCTGATGTGGATCTTCATTCTGCTCGGGCTCACCATGAAGACGGCCCAGGCCGTCCAGGGAGTGGCCATGATCGTCCTGATGCCGCTGCAGTTCGGCTCCTCGATCTTCGCCCCGCCCACCTCGATGCCGGGGTGGCTGGAGACCTTCACGGACTACAACCCGCTGTCCAACCTCGCCGACGCGGCCCGGGCGATGATCAATGGCACACCGGTCGGCCACTCGGTGTGGATGACGCTCGCATGGTCAGTGATGATCACCGTCGTCACGGCGCCGCTCGCGGTCGCCAAGTTCCGCAAGAAGACCTGACGCACGGACCCGGTGCACAGACCCTGACGCCGTCGGGTCGCGTCCGGCGGGCGGCGTCAGAGCAGGGCGGTGGCCTCCTCCAGAGTGAGGCCGCCGCCCTCGGCGTACGCCGCGTCGAACCCGGCGTCCCCGAGGGCGGCCCGCGCCAGGGCGGTGGCCCGCGCCAGGTTCTCCCGCTCCATCGGCGCCGGTACGTGCCCGGGCGGCAACAGGCCCTCGTGGGCGCCGAGCAGCACGGCCGCCGTACGCGCCCCGGGGCCTCCCCGCCCGGCGAGCGCCCAGGCCACGACGACCAGATGGATGGCGGGCATCTGCGGCGCGACCATCATCGACACGGCCTCCTGGGAGTGCGCGAAGGCGCGCACCGCCACGTCGAGGGCCTCGTCGTAGCGCCCCTCGAGGGTGTCCAGCCAGGCGAGGGTGCCCAGCGTGAAGCCCTCGAACAGTGACAGGGCCTCGGACCCGAACTCCTCCCGCATGGCCCGCAGATGCTCACGGGCCTCCCCGGTCCGGCCCGTCCGGCCCAGCAGGAGCGTCAGATACAGCCGCGCGGCCGGAATGGCCTCGTACCCTGAGCTGCGGCCGCCCGCCAGGACCTCCCGCAGGATCCGTTCGCCCTCGGCGCCCCGTCCGGTCTCGTTGAGCATCCCGGCGTACCGGGCCCGCAGCAGGGCCGTCTGGGCCTGTGCGCCGATCCGCTCGGCGTGCTCGACGGCGGCCCGGAAGTCCTCGGCCGCGGCCTCGAACTCGCCCCTGCGCTCATGGGCCTCGCCGCGCGAGGACAGTGCCTCGGCGGCGCCCCAGGAGTCGCCGAGGCGGACGAAGATCTCCAGGCTCTCGTCGGCGTCACGGCCGGCCCGGCCGGCCCAGTCGCTCCGGTTGGCCAGCACATTGGCCCGCATCTGGAGGGCGTAGGCGAGCTCCCAGGTGTCGCCCAGCTGCCTGCAGGCGTCGACCGTCGCGTCGAACAGCCCGCGCAGCCTGTCCTGGTCGCCGGTGAGCAGCACCGCGTAGAACCACAGCATGCCCGGCATCCGGCAGGTCTGCGGCAGCCCGGGCCGGTACGCGGCGGAGATCCGGCGGAGCTCCTCCAGTCCCTCCGGGGTGGTCCACCGCGTGACCTGGTGGTCCATGTTGACCAGCTGGACCAGGCGGACCCCCCGGCGCGCCTCCCACAGCTGCTCGTCGCTCATCGGCGGCGGGGCGGCGGTACAGCGCTCGGCCAGCGGCGGCGCGGCGGCGACGGGTGGGGCGAAGGGGTCGGGGCCGAGCGCGGCGACCGCCCCGGACCAGTGCCGGGCCTCGGCGCGCAGGTCGCGCATCTGCCAGTACCAGCCCAGCGAGTGGACCAGGCAGAGGGCCTCGTGTTCGTCCTTCCAGGCGACGGCGCCGCGCAGGGCGGTGCGCATGTTCTCGTACTCGGTCCGGAACCGGGCCATGGCCCGCGCCTGGCCGGCCCGGCGCAGCTCCGGGTCGGTGGCCCGGGCGAGTTCGCGGTAGTGGACGAGATGGCGGCGCTCGGCGTCGGCGCGGTCACCGGCCTCGTCGAGGCGTTCGGCGCCGTACTCGGCGACGGTCTCCAACAGCCGGTAGCGCATCTCGCCCCCGGATCCGCCGGACCCGTCCGGGTCGTCGGGCGGGGTGGCGACGACCAGGGACTTGTCGACGAGGGCGCCGAGGAGGTCCAGGGTGCCGGGAACGGCGCACACGGCCTCCGCGGCCGCCAGGTCGCAGCCGCCGGCGAACACGGACAGCCGGCGCAGCACGGTCCGCTCCTCGTCGCAGAGCAGGTCCCAGGACCAGTCGACGACGGCACGGAGTGTCTGTTGGCGCGGAAGGACGGTACGGGCACCGGAGGTGAGCAGCCGGAAGCGGTCGTCGAGCCGGTCGGCGATCTGACGGGGAGTCATCATCCGCAGCCGCGCGGCGGCCAGCTCGATGGCGAGCGGAAGGCCGTCGAGACGGTGGCAGATCTCCGCGCAGGCGTCGGGGTCATCGGTCACGCTGAAACCGGGGCGGGCCGCCGCCCCCCGGTCCGCGAGCAGCCGGAGCGCCATCGGGTCGGGCAGCGGATCGACGGGGCGCAGGAACTCGCCGGGGACACCGAGGGGTTCGCGGCTGGTGGCGAGGATCGTCAACTCCGGGCATCCGGCGAGAAGCCGGTCGGCGAGGCCGGCCGCGGCCTCGACGACATGCTCGCAGTTGTCGAGGAGGAGCAGCATCCGGCGCCCGGCGCAGTGCTGGAGCAGGCGTACGAGCGGGTCGTCGGTCTTCCCCTCGGCGACCCGCAGCCCCTCGGCCCCGGCGCCCCGCAGTACGGTCTCCCGCGCCCCGAGCGCTCCCAGTACCGCCTCGGGGACGGCCGAGGGGTCGGTGAGGGGCGCGAGTTCGACGAGCCAGACGCCGTCCCTCCAGCCGGCGGCGGCGCGTTCGGCCGCCTCCTGCGACAGGCGCGTCTTCCCGGCGCCGCCGGGGCCGAGCAGAGTGACGAGCCGGGCGCGCCCGAGGTCCGCGTGGAGCGCGGCGATGTCCTCGTCGCGTCCGACGAAGCTGGTGAGCCGGGCGCGGAGGTTGCCCTGGCGGGCCCCCGGCCCGGCGGGCGGGGTCCGCGGCGCGGCGGGGTTCAGCAACGCGGCGTGCAGGGCGAGCAGTTCGGGGCCGGGGTCGGTGCCCAGCCGGTCGGCGAGTTCCCGGCGGACGGCCTCGTACGACGCCAGCGCCTCGGCCGGGCGGCCCGCGTCGCGCAGGGCGCGGATGTGGAGGGCCCGGAGGGGTTCGTCCAGGGGGAGACCGCCGCACAGTTCGGTGAGCTCGGGCAGCGCCTCGCCGGGGCGGCCGGTGTCCAGCAGCGCCGCGAGGCGGGCCCGGCGGGCGTCGAGGCGGCGGGACTCCCAGCGGGACGCCTCGGCGGAGCGGTCGGGGAGGTCGGCGAGCGCGGGCCCGCGCCACAGGGCGAGCGCCTCGCCCAGGAGCGGGACGGCCCTGTCCGGTGCGCCGCCCTCCGCCGCCCGTACGCCTTCGGTGACCAGCCGCTCGAAACGGTGCAGGTCCACGTCGTCCCGGTCGGCCGCGAGCCGGTACCCGCCGTCCACGGACAGCACCGCGTCCCTGCCCAGCGCCCGCCGCAGCCGGGCGACCAGCGCCTGGAGCGCGGCGCCGCCGTCGGCGGGCGGGTCGCCGTCCCACACCTCGTCGACGAGGTGCGCGACGGACACGGCCCGCCCCGCCCGCAGGGCGAGCGCGGTCAGCAGGGCGCGCAGCCGGGCCCCGCCGATCATCAGGGGGGTGCCGTCGTCGTGGAATGCCTGCGTGGTGCCGAGTACGCGGTAGTGCACGGCCTCATTCTCCCCGGGTCCGCGCCCTCCCCGCCCCGGCCCCCGGGTCCGCGCCCTCCCCCGCCCCGGCCCCCGGGCCGACGGGCTCCGCCGGGTCCGGGAGCGGGTCAGGAACCCCGGGACCTCGCCCGGACGTTCCGACTGCGTCGCCTGTACCGTCGACCCTCCGCGTCCCCCCTTCCCCTGGAGCGCTCATGACCACGGCCACCGCTCGCGGCGATCGCCGGATCAGCCCCGTCTTCCTGGGGATCGTCGCCGTCATGGCGGTCGCCGGATGGGCGGTGTGGACGGACTTCGCGGCCTCGCCCGGACTCGCGGTCTTCCTCTTCGTGACCGCCGCCTGGCTGGTCTCGCTCTGTCTCCACGAGTACGCGCACGCCCGCACGGCCCTGCACAGCGGCGACATCACCGTGGGGGCGAAGGGCTATCTCACCCTGAACCCGCTCGCGTACACCCACGCCCTGCTCAGCATCGTGCTGCCGGTGCTCTTTGTGATCATGGGCGGTATCGGTCTGCCCGGCGGCGCCGTCTTCATCGAGCGGGGCCGGATCCGGGGGCGCTGGAAGCACAGCCTGATCTCGGCGGCCGGACCGCTGACGAACGTCCTCTTCGCGGTCGTGTGCACCGCGCCCTTCTGGCTGGACGCGCTCGGCGGCGTGCCCATGGCGTTCCGCTTCGCGCTCGGCTTCCTGGCGCTGCTCCAGCTCACGGCCGCGCTGCTGAACTTCCTGCCGATTCCGGGGCTGGACGGCTACGGCGTGGTGGAGCCCTGGCTCTCGTACCGCTTCCGGCGGCAGATCGAGCCGTACGCGCCCTACGGCTTCTTCGTCGTCATCGCGCTGCTCTTCGTGCCCGTGGTCAACGAGGCCTTCTTCGACGCGGTCGACGCGATGCTGCGAGGTCTGGGCGTCGCGGGGTTCGAGCGGCACTGCGGCTGGGAGCTCTACCGCTTCTGGCAGGACGCCCCGGACGTCTGCACGCTCGCCGCCGGCCTGTAGCCGGCGGCCGTCCGGCGGGCGCGGTCAGCCGTTGGCGGCGGCGCGCCCCGTCCTGCCGCGGCGGATGTAGTACCAGGCCATGTTGGACGAGAGCCCGGCGAGGAGCACCCAGACGACGCCGAACCAGCTGCCCCGGGCGAAGGAGACGACGGCGGCGGCCACGGCGAGGGCGCAGACGGCGAGGGCGTACAGAGCGAGGCGGGGCATGGGGGTCGGCTCCTGTCCGGATACGGCTGAGATTGCCCGTCCAGTGTCCCCCATGCCCCGCACCGCTCGGGGCCCCGCCTAGACGTCGGTGACGCGCAGGCCCGCGTGGGCCTTGTAGCGGCGGTTCACCGAGATCAGGTTGGCGACCAGCGACTCGACCTGGTGGGCGTTCCTGAGCCGGCCCGCGAAGACACCCCGCATTCCGGGGATCCGGGCGGCCAGCGCCTGGACGAGGTCGGTGTCCGCGCGCGCCTCGCCGAGCACCATCACATCGGTGTCGATCTCCTCGATCGACGCGTCCTGGAGCAGCACCGCCGAGAGGTGGTGGAAGGCGGCGGTCACCCGGGAGTCCGGCAGCAGGGCGGCGGCCTGCTCGGCGGCGCTGCCCTCCTCCGGCTTGAGGGCGTAGGCGCCCTTCTTGTCGAAGCCCAGGGGGTTCACGCAGTCGACGACGAGCTTGCCGGCGAGCTCCTCGCGCAGGGACTCCAGGGTCTTGGCATGGCCGTCCCACGGCACGGCGATGATCACAATGTCGCTGCGGCGCGCGCACTCGGCGTTGTCGGCGCCCTCGACGCCGAGCCCCAGCTCGGCGGCGGCGGTCCCGGCTCGCTCGGCGGCCCGGGATCCGATGATCACCTTCTGCCCGGCGCGGGCGAGCCGGTAGGCGAGGCCCCGGCCCTGGTCACCGGTGCCGCCGAGGACACCGACGGTCAGACCGGAGACGTCGGGAAGGTCCCACGGGTCCTTGGCAGGGGTCTTCTGAACACTGTCAGTGGAAGTCATGGTCCGACAGTACGGGACCGCCCGCGCCTCTCCCTTACGGGTGAGACAAGGCCAAGCGGCCTCCCCGGGACCACCCTTCGCGGCATGATGCGGGCCCATGGATGCCGTACGTGTCGCACTGCTGCGGGAAGTCCTCGCCGGGACCGAGTGGCCGGCCCTCACCCGCCGCTTCGCCGGGACGCTGCGGTCCTCGGTGGTCCCGCAGGGCGGCGGGCTGCTGCTGGTGGGGACCGAGGAGTACGAGCCCTGGCACCTGGCGGCGCATCTGGTGGACGAGGCGGCCTGGTCGGGGCGGCCGGAGCTCTCCCCCACGCTCGTCCGTCACCGGGTGCGGCCCGGCGACCCCGCGCATCTGGCGGTCGGGCTGGGTCGTCTGGAGGGCGCCCGGCGCGGGGCCACGCTGCTGGTGGTGGCACCGGGGCGGCCGGACGCCGGGCTGCTGGAGCGGGTGCACGACGCACGCCGGGCCGGTGCGACCGTGCTGGCACTGGACGGCGGCGACGCGGAGGTCCACGGCCTGGCGCACGAGGCGCTGACCGTCGCCGAGGAGACGGCGGAGGTGGACTTCGACACGGTGCAGCACCTGGTCGGGGCGGCGGCCGGCGAGAACAGCCTGCCTGCCGCGCCGCGGGGCAGGCGCCGCCTTCGCGACCGGCTCTCCCGCCTGGCGGACCATCTGACGGCCCCGCCCCCGACCCGCTGGTGAGCCCCGGGGGCCCGCCCGGCCGGGCGGCCAGGCGGGCGGGCCCCCGGGGCCGGGCGGGCGGCCGGCGCGAACGGCCCGGGCTATGTCTCCTCGTCACCCGGCCGGGGCGCGTCATGCCACTTCGGGTCGTTCTCCCACTGCAGATTCCGCTCCCGTGCCGTCTCCATCGCGTGCGACGCCTCGGCCCGCGACGCGTAGGGACCGAAACGGTCCTTCGCCGGGCACTCCGGGCCCTCCTCCACCTTCTTGTGCTCCAGGCAGTAGAACCACTCGCCCGGTTTGCCGACCGTGCGCTTCTTGAACAGGGCCATGTCCGGCTCCTTCCTCTGCAGCCATGCTGCCCCACCGGCGCTGGTTAGACTCGCTGGTATGTCTGGCCAGTCGCTGCTCGCACCGGGGGAGCTCTCCCCCCTCCGCTCCGTTCCCGGAGCCATCCGCCGTCCCGAGTACGTCGGGAAGCCGGCCCCCACTCCGTACACCGGGCCGGAGGTGCAGGATTCCGACACCATCGAGCGGATGCGCATCGCCGGGGGGATCGCCGCCCGGGCGATGGAGGAGGCCGCCAAGCACATCGCGCCGGGTGTGACCACGGACGAGCTGGACCGGGTCGCCCACGAGTACATGTGCGACCACGGCGCCTATCCGTCGACGCTCGGCTACCGCGGCTTCCCGAAGTCGCTGTGCTCCTCGGTCAACGAGGTCATCTGCCACGGGATCCCCGACTCCACCGTCCTGCGCGACGGCGACATCGTGAATCTCGACGTCACGGCGTACATCCACGGTGTCCACGGCGACAACAACGCCACCTACCTCTGCGGTGACGTCGACGAGGAGTCCAGGCTGCTCGTGGAGCGGACCCGGGAGTCCCTCAACCGCGCCATCAAGGCGGTCAAGCCGGGTCGGCAGATCAACATCATCGGGCGGGTCATCGAGTCGTACGCCAAGCGTTTCGGCTACGGAGTGGTCCGGGACTTCACCGGGCACGGCATCAATTCGTCCTTCCACTCCGGCCTGATCGTGCCGCACTACGACTCCCCGCACGCCACGACGGTGATCCAGCCGGGCATGACGTTCACCATCGAGCCCATGCTCACGCTGGGCACGCACGAGTACGACATGTGGGACGACGGCTGGACCGTGGTGACCAAGGACCGCAAGCGGACGGCGCAGTTCGAGCACACGCTGGTCGTCACGGACACCGGGGCCGACATTCTCACGTTGCCCTGACCCCCGGGCGGGGTAGCGTTTTACCGACAGGTCGTCGGGAACCAGTTGACTTAGGTATACCTAAGTAGAAGGATCGTACTGGTTCCCGTCCCCATCGGTCCCCCGGAGGCCCGCATTGGACACGCCCTTCTCCACGCTCATCCGTGTGGCGTCGCACGAGCAGCACACCGAGGCGGAGACCTCGACCTTCATGAGCGATCTGCTGGGCGGACGGCTGGGTGTGGACGCCTACACCCGCTACACCGAGCAGCTGTGGTTCGTGTACCGGGCCCTGGAGGACGCCGCCGAGGCGTTGAAGGGCGATGCGGTCGCGGGCCCGTTCATCCAGCCCGAGCTGTTCCGCGGCGCCGAGCTGGAGCGGGACCTCGCCCACCTGCGCGGGGCGCGGTGGCGCGAGGGGCTCGCTCCGCTGCCCGCCACCGCCGCGTACGCCGCCCGCGTCGAGGAGTGCGCGCGCACCTGGCCGGCCGGATATGTGGCCCACCACTACACGCGCTATCTCGGGGACCTCTCCGGCGGCCAGATCATCCGCGACAAGGCGGAGCGCACCTGGGGCTTCGCACGCAAGGGCGACGGCGTCCGCTTCTACGTGTTCGAGCAGATCTCCAATCCGGCGGCGTTCAAGCGGGGTTACCGCGAGCTGCTGGACCGGGTGGACGCGGACGACCTGGAGAAGCAGCGGATCGTCGACGAGTGCAAGCGCGCCTTCGACTTCAACGGGGCGGTGTTCCGGGAGCTGGGCGGCGAGTTCCCGCTCAGCGCCTGAGCGCCCGGCGCCCGCCCGGATCCCCTCCGGGCGCGGACCTCAGGGGCGAACGGCCGGGTCGAAGCGGACGCGGCCGCCGAGTTCGATGACGCCGTCGGGGCCGGGGGCGGTCAGCAGTTGCGATCCCCGGCCCTGCGTGATGTTCAGGGCGCGTCCGAGGGCCTCGGTGAGCAGCAGCGCCGCGGCGCCGGTCGCCTCGTCCTCGTCGATGCCGTCGCCCCTGCCGGGGAACGCCCTGGCGCGGACCCGCCCGGCGGCCTCGTCCTCCCAGGCCCAGGCGTAGATCCACTCGCCGGGGGGCGGCACGTCGAGCGCCTCGACCTCGGCCGCGGAGGCGTACCGCCGCAGGGTGCGCGGCGGCACCCAGTCGCCGCGGGCGGCGATCCAGGTGAACTCGCCGTCGTCGCGCGCCCACACCTCGCCCACCGGCGGGTTGACGACCTCCAGGTCGAGCAGCCAGGCGGCTCCGACGACCGGGTGACCGGCGAACGGCAGCCGCACACCGGGGGTGTAGATGTCGACGACACCCCGCTCGGGGTCGTCGACGAACACCGTCTCGCTGAAGCCGAGTTCCTTGGCGAGCGCCTGCCGGGACGCCTCGTCGGGATGGGTGCGCCCGTCGCGCACGACACCCAGGGCATTGCCGTACCCGCCGTCACCCGCGCAGAAGACGCGCAGGACTTCGACCTCGGTCGCCGTCGTGTTCATTCCGGCATTCAAGCATCAGCGGGCCGTCTCGCGCCGGGGCTACGGCATGGGCGGCCCTACATCCGGCAAATCACCCATAACACTCAAATACCCCTAGTTGGCTGGCTCTTGACCATTCCTTGGGTTATTCATGAACCAGCTGTGATCGGGCCGTATCCCCGTACCCCCTCCGCGCCGACGGTGAGAGCTGAATCACTGGACGGGTGGGTAGCGGTCAGGTAAGCCTCGGTTAAGTTAGGTCCGCCTCACCCCCCGTACCTCGTCCCGTGGAGCCCTTATGCGAGCCGTCCGCCTCTCCGTCGTCACCGCCGCCGCCACCGCGGCCGCTCTGACCGCCGTCACGGGCTGCGCCGAGAAGAGCGACACCAAGGGCGGTGACGGCGCGATCTCCATCGTCGCCAAGGACGACGCCTGCGAGGTCTCCAAGAAGGAGTTCCCGGCCGGCCACGTCGAGCTGGCCGTCGAGAACAAGGGCTCCAAGGTCACCGAGGTCTACGTCCTCTTCCCGGACGACCGCATCGTCACCGAGCGCGAGAACATCGGCCCCGGCACCAAGGCGAAGATCACCGCCGAGGTGAAGGCCGGAGACTACGAGATCGCCTGCAAGCCCGGCATGAAGGGCGACGGCATCCGCCAGAAGGTCACCGCGACGGGCAGCGGCAAGGCCGCCAAGCGCTCCCCCGAGATGGACGCCGCCGTCGCCGCCTACCGCCAGTACGTGCAGCAGCAGGCCGACGAGACGCTGCCCAAGGTCAAGGCCTTCACCGACGCCGTGCGCGCCGGCGACATCGAGGCCGCGAAGAAGGCGTACGCCGATTCCCGCATCGGCTGGGAGCGCACCGAGCCGGTCGCGGAGTCCTTCGGCGACATCGACCCGAAGGTCGACGTCCGGGAGGACGGCCTGGAGCCCGGTCAGAAGTGGACCGGCTGGCACCGCCTGGAGAAGGCGCTGTGGCAGGAGAAGAAGCTCGGCCCCGAGACGAAGGTCCTGGCCGACACCCTCGACAAGGACCTCGCCGACTGGGTCAAGAAGGTCGGCAAGGCCGAGATCACCCCGACCTCCATGGCCAACGGCGCTAAGGAACTCCTCGACGAGGTCGCCACCGGCAAGGTCACCGGTGAGGAGGAGCGCTACTCCCACACCGACCTCGTCGACTTCAAGGCGAACGTCGAGGGCGCGCAGAAGTCCTACGAGCTGCTGAAGCCGGTCGCCTCCAAGAACGACCCCAAGCTCGTCGCCGACCTGGACAAGCAGTTCGCCGCGCTCAACACGCTGCTCGACAAGTACCGCACGGACAAGAACTCCTACGTGTTCACCTCGTACGACCAGGTCGGCAAGGAGCAGCGCAAGGAGCTGTCGGACGGCGTCAACGCGCTGGCCGAGCCGCTCTCCAAGCTCGCCGCCGCTGTTGTGAAGTAGGGACGGGAACCATGTCGGACGACACGACCACCACGGACGAGAGCACGACGGGCTCCGCAGCGCCGTCCCGGCGCTCGCTGCTCGCCATCGGCGGGGCCGGGCTCGCGCTCGGTGCCGCCGCGGCCGGCGGCGCCGTCGCCCTGACCCGCGCCGGCGGCACCGCCGTGCCCGCGGCCTCCGAGGGCGCGGCGGTGCCGTTCCACGGCGTCCATCAGGCGGGTATCGCCACTCCGGTCCAGGACCGGCTGCACTTCGCGGCCTTCGACGTGAAGACGAAGGACCGCGCCGAGCTGATCGCGCTGCTCAAGGAGTGGACGCGGGCGGCCGAGCGGATGACGGCCGGCCATGAGGTCGGCGACGGCGCGTACGGCGGGCTCGCCGAGGCGCCGCCGGACGACACGGGCGAGGCGCTCGGCCTCAAGGCGTCCCGGCTCACGCTGACCATCGGGTTCGGCCCCTCGCTGTTCGACGGTCGCTTCGGTCTGGCCGGCAAGCGCCCCGACGCGCTGGTCGACCTGCCCAAGTTCCCCGGCGACAACCTCGACCCGGCCCGCAGCGGCGGCGACCTGTGCGTCCAGGCCTGCGCCGACGACCCGCAGGTCGCGGTGCACGCGATCCGCCAGCTCGCCCGGATCGGCTTCGGCAAGGTGGCGGTGCGCTGGTCTCAGCTCGGCTTCGGCAAGACGTCCTCCACCACGCCGGACGCGCAGACGCCGCGCAACATGATGGGCTTCAAGGACGGCACCCGGAACATCGCGGGTACCGACACCGCCGCGCTCGACAAGCACGTCTGGGTCTCCGAGAAGGACGGCTCGTCGTGGATGACGGGCGGCTCCTACCTGGTCGCGCGCCGGATCCGGATGAACATCGAGACCTGGGACCGCACTCCGCTCCAGGAGCAGGAGGACATCTTCGGCCGTGACAAGGGCGAGGGCGCCCCGGTCGGCAAGTCCAAGGAGCACGACGAGCCGTTCCTGAAGGCGATGAAGCCGGAGGCGCACGTCCGGCTCGCCCACCCGGACTCCAACGGCGGGGCGACGATCCTGCGCCGCGGCTACTCCTTCACGGACGGCACGGACGGCCTCGGCCGTCTCGACGCGGGCCTGTTCTTCCTGGCGTACCAGCGTGACGTCCGCAAGGGATTCATCCCGGTGCAGACCTCGCTGGCACGCGCCGACGTCCTCAACGAGTACATCCAGCACGTGGGTTCGGCGCACTTCGCCGTCCCGCCGGGCGTCCGCGACGCGGGCGACTGGTGGGGCCGGACGCTGTTCTCGTAGAGCTCGCAACAGGAGAGGACCGACGTGTTCGGCAACTATCTGATCGGCCTGCGCGAGGGCCTCGAGGCCAGCCTGGTCGTCTGCATCCTGATCGCCTATCTGGTGAAGACGGACCGCCGCGACGCGATCGGTCCGATCTGGACCGGCATCGGGGTCGCGGTCGCGCTGGCCCTCGGCTTCGGTTTCGCGCTCGAATTCGGCTCGCAGGAGCTGACGTTCG
Source organism: Streptomyces sp. NPDC033174 (assembly GCF_055577795.1). NCBI lineage: Bacteria > Bacillati > Actinomycetota > Actinomycetes > Kitasatosporales > Streptomycetaceae > Streptomyces > Streptomyces sp. NPDC033174. The sequence continues at coordinate 561,474 of NZ_JBVIPQ010000001.1, forward strand.
AGGCGCAGGAGGCGCTGGGCGGATCCCTTTCGATCATCGCGGTCTGCCTGGTGACCTGGATGGTCTTCTGGATGCGGCGCACCGCGCGGCACTTGAGGGCGGAGCTGCACGGGAAGCTGGACGCCGCTCTGCAAATGGGGACGGGGGCGCTGGTCGCCACGGCCTTCCTGGCCGTGGGCCGTGAGGGCCTGGAGACGGCGCTGTTCGTCTGGGCGTCGGTGCGTGCCTCGCAGGACGGCACGTCCGGGCCGCTGGTCGGCGTGCTGCTCGGCATCGCCACCGCGGTGGCGCTGGGCTGGCTGTTCTACCGGGGCGCGCTGAAGATCAACCTGGCGAAGTTCTTCACCTGGACCGGCGGAATGCTGGTCGTCGTGGCGGCCGGTGTGCTCGCCTACGGTGTCCACGACCTCCAGGAGGCCCGCTTCCTCGGCGGTCTGGCGGACAAGGCGTTCGACGTCAGCGCGACGATTCCGCCGGACAGCTGGTACGGCACGCTGCTGAAGGGCGTCTTCAACTTCCAGCCCGACCCGACGGTCCTCCAGGTCACGGTGTGGGCGCTGTATCTGATCCCGACGCTCGCCCTCTTCCTCGCCCCGGTAGGGTTCGGACGGTCCGTGGGGGTCGAGAAGCAGAAGGCAACCGATGAGAAGGCTGGGTCGGTCGGCGAGCAGGCCGACGGCGGGACTCGCGACGACGACGGCGCTGACGCTGCTGGCGCTGACGACGAGCGGGTGCGTGACGGTGCACGGCGAGCTGGAAGTCGTACCGGCGGCGACGAAGACTGAGGCCGCGCAGGCCGTCAAGGACTTCACCGAGGCGTACAACAAGGCCGACAAGGCGTACGACCCGGCCCTGGACGCGGGCCGGGTCACCGGCCCGCTCGGGGCCGTCAACCAGGCCGGTCTGAAGTCGCGTTCGGTCACGAGCCCGCAGGGCAACGCGGCGCACCGGCCGCTGGAGCTGACGGACGCGGCGTTCGTCATCCCGAAGAAGGCCGGGTGGCCCCGCTGGTTCCTGGCGAACACCGACTCCAACCGCGACACCGACAGCGGCCCCGGCGACAACCGCTGGCTGCTGGTGTTCGTGAAGAACGGCGCCGACCAGCTGTGGGAGGTCGCCTATCTGTCGATCCTCACCCCCGCCGAGATCCCCGCGTTCAAGACCGGCTCCGACGGCTTCGCGGAGCCGGCGGACCCGGACTCGGCGAAGCTCGCGGTGGCGCCGAGGAATCTGAGCGAGGAGTACGCCTCATATCTGGGGAGCGGACGGCCCGAGCACTTCACGGCCGGTCCGCACACCTCTCTGTGGCGGATGGAGCGCGAGAAGATCGCGCGGCGCGCGGGACTTGCCACGCAGTACGTCGACCAGGCCATGGACACCGGCGACTTCGCGCCGCTCGGGCTGATGACCGAGGACGGCGGGGCGATGGTCTTCTTCGCGATCCGTTTCTTCGAGCGGCAGACGGCGGCGCAGGGCTATCGGCCGAAGGTCGACCCGGACGTGAAGCCGCTGCTGACCGGCGAGGTGAAGAGCACGGTCACCAAGGAGTGGGTGTCCAGCCAGTCGGCGCGGGTGAAGCCGGCGGGCGCGGGTCAGGACGGTGTGACGATCCTGGGACGGCTTCAGGGCGTGACGGCGGCGACGGGTTCGTAACCGCGTTCCCGGGGCCTGAAAAGGCCGTTGAGGCGCTCGGCGCCTCAACGGCTCATGTCTCGCAGGCTCAACAGCGCGAGTCTGGGCGACTCAACGGCTCAACGGCCAGGCGACCGCGTGGTCGGCCGGTTCGCCCCGCCCGTCCGCGTAGCGCGCGCAGGCGTCCGTGAGGGTTTCGAGGAGCGTCAGCGGGTCGGGCAGCGGGTGCTCGGGACCGCGTACCCAGTCGACGGTGAGGTCACCGGGCAGCCGCGCCGGGGGTACGAGCACATAGCTGCCGCGGCAGTGCCAGCGCATGCCCGGGTGCTCGTCCATGGTTTCGGGGTGGCAGTCCAGCTCACAGGGCCACCACTCGTCCTCGTCCTCGGGGGTTCCCCGGGTGGCGGTGAAGAAGAGCATCCGCGCGGTGCCGTCGGCCTCACCCGCCGAACTGGCGACCGGGCCGACCTCGACGCCCTCGGCGAGCAGCCGCTCCAGGGCCGCGCGACCGGCCTCCAGGGGCACGTCGAGAACGTCGTGGACCATGCCGGTGGCGGTGATGAAGTTGGCCTGCGGCTCGTTGCGTACCCACCGCTCCAACTGGGCACGATCGGTGGTGGACTGGGTCTGCCAGGCGAAGGAGACGGGGTGTCGTGCCGGGGTGGGACAACCGATGCGCTCACAGGAGCACCGGTAGCCGAGCGGGTAGGCGGCGGGGGCCAGGGGGAGTCCCGCGGCCGCGACGGCCAGGAGCAGGCTCTCGCGGTGTGTGCCGTCGGCGTCGACGGTCGGCTTCGGGCTGCGACGCAGCCACTGCGCAAGTTTGCTCCCCGTGCCGCGGTTGCGGCCCATACCGTCGCCCATCTATCCCCTCACACCTCACGCTCGTCCCAGCGGACTCTGCCATGGTCCCACCATCCTGCGCTCCGGGTGACCGGAGTCCCCAACCGGGGTACGGCGACTGAGGGCCGGATGCGCATCCGCCGGGTGTCATTGACCTCTTTGTCCCGATATACCGATCTAGCGTGACGCCCATGGCCTACCCGACTCCGTCGGCCCCGCTGACGTCGCTGGCTTCTCTGGTCGCCCTGGCCCTGGCCGGTCAGGCCGTCACGCTGCCCCCGCTGGAGTGGGGGCAGGGAGCGGGCAGGGTGACGATCGACACACTGCCCCGCATCGTCTACACCGCGCACCGGGGCGGCGCCCTGGAGTCCGCGGAGAACAGCATGTCCGCGCTGACGGCGGCCTATCGGAGCCGCAGGACGCAGGTGCTGGACGTGGACGTACGGATGCTCCGGGACGGGACGCTCGTCGCGATGCACGACGCGACGCTCGACCGCACGACCCTGTCGAGGGGACCGGTGCGTGCCCTGGACTCCCGGGAGTGGCGGTCCGTCCGGCTGCGGGGCACCCGGCCCGCGGAGCGCCCGCCGACGCTGGCGGAGGTGCTGGACCGGTTCGGCGGACGGTCCGTGCTGATGCTGGAGGCCAAGGACCCCAAGAGCCTGGAGCGGCTGGCGCGGGTGCTGCACGCGCGGAAGCTGACCGCCTCGGTCCTGGTGAACTCCAACCACCCCAAGGTGGCCCGCAAGGCCCACCGGCTCGGTCTGCGCGCCCAGTTGTGGCGCTCGGCGCGGCAGATGAGGACGGACGAGCCGCGCCGGTGGCAGGGGTACGTGGACGTACTGGACGTGGACCACCGGGCGCGCGACAGGGATCTGCGGCGGGCGGTGCGGTCCGGGATCGCCCGGGTGTGGGCGCACACCGTGAACACGGACGCGGACCGGAAGCGGGCCCTGCGCCTCGGCTGCGGCGGGATCATCACGGACGCGCCGCGCCTCCTGCTGACCGACCCGGACACCGGCACCGGCACCGACATCGACGGCGACGGCGACGGCGACGGCGTGGGGCGCGCCGGCTGACCGGCGGGACTCAGGCGCGTGGAGCCAGACCGTTCAGGGCGTAGTCGACCAACGCGTCCGCGTACGCGTGGGTGAGCGGGAGGGTGCGCATCATCCAGCGGTGCGCGATCGGGCCGGTGAAGAGCTCCAGGGCGATCCGGGGATCGACCTCGGGGCGGACGTCACCGGCTTCCTGGGCGGCACGCAGCCGCCGGACGTAGAACTGGAGCTGCGGCTCCAGGAGCTGCTCCACGAACTGGGCGCCCAGCTCCGGGTTGATGATGCCCTCGGCGGCGAGCGCCCGGGAGGGGGCGTCGTACTTGGGGTCGTTCATCTCGTCGACGGTGGCGCGCAGCACGTACTTGAGGTCGGCGGCGAGGTCACCGGTGTCGGGGATCTCGCTCTCGGCGTCGCCGCCCACGGCTTCGTTGGCCTGCCGGCCGAGGTCGAGGAAGGCCTCCAGCAGGACGGCGGCCTTGGAGGGCCACCAGCGGTAGATCGTCTGCTTGCCGACGCCGGCGCGGGCGGCGATGCCCTCGATGGTGGTCCTGGCGTAGCCGGCCTCGCCGACCAGGGAGAGGGCGGCGTCGTAGATGGCGCGGCGGGAGCGCTCGCTGCGGCGGTTGGAGTCGGGTGCCTTGGTCTCAGCCATGGGGTCAATCTACCAGCGGCCGAGGCGATACGTATCGTCTCGATACGGTCGGTGAACCACTCGTTCGGTTCAGTGCGCGCGAGCCCCCCACGGCGGACCATGGGCTGCACGCACACACCGTGCGCCGCGCCAATCGGCCCGTTCGTGAGGAGCCCTCATTGCGCTCATCGCCACGCGAGGCATCGCCCCGCCACTACCTGATGTGCCCACCCGCGCACTTCAGGGTGACGTACTCCATCAACCCATGGATGGACCCCACCAAGCCGGTGGACCTGCCGCTCGCCCTCACCCAGTGGGAGGACCTGCGGGACCGCTACCGCTCCCTCGGCCACACCGTCGACCTGCTCGACCCGCACCCGGATCTGCCGGACATGGTCTTCGCCGCCAACGGCGCCACCGTCATCGACGGCCGCGTCCTGGGGGCCCGGTTCGCGCATCCGGAACGCACGGCCGAGGCGGCGGTCCATCTGGACTGGTTCAGGGCCCACGGCTACGCGGAGAGCGACATCCACGAACCCCTCCACGTCAACGAGGGAGAGGGCGACTTCGCGGTCACCGCCTCGTACATCCTGGCCGGCCGGGGCTTCCGCTCCAGTCCGCTCTCGCACGACGAGGCCCAGGAGTTCTTCGGCCGCCCGGTGATCGGGCTCGAACTGGTCGACCCGCGCTACTACCACCTGGACACCGCGCTCTGCGTCCTGGACGAGGCGGCCGACGAGATCATGTACTACCCCGGCGCCTTCTCCCCGGGCAGCCGGGCGGTCCTCGCCCGGCTCTTCCCCGGAGCGCTCCTGGCCGACGAGGACGACGCGGCCGCTCTGGGACTCAACGCGGTGAGCGACGGCCGCCATGTGCTGCTGCCCCAGGCGGCCCTGGGGCTGTTCGACCCGCTGCGCGAGCGGGGGTTCGAACCGATGGGCATGGATCTCGGGGAGCTGCTCAAGGGCGGCGGCAGTGTGAAGTGCTGTACGCAGGAGCTGCGCGGCTGAGCTCCTGAGCGTCAGGGCTGGGGAGGCCAGGGGTCTCCCCAGTCCGCGTCACGGGCCTCCTTGTACAGCGCGCCGTGCCGCTTGGTGACCGTGTCGCGACGCAGGCCCTCGTCCCGGGTGCACAGCTCGATCAGCACCTGGCCCTTGCGGATCTGGGGCTTGCGGGTGATGCGGGCGAGGGCGGGGGTGACCGGGAAGCGGGTGGCCGCGACGTAACTGAACTTCTCGTCCTCGTACGGCAGGGAGCCGCCCTTGACCTGGCGGTGCAGGGAGGAGCGGCTGACGCGCGCGGCGAAGTGGCACCAGTCGGTGCCCGGTTCGATAGGGCACGCGGCGTCGTGCGGGCAGGGGGCGGCGACGGTCATTCCGGCCGCGATCAGGCGGTCGCGGGCGTCGATGATCCGCTGGTAACCGTCGGGGGTTCCCGGTTCGACGATCACCACCGCCCGCGCAGCGCGGGCCGCCTCCACGACCACGGCGGCCCGGTCGTCCTCGGTGAGCTCCTTGAGGACGTACGACACCGTCACGAGATCGGTGCTCTCGATCCGGAGCGACGCACTGATACGAGAGCGCTGCCAAACGGCGTCCGCGAGGCCGGGGATCCCGGAGGACCGGGCCAGCTCCTGTCCGAGCGCCAGCGCCGGCTCCGCCCAGTCGAGGACGGTCGTCCTGGGACGGCCGCCCCCGTCACCGTCGCCGTCGCCGTCGCCGTGCTCACCGGGCCATGCCTCGGCGACCGCCCAGGTCGCCGCGCCCGTGCCGCCGCCGATGTCCGTGTGCGTCGCCGGGACCCAGTCCGGGGCCGCGTCCCGCAGTGCGCCGAGGGCCGCCCGTACCGCCTCGAAGGTCGCCGGCATCCGGTACGCGGCGTACGCGGCGACATCGGAGCGGTCGCGCAGTACCGGGGCGTCGGTCGGGGTGGTCCCCCGGTAGTTGGCGATCAGTCGCTCGACGGCCTGCGCGGCCTGCTTCGGCGGCAGCCCGTCGAGCAGTCCGGCCAGAGCGGCACGCAGGGCGTCGGCGGCGGAAAGGGAGGCGTTCACCGGCCCATCCTAGGCACGGGTGCCGAGTTGCTAGGCTGACGGCCGTTGTCGGGATGGCAGTGCTCATCGGGGGGACCAGAGTTGCGCATCGGGCGGACCGGCTTCGCATGGAGCGGCTTCTGGGGCCTGGTCTTCGGGGGCGCGCTGGGGACCACCCGGAGAGAGCGCGTCGTACGCATGTCCCTGATCGCCGGGGTGGGCGTTCTCGCGATGATCTTCCTTCTGGCCATGTGCGGGGGCGGAGCCGACGGCAAGGACGCCAAGGCCAAGAAGCCGGTGAAGAAGAGCGGGCCGGCCACCCAGCTCAACGTCCCGGAGGTGTACGACACCGGCCGGGGCTGGGAGGTCCCGAACGCCTCCCCCGAGTACGCCCTGGCCCCGGCCGGTGAGCTCCTCGGCTATCTGGAGCGCGTCGACAGCACCCAGTACCGGCTGCGCACCATCGACGCCGCGACCGGCAAACCCGGCTGGTCGGGCAAGCCGTGGCGGCCACTGTCCGACCCGGGTGCCTTTCCCCGGCTGCTCTCGGTCACCAAGGGGGACCGCGAGTACTTCGTGACCTGGTCGTACGGGAAGGCCAACTCGGACACGCCCTCCAGCACGTTCGTCTCGCTCGACCTGTACGCGGCGGAGGACGGCGCCCGGCAGCGGGTCGAGGTGCCCTGGACCGACGCGCCCACCGTGACCGGCACCGGCCCCGCCGTGCTGATCACCGACGGCCGGGCCAGGAGCGCGGTCATCGACCCGGAGACGGGTGAGGTGACCAGCGTCCAGCCGGCCGCCCTGGGCTACCCCGCCAACTGCCCCAACTGCCGCCGCCTCACCGAGGTGCACGGGCTGACGGCGAAGGGCCTGCTGGTCGGCGGGTTCAGGGAGTTCTGGGTGCGCGGCGGCTGGTTCAGCCGCACCCGGCCGCCCAGCGGCGCGGACGCCGCCTCGGGGGTGCCGACCTCGGTGACGCCGGGCCGGATCCTCGCCCGCTGGCAGGAGAAGAAGGGCGCCAAGCAGGCGGCGACGCACGACATCTGGGCGGTGCACGACACGGCGACCGGCGCCCCGATCGTGCAAGTCGAGTGCCACAAGCCGGCGATAGAGCCCGGTGACTACCCCCAGGCCGTGGTCTCCCCCGACGACCGCTATCTGATCGCCGGGAACCTCGCCTTCGATCTGGAGGACAAGAAGGGTTACTGCTTCGAGGAGGCCGACGGAACCCACCGGCCCAGCCTCGCGACGGTCACCGAGGACGGCGTGGTGTACGGAGCGGCGGGCGCCCGCAGCGCCTCGGACGCGCTCGCGGGCAACGGTTCGCCCGTCGAGGTGGACCTGTCCACCGGCGACCTGGAGCCGCTCGACCCGAACGTCCGGCTGCCGAGCGCCGAGATCGCGGGTGTCGGGATCTTCCGCTGGACCGACTCGAAGGACCGGACGCATCTGATCGGCTACGCCCGCGAGGAGTGAGGTGCCCGGCCGAGGCATCCGGGCGACGTGTGCCTCGGGGCGGACTCAGCCGGCCGTCGGGCGCTGCCACGGCCGGCAGAGCCCCAGGAAGCACGCCACCGCGCCCGCCGCGCAGACCAGCTGGACCACGGCCATCGGCACCGCCGTCGCCTCGCCCGCGATCCCGACGAGCGGCGAGGCCACCGCGCCGATCAGGAACGAGGACGTGCCGAGCAGCGCGGACGCCGAGCCCGCCGCGTGCGGGGTGCGCATCAGCGCCTGGGCGTTGGTGTTCGGCAGGGTCAGGCCCATCGCGGACATCAGCACGAACAGTCCGGCGGAGACCCCCACCAGGCCGGGCTCGCCGAAGACGCCGGTGGTCATCAGCAGCAGCGCCCCTGCCGCCAGGGTGATCACGGCGAGGCCGAGGCCGAGGGTCTTGTCGAGGCTGATCCGGCCCACCAGCAGCTTGCCGTTGATCTGTCCTGTCACGACCAGACCGATCGAGTTGAGGCCGAAGAGCAGGCTGAAGGTCTGCGGCGACGCTCCGTAGATCTCCTGCACGACGAACGGCGAGGCCGAGATGTACGCGAAGAGCACGGCGAAGGCGAGTCCGCCCGCCAGCATGTACCCGGCGAAGACCCGGTCGGCGAGCAGTCCTCGCATGGTGCGCAGCGCCTCGCGGACACCGCCGCTGTGCCGTCTCTCCGGCGGGAGCGTCTCCCCCAGCCACTTGGCGACGACGGCGGTGAGCAGGAGACCGATCAGGGTCAGGACGTAGAAGACGCCGCGCCAGTCGGTGATCCGCAGGATCTGGCCGCCGATGAGCGGCGCGACGACCGGCGCGACGCCCGAGATCAGCATGAGGGTCGAGAAGAAGCGGGCCATCTCGACGCCGTCGTACAGATCGCGGACCATCGCCCGGGCGATCACGATGCCGGCGGCGCCGGCCAGGCCCTGGAGCAGCCGGAAGGCGATGAGCAGTTCCGCGCTGGGTGCCAGTGCGCAGACGGCGGTCGCCGCGACGTAGACGATCATGCCGATGAGCAGCGGGCGTCGTCGGCCCCATTTGTCGCTCATGGGACCGACGACGAGCTGGCCGAGGGCCATGCCCATCAGGCAGGCGGTGAGGGTGAGCTGGACGGTCGCCGCGGGAGCGCCCAGCACCTGGGTGACCTCCGGCAGAGCCGGCAGGTACATGTCCATGGAGAGGGGCGGCAGCGCGGTGAGCCCGCTGAGGACGAGGGTGACGACGAGACCGGCGCGCCGGGCGGCCGCCGGTTCCGGTGCGGGCGCCGGCCCCGAGGCGGGCGCGGGTGCCGCCCCGGAAGCGGGCGCGGACCGGGGAGTGGGCACGGACCCAGGAGTGGGTGCGGATGCCGGGTCGGCGCCGGATATGTGTCCTTGCGTGCCCTGGCCGCTCTCCGGCATCGACTGCTCCGTTTCGTTGAATTCCTTCCCATGTTCTCAGCTCGCGCCGCGTGGTCGAGACCTTTCTCGGGCGGCGTCCGCCCGGTTCGACCGTGCCGCTAGGCCGGCGCGAGGCCCGGGTTGCCCGCCTCCGTCACGAACGACGCGGCCGTGGTGACCGGCGCGCCCGGCGTGGTCACCGCGGACACCGTCCGGAAGTCGGCCCGCGCCTGCGACCGGGAGAGCGTGACCTTCAGATAGCCGCGCCGCCCGTCATAGAACTTCAGATGCGGGTTGGCCCGGGTGAGGTTGGTCCAGTTCGAGGGGCGTTCGGCGCCGTCCCTGCCGCTGCTGACGGACGTCGCGACCAGCTCGGTGCCGACCGTGCGGGACGCCGGGTCGTTGAAGTCCTTCTTCACGTCGAAGGCGTATCCGACGTGCACGTCCCCGGTGAGGACGACGAGGTTGTCGACACCGGCGGCCTCGGCGCCGGCGAGGATCCGGGCGCGGGAGGCGGGGTAGCCGTCCCAGGCGTCCATGGAGTACTTGAAGTCGGCGGTCGGCACATTGCGCCGCTGGGAGAAGGTCACCTGCTGCGGTACGACGTTCCACAGGGCGGCGGAGGTCTTCCACCCGTCCAGCAGCCACCGCTCCTGCGTCGCTCCGGTCATGGTGCGCGCCGGGTCCTCGGACGCGGGGCCGGGGGTCTGCCAGCCGTCCCCGTACGCCTGGTTGGAGCGGTACTGGCGGGTGTCCAGGATGTCGAACTGCGCGAGCTGCCCGAAGTGGAGCCGCCGGTAGAGCCGCATGTCGGGCCCGACGGGCCGCTGGGGCAGCCGCAGCGGCTGGTTCTCCCAGTACGCGCGGTAGGCGGCGGCCCGGCGCAACAGGAACTGCTCCGTCGGTACGCCGTTCTCGGGGATCCCGCCCGCGTAGTTGTTCTCGGTCTCGTGGTCGTCCCAGGTGACGACGAAGGCGTGGGCGGCGTGCGCGGCCTTGAGATCGGGGTCGGACTTGTAGAGGGAGTAGCGCAGCCGGTAGTCCGCCAGGGTCATCGTCTCGCGGTTGAAGACGGCGGGCAGGGTCCGGTCGGTGTAGGCGCGGGCGCCGCCGACGGCGTCGACCGCGTACTCGTAGAGGTAGTCGCCGAGATGGAAGACGGCGTCGATGTCCTCGCCGGCGAGGTGGCGGTACGGCGTGAAGTACCCGTCGTGGTAGGCCTGGCAGGAGACGGCGGCGAAGCGCAGCTGCGCGTTCTGGGCGCCGGCGGCGGGGGCGGTGCGGGTGCGGCCGACCGGGCTGATCCAGTCACCGACGCGGAACCGGTAGTAGTGGACGCGGTCCGCGGCCAGGCCGGGGACGTCGACATGGACGCTGTGGTGGAACTCGGGGTGCGCGGTGGTGGCGCCGCTCTTCACGAGGCTGGTGAAGCCCTCGTCGAGGGCGACCTCCCAGTCGACGGTGACGCGCTGCGCGGGCAGGCCACTGGCCGCCTCGTACGGGCGCGGGGCGAGCCGGGTCCAGATCAGGACCGAGTCGGGCAGCGGGTCGCCGGACGCCACGCCCAGGGTGAACGGGTTCTCGGTGATCTTGCGCGCGTTGAGCTCGGCGGCGCTCGCGGTGCCGGTGGCCGGCAGCTCGGCGGCGAAGGCGAGTGCCGCTGCGGCGCCGCCGAGGCTGAGGAACCTGCGGCGGTCCACCTGCCGTGCGGCGGCGCGGAACGCGGGGGCGTGCTGATCTGCGGATGTCATGGGGCCCTCCCCGGACGGTGGTTGTCCCCTCGCATTGGAGTGGTGGGGGACGACGACTCGTTGTCGCGTACAGAACATCCGCGTGTCGGACGGATGAGTTCCCTGTGCACGCGTCTCACGTACGCTGCGGCCCCATGAATGCCATGGACGCTGAGCAGAAGATCGCGGTGGTGACGGGAGCGGGCTCGGGTATCGGCCGCAGCGTGGCACTGGCCCTCTCCGAGGCGGGCTGGTCACTGGCGCTGGCGGGCCGCCGGGCCGAGGCACTGGAGGAGACGGCGACCGCGGCGGCCGGGGAGGTCGTGTGCGTACCGACGGACGTCACGTCCCCCGACCAGGTGGCCGCGCTCTTCGCCACGACCGTGGAGCGGTGGGGCCGCGTGGATCTGCTGTTCAACAACGCCGGCACCTTCGGGCCGGGCGGTGTGCCGTTCGAGGACCTCACGTACGAGGCGTGGCGCGCGGTGGTGGACGTCAATCTGACCGGCTCGTTCCTGTGCGCGCAGGCGGCGTTCCGCGCGATGAAGGCACAGGCCCCGCAGGGCGGCCGGATCATCAACAACGGCTCCATCTCGGCGCATGTCCCGCGCCCGCACTCGGCTCCGTACACCTCGACGAAGCACGCGCTGACGGGCCTGACCAAGTCGCTGTCGCTGGACGGGCGTCCGTACCGGATCGCCTGCGGCCAGATCGACATCGGCAACGCGGCGACGCAGATGACGCAGGCCATGCAGCGCGGCGTCCCGCAGGCGAACGGTGAGCTGGCCGTGGAGCCGGTGATGGACGCGGCGGACGTCGCCCGGACGGTCGTCCACATGGCGGCCCTGCCTCTGGAGGCGAACGTCCAGTTCGCGACGGTCATGGCGACGAACATGCCGTACATCGGCCGCGGCTGACCCGGACGCGCCCGGCGGTACTCCGGGCGTGGGTACGGCGTGGCCCGTACGGCGGAGCGGGCCGCCCCGCCGTACGGGAACAGGCGCGTCCCCCGCACTGTTCACGCAGCATGACGACACCCTTCCCCGCTCCCGAAGTCCTGCGTTACACCGCCTTCTCCTCCGATCCCGGCGGCGGCAACCCCGCCGGCATCGTGCTCGACGCCGCGGGGCTCGGCGAGGACGACATGCTCGCGATCGCGGCCGAGGTCGGCTACAGCGAGACGGCGTTCCTGACCGCCCCTCCCCGGGGGCTCGCCGAGGGCGCCGCGGAGAGGCGGGCGTTCACCGTCCGCTACTTCAGCCCCAAGGCGGAGGTCCCCTTCTGCGGACACGCCACCGTCGCCACCGCCGTCGCCCTCGGCGAACGCGTCGGCCCGGGTGAGTTGGTCTTCGCGACGCCGGTCGGGACCGTGCCGGTGACCGTGACCGAGGAGGACGGGTCGCTGCGGGCGACGCTGACCAGCGTGGAGCCGCACATCGAGGACGTCGCGGCCGACGACCTCACCGAGGCACTCGCCGCGCTCGACTGGCCGGCCGGCGACCTCGATCCGGCCCTGCCGCCCCGGATCGCCTTCGGCGGAGCGCGCCATCTGGTGCTCGCCGCGTCGACCCGCGAGCGGCTGGCGGACCTCGACTACGACTTCGCCCGCCTCGAAGCCCTGATGCACCGGCTCGACCTGACGACGGTTCAGCTGGTCTGGCGTGCCTCGCGGGACGTCTTCCACGTCCGCGACCCGTTCCCGGTGGGCGGCGTCGTGGAGGACCCGGCGACCGGCGCGGCGGCGGCCGCGTTCGGCGCGTACCTGCGTGAACTCGGCCTCGTGCCCGAAGCATCCGTCCTCACCCTCCACCAGGGCGAGGACATGGGCCGCCCCGGCGTCCTGACGGTGGAACTGCGCGCCGGGGACCGGCGGGTCAGGGTCGGAGGGACGGGCGTCCGCATCCCGGCATGACGCCCGGCCGGGAACCTGAGCCGTCCCTGGCGCGTCGGCCGCCGGCCGGTGGCAGGCTCCCCTGCCATGGACACCACCTGGGAGACCGTCACCCGGCTCCACACCTGGCTCGAGGCGAACAACCCGTCCTCCCCCGGGCAGACGACGCTGCTGAGAGTCCTGAAGCTCTCGGAGGAGGTGGGCGAGGTCGCGGAGGCGATCATCGGCGCGACCGGCCAGAACCCGCGCAAGGGCACCAGCCACACCTGGCAGGACGTGGAGTCGGAACTCTGCGACGTGATCATCACGGCGATGGTGGCGCTGCGCCATCTCACGCCGGACGCGGCACGGGTCTTCGAGGACCACCTGGCCCGGATCGCCGAGCGCTCGACGCCGACCGAGCCCGGGACCGGGACCGGGGCCGGGGCCGGGACCTGAGGTTTCCGGGTCATGGCAGTGCCCCCAGGTCGAAGACCTGGGGGCAGACGAGTCGGGCTGTACGCCGGGTTCTGTCCCCCGGGACCTCGCGGTCGTCGGGGCGACGGCCATCCATCTAGGACCGGCGTTGCCGCCGGCCTCGTGCGGTCTACCCGCGGACTCGGGCGGGCAGCCCTCGAACGTCCGCGCAGGGCCGCCTCGCGGCGGCCCCTCTTGACCTTGCTCCAGGTGGGGTTTACCTAGCCGCCTGAGTCACCTCAGGCGCTGGTGGTCTCTTACACCACCGTTTCACCCTTACCGAGTCCCGTACGAGTACGGTCTCCGGCGGTCTGTTTTCTGTGGCACTGTCCCGCGGGTCACCCCGGGTGGGCGTTACCCACCACCCTGCCCTGTGGAGCCCGGACGTTCCTCGGGGAGATCCGAGGATCCCCACGCGGCCGTCCGCCCGGCTCGTCTGCCGTGTCGACCATGGTACCCGCCCCAGCACGGCGGGCCGGCCCGCTTGACCTTGTCGCGACGTCAGGGTTTGTACTGGGCTCATGCGCATCGGAGAGATCGCCGCCCTGGTCGGGGTGACCACCCGGGCCGTCCGGCACTACCACCACCTCGGGCTGCTGCCGGAGCCCGTCCGCAGGGCCAACGGCTACCGCGACTACACGGTTCGCGACGCCGTGCTGCTGGCCCGGATCCGACGATTGACCGAGCTGGGGCTCGGGCTGGACGAGGTACGGGACGTCCTCGCCGACGACGCCGGGCGCGAACTGGTCGACGTACTGGAGGAGCTCGACGCCGATCTCGGGGAGCAGGAGGCCCTGATCCGGGAGCGGCGGGAGCGGCTCGCCGTCCTGCTCGACCAGGCCCGCCAGGGCCGGCTGCCCGCCGAGGGGCCCGTGTCGCCCCAGCTCGCGGCGGTGTTCGCGGACCTGCCCCCGCTGCCGGCGTCGCCGATGGCCGCCAGGGACCGCGAGCTGCTGTCCCTGCTGGACACGGCGGCCCCGGCCGGGGAGCGGGAGCGGCTGATGGGGGCGATGCGGCGTATGACCGAGGACCCGGCGGCCGTGGAGCGGGCGCATGACGTGTACGCGCGGCTCGACGCCCTGGAACATGCGGCCGTCGACGATCCACGGGTGGCCGAGGCCGCCCGGGCGCTGGCGGCCTGTCTGCCCGACGAGCTGGTGGCGGAGCTCGGCGGCGGCGATCCGGCACCCCATGAGGGGCCGTTCGCCGACGCGTTCTTCGCGGACTTCGCCCCGGCCCAGGCCCGGGCCGTACGCGAGGCGCTGCGCCTGGTCGTGGAGCGTGACCGGTGAGCCGGGTGATACGGGTCCTGCGGGCCGTCGCCTACGCCGTACTCCCGGCCGAAGTGGCCCTCGCGGTCTGCCTGGTGGCGGGCGTGCGTCTGCCGTTGGCGGTGTGGGCGGGGGCCGAGGTGGCCCTGGCCCTGCTCTTCGCCGCCGAGGTGTGCGTCTTCGTCCGGCTGCGCAGGCGGACGGGGGCCCGCAAGGCGGTCGCGGAGCTGGTGCCCGAGCCGGTGCTGCGGCTCGTCGGGCATGAGCTGCGGCTGATGTACAGCGTCGTCCTGTGGGCGGGACGGCGGCGCATCGGGGCCGGCCCGGGCGACCGCGCCTTCGGGCACGCCCGCGACCAGGCCGCGCTGCTCTTCGGCTTCGCGTTCGTCTGTGTGGTCGAGACGGTGGGCATGTCGTATCTGCTCGACGACTGGCCGCTGGTGCACGCGATCGTGCTCGTGCTCGACGTCTACACCGTGCTCTTCGTCGTCGGTCTGCATGCCGCGTCGGTGACCCGGCCCCATGTGCTGACGGCGGACGCGCTGAGGCTGCGGCAGGCCGCCCATGTCGATCTGCGGATACCGCTCGACCGGATCGCCTCCGTACGGCACGAGCTGCTGTTCTCGCACGAGAAGCGGGAGGGAGTGCTCGATCTGAAGGTCGCCGCGCAGACCTCGCTCACCCTGGAGCTGTCCGGTCCCGTCACCGCTGTCGGCCTGCTCGGACGCCGCCACGAGGTCCACACGGTCCGCTGCCACGCCGATGACGCACGGGCGCTCGTCCGGGCTCTGGCCGAAGCCCTCAGGCAGGCGCGAACAGCGCCTTCTCCGAGCCCGGCTCCGCCTGCGTGAGCCGTACGCGCAGCCGCTCGCCCAGGGGCAGCGGCGCCGCGCCGCCCGCGATCCGGGCGACGACGGCGGGGTCCTCGAGGTGCACGGTCCCGACGGCCGGGTCGCTCTCCTTCACATCGATGACGTAGGCGTCGAAGACCTCGCCGATCCGGTCCTTGAGCAGGGCCGCCTCGACGATGTCGACGCACTCGCGCTCGACGGTGTTGGCGCGGCGGGAGCCCTCGGCCATCTCGCGTGGCAGCGCGTCGAGCGCCGAGCGGACCCATTCGGGCGGCTCCTCGCCGGCGACGGCCGCGACGCACAGTTCGCCCGCGTAGCGGTCGACGAGGCGGCGCAGGGGGGCGGTGCAGTGGGCGTACTCGTCGGCCACGGCGGCGTGGATCGCGGGCGAGGGAACCTTCCCGTCGGTGAAGACGGTGTATCCGGCGCCGCGCAGCAGGGTGGTGCACTCCTGGAGGAAGGCGGCGTGCCGGGTGTTGGCCGGGTCGAGCGAGCGCACCACGTCGGCGTACGAGACGTGGTGCGGCCAGTCGATGTCGAGGGCCTTCGCCGAGCGGCGCAGCCGGGCCACTGCGCCGTCGGGGGCGGTGGGCAGGGTGCGCAGGATGCCGGTGCCCGCGGCGGTCATCAGGTCGGCGGCGGCCATGCCGGTGAGCAGGGAGATCTGGGCGTTCCAGCCGTCGGCGGGGCGCGGGGCCCGGAATTCGAGGGTGTACGTGTGGTCGTGCGCGACGATCTCCTGTTCGGGGACGCTGAGGGAGATCCCGCCGCGCTCCACTTCGAGCGCCTCCCTGAGCTGCCCGATGGTCTTGAGCAGGGCGAGGGGTTCCTCGGCGGTGCCGGCGTCGATCTGTGCCTGCGCGCCCGCGTAGTCGAGCCGGGCGCGGCTGCGGACGAGGGCCCGGTGCACGTCGGTGGCGACGCGGCGGCCCTCGGCGTCGAGGTCGATGCGCCACAGCAGGGCGGGCACGACCTGGTCGGGCAGCAGGCTGGCGGCGCCCTCGGACAGCTGGGTGGGGTGGAGCGGGACCTTCGCGTCGGGGAAGTACAGGGTCAGGGCGCGGCGGTGGGCTTCGGTGTCCACGGCGCCGCCGGGGGTGACGAAGGCGGCGACATCGGCGATGGCGTAGTGGACGCGGTAGCCGCCCTCGCCCCGTCGCGCCAGGCACATGGCCTGGTCGAGGTCGACGGAGCCCGGCGGGTCGATGGTGAACAAGGGGAGGTCGGTGGCGTCGCGCCCCGGCAGTCTCGGGGAGCCGACGGCCTCCTCCGCCTCGGCGAGCACGTCCGGGGGGAAGGTGTCGGGAATGGCCAGCTCGGTTCGCAGTGCACGCAGGGCGGCCCGCAGCGGAGCCTCGGCTGCGCCGGTCACATGGATTTGGCGGCGGGGCATGGACCGAGCGTAGAAGGTGGGGAGGGCCTCGGCACTTTGTAGGCTGGCGCGGGGGCCGCACCCCCTCTCGTACCGATGAAGGAGAACCACCGTGCTGGTGCTGTTGCCGCCCTCCGAAGGAAAGGCCGCCTCGGGGCGCGGTGCTCCGCTCGCGCCCGGGGCGCTGTCGCTGCCGGGGCTCGCCGGTGCGCGGGCCGCGGTCCTGGAGGAGCTGGTCGAGCTGTGCGCCGCGGACGAGGAGAAGGCGCGTGAGGTGCTCGGGCTGAGCGAGGGGCTGCGCGGTGAGGTCGCGAAGAACGCCGAGCTGCGCACGGCGGGGGCGCGGCCCGCCGGGGAGATCTACACGGGTGTGCTGTACGACGCGCTGAGCCTGGCGACCCTGGACGAGGCGGCGCGGGAGCGCGCGCACGCGTCGCTGCTGGTGTTCTCCGGGCTGTGGGGCGCGGTGCGGGTGGACGACCGGATCCCGTCGTACCGCTGCTCGATGGGGGTGAAGCTGCCCGGGCTCGGCGCGCTGGGTGCCCACTGGCGGACGGCGATGGCCTCGGTGCTGCCCGAGGCGGCCGGGGAGGGTCTCGTACTTGACCTGCGGTCGTCGGCGTACGCGGCGGCGTGGAAGCCGAAGGGGGAGGTCGCGGAGCGTACGGCGACGGTGCGGGTGCTGCACGCTCCGACCCGGAAGGTGGTCAGCCACTTCAACAAGGCGACCAAGGGGCGGATCGTGCGGAGCCTGCTGGAGGCCGGTGCGGCGCCGGCCGGTCCGGCGGAGCTGGTGGAGGCGCTGCGCGCCCTCGGGTACACGGTGGAGGCGGAGGTTCCGGCGAAGGCCGGGAAGGCCTGGCAGCTGGACGTACTGGTGGACCGGATCCACTGACCCCGTCCCCCAGCGCCGCGTCGAGGGCGGCGACGAGACGGCATCTCCAGACGTTGCAGTATGCGCAACGCTCGTTGCGCGGAGTGTTGTGCGCGGGCAGGATGGGCGCATGACCTCCGCGCCGTCCCTCCTTGACCTCGCCCCCGTCGTCCCCGTCGTCGTGATCGAGGACGCCTCCGACGCCGTGCCGCTCGCCCGCGCCCTGGTCGCCGGCGGCCTGCCCGTGATCGAGGTGACCCTGCGCACCCCCGCGGCGCTGGACGCCATCCGGGCCATCGCCGACGGGGTGCCGGACGCCGTGGTCGGCGCGGGCACGGTCATCTCGCCCCGGGGCGTCGCCGACGCGGTCGGCTCCGGGGCGCGCTTCCTGGTGAGCCCGGGCTGGACGGACACGCTGCTGGACGCGATGAGGGCGTCCGGCGCGTCCTTCCTGCCGGGGGTGTCGACGGCCTCGGAGGTCGTGGCGCTGCTGGAGCGCGGGGTGCGCGAGATGAAGTTCTTCCCGGCGGAGGCGGCGGGCGGCGCGGCCTATCTGAAGTCCCTGGCAGGACCGCTCCCCCAGGCCCGCTTCTGCCCGACCGGCGGGGTCTCGCTCGCGTCGGCGCCGTCGTACCTCGGCCTGCCGAACGTCGGCTGCGTGGGCGGTACGTGGATGCTTCCGGCCGACGCGCTCGCGGCCCGCGACTGGGACCGGGTGGAGTCCCTGGCGCGCGAGGCGGCCGCCCTCAGGTGAGCCGCAGCGCCAGGTGGTCCACGACGGGGCGGTAACCGAGGCGCTGATAGAGGGCGTTGCTCGTCGGGTTGGCCAGGTCGGTGAAGAGCAGCACCCGCGCGGCGCCGGCGTCGAGGGCCGCCCGGGTCACTGCGGCGGTCACCGCGCCGGCGTATCCCCGGCCGCGCAGTGCGAACGGCGTGTACACGGGCGACACCCGGGCCTGGCCCGCGACCGGCGCCGAGACGCTCGCCATCGACACGGGCCGGCCGTCTTGGGTCTCCCAGAGGTGGAGCCGGCCGCCGGAGATCCGGGCCTCGATGGTCGGCCGGTAGTCCACGTCGGCCGTCTCGCCGATGTCGAGGGCGAACGAACGCATCCAGGCGACGGCCAGCGGCACGTCCTCGGCGCCCGCGAGCCGCGGCCGGCCCTCGGGCCCGGGAGCGGGCGGGGTGAGCTCGCCGAGTTCGAACAGCCGCATGTGACGCGTGGCGGCCCAGCGGCCAGGGAGCTCACCGGCGAAGGCGCGGACCGTCTCCGTCTCGCCTCGTACGCCGGTGGAGTCCGGCAGTACGCGGGCGAGTGCGCGGGCGGCCGCCGGGGTCATCGTGCCCAGCGCCGGCACATGCGGCGGGGTGACCACGAAGGCGCCGGTGACCTCGCCTTCCGGCTCGGTCCACCAGCCGTAGCGGGCCCGGGCAGCGGGCTCACGCGCGGACTCGCGCGCGGACTCGCGGGCGGACTCGCGGGCGGACTCGCGGGCGGACTCACTGACGGTGAGCAGCACGGTGTTGCGTGCGGCCTCGGCGGCGAGATGGGGGTCGGCGGCGGCTCGGAAGGCTTCGACGTCCTCGGTGAGGTGCCAGGTCATGGAGGCGATGGTGCTATGCCGAACAGCGCGCGGTCACGGGGTTTTCCCGTGACCGCGCGCGTCCGTGGGCCCGGTGCTCAGCGCAGGTGCGAGGTGTCGTTGAGCAGCCGTACGGAGGCGTTGCCGTCCGCGTAGTACGCGACCGCGGAAAGCGAGGCGGCCGAGAGTTCCATCCGGAACAGCGACTCCGGCGGGGCGCCGAGCGCCAGCCGGATCAGGGTCTTGACCGGGGTGACATGGGTGACCAGCAGGACGGTACGGCCCGCGTGGCTCGCCGTCAGTTTGTCGCGGGTCGCCGCGACCCTCCGGGCGACGGTCGCGAAGCTCTCGCCCCCGCCGGTGGGCGCCGCCTTCGGGGAGGCGAGCCAGGCGTCGAGGTCGTCCGCGTACCGCTCCCGCACCTCGGCGAAGGTCAGGCCCTCCCACGCGCCGAAGTCCGTCTCGCGCAGGCCGTCCTCGATGCGGACGTCGAGCCCGAGGCGGGCGGCGACGGTCTCGGCGGTCTGGCGGCAGCGCCGCAGGGGCGAGCTGATGATCTCCTGGATGGTGCCGCGCGCGGCGAGTGCGGCCGCGACCGCGTCCGCCTGGCGCTGACCTGCGGCGGACAGCTCGGGGTCGGAGCCCCCGCTGCCGGAGAACCGCTTCTCGGGCGTGAGGGCGGTCTCGCCGTGGCGCAGCAGGACGAAGGTCGCGGGTGCCCCGAGGTCGGGCCCCCACCCGGTCGTCCCGGGAACGGCGGCGTGCGCGGGGGTGGTCGCGCGGGTGGCCTGCTGGCCGATCCCCGTGGTGGGTACGGCACTCGGGGCCGGGGCGGTGGCACCGGCCGTGCCGGACACCGGAGTCCCCGTGGCCGTACTCGCGCCCGCCGGAACCCCGGCCAGGGCCGCCCGGGCCCTCGCCGCACCGGCCGCCGCGTCGCCGGGGGGTCCCGACGGCGGGGGCGCCGCCGCGTTGCGCGCCGCGGATGTGTCCAGGGCGGCCATGGACTTCGAGGGCTCCCACTGCTTGCCGCGCTTGCCCGCGTCCATCGCCTCGTTGGCGAGCCGGTCCGCGTGCTTGTTCTTCTCGCGCGGGATCCACTCGTAGGTGACCTGCGAGGGCGGCAGAATCCGCGCTGCCTCCGCCGCGAGCGGCTTCATGTCCGGGTGCTTGATCTTCCAGCGGCCCGACATCTGCTCGACGACGAGCTTGGAGTCCATCCTGACCCGCACGCTGGCGTCGGCCGCCAGCTCCTTCGCCGCCTTGAGGCCCGCGATGAGGCCCTTGTACTCGGCGACGTTGTTGGTGGCGACGCCGATGTACGCGGCGGCCTCGGCGAGGGGCTCGCCGGTCACCGGGTCGAGCACGACCGCGCCGTAGCCGGCGGGCCCCGGGTTGCCCCGGGAGCCGCCGTCGGCCTCCACGATCAGCTCACGCATCAGATGCCGGACTCCGACGTACGGACCAGGATGCGACGGCAGTTCTCACAGCGCAGGACGGTGTCCGGAGACGCGGCCTTGACCTCGTTGACCTCGGTGATGTTGAGCTCCAGCCGGCAGCCCTCGCAGCGGCGCTGGTAGAGCCGGGCCGCGCCGACGCCGCCCTGCTGCTCGCGCAGCTTCTCGTACAGCTTGAGCAGGTCGGCCGGAATGGACCCGGCGACGATCTCGCGCTCCTTGCGGACGGTCTCGGCCTCGCGGTCCAGCTCGGCCTCGGCGGCGTCCCGGCGGTTGACCGCGTCGTCGGTCTTGGTCTGGACGGACTCGACGCGTCCGGTCAGCTCGGCGACCCGCTCCTGCGCGGACTCGCGGCGCTCCATGACCTCCAGGACCACGTCCTCCAGGTCGCCCTGCCGCTTGGCCAGCGAGACGAGCTCGCGCTGGAGGTTCTCCAGGTCCTTGGGGGACGAGACGGCGCCGGAGTCGAGGCGCTGCTGGTCGCGGACGGCGCGCTGGCGCACCTGGTCGACGTCCTGCTCCGCCTTGGTCTGCTCGCGGGCGCAGTCGCTCTCCTCGGTCTGCGCGGCGACGAGCAGGTCACGCAGCTGGGTGAGGTCCTTGTTCAGCGACTCGATCTCGGCGTGCTCGGGGAGCGAGTTGCGCTTGTGGGCGAGCTGCGACAGTCGTACGTCCAGGGCCTGGACGTCGAGAAGTCGGATCTGGTCGGCGGGCGCGGCGTTCAGTTGGGGGCTCCAGAGGAAGTGTGGTGGGAGGACCAGGGGTCGGTGACCGTCTTCGAGACGTGGACCCGCAGGCCCCAGCCGTGGCGGTCGGAGATCTCGTCGAGCTGGGCGGCGGCCTGCTCGCACCAGGGCCATTCGGTGGCCCAGTGCGCGGCGTCGACCAGGCCGAGCGTGCCCGAGGGGGAGGTGTGCTGGGTGGCCTCGGACACCGGGTGGTGGCGCAGGTCGGCGGTCAGGAACGCGTCCACGCCCGCTGCCCGTACGGCGTCGAAGAGGCTGTCGCCGGAGCCGCCGCTGACGGCGACGCGGCGCACGACCGCGTCCGGGTCACCCGCGAGGCGGATGCCCTGCGCGGTGGCGGGCAGTCGCTTCGCGGCGCGTTCCGCGAACTCCCGCAGGGTCTCCGGTGGGTCGAGCTCGCAGATGCGGCCGAGGCCGTTCTCGGGCACGAGGGGGCCGACGATCCGCAGGTCGAGGGCGCCGGCGAGCGCGTCGGAGACTCCGGGGTCGGCGGTGTCCGCGTTGGTGTGGGCGACGTGGAGTGCGATGTCGTGCTTGATCAGGGTGTGTACGACCCGGCCCTTGAAGTGGGAGGCCGCGACCGTCGTCGTCCCCCGCAGATAGAGCGGGTGGTGGGTGACGATCAGCTGGGCACCGAGGCGGATCGCCTCGTCGGCGATGTCCTGGACCGGGTCGACGGCGAACAGGACGCGGGTGACCTCCGCGTCGGGGTCGCCGCAGACCGTGCCGACGGCGTCCCACTGCTCGGCCCGCTCGGGGGGCCAGAGGGCGTCGAGCTCGGCGATGACTTCAGACAGACGGGGCACGGAGGAAAGGCTACCTGGCGCGCCTGCGGGCCTGAACCGGAGCGCGATCGGCCGGTTGCGGGAGCGGCAGGTGGGAGCCCCGGCGTCGCGCTCACGGCGGCGCGGGGCTCGCCCTCGGATCCTGCCGCGCCCGGCTGCTTCTTGACGAGGTCGGCCCGCAGGTCGCCGAGGACCTCGCCCGCTGCGGTGACGGCGTCGAGGTGCCAGGTCCCGTCCGGAACGTCCTTGGCCCAGCCGCCCTTGACGGTCTTGGTCGGCCGCGCGCAGCTGACCGGGCTGGCGTCCGTCCCCACCGCCGCCATCTTCTTCGCCGCGTCGCCGAAGTCGTTGCCGCCGGTGGCCACGGACTTCTTGCCGCCGCCGTCGGCCTTCTCCCGTCCGCCGGTCCCCGGCGAACCACTGTCCTGGCTTCCGCAGGCCGCGAAGGCGAGTGCGGCGGCGAGGGCGACGGCGGTGGCGGTACCGCGGCGGCGCAGGGACATGAGCCGTCCTGACGAGGGCGACTTAGGAATGCCTTACCTTATGCACCTCGGGCCACTCCAGCACAACCTCCCCCTTGGGCTCAGCCGAATCGGGACATGGACACCCATATGTGTGAAGTGGCAGGTCTCGCGTTGTCCCGCCGGAAGTGCGAAAACTAGCTTCGGTGGCCGGAGGTGACGAGTCGATGACAGCCTGTGCCATCGAAGCCGCCGCGGAGGACGACGCCGCGGCGTGGCCCACGGGGTTCACGATCACCGCGGACGGCGCGTACGCCGCGCGGCTCGCGGGGGCCGGGGACGCCCTGTTTCCGGAGCGGTGGACGCTGGACGGCCTCGAGCCGTACGCGGTGCCCCTCCCGCTCGGGCAGCCGGAGGAGCCCGACACGCAGGTGCTGCCGCTCGCCGACGGGCGGGTGCTGATCGGCCGGCGGGTGGCGGGGCGGTACCGCTTCTCGCTGCTGTACCCCACCGGTCCCGGCACTGGCGAACTGCCGCTCGGCGCGGTCGAGTCGGCAGCCCTGACGCTGCTGGCGCCGTCCCCGGACGGAACGAGCGCGTACGCCCTCGTCACCGGCGAGCACTCCACCACGATCTGGCTCGTGGCGGGCGGCGCGTTCGGACCCGAGCGGGTGGCGGAGGTCAGGGGGCACTGCTCGGGCGGTGTGTGGCTGGACCGTACGGGTCGGATGCTGGCGCTGGACCGGCGGCTGGACGACGGGCCGGTGAAGGCGGTCGCTGTCGATCTGGAGCGGGCCGGTGAGGTCACACCGCTGCTGCAGATCACCGACGAGAGCAACGACCGGCTGCTGCTGGCCGATCCGGACAGCGGGCTGCTCCTGATCCGATCCGACGCTCCGTCACCGGGGCACGAGCGGCTGGGCTGGGGTGTGCTCGGCAGTCAGCGGCCGGTGCGGTTCCCCGACTGTCTGCGCCTGCCGGACGCGGCGGTGGCACCGTTCGCCGTCCAGCCGGGTCAGGTGCTGATGCCGGAGAACTGCGCGGTGGCGCTGCGGATCGACGGCGTGTCGGGTTCCTGGGTGGGAATGTGGCGGCCCTCGGGCCGACGGCTGCACCACTTGGCCGCGCCGGAGGGCTGGATCGCGGGAGCGGGGTTGTGGACCCCGGACGGGGTGCTGCGCCTGCCCTGCACGACCGGGGCCGTGCCGTGCGGAGTGGTACGGCTGGAAATGCCCCTGCCGGAACCGGAACCGCAGAAGCCGGTGGTGGTCGAAACGCCGGCGGCACCCAAGCCCGTTCCGTTGCAGCAGGCGCCTCTGACCGGCCGGAAGTCGTCTCGTTAGACTCTCCGGTCGCACCAACATCACAATCGCTACGGGGTGACTTGCCAGATGTCTGAAAGCAGCAACGACACGAGCCGGACCGGGGGATCCGGTAAGCACCGAGGGGGCGCGTCGTCGCAGGACGACCAGTCGGCCCAGCCCCACGGCCGGCACCGCCGCGAAGGCGGGGAGTAGACCCTGCGGGGCGGATCGTGAAGGGGGCCGGGCGGCAGTCGCCCGGCCCCCTTGGCACGCCCGGGGCTAGTCCTTCTTCAGGCCGAGCACCTCCGCCGCCGCGAACGTCTCCCCCTCCGGCCTGGACTCGTAGTAGGGGGACAGCGCCCCGTCCAGCTCCTCGTAGGAGAAGCACTCCTTCGACGTGTCGAACTTCGCCGCCACCCGGGGGCGGTCCACGACCGCCACCATCCCCCCGTGGACCACGAGGAGCTGGCCGTTGACCCGGGCCGCCGCCGGAGAGGCCAGATAGCCGACGAGCGGGGACACGTGTTCCGGGGCCAGCGGGTCGAGCTCGCCGGCGCCCGGCTCCTGGAAGCCCGCGAAGACGTCCTCCGTCATCCGGGTGCGGGCGCGCGGGCAGATGGCGTTCGCCGTGACGCCGTACTTGGCCAGGGCGAGCGCCGTGGAGGTGGTCAGGCCGACGATCCCGCCCTTGGCCGCGGCGTAGTTCGGCTGGCCGGCCGAGCCGGCGAGGAAGGCCTCGGAGGACGTGTTGACGATCCGGCCGTAGACCGGGCCACCCGCCGCCTTGGACCGCTCGCGCCAGTGCACCGAAGCGAAATGGGTGGTGTTGAAGTGGCCCTTGAGGTGGACCCGGATCACCGAGTCCCACTCGTCCTCGCTCATCGAGAAGACCATCCGGTCCCGCAGGATGCCCGCGTTGTTGACCAGGATGTCCAGCTTTCCGTAGGTGCCGACGGCCAGGTCGACTAGAGCGCGGGCCGCTTCGAAGTCCGCGACGTCGCCCAGGTGCGCCACCGCCCGGCCGCCCGCGTCGCGGATCTCGGCCGCGACCTCCTCGGCGGGCCCGGCGGAGGCCTCGCCCGTGCCGTCGCGCCCCGGCCGGCCGTAGTCGTTGACGACGACGGCCGCGCCGAGCCGGGCCAGCTCCAGCGCCTCGGCCCGGCCGAGGCCGCGCCCCGCACCCGTGACGATCGCGCTCAGGCCCTCAAGAGGGAGTGACATCCGGGAAATCCCTTCACAGTCTCGGTCCGGCTCGTGGCGCGCGGCTCACGGCTCACGGCTCACGGCTCGCGGGAACGTGGCCTCAGATCTCGATGCAGGTGCGCAGCGCCGCACCGGTACGCATCTGGTCCAGCGCCTCGTTGATCTCCGCCAGCGGTACGCGATGGGTGATGAGCGATTCGAGGTCGATCCGGCCCGCCCGCCACAGCGCGATGGCGCGCTCGTAGGACCGGAGCACGTCCCCGCCGCCGTACATCGACGGCAGGATCTTCTTCTCGTCGAAGAACAGCTCGAACATGTTGACCTGGAAGTGGTCGTCCAGCGCGCCCGCCCCGACGACGCAGAGGGTGCCGCCGCGCCGCGTCATCTCGTACGCCGTGCGGGCCGTGGCGGACTTGCCGACGACCTCGAAGACGTAGTCGAAGCCCTCTCCGGCGGTGACCCGCTGCTTGGCGTCGGCCAGCTCACCGGGGTCGACGGCCTCGGTCGCGCCGAACCGCAGGGCGGCCTCCCGGCGCGAGGCGACCGGGTCCACGGCGACGATCTGCGCCGCGCCCTGAAGCCTGGCGCCCTGGATCGCCGAGATGCCGACGCCGCCGCAGCCGATGACGGCGACCGACGAACCGGCCTCCACCTTGGCCGTGTTGATCGCCGCGCCGAGGCCGGTGGTCACACCGCAGCCGATGAGCGCGGCGATGTCGAAGGGCACGTCGTCCGGGATCGGAACGGCGCAGCCGGCGTCGACGACGACCTCCTCGGCGAAGGTGCCGGTGCCGGCGAAGCCGAAGAGGTCGCCGCCGGAGCGCCGGAAGTTCGGGACGCCCGCGTTCATGAAGCCGGCCAGACACAGCTGGGTCTGGCCCCGCTTGCACGCCGGGCAGCTGCCGCAGGCGGGCAGCCAGCACAGCAGGACCCGGTCACCCTGCGACAGGCCGCTCACGCCGTCGCCGACGTCCAGGATCTCCCCGGCGCCCTCGTGGCCGGGGATGAAGGGGGCGGGCTGCGGCAGCACTCCGTTCATCGCGGAGATGTCCGAGTGGCACAGGCCGGTGGCCCGGACCCGGATCCTCACCTTGCCGGGGCCGAAGCCCACCGCCTCGACGTCGTCGAGGACCTCGAGCTTTTCCTGGCCGATCTCGTGCTGTACGGCTGCGCGCATGGTGCGGCTCCCTTCAGGAGATCTCAACGATGGTGTCGGCCAGCACCGGCGCGTCGTCCCTCTCGACGGCCGTCACCGACGCCTGGACGCGGCCTTCCTCCGACCACATCCGGATGCGGAGCGTCTCGCCCGGGAAGACGACCCCGGCGAAGCGGGTGCTGTACGAGCGGACCCGGGTGACGTCCCCGCCCAGGAGCGTGTCGACGACCGCCTTGAGCGTCATGCCGTACGTGCACAGGCCGTGCAGGATCGGCCGGTCGAATCCGGCGAGCTTGGCGAACTCGGGGTCCGCGTGCAGGGGGTTCCAGTCCCCCGACAGCCGGTAGAGCAGCGCCTGGTCCTCACGGACGGGCCGCTCGACGATCCTGTCGGGCTCGCGGGCAGGGGGCGCAGTGCGGGCCGAGGGCCCGCGGTCGCCGCCCCAGCCGCCTTCGCCGCGTACGAAGATCTGGGCGTCGCTCGTCCACAGCGGGCCGTCGTCGTCGGACGCCTCGGAGCGCAGCACGAGGATCGCGGCCTTGCCCTTGTCGTACACGGCGGCGACGCGCGAGGTGGTGACGGCCCGGCCCTCGACGGGGAGGGGGCGGTGCACCTCCACCGTCTGGCCGCCGTGCAGGACGGCGGCCAGGTCGACCTCGATCCCGGGTGCCGAAAGCCCGCCGACGACGCCCATTCCGGCGCCCGCGACGGTGGCGAAGCTGGGCAGGACGTGCAGCCGCGACTCCAGGGTGTAGCGCAGCTCGTCGGGGTCGGTGGCGGGGCTCTCCTTGTCCGGTGACGAGCCCGCCCCGAGACCGAGGTGGTAGAGCTGGACGTCCTTGTGGCCCCAGGTGATCTCGGCGGATCGGGGTTCGGCGGCGACTGCCTTCGCGGCATCAATGGGCATCTGTCACAAGCTCCTTGGCGGAGGGAAGACCTCGGTGCGGCCGTCCGCACCGTCGGCCGCACCGAGGCCGTTCGGGGCCGGCCCCGTAGGCGCCCTTCCCCGGGCGTTCTAGAACGCGTTCTAGGCCGGTGATCCTCATGTATAGCCGAGCACCCACTACTTGTGAAGTGTGCTGACGATACGTCAGATCCGCTACCCGCCGGGTGGCCCAGTACATTTGTCACGGCCGGGTCCGTACATACGCATCTGCCGGGGTCACCCCCGTGATCCGTAGCGTTCGGGTCATGACGAAGACAGCTCGGACCGCGGCGGCGGTCCACTTCACCGGGGCCTCGAAGGCCTTCGGCGCCGTTCAGGCGGTGGCGGGCATCGACCTCTCCATCGGGCGGGGCGAGACGGTCGCGCTGCTGGGCCGCAACGGCGCGGGAAAGTCCACCACGATCAGCCTGCTGCTGGGGCTGAACGAGCCCGATGAGGGCCGGGTGCGTCTCTTCGGCGAGACCCCCGCGCGGGCGGTCGGCGCGGGCCGGGTCGGGGCGATGCTCCAGGAGGGCCGTCCCGTCCCCCGCGTCACCGTCCGTGAGCTCGTGCGCTTCGTCGCCACCACCTATCCCGACCCCCTGCCCGTCGACGAGGCGCTGGAGCTGGCCGGGCTCACCGAGTTCGCCGGACGCCGGATCGACAAGCTCTCCGGCGGCCAGGCGCAGCGGGTCCGCTTCGCGGTCGCGCTGGCCGGCCGGCCCGAGCTGATCGTGCTGGACGAGCCGACGTCCGCTCTCGACGTCGAGGCCCGCCACGCCTTCTGGGCTTCCATGCGGTCCTACGCCGAGCGTGGCAACACGGTCCTGTTCTCCACGCACTATCTGGAGGAGGCGGACGCCCATGCCGACCGGATCGTCGTCCTCGACCGCGGCCGGATCGTCGCCGACGGCACCGGGGACGAGCTGAAGCGCGCGGCCGGCGGCAACCTCGTCTCGTTCGACCTGGCGGGCCGGGGCACCGAGAGGCTCGGCTCGCTGCCTGGCGTGACCTCGGTCGAGGTCCACGGGGACCGCGCCCGTCTTCGTACGGACGACTCGGACGCCACCGTCCTCGCCCTCGCGGACATGGGCGCCATACGCGGCCTGGAAGTCGCGCGCGGGTCGCTCGACGACGCCTTCCTCGCCCTGACCTCCGCCTCCGCGGCCTCCGATTCCCCCACTTCCTCTGCTTCCTCCGCCTCCTCGGAACTGGAGACCGTGCGATGACTTTCGCCTACGTCACCCTGGAAATCCGCCGCACCCTGCGCGACACCGGATTCGTGATCTTCGGCATCGGCATGCCGGTCCTGATGTACCTCCTCTTCACCAACCTCGGCACCAATGAGGACCAGTGGAAGACGGCCTCCATGGTCGGCATGGCGGCGTACGGCGCCCTGGGCGCGGCCCTGTCGACCGGCACGGGGGTCGCCGAGGACAAGGGGATCGGCTGGCTGCGGCAGTTGCGGATCATCCCGATGAGTCCGCGCCAGGTGGTCATGGGGCGCGCCCTCACCGGCTCGGTGATCGTCCTGCCCTCCATAGCCGCGGTCCTCACGGCGGGCGCCCTCGTCAACGGCGTCCGGATGAACGCCTGGCAGTGGGCCGCCGTCGCGGCCGCTCTGTGGCTCGGCGCGCTCCCCTTCACCTTCCTCGGCATAGGCAACGGCTACCGCCTCACCGCCCAGACCACCGGTGTCGTGAACGTCGCCTGCAACCTCGGCCTCGCGATCGTCGGCGGGCTGTGGTTCCCCGTCCAGCTGTTCCCCGGCTGGCTGAGGGCGCTCTCCGAGTGCACCCCGACCAACCGCTTCGCCGAGCTGGCCCGGGCCATCACCGAGGGCGCGGCCCCCGCGCCGGCCGCGGTGAGTGTGCTGCTCGCGTGGGCCCTGCTGTTCGGTGCATACGCGGTGGTCTCGTACCGTCGGTCCGCGAGGACGGTGTGACCTCGGCGGACATGGGCGGGAGGGGCCTGATGAGGGGGAGGTGGCGCTGGAGGGGCGCACCGGAGGACATGGGACCGCCCGGCGGCTTCGCCATGCTCCCATGGCTGCTGATGGGCATGGGGGCCTTCTCCAACCTCATCCACGGCCAGACCCCGAATCCCTGGATCGGCGGCCTGGGCCTGCTGGCCTTCAACTCGCTGTACATCGCCGTGGTGTTCCGCGCCTTCGACAAGAGGAAGCGGGAAGCACCGGTCACCGGCTGGCTCCTGATCGCCATGACCGCCGTCACCTGCACTCTGGCCATCGCCTACGGCGGCGAGTGGCTGCTCTACTTCCCGCTGCTCGGACTGGCCGTCGGCTCGGTGCTGCGGGGGCCCACCCTCCCCAAGGTGGTGCTTCCGCTGTCGCTGACCGCCGGTGTCATCGCAGGGGTGCGCGACGGATGGGGGGCCGTCAACGTCTCGTACGGCACGTTCATCTCGGGCATGGTCACGGCGGCGATCCTGGCCCTGTCGGAGACGGTGAGGGAACTGCGGGAGACGCGGCAGGAGTTGGCCCGTACGGCCGTCGAGAAGGAGCGGCTGCGCTTCTCCCGGGATCTGCACGATCTGCTCGGTCACACCCTTTCGGTGATCGTGGTGAAGTCGGAGGCCGCCCGCAGGCTCGCCCCGCGCGACCTCGACGCGGCGCTCGCCCAGGTCTCCGACATAGAGGCCGTCGGCCGTCAGGCGCTCACCGAGATCCGCGAGGCGGTCACCGGCTATCGCCAGGGCAGCCTCGCCACCGAACTCGACCGGGCGCGCGACCTGCTGACCGCGGCGGGCATCGATCCGGTCGTCCGCCAGTCCGGGCCGCCGCTGGAACCGCAGGCCGAGGCGTTGCTGAGCTGGGTGGTGCGCGAGTCGGTCACCAACACCGTGCGGCACAGTGGTGCCTCCCGCTGCGAGATGACCGTGCACGGCACGCCGGAGCGCGTACGTCTCGTGATCTCCGACGACGGACGGGGCAAGGGGGCGGGGCAGCCCGGCAGCGGGCTCAAGGGACTGCGCGAGCGGGTCGCGGCGGCAGGCGGCACCCTGGAGTCGGGACCGTCCCCTCGCCGTGGCTTCCGGGTCGTGGCGGAGCTGCCGGTCGACACGATGGTCACCGATGAGGAGCACAGCCCATGATCAGAGTCATGCTCGCCGAGGACCAGGGCATGATGCGCGGTGCCCTCGCGCTGCTGCTGGGGATGGAGCCCGACATCGAGGTGGTCGCGCAGATCGGCCGGGGCGACGAGATCGTGGACACGGCGCTGGTCGCGCGCCCGCAGGTGGCGTTGCTGGACATCGAGTTGCCGGGCCGCAGCGGTCTCGACGCGGCGGCGGAGCTGCGGGACGAGGTGCCGGAGTGCCGGGTACTGATCTTGACGACCTTCGGGCGGCCGGGATATCTGCGGCGGGCGATGGAGGCGGGGGCGGCCGGGTTCCTGGTCAAGGACGGGCCGGTGGAGGAGCTGGCGGAGGCGATCCGGCGGGTGCTCACCGGGGAGACGGTGATCGATCCGGCCCTGGCGGCGGCCGCGTTGAGCGCGGGCCCCAACCCGCTGACCGCACGGGAGCGGGACGCGCTGAGCGCCTCGGTGGACGGGGCGACGATCGCGGACATCGCCACGACGCTGCATCTGTCGGAGTCGACCGTGCGGAACTATCTGTCGTCCGCGATCGGCAAGACGGGCACCCGCAACCGCATGGAGGCGGTCCGGGCGGCCCGCCGGCAGGGCTGGCTCTAGGTCTCTGTACCGCACGCCCCGGCACGCTCAGCAAAAGCCCCGCCCCCGTCGGCTCTACGGCTCCGAGCGGCGCGGCAGCCAGAGGAGCATCAGGACCGCGCCCGCCAACAGGACGCCCGTGCCCGTGCGGAAGGCGAGCGCGTAGCCCTCGGTCAGAGCCTCGGGGCTCGCGCCGCCGGCCGTCCTCGACGCGGCGACCGTCGAGAGGACGGCCAGACCGAGCGCGCCGCCCATGGTCCGGGAGGTGTTGACCAGCCCGGAGACCAGGCCCGCGTCGCCCGGCGCCGCCCCCGACGTGGCGAGCGAGGCGAGGGGAGTCACGGCCAGGCCGATACCGGTCATCATCAGGATGCCGGGGCCGAGGATCGAGGTGGCGAAGGCGCCGTGGGCGGTCATCGTGGACTGCCAGCCGAAGCCGGTGGCGGCGATCAGGGCGCCGAGGACGGCGAGGTTGCGGGCACCGGTCGTCGGCATCAGACGAGGGGCGACCTTGGCACCGAAGATGACGCTCAGCGAGCTCGGCACGAGCGCCAGTCCGGCCTCGAGCGGGGTGTAGCCGAGGACGTTCTGCGCGTACACCGTCATGAAGAACCACATGCCGAACGAAGCGGAACCGCTCACCAGCATGGCGACGTTGGCGGCCGAGACGGCTCGGGCGCGGAACACCTTCAGCGGCATCAGCGGGGCCGCCGTCCGTGCCTCGACCACGACGAAGACGGCGAGCAGGGCGAGCCCGCCGAGCAGCGGAAGCAGGGTCCGGCGGGCGCCCCAGCCGGCTTCCTCTGTCTGCACGATGCCGTACGCGAGCGCGGCGAGGCCGCCGGTGACCAGGACCGCGCCGGGCAGGTCGAGCCGCCGTCCGACGTCCGTACGGCTCTCGTTCAGCCACAGGGCGGCGCAGGCCAGGACGAGGACACCCACCGGGACGTTGATCAGCAGGACCCAGCGCCACGACAGCAGATCGGTGAGGACGCCGCCGACGAGCCCCCCGGCCGCGCCGCCGCCCGCGCCGACCGCCGACCAGGTCCCGATCGCCCGTGTCCGCGCCGGCCCGGGCGGCACGGCGGCCGTCACGATGGTCAGCGTCGCCGGTGCGAGTACGGCCGCTCCGAGCCCCTGCACGGCACGGGCGACGACCAGTTGCCACCCTTCCTGCGCGAGCCCGCCCGCCACCGACGCCGCGGTGAAGAGCGCGAGCCCGAGCAGGAACATCCTCTTCCGCCCGAAGAGATCCGCGGCGCGCCCGCCGAGCAGCATGAATCCGGCGAAGGCGATCGAGTAGGCGTTGAGGACCCACTGCAGTCCGAGGGCGGAGAGCCCCAGATCGGCCCGCATCGAGGGGAGGGCGACATTGACGACGGACACGTCGAGGACGACCAGGAACTGTCCGGCGCACGCGGCGGCGACGACCGGCCACGCCCGGGTGGGGAGCGAACTCCCCCTGGACCCGGTGGCTATGGAGGCGGCTGAGGTCTCTGCGGGGGCTTGGGCCATGGGCGTCATGGTCTCAGTCACCCGGCGGCCCGTACATCCGGACATCGATGTACGGACCTCCCGGCCGCTCGACCTAGGTCGGGCGGCGCAGGAGCGTGACGACCGCCGCACCTCCCAGGCCGATGTTGTGGGCGAGGCCCACCGCGGCCCCCTCGACCTGGCGGGCGGCGGCCTCGCCGCGGAGCTGCAGGACGAGTTCGGCGGCCTGGGCCAGTCCGGTCGCGCCCAGGGGGTGGCCCTTGGAGATCAGGCCGCCCGAGGGGTTGACGACCCAGCGGCCGCCGTAGGTGGTGGCCCCGGATTCGACGAGCTTGCCCGAGTCACCGGTCTCGCACATCCCGAGGGCTTCGTAGGTGAGCAGTTCGTTGATGGAGAAGCAGTCGTGGAGTTCGATGACGTCGACGTCCTCGATCCCCAGGCCCGCCTTCTCGTAGACCTGGCGGGCCGCCTCCCGCGACATCGGCTGCCCGACGGCGTCGATGCAGGTCCCCGACGCGAAGGACTCTCCGGTGTCGGTGGTCATGGCCTGGGCCACGATCTCCACCGCCTTGTCCCCGAGGCCGTGGCGCTCGACGAACCGCTCGGAGACGACGACGGCGGCGGCCGACCCGTCGGAGGTGGGTGAGCACTGGAGTTTGGTCAGCGGCCGGTGGATGGTCTTGGCGGCGAGAATCTCCTCGACCGTGTAGACGTCCTGGAACTGGGCGTTCGGGTTGTGTGCCGAGTGCCGGTGGTTCTTGGCCCCGACGGCGGCGAGCTGCGCCTGTGTCGTGCCGTAGCGCTCCATGTGTTCGCGGGCCGCGTTGCCGAAGATCTGCGCGGTGGGGGGCGACATCTCGAAGCCGTGTCCGGCCGCCATGATCCCGTAGTGCCGGGCGACCGGTGACGTTTTGAAGTCCCCGCCGTCGGAGCCCCCGCCGAGCGCGCCACGGGCCATCTTCTCGAAGCCGAGGGCCAGTACGCAGTCGGAGATCCCGCCCTCCACGAACTGGCGGGCCAGCATGAGAGCGGAGGAGCCGGTGGCGCAGTTGTTGTTGACGTTGTAGACGGGCACACCGGTCAGACCCAGTTCGTACGCGGCGCGCTGACCGGCCGTGGAGGCCTGGAAGCAGTAGCCGACGGGGACCTGTTCGACCTGCTCGTAGGAGAGGCCCGCGTCCGCGAGGGCGTGGGTGCCGGCCTCCTTCGCCATGTCCCAGTACTGCCAGTCCCGGGTCTCCGGCTTCTCGAACTTCGTCATGCCGACGCCGACGATGTAGCTCTTCACTGCACGTCTCCTTCAGTCCTTCAGTCGCGGGACGGGCCTTCACGGGGTTGGCCCTCAGTCGCGGGGCAGGCCGAGGATGCGCTCGGCGACGACGTTGAGCTGCACCTGGGTGGTGCCACCGGCGATGGTGAGGCAGCGGGACATCAGCAGGCCGTGGACGGCCCGCTCCCCCGGTCCCTCGCGCACGGCGCCCGCCGGCCCGAGCAGTTCGAGGGTGAGCTCGGCGACCTTCTGCTGGTGGGTGGTCTGGATGAGCTTGCGGACACTGGCGCCCGCGCCCGGTTCGAGGCCGGAGACCTGCTGGAGGGTCGTCCGCAGTCCGACGCAGCCGAGCGCGTGGGCCTCCGCCACCAGGGCCCCGATCCGTGCGCCGTAGGTCTCGTCGAGGCCGCCGGCCCGGGCGAGGAGCGCTTCGAGGCCGGTGTCGAAGGCCACTTGGTCGGCCATGTGCACACGTTCGTTGCCCAGGGTGTTCCGGGCCACCTTCCAGCCGTCGTCGACCTCGCCGACGACGGCGTCCAGGGGCAGCGGCGCGTCGGTGAAGTACACCTCGTTGAAGAGGGAGTCGCCGGTGATCTCCTTGAGCGGGCGGATCTCGATGCCGGGAGTGTTCCTCATGTCGACGAGGAAATAGGTCAGACCCTTGTGCTTGGGCGCGTCCGGGTCGGTGCGGGCCAGCAGGATGCCGAAGTGGGCCCACTGGGCGGCGCTGGTCCACACCTTCTGGCCGTTGATCCGCCAGCCGTCCTCCGTGCGGTCGGCCCTGGTCCGCAGCGAGGCCAGGTCGGAGCCGGCTTCCGGTTCGCTGAACAACTGGCACCACTGCACCTCGCCGCGGAGCGTGGGCATCAGGTACCGCTCCTGTTGTTCCGGAGTGCCGTGGGCGAGCAGGGACGGCACGACCCAGGTGGCGATCCCGAGGTCGGCGACCGAGATTTCGGCCGCGGCCAGCTCCTGTTGGACGGCGAGCTGGTGGACCGGGCCGGCACCGAGGCCGTAGGGGGGCGGCAGGTGTGGTGCGGCGTACCCGGTGGGGGCGAGGGCGCGCCGGGCCGCGGCGGGGTCGAGGCCCCGGGCGACGGCGATCTCCTCGCGTGCCCGGATCCGGTACCGCTCGGCGTCCGCCGGCAGTTCGAGCCGCAGTTCTCGCCGGGTTCCGGCGGCCGCCAGCCGGGCGGCCCGCAGCCGGTGGCCGTCGGTGCCGCCGAGGAGCTGGCGGGCGACGAGGGCCCGGCGGAGGTACAGGTGTGCGTCGTGTTCCCAGGTGAAGCCGATGCCGCCGAGGATCTGGACGCAGTCCTTGGCGCAGCTGTACGCGGCGTCGAGCGCGGTGGCGGCGGCGAGCGCGGCGGTGAGGGAGCGCACGGCGGGTTCGGCGTCGGCGGCGCGGGCGGCGTCCCAGGTCAGCGCCCGCGCCTGTTCGAGCCGTACGAGCATGTCGGCGCAGAGGTGCTTCACACCCTGGAAGGTGCCGATGGGCCGCCCGAACTGTTCGCGCACCTTGGCGTGTTCGGCCGCGGTCTCCAGCGCCCGCGCCGCGGTGCCGCAGGCGTCCGCCGCGTACAGCAGGGAGGCGAGGTCCCTGACGTGGTCGCAGTCCAGACCTTCCAGGATCCGGTCCTCCGTCACGACCACACCAGAGGCCGTGACCTCGGCGGTCGGCCGGGTGGGGTCGGCGCTCTCCTGGGCCCGTACGGAGAGGCTTGGGGTGTCGACGACGAGCCAGACGGTTCCGTGGGCGGCCCCGGGCGCCGCGGCCGCCAGGATCACCAGATCGGCCTGCGCGCCACCGAGTACGGGCGGCGCCGTCCCCTCGATCAGCAGCCCGCCGCTCTCGGCGGCGACGGCGGTGAGGGTTCCGGGCCCGAGGGCCACCGCCCCGATCCGGTCACCGTGGGCGAGGGCCGCGGCCTGTTCCCAGCGTCCGGCGCGGTGCAGCAACTCGGCGGCGAGCGTGCTGGGCAGGTACGGCCCCGGCAGCAGGGCGCGGGCGGCCTCCTCCACGACGACGGCGAGTTCGGTGAGCCCGCCGCCCCCGCCGCCGTACGCCTCGGGCAGATGAATGCCGAGCAGGCCCTGCTCGGCGGCGGCGGACCAGTAGCCGGGGCGTGCGGCTCCGGCGCCGGGGACGTCGAGGTGTTTGCGTACTTCTTCGGGAGGCATGGCCCGTCCGAGCCAGCCGCGCGCGGACCGGGCCAACTCCCGTTGCTCCTGCGTGATTCCGATGCCCATGAGCGGCAGACTAGAACACGTTCTAACCTGACGGAAGGTCAGGTGCGTGGATCCGGCTCCGTCGAGGCCGACGCGGACCTTCGGGCCGCCCGGAAGGGGCATACCGCCTCCCGCCGAGGACGTGATCTCCCGTACGCGCCGTACGGGTTGTCCGCGAAGGCCGCCCCGGCCCGGGGCCCGACGGGTGATCCCCGGGTCCCGGGGAGCGTCGCGAGCCGCCCCCGCGGCCCGGCGCGCCCATAGTGCGGGCATGAGAAGCACACGCGCGACGACACTGCTCTGCGTCGCGGGCATCCTCGCCGCGAGCACCCAGGTCACGACGGCCGGCAACGGGGCCACGGCCCTGGGCGGCGAGGGCCGCCCCTGCGCCGGTTCACCGCTGGGCAGGGGCGCACCGGCCCGTACGGTCCTGCACATCGCCCAGCGGGCGGAGACCGAGCTGGACCGATGGGACCCGCCCCTCGGCCCGCGCGACCTCCACGAGGAGTCCGCCTTCTGGAACCCCTCACGGATCGCCCCCGGCGCCGTCCTCGCCGCCCACATCTGCGAACTGGCCCGCGACGGGCGCCACTGGGCGGCCCGGCACAGCGACCTGTGACCTGACCCGTGACCTGTCACCGTGAACCGGGACTGTGCACGGTGCGATGTGCCGCCATAATGGCGGCTCGTACGTACTGACCAGTAGGAGGACCTCATGGCCGCCGCCGCTGCCGCCGCGCCCAAGCCGGAGACGCTCGCCGCCTTCGAGGCCGCCAAGGGGTTCATGCCCGTGGGCGAGGGACTCGCCCTCTACTCGGCGGCCGCCGAGGCCGCGTCCGCGCTCGGGCTGCCACTGCTGGAGGTGGGCACGTACTGCGGGCGGTCCACGATCCTGCTCGCCGACGCCGCCCGCGAGGCGGGGACGGTCGCGGTCACCGTCGACCACCACCGGGGCAGCGAGGAGCAGCAGCCGGGGTGGGAGTACCACGACCCGACCGTGGTCGACCCGGAGGTGGGGCGGATGGACACGCTGCCGACCTTCCGCCGGACGCTCCACCACGCGGGCCTCGAGGACCACGTCGTCGCGGTCGTCGGCCGGTCCCCGCAGGTCGCGAAGGTATGGGGCGGCGAGGTCGGCCTGGTCTTCATCGACGGCGGCCACACCGACGAGCACGCGACCGGTGACTACGAGGGTTGGGCCCCGAAGGTCGCCGAGGGGGGCCTGCTGGTCATCCACGACGTGTTCCCCGACCCGGCGGACGGCGGCCAGGCCCCGTACCGCGTCTATCTCCGCGCGCTGGAGTCCGGCGCGTTCACCGAGGTGTCGGTGACGGACTCCCTGCGGGTGCTGCGCCGTACCGGCTCGGGAATCTGACGCCGTACGGCTAGGGTCACGACGTGCCGTACGACGAGGAGCAGCCCCCCACCCCCCGCCGCCTGGCCCGTTCGAAGCCGGCGATCGCGGCGATCGCGATCGTCGCGGTGATCACGGTCACGCTGGCCGGCCGGCTGGTCTGGCAGGCGGTGGCCGGGCCATTGCCGGAGCCGAGCGGGTCCGCGACCCGAGCGACACCGGCCACACCGGCCACACCGGCCACACCGGCCACACCGGCCTCACCGCCCACCGGATCCTCACCGGCCACACCCTCCACCGAAGCCCCCTCGGCCACGCCGGGCACCACAGCCTCGGCGAAGCCTCTCGCGGGGAAGGTCGTAGCGGTCGATCCCGGTCACAACCCCGGAAATTTCGCTCATTCCCGCGAAATCAACAGGTCAGTAAACATCGGAACGAACCGCAAGGAATGTGACACCACCGGCACGTCGACCAACGCCGGTTACACCGAGGCGGAATTCACACTCGACGTGTCGCACCGCCTGGTTGCCCTGCTCCGCGGGAAAGGAGCGACGGTGGTCCTCACCCAGGACCGCGACCGCCCCTTCGGCCCCTGCATCGACGAGCGTGCCCGGATCGGGAACGCCGCCCATGCCGACGCCGCCGTGTCCATCCACGCCGACGGCTCGGCGGCGGGAAACCACGGTTTCCATGTCATCCTTCCCGCCCTGGTCAAGGGCGGCGCGGCCGACACCTCGGAGATCGTCGGACCGTCCCGGGCGCTCGGCGAGCGCATCGCCGGCCGCTTCACCCTCGCGACCCGGAGCGCGCCCGCCAACTACGTGGGCGGGCGTACGGGCTTGGACACCCGCGAGGATCTCGGCGGGCTCAACCTGTCGACGGTGCCCAAGGTGTTCATCGAATGCGGCAACATGCGTGACCCCGAGGACGCCGCATTGATGACGAATGCGGCGTGGCGTCAGAAAGCGGCGCAGGGAATCGCGGACGGCATCAGTACCTACCTGCTGGGGTAGACCGCGCAGGCGATAGATTCTTTCTTTACGATGGGGGCCGCCCCCGTGCTTCGCGCCGCCCCGACGAGACGACCCGACGAAGGACTTTTCACGTGAACATCCGCTCCCTCACTCGAGGCGATGGCGTGGTGATCGGAGCAGCGGTGTTGCTCTTCATCGCCTCCTTCCTCAGCATCAGCGACTGCTCAGGCAGCTTCTGCGCCAACGTCAACTCGTGGGAGGTGTCCCCCCTCGGCTGGGGCGGCTTCTTCCTCGGCATCGCGGGCGCGGCCCTGATCGTGCTCTCCCACGGCCTCCCGCAGAGCCGCAAGGTGGCCGGGCTCGACCTCGGCCAGACCGGCGTGGTGTTCACCATCGCCTCGGCGTGGACGATCCTCATGTGGGTCTTCGAGTCGAACGGCGCCGGCGCCGGACTCATCCTCGGCCTGATCGCCGCGCTGGTGCTCGCCGGCGCCGCTGTCGCCGGGCCGCTGGTCCCCGCGCTCAAGGCCCCGCTGGTGGGCGCCCCCAGCCCGCAGGCCCCGCAGCCGTACGGCGCGCAGCCCGGCGTCCCCGGTGGCTACGGCTACCCGGGCGCCCAGCAGCAGCCCTTCGGCGCCCAGCCGGGTCAGCCGCAGCCGTACGGTGCCCAGCCGGGCCACCCGCAGCCGCAGCCGCAGCCCGAGCCGGCCAAGCAGCAGTCCCAGCCGCAGCCCGCGCAGGGCGGTACGCCCGCCGGCGCTCCGGCCGGTGACTTCGCGCCCTTCTGGTTCGCGGTTCCGGTGGCCCGCCCGCTGTACGGGGAGGACGGTTCGCCCGCCCCGATCGCCGAGCTGGCACCCGGCACCTGGTACCTCGCGGTCGAGCAGCGCGGACCGGGCCTGGTGGCCCAGACGCAGGACGGCCGGCGTGGCGTCCTCCAGGACACCACGGGCATTCAGCGCGGCTGACCTCCCGGTCGCACGAACGGCCCCCCGCCCGGAACCCCTTCCGGACGGGGGGCCGTTGTCGTACAGTCGGACGCCGCTAGCTGACGCCCCGTCAGAAAGGGATCCGGCCATGCGCCTCGGACTCGCACTCGGCTACTGGGGCCGCGGCCCGAACCCCGCCCATCTCGACCTCGCCCGCGAGGCCGAGCGGCTCGGCTACGACTCCGTGTGGACCGCCGAGGCCTGGGGCTCCGACGCGTTCACCACGTTGACATGGATCGCGGCGCACACCTCCCGTATCAAACTGGGCACGGCCATCGCCCAGATGGCCGCCCGGTCCCCGACCGCCACCGCCATGCACGCGCTGACCCTGGACCATCTCTCCGGCGGGAGGATGATGCTGGGCCTCGGGCTGTCCGGTCCGCAGGTGGTGGAGGGCTGGTACGGCCGCCCGTTCCCGCGCAGTCCGCTCACGGCGACCCGGGAGTACGTGGAGGTGATCCGCCAAGTGCTTCGGCGCGAGGGCCCGGTCGAGCTCGACGGGCGCTTCCACTCGCATCCGTACGCCGGGGAGGACGGCACCGGCCTCGGCAAGGCGCTCAAGCCGATCACCCACCCCCTGCGCGCCGGTCTGCCGATCCTGCTGGGAGCGGAGGGACCGAAGAACATCGCGCAGACCACCCGCATCGCCGACGGCTGGCTGCCGCTGTACTGGTCGCCGACCCGGACCGACGCGTACGAGGCGTCCCTCACGGGCCTGCCGGACGGTTTCCTGGTCGCGCCGATGGTCCGCGCCCAGGTGTGCGACGACATCACCGCCGGGCTGCTCCCGGTCAAGGCGATGCTGGGGTTCTACATCGGCGGCATGGGTCACGCGACCCGCAACTTCCACGCCGACCTGATGGGCAGGATGGGGTACGAGGCGGAGGCCCGGCGCATCCAGCGGCTCTTCGCCGAGGGGCGCCGCGAGGAGGCCGTCCTCGCCGTCCCCGACGCGTTCGCCGACGAGATCTCGCTCGTCGGTCCGCGCGAGCGGATCGCGCGGCGGCTGGAGGCCTGGCGCGAGGGCCCGGTCACCGATCTGCTGGTGACGGCGCCGGACCCGGCCACCCTGAGGGTGCTGGCCGACCTCAACACCTAGGATCAGCCGCGGAGTTGAACGGTAGTGGGCACCTTGTCCGTCACCTCGGCGCCGGCGCTCCTGCCCGCGTCCTTGACGTTCCCGATCACGCTCTCGAACAAGCCGACGTCCGCGTCGCTCGCCTCGCCCCTGCGGAGCTTGTTGCCCAGCCCCTTCAGCGATTCGATGCCCGCCGTCAGCGGGGCGACGGCCTTCGCGAGCAGGGGGTCGCCCTTGGCGTTGTTCACGGCCGCCTTGAGCCTGTTGTATGCGAAGGCGCCCG
Source organism: Streptomyces sp. NPDC033174 (assembly GCF_055577795.1). Taxonomy (NCBI): domain Bacteria; kingdom Bacillati; phylum Actinomycetota; class Actinomycetes; order Kitasatosporales; family Streptomycetaceae; genus Streptomyces; species Streptomyces sp. NPDC033174. Next base: position 601,969 of record NZ_JBVIPQ010000001.1, read on the forward strand.
CGAGACCGGCCTTGACCAGGGCCACCTTCCGGCCGTCCGCGCCCTTCTTGAAGGCGCCCGCGCGGTAGGGCTTCACGATCCACTGATAGGTCGCCCCGGCGGCCAGACCCGCGTTGGCGACGAAGCGGGTCTTGGCGAACCTCTGCGCCTCCGTCGAGCCGGAGGGGGTCGCCGACCCGCTCGCGCCGTCGTCACCGCCGCAGCCGGCCGTGGACGCGAGCAGAGCACAGGCCAGCAGCAGCGCGACGAGGACGCGGCGCGGCGGAGCGGCACGGAGCACGGCGGGACCTCCCGGAGAGCGGATGGCGCCAGCCTCACCCCGGGCCGCCGCGCGTGCCACCCGGGCGGCGCCGTACGGGTTTCGTCCGGGCGACAGCGGCAAGCCGTTCGATATGTTCTCTCGCCATCGCAGCAGTGGAACGAAGCAAGCGGCGTCGATCGTCTCGGTCCTCGCCGACGTCATGGCCGCCATCATCGGCCTGTGGATCCTGATGTACCTCCTGGACGCGAACCGCGCCAACGACCTGGTGAACGTCGTGCAGAACACGGCGCGCTGGCTCGCGGGCTGGTCGTACGACCTGTTCACCTTCGACGAGGCCTGGGCGCGCGTCGTGGCCGGTTACGGTCTCGCCGCGGCCGTGTACCTCGTCGTCGGTCACGCCGCGGCCGGTCGTCTGCGCCGCTACTGAGAGGGCTGCCCGGCGCCGCTACTGACGCGCCGGGCAGCAGTCCGGCTCGAGTCCCCTCGGCAGCCGCTCCCCGCCGAACACCGCCGACGTGGCCTCGTCACCGCCGAGCGCCCCCACCGCGAGCAGCAGCGAACCGGCCGTCCAGGTGGTCAGCTCCTCCGGCCACACGGCCGGGCTGCCCTCGAAGACGTACCCCGTCCAGTACATGCCGTCGTCGGCGCGCAGGTGCTGGATGGACTGCAGGATGTCGAGCGCCCGGTCCGACTCGCCCATCACCCAGAGGGCGAGGGCCAGTTCGCAGCTCTCGCCGCCGGTGACCCAGGGGTTCGGCAGGACGCAGCGGACCCCGAGGCCCGGAACCACGAACTCGCTCCAGCGGTCCTCGATCCGGGCCGTGGCCTCGGCGCCGGTGACGGCGCCGCCGAGGACCGGGTAGTACCAGTCCATCGAGTAGTGGCTCTTGTCGAGGAACCGCTCCGGGTGGTGGCATATCGCGTGAGCCAGCGCGCCCGTCGCCAACTCCCAGTCGGGCTGGGCCTCTTCGCGCGCCTCGGCGATCGCGAGGGCGCAGCGCAGCGCCTGGTGGATGGAGGAACTTCCGGTCAGCAGCGCGTCCTCGACGGCCGAACCGTCGTCCTCGCGCTTCCAGCCGATCTGCCCGCCGGGCTGCTGGAGTTCGAGGACGAACTCGATCGCCGCGTAGACGGTCGGCCACATCCGGTCGAGGAAGGTGTCGTCGCCGGTGGACAGGTAGTGGTGCCAGACGCCGACCGCGATGTAGGCGCAGAAGTTGGTCTCGCGGCCCCGGTCGGTGACCTGGGTGTGGTCCCCGTCGTGGTACGCGGCGAACCAGGAGCCGTCGCCGTTCTGGTGCCGCACCAGCCAGTCGTAGGCGCGCTCGGCGGCGACGTGTTCGCCCGCCACGTCCAGCGCCATGGCCGCCTCGATGTGGTCCCACGGGTCGAGGTGGTGTCCGCGGAACCACGGGATCGCGCCGTCCTCGCGCTGGGCGGCGAGGATTCCGGCGACGGTCTGCGCGGCCTCTTCGGCGGTGAGGACCCCGGGCAGGACGAGGTGTTCCGTGCGCTCCGGTGAGGTCACTTGGCGGCCGTCGCGGCGTCGGCGGCGGGCAGGTGCGGCTTGGTCGCGTACGCCACGAAGCTCTTGCCGACGATCGGGTTGAGCGCCTGCTCGGCGAGCCGGGTGACCAGGGGCTTCTTCATGATGTCCCAGACCAGCAGCTTGTGGTACGCCCGAACCGGGAGCGCCTTGTCGTTGTCCACCCCGAAGGCGCACTTGAGCCACCAGTACGGGGAGTGCAGCGCGTGGGCGTGGTGGGTGCCGTACGGCTTGAGTCCGGCCTGGCGGATCTTGCCGAGCAGCTCGTCCGCCTTGTAGATGCGGATGTGCCCGCCCTCGACCTCGTGGTACGCGTCGGAGAGGGCCCAGCAGACCTTCTCGGGGCCGTAGCGGGGAACGGTGATGGCGATCCGGCCGCCGGGCTTCAGGACGCGGACCATCTCCGCGAGCACGCCCTTGTCGTCGGGGATGTGCTCCATGACCTCGGAGATGATCACGACGTCGAAGGACTCGTCGGGGAAGGGGAGGTTGAGCGCGTCGCCCTCCATGGCGGTGGCGGTCGCACCCGCCGGTGCCTCCCCGGCCTCCTTCATCGCCGCGAACCACTTGGCGACCTCGCGGATCTCCTCGCCGTTCTGGTCGAGGGCCACGACCTGGGCGCCCCGCCGGTAGCACTCGAAGGCATGGCGGCCGGCGCCACAGCCCAGATCGAGCACACGGTCGCCGGGGGCGAGCGGGAAGCGGGTGAAGTCGACGGTCAGCATCAGCGATTGCTCCCAATAGGGGTACCCGTACCCGGGGCCGCGGAGCGGCCCGGAATCCTTGCCGCGGAGCGGCCCCCGGCCGCGCCGCCGGGCGACTGCGCGGCGATCGCCTCGCGGTAGAGCTCGGCGGTTCCCTGGGCGGCGCGGGCCCAGGTGAAGTTGGCGAGAACCCGCGCGCGGCCGGCGGCGCCGAGGCGCGCCCGCAGCGCGTCGTCACCCAGGGCCCGTCCCAGTGCGGCGGCCAGGGCGCCGGCGTCGCCGGGCGGTACCGCGAGGCAGGTCTCGCCGTCGCTCCCGGAGACCTCGGGGATGGCGCCACCGGTGGTGGCGACCAGCGGGGTGCCGGTGGCCATCGCCTCGGCGGCGGGCAGCGAGAACCCCTCGTAGAGCGACGGCACGCAGGCGACCTGCGCGGACCGCACGAGGTCCACGAGCTCCGCGTCGGAGATGCCCTTGACGAACTCGATGGCGTCCTCGAGGCCGTAGCGCTCGATGGCCTGGGCCACCGGTCCGTCCTCGGCGCGCCTGCCGACGACGACGAGGTGGGCGGCCGGGTTCTCGGTGCGCAGCTTGGCGAGCGCCTCGACGAGATGGATGAGGCCCTTGAGCGGAACGTCGGCGCTGGAGGTGGTGACGATCCTGCCGGGGACCTCGGCGACCGACGGGTCGGGCGACCACAGGTCGGTGTCGGCGCCGATGTGCACGACACGGATGCGCTCGTCGCGCACGCCGAGGTGGTCCACGATCTCCTGGCGGGAGGAGCCGGAGACGGTGAGGACCGACGGCAGTCGGCGGGCGACCCGCCGCTGCATCCGGGTGAAGGCGTACCAGCGTCTGACGGAGGCGCGGCGCTTCCAGTCGGTGGCGGCGTCCAGGTCCAGCTGCCGGTCGACGGTGATGGGGTGATGGATGGTCGTGACGAGCGGGGCGCCGATCGCGCCCGGGCCGCCCAGCAGGCCGTAGCCGAGCGTCTGGTTGTCGTGCACCACGTCGAACTGGCCCCTGCGGGCGGCGAGATGGCGGCGGGCGCGCAGGGAGAAGGTCAGCGGCTCGGGAAAACCGCCGGTCCACATGGTGGCCACCTCCAGCGCGTCGATCCAGTTCCGGTACTCGTCCCGCTTGGGCGTACGGAAGGGGTCGGGCTGCCGGTAGAGGTCGAGGCTGGCCAGCTCGGTGAGCGGGACGCCCTCGTCCAGTACGGGATAGGGCTGGGACCCGATGACCTCGACGTGGTGACCGAGGCGGGCGAGCTCACGCGAGAGGTGCCGAACGTAGACGCCCTGGCCGCCGCAGAAGGGGTTTCCCTTGTACGTGAGGAGGGCGATGCGCAGGGGACGGTCACCGTCTCCTGTGGCACCGGCACGGGGGCCCGTCTCTATGGCCTCAGCGGTCACTCGCGGCCCCCTTCTCACTGCGTTTCGCGGGAGCGTAACCGCTCGCGCTAATCTAGAACAAGTTTCAGACTTGGTCGTTCGACGAGCTTCGAATCTACCGGCAGGTAGCGCCGCTGTAAGAGCCGGATCAGGTGATTCGCGCCACGGCGGACGCCCGGCCATACTGTCGCGAGCCAACGCCACGGAACGGGACCCATGACAGCGGAAGACAGACCTGCGTCGCCTCCCCTGACAGAGCGCCAGGAGGCGCGTCGCCGCCGCATTCTGCACGCCAGCGCGCAGCTCGCGAGCCGGGGCGGTTTCGACGCGGTGCAGATGCGCGAGGTCGCCGAGGCGGCGGGGGTCGCCCTGGGGACGCTCTACCGCTACTTCCCGTCCAAGATCCACCTTCTGGTCGCCACCATGCAGGACCAGCTCCAGCACCTCCACACCACCCTCCGCAAGCGCCCCCCGGCCGCCGAGGACCCGGCCGAGCGGGTCGCGGAGACCCTGATGCGGGCGTTCCGCGCCCTCCAGCGGGAGCCGCATCTGGCCGACGCGATGGTACGGGCCCTGACGTTCGCCGATCGCAGCGTCAGCCCCGAGGTGGACACCGTCTCCCGTCAGACCACGGCGATCATCCTGGACGCGATGGGTCTCGACCACCCCACGCCGCAGCAGCTCTCGGCGGTCCGGGTCATCGAGCACACCTGGCACTCGGCCCTGATCACCTGGCTCTCGGGCCGGGCGTCGATCGCCCAGGTGAAGATCGACATCGAGACGGTGTGCCGGCTGATCGACCTGACGGATCCGGCGTCGGAAAAGTGAGCCGGGAGTGACGCGGGACGGTGCCGCGGGGGAGGGGGGGGGGGGGGGGGGGGGGGGGGGGGGGGGGGAAAACCCCCCCCCCCCCCCCCCCCCACCCCCCCCCCCCCCCCCTCCACCCCCCCCCCCCCCCCACACCCCCCCCCCCCCCCCCCCTCCCCAC
>NZ_JBVIPQ010000001.1:606870-857042 GCF_055577795.1 Streptomyces sp. NPDC033174
ATGAAGATGGGGAGGGTGGGCGGGTTGGTAGACGGGGGGGATTGGCGGGAGGAAAGGGGGGGGGGGGTGAGTGCGGGGCGGGTACGGGGAAGGGGGGGGGTGGGGGGGGACCCCCCCCCCCCCCCCACCCCTCACCTGTCCCGGACACGACCTAGTCCTCCGGCGGGAAGACCGGCTCCTCCGAGTCGAGGAGGGTGATCGTGATCGCCTCGACCGGGCAGCCCTCCGCCGCGGCCAGCACCTTCTCGTTCGCGTCGGACTCCGCCTGCCTTGGATGGGACTGCCGGGCCGTGTCGAGCGTGAAGCCGTCCGGCGCGTGGTTCACGCACATCCCCGAGCCGATGCAGACGCTCCGGTCGACCTCGACGTGCCAGCGGTCGCCCATCACTCGCCTCCGTGTCCGGCCGGGAGGTGGATCATCTTGTGCTCCAGGTACTCGCTGAAGCCCTCCGGCCCGAACTCGCGTCCCAGGCCGGAGCTCTTGTAGCCGCCGAACGGCCCCAGCATGTCGAGGCTGAAGGTGTTGACGTTGAAGGTGCCCGTCCTGACCTGCCGGGCGAAGTCGATGCCGTGCTCCACGTCCCCGGTCCAGACGCTGCCGCTGAGGCCGTAGTCGGAGTCGTTCGCGATCCGCAGGGCCTCGTCCTCGTCGCCGTACGGCAGGAGGCAGATGACCGGGCCGAAGATCTCCTCGCGGGCGATCCGCATCCCGTTGTCGACACCGCCGAAGAGTGTCGGCTCGACGTACCAGCCACGGTCCAGGCCGGTGGGCCGCCCGCCCCCGGAGAGGATCTTCGCGCCTTCCTCCTGGCCGATGCGGATGTAGTCGAGGGAGCGCTGCTGCTGGCGCTGGGCCACCAGGGGCCCGACCTGCGTCGCCGGGTCCAGCGGGTCGCCGACCGCCAGCGCTCCGGCCGCCGCCGCGAGGGCGTCGGCGATCTCGTCGTACCGGCCGCGCGGCGCGAGGATCCGGGTCTGGGCGACACACGCCTGGCCGTTGTTCATCCAGGCGGCCGGGACGATCCCGGCGACCGCCGCCTCCAGATCGGCGTCCGGCAGGATCACCGCGGCCGACTTGCCGCCGAGCTCCAGCGTGACGCGGGTGAGATTGCGGGAGGCGACCTCCATGACGCGCTTGCCCGCGCCGACGGAACCGGTGAACGAGACCTTGTCGACGCCGGGGTGACCGACCAGGTACTCACTGACCTCGCGGTCGGCGGGCAGGACCGACAGCACGCCCTCCGGCAGCCCCGCCTCCCGGGCGATCTCGGCGAGGACGTAACTGTCCAGCGGAGACTCGGGCGAGGGCTTGAGGATCACCGCGCATCCGGCGAGGAGCGCGGGCCCCAGCTTGGCCGCCGCGGTGAACTGCGGGACGTTCCAGGGCACGACGGCCGCGACCACACCGACCGGCTCGCGCCGGACGAGGATGGGCCCGAGGACACCGGCGCGCTCGGCCTCGTACGGGAAGTCGCGGGCGACGGTGATCGCCGCGTCCCAGACCATCATCGCGCCGAGCGCCTGGGCGAGGACGCTCCAGGAATAGGGCGAGCCGTTCTGCGAGCTGATCAGCCGGGCGATCTCCTCGTGCCGTACGGCGATCGCGTCCTTGATCCTGGTGACGACGGCGATCCGCTCGTCGAGCGGCATCCTCGGCCAGGGCCCGTGGTCGAAGGCCTCCCGCGCGGCGGCGACCGCCCGGTCGACATCGGCTTCGGCGGCATGGGGGACGCGGCCGATGACCTGCTCGGTGTGCGGGGAGATCACCTCGATGACGCCGGTGCCGCTCGGATCGGTCAACTCCCCACCGATGAACAGTTTTCCGTGTTCCACAAGCTCGGTCATGGCTGCTGCCTTCCCGCCCCGGAGATCTCCTGACACTGTTTCAGAACTGATACCAGTTCTAGTTATAGTGAGCAATGGCCGTGCCGCCCGGGAGCGCCCGGGAGAGACGAGGACTCATGTCACAGGTGACCGTGCACGGCGGAGGAGTCTGGTCCATCAAAGTCGCCATTCCGGACAACCCGCTGGGGCACACGCTCGTCCATCTCCTCGACACCGACCGAGGACCGGTCCTGATCGACACCGGCTGGGACGACCCGCGGTCGTGGACCGAACTCGGCGAAGGGCTGGCGGAGCTCGGCACATCGGTGGCCGACGTCCACGGCGTCGTCATCACGCACCACCATCCCGACCACCACGGCCTGTCCGGCCGGGTGCGCGAGGCGTCGGGCGCCTGGATCGCGATGCACGCCGCCGACACCGCCGTCGTACGCCGCACCCGCGCGTCAGAGCCGGGCGCCTGGCTCGACTACCTGGCCGGCAAACTCGCCGCCGTCGGCGCCCCCGAGGACCACACCGCTCCCCTGCTCGCCGCCCGGGCGGCCGGGCGGATGCGTACCCTGCCCGGGCTGCGCTCCGCGCTCCCCGACCGGGAGATCGTGCCCGGAGAGCTCCTCGACCTGGCCGGGCGGCGGCTGCGCGCCATCTGGACACCGGGCCACACGCCCGGCCATGTCTGCCTGCACCTGGAGGAGGAACACCCGGCCCGGCTGCCCGGGCACGGGCGGCTCTTCTCCGGCGACCATCTGCTCCCCGGGATCACCCCGCACATCGGCCTGTACGAGGACCCCGAGGACCTCACCGTCACCGATCCCCTCGGCGACTACCTCGACTCCCTGGAGCGGATCGGCCGGCTCGGCGTCGCGGAGGTCCTGCCGGCGCACCAGCACGCCTTCGCGGACGCGGAAGGACGGGTGCGGGAGCTGCTGGACCATCACGAGGAGCGGCTGACCGGGCTGCTCGGTCTGCTGGCCACCCCACTCACGCCGTGGCAGCTCGCCGTGCGGATGGAGTGGAACCGCCCGTGGGAGCAGATCCCGTACGGGTCACGGAACATCGCGGTGAGCGAGGCCGAGGCGCACCTGCGGCGCCTGGTGAAGCTGGGCCGGGCCGAGGCGGTGCCGGGGAGCGAGCCGGTGACGTACGTGGCGGTGTGACGGCCGGGCACGGGACGCGGCGGCGGCGCCCGGGCCGGCGCGCCGACCGCCGGCCCGGGCGCTGTGGCAGGGCGCGCGCTGGGACCTTCGGCAGAGGGCGGCCGCCCCCGGAAGCCTGTTCTACGGGCCGGTACAGTGGGCGCGTCGTCATCATGCCCGTACGGGGGGAAGCCGGTGCGAATCCGGCACTGACCCGCAACCGTGAGTCGCCCCCGGGGGCGGCGAGCCGGAATGCCCCGGACGCGACGTGACCGGCTCGTGCTCCCCGGGACCCGCCCGGTGAGCGGCACCGTCGAGGTATACGGAGCCGGAGCCTGGTGCCTCCGTGTGCCGGTGCCCGGCCACGCAGGAGAGGCCAGTTCCGCCATGACCACCGTCTGCCGCAGCGCCGCCACGCTCGTCGCCACCGCACTGCTGTGCACGGTGGCCGCCGGAGCCGCCGCCCCCGCCGCGTCCGCGGCGCCCTCCCCCGCCTCACCGTCCCCTGCGCCCACCTCCGCGGCCCCGTCCGCTCCGGCCCCGCCCGCGTCCCCCTCCCCGACGCCGAAGCCCGTCGTACCGGCCGGGCTCTACGGCACGAAGGACCCCACGTACGACGGTGTCTGGCGGCAGTCGCTCGCCTTCATGGCACAGAAGACGGCCGGCCTGACGCCCGCGCCGGAGTCGCTGACCTGGCTCCTCGACCAGCAGTGCGACAGCGGCGCCTTCGCGTCCTACCGTCCGGAGCCGGCCAAGCCCTGCGACCCGTCCACGCTGCTGGACACCAACGCGACAGCCGTCGCCGTGCAGGCGCTGAACGGGATCGCCCGGGCGCCCCAGGCCACGACCGGCGCGCCGAGCGCCACGGCCACCCCCGCACCCAACCCCGCCGCCGTCGCCGTGGCCGCCGGCATCGGCTGGCTGAAGGGCGTACAGAACAAGGACGGCGGCTGGGGCTACAACCCCGGCAGCCCCAGCGACGCCAATTCCACGTCGATCGTCATCGGCGCGCTGGTGGGGATCGGCCAGCAGCCGGGCGGGGTGAAGTCCGCCGAGGGCAGGACCCCGTACGACGCGCTGCTCACCTTCGCCAAGCCGTGCGCCGACACGGACGGCCCGGGCGCGTTCGCCTACCAGCCGGACCCGGCCGGCAAGCTCGTCGCCAACGCTGACGCGACCGCCGCCGCCACTCTCGCCGGGCTCGGCAAGAGCCTTCAGACCCGTGGGGTGAAGCCGGACCAGGAGCCGAGCTGCCAGGACGGGGCGAAGCCGACGCCGGAGCGGGCCGCCCGCAACGGCGCCTCGTACCTCGCCGGCGCGCTCGCCGCGACCGGACACCTCGACCTTCCGCCGATGCCCGGCGCCGCCGACCCGGCCCCCCGGCCCGACTTCGGCAACACCGCCGACGCCGTGGTCGCGCTCGCCGCCGCCGGTCACAGCGGCAAGGCGCTGACCGCGCTGACCTGGCTGGAGAAGAACTCCGCCCCCTGGGCGAAGGAGAACGGTCCGGCCGCCTACGCCCAGCTGATCTTCGCCGCGAACACGATGGGCGCGGACATCCGCGACTTCGGCGGTGTCGACCTCGTCCAGCAACTCAACGCCACCGGGCCCGCGCCGCTCACCGCCGCCGGCCCGGTCGCACCGGCGCAGGACGAGGAGTCCGGCTTCAACGTGTGGTGGATCGTCGGCATCGGTCTGGTCGTCGGCGTCGGGGTCGGCTTCCTGCTGAGCGGCCGCCGCAAGGACAAGCAGCTGTGATCCGTGCCCGGTCGCTGTCCCCCGCCCCGGCTCTGGTCCTGGCGGCGGCTCTGGCACTCGCCGCCGCGCTGACGATGCTCGGCGCCGGGCCCGCGCAGGCCGCCGGATACCGGTACTGGTCGTTCTGGCAGTCGGCACCCGCCTCCTCGGCCTGGACCTATGCGACACAGGGGCCGGCGACGGCGCGCCCCGCCGACGGCGAGGTCGACGGGTACCGGTTCTCCGTCAGCGCGGACTCCGGCGACTCGGCACGGCCCCGTACCGCACCGGACTTCACCACGATCTGCGCCGCCACTCCGGCCAGGGAGGGCAGCAAGCGGGTCGGCGTCGTCATCGACTTCGGCACACCCGCCGACGCGCCGGCCGGCGAGACCCCGCCCGCACAGCGCACCGGCTGCGCGCAGGTCCGTGAGGACGCGACCAGCGCCGAGGCGCTGGCAGCGCTCGCCCCGCCGCTGCGCTACAACGGCGAGGCGCTGCTGTGCGGGATCGCCGGTTTTCCGAGGACGGGATGCGGCGAGCAGGTGACGGGTGGGCGCCCGGCCCCCTCCGCGACCGTTTCCGGCCCGGCGACCGCCCAAAACCCCGGTGAGGCGGGGGACTCCCGGGGATCCGAGAACGGCGGGCCGTCGCTCGGGCTCGTCGCGGGCGCCGCCGCCGTGCTCGTCCTCGGCGGAGCGGCCTTCTGGCAGGCCCGCCGCCGCCGCGGATGATGACGACCGGCTCTCTGCGCGCTCCCGGGGCGACCCGCGCCAATGCCCTGCACGCCGGGGCGTGGTGGGTGTGGGCGCTGGGTCTCGCCACGGCCGCGTCGCGGACGACCAACCCCCTGCTGCTCGGGCTGCTCGTCGGCGTGGCGGGTTATGTGGTGGCCGCCCGGCGGACGGACGCGCCCTGGGCGCGTTCCTACGGCGCCTTCGTGAAGCTGGGACTGTTCGTCGTCGCGATCCGGCTGGTCTTCACCATGGTGCTCGGCTCATCGGTCCCGGGCACGCATCCGCTGTTCACGCTGCCCGAAGTGCCCCTGCCCGACTGGGCGCAGGGAGTGCGGATCGGCGGCCGGTTCACGGCCGAGCAGTTGGTGTTCGCGCTGTACGACGGGGCGAAGCTGGCGACGCTTCTCATCTGCGTGGGCGCGGCGAACTCGCTGGCGAACCCGGCGCGGCTGCTGAAGTCGCTGCCGGGCGCGTTGTACGAGGCGGGGGTCGCGGTCGTGGTCGCCATGACCTTCGCCCCCCACATGGTCGCCGATGTGATGCGGCTGCGGACGGCCCGGCGGCTGCGGGGCCGCCCCACGGGCGGGGTGAAGGCGGTGCTCCAGATCGGACTGCCGGTCCTGGAGGGCGCGTTGGAGCGGTCGATCGCGGTGGCGGCGTCGATGGACGCGCGGGGGTACGGCCGTACGGCGCCGGTGCCCCCGGTGGTGCGGCGCACCACGACCGCGCTGACGCTGGGCGGGCTGTTCGGTGTGTGCGTCGGCGCCTACGGGCTGCTCGCGTCGTCCGGAGCCGGGTACGGGCTGCCGCTGCTGCTGGCCGGTCTGGTCGCGGCGATGGCGGGGCTCCGCCTCGGCGGGCGGCGCTCCGCCCGTACTCGCTATCGGCCCGACCGGTGGGGCGCGCGCGCCTGGCTGGTCGCCGGCTCGGGCGTGGCGGTGGCCGCGCTGATGATCTGGGCGGCGTCGTACGATCCCGGGGCGCTGCGGCCCGGTGTCGTACCGCCGGCGGCGCCCGGGCTGCCGGTGTGGCCGGCGCTGTCCGTTCTGGTGGGCCTGCTCCCGGCGTTCGTGGCCCCCGTCCCCGCCCCGCCGCACACCCCGTCCCCTCCCCCTGCCGCGCCGGAGTCCCCGGCATCGACGAGCAAGGTCCCTTCCCCCGCCAAGGAGTCGCAGTGATCCGGTTCGACAACGTCTCGGTGACGTACGGCGACGCGGCCGTACCGACGCTGGCGGACGTCGATCTGACCGTCCCCGAGGGCGAACTGGTGCTGCTGGTGGGCCCCTCGGGTGTCGGCAAGTCGACTCTGCTCGGTGCGGTGTCCGGGCTCGTCCCCCATTTCACGGGCGGGACGCTGCGGGGCCGGGTGACGGTCGACGGCCGCGACACCCGTACCCACCGGCCGCGCGAACTGGCGGATCTGGTCGGCACGGTGGGGCAGGACCCACTGGCGCACTTCGTCACCGACACCGTCGAGGACGAGCTCGCCTACGGCATGGAGTCCCTGGGTCTCGCGCCCGACGTCATGCGCCGCCGCGTCGAGGAGACCCTGGACCTGCTCGGCCTCACGGAGCTGCGGGACCGCCCGATCGCCACGCTCTCCGGCGGCCAGCGCCAGCGCGTCGCGATCGGCTCTGTCCTCACCCCGCATCCGAAGGTGCTCGTCCTCGACGAGCCGACGTCCGCGCTGGACCCGGCGGCGGCGGAGGACGTACTGGCGATCCTCCAGCGCCTCGTCCACGACCTCGGTACGACGATCCTGATGGCCGAGCACCGCCTGGAGCGCGTGGTCCAGTACGCGGACCGCGTCATCCTCCTCCCCGCGCCCGGAGCCGCGCCGGTGACGGGCACCCCCGCCGACATCATGTCCCGCTCCCCCGTCCACCCGCCGGTGGTCGCCCTGGGCCGTCTGGCGGGCTGGGACCCGCTGCCGCTCTCGGTCCGCGACGCGCGCCGCCGGGCGGCCCACCTGCGCGAGCGGCTGGCGGACCGGGTCCCCGGCACGACGGCGCCGCACCCGCAGGCCGACCCGGGGGCGAACGTCGGCGGCCCGGTGGACGCCGGGACACCGGACACCGCGCAGGCGGTCTCCGGCGGCCCGGTGGACCCCGCCTCGGCCCAGGCGGCCTCCGGCGGGCCGTGGGCCCTGCGGGCCGTCCGCGGGTGGCTCGGGCGCCGTGCCGGAGCCGAGGCGGCCGAGCCCCCGCGGGCGGCCCGCGCCGCCCTGACCGGCCCCCTCGTCGACGTACGGGGCCTCAGCGTGCGCCGGGGCCGCGTGGAGGCGCTGCGGGGCGTCGCTCTGCGTGTCGGCGCCGGGGAGACCGTCGCGCTGATGGGGCGCAACGGGGCCGGGAAGTCGACGCTGCTCGGGGCGCTGGTCGGCATGGTCCAGCCCGGGGCCGGGTCGGTGTCCGTCGACGGCCTCGCCCCGCACCGGACCGCGCCGCGCGAGCTGATCCGGCGGGTCGGGCTCGTACCGCAGGAGCCACGGGACCTGTTGTACGCCGACACCGTCGCCGCCGAGTGCGCGGCCGCCGACGCCGACGCTGGGGCCGGGCCCGGGACCTGCCGGGCCCTGGTCTCGGAGCTGCTGCCGGGCGTGGCGGACGGCACTCACCCCCGGGACCTGTCCGAGGGGCAGCGGCTCGCCCTGGCCCTCGCCGTCGTCCTCACGGGGCGGCCGTCGCTGCTGCTCCTGGACGAGCCGACGCGTGGGCTCGACTACGCCGCCAAGGCCCGCCTCGTCGTCCACCTGCGGAGTCTCGCGGCGGCCGGGCACGGCATCGTGCTGGCGACCCACGATGTGGAGCTGGCCGCCGAGCTGGCGCACCGGGTGCTGATCCTGGCGGACGGCGAGGTCGTCGCGGACGGACCGACCTCCGAGGTCGTCGTCTCCTCGCCCGCCTTCGCGCCGCAGGTGGCGAAGATCCTCGCTCCGCAGCCGTGGCTCACCGTGGGCCAGGTCGCGAAGGCCCTGCGATGAGCGCGCCGCGCCCGGTCCGTCTGGGGCCCCGTTCCGCCGTGGCCCTGGGGCTGGTCACCGCCATCGGGGTGATCGCGTTCGGCTGGCCGCTGCTCGCGGACAGTGACAGCGCGCTCACGGGGCACGCCGCCGACGCTCCCTGGCTCTTCGCGGCGCTGCTTCCGCTGCTCGCCGCCGTCGTCGTGGCGACCGTCACCGACTCCGGGATGGACGCGAAGGCCGTGGCCATGCTCGGTGTGCTGGCCGCCGTGGGCGCGGCGCTGCGGCCCCTGGGCGCGGGCACAGCGGGTCTGGAGCCGATGTTCTTCCTGATGGTGCTCAGCGGCCGGGTCCTCGGGCCAGGCTTCGGTTTCGTCCTGGGCGCGGTGACGATGTTCGCGTCCGCCCTGCTCACGGGCGGTGTGGGCCCCTGGATGCCATTCCAGATGCTGGCGCTGGCCTGGTTCGCGATGGGCGCGGGGCTGCTGCCGGGCGCGGAGCGGCTGCGGGGGCGGGCCGAGCTCCTGCTCCTGTCCCTGTACGGGGCGCTCGCGGCGTTCGCGTACGGCACGGTCATGAATCTGCAGGGCTGGGTGCTGCTGCAGGGCATGAGTGGCGGGGTCTCCTTCCAGCCGGGCGACCCGGTCCACGAGAACCTGGTGCGCTTCCTGGCGTACTGCGCGGCGACCTCGCTCGGCTGGGACCTGGGGCGCGCGTCGCTGACCGTGGTGCTGATCCTGACCATCGGCGGGACGCTCCTGAAGGCCCTTCGTCGGGCCACACGGAGAGCCAACTTCGAGGCCCAGGTCACATTTGAGGGGCCCGACGTGGTGAGGCGCCCCACAGGACCTTAGTCCTGCCCTATGCGCGGTAGTAGGCACTCAGGGCCCCGACCCTGGGGGCCGATACCTGCCCTGACCTGCGGCTACGTCATTGCGCCCCGGCGGGTGCCGATGGGCCGGGATGCGAAAGAGGCTAGTAACAGGGGGCATTGCGGCGACCGAACCGCCCTGCTTCTCTGGATGAGTCGCCGGGCACCGCCGCAGCGTGGTGCCGGCAGCCAACTCCCCCACCCCCCGGTGTGGTTCCGGCTTGCCTGGCGACGTCCCATGTCCCCGACGTTAGGTCGATCTGTGTTCCGCTCGCTCGTCGCTCGTGTCTCCACCCGCCAGAAGTCCGTCGCCGCCACCGCAGTCGTCCTGCTGGGTGCTTCGGGAGCGGTGCTCGGCACGACTGCGCCGGCTTCGGCCGCGACTCCTCAGGAGCTCGCCCGGAAGATCGTCCCGGCGGACCAGTTCGACTCGTTCAACAGGATCGTTGAGCACGAGTCCGGCTGGAAGCACACCGCCACCAACGCGTCCAGCGGCGCCTACGGCCTGGTGCAGGCTCTGCCCGGCTCCAAGATGGCTTCGGCCGGCAAGGACTGGAAGACCAACCCGGCCACCCAGATCAAGTGGGGCCTGAAGTACATGAACGAGCGCTACGGCAGCCCGAACGGCGCTTGGAACTTCTGGAAGTCCCACGGCTGGTACTGAGCCGCCCAGCCGGCCGAATGGCCGCCGCACGCTTCGAAGCCCCGGTGGGGCGACCTTCCCAGGTCGCCCCACCGGGGCCTTTCGCGTATCCCCGGGTCCGCGGACGCCTACTGCCGCCTACAGCCGCTGGATGATCGTGCCGGTCGCCAGCGCCCCGCCCGCACACATGGTGATCAGAGCGAACTCCTTGTCCCGCCTCTCCAGTTCGTGCAGGGCGGTGGTGATGAGCCGCGCTCCCGTGGCACCCACCGGATGACCGAGCGCGATCGCGCCCCCGTTCACATTGACCTTCTCCAGGTCCTGGTCGAAGACCTGCGCCCAGCTCAGCACGACGGACGCGAACGCCTCGTTGATCTCGACCAGGTCGATGTCCTTCAGGGACATCCCCGCCTTGCCGAGGACCGCGCGGGTCGCGTCGATGGGTCCGTCGAGATGGAAGTGCGGGTCGGATCCGACCAAAGCCTGGGCGACGATCCGGGCGCGCGGCTTCAGCTTCAGGGCGCGGGCCATGCGCTTGGACGCCCACATGATGGCGGCGGCGCCGTCGGAGATCTGGGAGGAGTTGCCGGCGGTGTGCACGGCGGTCGGCATGACGGGCTTGAGCCGGGCCAGGGCCTCCATGCTGGTGTCCCGCAGCCCTTCGTCGCGGTCGACGAGCCGCCACATGCCCTGCCCGGCCGCCTGTTCCTCCTCGGTGGTGGGCACCTGCACCGCGAAGGTCTCGCGCTTGAAGCGCTCCTCGGCCCAGGCGACGGCGGCCCGCTCCTGGGACAGCAGGCCGAGCGAGTCGACGCGTTCACGGGTCAGGCCGCGGTGCCGGGCGATGCGCTCGGCGGCCTCGAACTGATTGGGCAGGTCGACGTTCCACTCGTCGGGCCACGGCTTTCCGGGCCCGTGCTTGGAGCCGCTGCCCAGCGGTACGCGCGACATGGCCTCGACGCCGCAGCTGATGCCGATGTCGATGACACCGCCGGAGATCATGTTGGCGACCATGTGGCTGGCCTGCTGCGAGGAGCCGCACTGGCAGTCCACGGTGGTGGCGGCCGTTTCGTACGGCAGGCCCATCGCCAGCCAGGCGTTGCGCGCCGGGTTCATGGACTGCTCACCGGCGTGGGTGACGGTGCCACCGACGATCTGTTCGACGCAGTCGGCGTGGATGCCGGTGCGGCCGAGGAGTTCACGGTAGGTCTCACCCAGCAGATAGGCGGGGTGCAGATTGGCGAGCGCACCTCCGCGCCTGCCAATGGGGGTGCGTACGGCTTCGACGATGACGGGTTCCGCGGCCATGAGCTCGTCCTCTCCTCGCACATCGGCCAGGTGTCCCGGCACCCGGCGACGACTGTGTCCTTTCGGGAGCGACCCCGAATCCCCCGAAGTAGTACGCGTTCTAGTTCTGAGTGCAGTCTTATGAGTGCTACCCCCGGTACGCAAGGGTTGTGCACGCCTCCTGGCCGGATCCAGCGCGCAACAGTTCCGCCCGCACCCCTTGCCACTTATAGAACTCGTTACTACCTTCACGGCACTATCTGATGGGCCGTCAGACAATGGAGTTGCCGATGCCCTGCCCCGCGCTCCCCGAAGGGTTCGACTTCACCGATCCCGATCTGCTCCAGAGCCGCATCCCCTTCCCGGAGTTCGCCCAGCTGCGGCAGACCGCGCCGGTGTGGTGGTGCGCCCAGCCGCGCGGCATCACCGGCTTCGACGACGAGGGCTACTGGGCTGTCACGCGCCACGCGGACGTCAAGTACGTGTCCACCCACCCGGAGCTCTACTCCTCCACCGCCAACACGGCGGTCATCCGCTTCAACGAGCACATCACGCGCGACCAGATCGACGTCCAGAAGCTGATCATGCTGAACATGGACCCGCCCGAGCACACCCGGGTCCGCCAGATCGTGCAGCGCGGCTTCACCCCACGGGCGATACGGAGCCTGGAGACCGCACTGCGCGATCGCGCCGCCAAGATCGTCGCCGAGGCGAAGAAGAGCGCGGACAGCACCGGCGGATTCGACTTCGTCACCAACATCGCCGTCGAACTGCCCCTCCAGGCCATCGCCGAGCTCATCGGCGTCCCGCAGGAGGACCGGTCGCGGATCTTCGAGTGGTCGAACAAGATGATCGCGTATGACGACCCCGAGTACGCGATCACCGAAGAAGTCGGCGCCGAGGCCGCGATGGAGCTCATCGGCTACTCGATGAACATGGCCGCCGCCCGCAAGGAGTGCCCCGCCAAGGACATCGTGTCCCAGCTCGTCGCGGCGGAGGGTGAAGGCAACCTGTCCTCCGACGAGTTCGGGTTCTTCGTCCTGCTCCTCGCCGTCGCGGGCAACGAGACCACCCGCAACGCCATCAGCCACGGCATGCACGCCTTCCTCACCCACCCCGACCAGTGGGAGCTCTACAAGCGCGAGCGCCCTGCCACCACCGCCGAGGAGATCGTCCGCTGGGCCACCCCCGTGGTCTCCTTCCAGCGCACGGCGACCCAGGACACCGAACTCGGCGGCCAGAAGATCAAGAAGGGGGACCGGGTCGGGCTGTTCTACTCCTCCGCCAACAACGACCCCGACGTCTTCGACCGCCCCGAGGACTTCGACATCACCCGCGACCCCAACCCGCACTTGGGCTTCGGCGGCGGCGGCCCGCACTTCTGCCTCGGCAAGTCCCTCGCCGTCCAGGAGATCGACCTGATCTTCAACGCCCTCGCCGACGCCCTGCCCGGTCTGAAGCCCGCCGGCGACCCGCGCCGGCTGCGCGCGGCCTGGCTCAACGGCATCAAGGAACTCCAGGTGCGGGTGGGCGACTGAGGGGACCCCCGACAGGACGATCCGCCCTCACGACGTGGGAGGCGGGGGCAACTCCCCCTACGCCCCGCCCTCGCCTCCCCGACGAACACCCCGGCGGCCCGTCGGCTCCCGGAGACGCCGGAACCGGATCTTCCCCTCCGTCGTCTGAATGCGCATGCGGGGGAAACGAAGAATTCTGACACTGCTGTTCGCGCTGATCGCGATGCAGCTCGGATCGCTGATCAGCCCGGCGTACGCCTGCGGCTGCGGGGCCATGGTCCCCGACCGTACGTCCCGGATCGGCGTCGACCGGGAGACGTCCATCGTGCACTGGGACGGGCGCACGGAACAGATCGTGATGCGCTTCACCGTCGTGGGCGACGCGCCCCGGGCCGCCTGGGTCATGCCCGTACCCACGCGAGCGACGGTCGAGCAGGCCGACGGCGGCATGTTCGGCGACCTGGCATGGCTCACCCGGCCCGAGGAGAAGACCCGGCACTACTTCTGGCCGCGCGGCAGCGACTGGCCCTTCGGCGGTGAGGTCACGGACGGGGCGGCGGCCGCGCCGCCCACCCCGGGCGCGCCTCCGGTCGGCGTCGTCGGCCGGGAACAGCTCGGCGACTTCGATGTCGCCCGCCTCACCGCGACCGACCCGGACGCCCTGCGCGACTGGCTGGAAAGCAACGGCTTCCAGCTGCCGGACCGGCTCGCCACCGAGCTGAAGCCGTATGTCGAGCAGAAGTGGGAGTACGTCGCCGTGCGCCTCGCCCCCAAGGAGAAGGGCACGGTGCTGCGCGGCACCCTGGATCCGCTGAAGATCCGTTTCGCCAGCGAGCGGCTCGTCTATCCGATGCGGCTGTCGCGCCTGGCGAAGACGCCCCAGTCGCTGGGTCTGTACGTCCTGGCGGACCACCGCATGGAGCCGCGCACGGCCATCGGCGGCGCGCCGCCCGAGGTGACCTTCGCGGGGACGGTCGACCCGAAGGGCTCGCTCAGCGAACTGACCGGCGGCGGGCCGGTCTTCCTGACCGCCATCGACCAGCGGTTCCCCGTGCCGGGCCGGATCGACGGCGACCACGAGCTGCGGCCGACGGAGACCGACACCCCCTACCGGCAGGCCGTCTACGACGACCGGCTGCTGACCGTGGGCGACGACATCCCCGTCTGGCTGCTGACCGTCACGGGCGTCCTGGTGGCGGTGGGCGGGGCGGCCGTGGCGCTGCGGCTGCGGCACCGGCGCTCCGGTGTACGTTCGCCGGCATGACTCAGGAAGACACTGCACAGGAGCGGTGGACCGCCGTCGACGCCTATCTCGCCGGTCTCCTCGCCCCGCACGACGACGCCCTGGCCGCGGCGCTCACCGAGAGCGACGCGGCCGGGCTTCCGGCCATCAACGTGGCGCCGAACCAGGGCAAGTTGCTGCATCTGCTCGCCCGTATCCAGGGCGCGCGCTCGATTCTGGAGATCGGCACGCTCGGCGGTTACAGCACGATCTGGCTGGCCCGGGCGCTCCCGCCGGACGGCCGCCTGATCTCCCTGGAGTACAACCCGCACCACGCCGACGTCGCCCGCGCCAATCTGGCCCGCGCCGGGCTCGACGCGGTCGCCGAGGTCCGTACCGGCGCGGCCCTGGAATCCCTGGACCGGCTCGTCACGGAGAACGCGGGCCCCTTCGATCTCGTCTTCGTCGACGCCGACAAGCCCAACAACCCGCGCTACGTGGAGTGGTCGCTGAAGCTCACCCGGCCGGGCAGCGTGATCGTCGTCGACAACGTCGTACGCGGCGGAGCGGTCGTCGACGCGGCCGGCGAGGACCCCTCGGTCAGGGGCACGCGGGAGATGTTCGACCTCGTCGCGCGCGAACCCCGCCTGGACGCGACGGCGCTCCAGACGGTCGGGGTGAAGGGCCACGACGGCCTGCTGATCGCCCGGGTCGTCGCCTGAACTCCTATCCTGCCCTCATGAGCATCGTGAAGATCAATGTCCTGACTGTGCCGGACGAGCAGCGCGAGGTGCTGGAGCAGCGGTTCGCCGCGCGGGCGGGGGCGGTGGAGGGCTCCGACGGGTTCGAGTGGTTCGAGCTGCTGCGGCCCGTCGAGGGGACCGACCAGTACCTCGTGTACACGCGCTGGCGCAGCGAGGAGGACTTCCAGAAGTGGATGGAAGGCCCCATGAAGGCGGCGCACCAGGGCGGCGGTGCGGGGCAGGGAGCGGGCGCCGGACAGGGTGGGGGCGGCGGGCGTCCGAAGCCCGCGGCGTCGGGCTCCACGCTGTGGTCCTTCGAGGTCGTGCAGCAGGCGGCACCCAAGTGACCGTCGGCGGCGCCGTGGGCTGGTCCCTGGGGCCCGAGCCCGTCGACTCCGCCGACTCCACCGCGCTGCGGCGCGACTACTACGGCGAGGTGGCGGGCCGCTACTGGAAGCGCCCCGCCACGGAGGCGGAGATCGACGAGGGCCTCGCCGACGACGGGGTCGGCCATCTGACCCCGCCGACCGGCCAGTTCCTCGTCGGCCGGCGGGGCGGCAGGCCGGCGGCCTGCGGTGGCGTGCTGATGCTGGACGCCGAACGCGCCGAACTGACCCGGGTGTACATACGGCCCGGCTTCCGCGGCTCCGGCGGCTCCGGGCTCCTGATGCGGGGGCTGGAGGACGCGGCGCGGCGCCTCGGCGCCCGCCGGATGGTGCTCAACACCCGCCTCGACCTCATCGAGGCACGGACGCTGTACACCCGTCACGGCTACGCGGAGATCCCGGCGTACTGCCGGGGCCCGTACATGGAGATCTGGTACGGCAAGGAGCTGTAGGGCCCGCCCTGCCCCAGGGCCGGCCCGGCACCGCGCCCCTCGTCCGGAGGTGCCGAGGCCGAGGGCCGGAGCCGCGCCAGGCGGTTTCAGCGGTGGTGGTCGCGGGGTGGCGGCGGGGTGTGCGGCCGGTCGTCGTCGGAGCCGCCCAGCTCCGCCGTCAGCTCCTCGACCAGCTGCACCAGGTCCGTCGGCCGCTCCGGCCCCCACCAGTCGCCGAGCAGCTCGGCCAGGGACTCCTCACGCGCCTTCGCCAGCTTGGCCGCCACCTCCACGCCCTCGTCGGTGAGCATCAGCTGGATCCCCTCCCGCCGGGCCAGGCGCCGCTCCTCGAGCTGCCGCGATGCCTCGGTGATCGCACGCAGCGGCACGGGGGTGACGTCGGCGAGCCGGGCGGGCTCGACCGTGCCGTGGCGTTTGATCCGCAGCAGCAGCCAGCTGGCGGCGGGAAGCAGATCGAGCCCGGCCTTCGTGGTGATCCGTTCGTAGATCGCCTTGCGGCCCTCCCGGGACCCCAGCACCGACAGGGCCCGCGCGCACTCGTCGTACGAGGAGCGTTCGACCGGGTTGGAGGCGAGCGTCTGGCTGGGTTCGGGGGCGGTGACGGAGCCGCGCAGCTTGTCCTCCTTGAGGAACCAGGCGATCGCGAAGGCGACGACGACGACCGGCGCCGCGTACACGAAGACGTCGGTGATCGAGGTCGCGTACGCGTGCAGGACCGAGGGGCGCAGCGCGGGCGGCAGCGCGGCGATCGAGCGCGGGTCGGCGGCGAGCCGTTCGGCGCCGACGCCGGGCGGGAGATCCTGGCCCGCGAGCGCGTCGGCCAGTTTGTCGGTGAGCCGGTTGGTGAAGACGGTGCCGAAGATGGCGACGCCGAACGACGCCCCGATGGACCGGAAGAAGGTCGCCCCGGAGGTGGCGACGCCGAGGTCCTGGTACGAGACGGCGTTCTGCACGACCAGCACGAGCACCTGCATGACCAGGCCGAGTCCGGCGCCGAAGACGAAGAAGTAGGCGCTCATCTCCCAGGTGGAGCTGGTCTCCTTCAACTCGCCGAGCAGCCCGAGGCCGAGGGCGGTGACGGCGGTGCCGGCGATCGGGAAGACCTTCCAGCGGCCGGTGCGGGAGACGATCTGGCCGGACGCCGTGGAGGTGAGCAGCATCCCGAGCACCATCGGCAGCATGTGCACGCCGGACATCGTCGGGGTGACGCCCTGGACGACCTGGAGGAACGTCGGCAGATAGGTCATCGCGCCGAACATCGCGAAGCCCACGATGAAGCTGATGACGGAGACGAGCGTGAAGGTCCGGATCCGGAACAGCTTCAGGGGCAGCACGGGTTCGGCGGCCCGCCGCTCCACGACCACGAACCAGACCAGGAGTACGGCTCCGAGTACCGCGAGCGCGATGATCTGCGCCGAGCCCCAGTCCCAGGTGGTGCCGCCGAGGGAGGCGACGAGGATCAGGCACGTGGCGACCGACGCGATGAGGAAGGTGCCCAGGTAGTCGATGGTGTGCCGGGTGCCCTTCGCCGGGAGGTGCAGCACGGCGGCGATGACGAAGAGCGCGACGACTCCGATGGGCAGGTTGATGTAGAAGACCCAGCGCCAGGAGAGGTGTTCGGTGAACAGGCCGCCGAGGAGCGGTCCGAGGACACTGGTGGCGCCGAACACGGCGCCGAAGAGGCCCTGGTACTTGCCGCGTTCCCGGGGCGGGACGATGTCACCGACGATCGCCATCGACAGGACCATGAGACCGCCGCCGCCCAGGCCCTGGACCGCGCGGAAGGCGATCAGCTGCGGCATGTTCTGGGCGATGCCGCAGAGCGCCGAGCCGATGAGGAAGATGACGATGGCGGCCTGGAACAGCTTCTTGCGGCCGTACTGGTCGCCGAGCTTGCCCCACAGGGGTGTCGCGGCGGTCGAGGCGAGCAGGTAGGCGGTGACCACCCACGACAGATGGTCCATGCCGCCGAGCTCGCTGACGATGGTCGGCAGCGCGGTGGAGACGATGGTCTGGTCGAGCGCGGCGAGCAGCATGCCCAGCAGCAGCGCCCCGATGGCGATCAGGACGGTGCGGTGACTTTGCCCCTCGCCGGGCCCCGAACGGGCGGCCGGGGTGCGTACTTCCTGGGCCATGAACATCCCCTTCGCTGCGCTACACCCTCCGTCTCACCCTCCATCGTGAGGTTTATGCGTGGTTATGGCCTGCCGAGCGGTGGAGCGGCCTGGGGCCTGGAGCGCGCGGGCTGCATAATCGCTCGCAGTTCAAGGGGAGGGAACACTGTGACCGGACACGTCTGTCCCGCATGCGGCGCGCCGCTGAGCCCGGACGGCAGACCGGGGCCCGGCTGCGGCTGCGCCCGGACGGCCGCGACGGCGGAGGCGGAGGACTTCAATCCGCTGCGGATTCGGCCGTACGTGAACCTCGGTGCTCCGCCGGTTCCAGGTGGTGCGCAGGCGGCGAACGGTGACGGCCCGTCGACCGTGCGGCTGCCGACGCCACCGGGAGCGACGGGGGCCCAGGGCGGCGCATCGGCGGGAGCGTGGACGGGTGGTCCGCCTCCCGTACCGGCAGGGGCGTGGACGGACGGTCCACCCCCGGTCGAGGGCGGCGGCGCATCGGCGGGAGCGTGGACGGGTGGTCCGCCTCCCGTACCGGCAGGGGCGTGGACGGACGGTCCACCCTCGGTCGAGGGCGGCGGCGTACCGGCAGGGGCGTGGACGGACGGTCCACCCTCGGTCGAGGGCGGCGGCGTACCGGCCGGAGCGTGGACGGGTGGCCATCGTCCCGTCGCGCCCGCGGAGGAGACGATGCCACTGTTCCTCGGTGACGCGATCCACGACCTGACCCCGGACTCCCGTCAGGAGGCGCCCCGGCGGCACGGCCCGCTGGCCGTCGCCGCGGCGGCCTCGGTCGCCGTCGTGGCGGTGTGCGCGGCGGCCTTCGCAGGGGGCCTGTTCGACAACAACGACGACGACGAGAACCTGCGCGTGCTTCCGACGGTCTCCGAGAGCGCCGCCCTGGTGTCCGAGGCGCCGACCCCGTCCGGGTCGCTCCGGGCCACTCGCTCGGCATCGGTGTCGGCGTCCGCCTCGGCGGCGACGTCGTCCTCCGCCTCGCCGACCCGTTCCGCGTCGAGGGTCTCCGCGCCGGCGGCCGGGCGGTCCACGCTGCCGGCGGCCGCCCCGACCCGTACGGAGTCGGCGACGGGCGTGATCTCCCGGCCGCCGACCGCGCCGGCGCCGGACGGCACGCTCCAGCGGGGCGACAGCGGCCCGGAGGTGGTCGAGCTCCAGAACCGTCTGGCGGAACTGGGTCTGTACAGCGGTCCGACCAACGGCAAGTACAACGACAAGGTCGAGCAGGGCGTCGCCGTCTACCAGTCCTACCAGAGCGTCGAGGGCGATCCGGAGGGCGTCTACGGACCCAATACGCGGCGGGCGCTGGAGGCGGAGACCGACGGCGGCGGGGACAGACGGGGGCGATGACCGACCCCCCGGGTTGGTATCCGCGCCCGCGTTTTGTATCGTGGATGAACAAAGTGGCCCCGCCCGTTTTCCCTGACCGGCGGGCGGGACCACTCTGTTCCTGCTCCCGCGCCTTGGAGACCCGCCGATGCCGCCCACCCCTTCCGCCGCCAGCCCCGCCCCCGCCGCCCCTGTCGTCCTGGCCGCCAAGGCCTTCCTGCTCGACATGGACGGCACGCTCGTCAACTCCGACGCGGTGGTGGAGCGCTGCTGGCGCCGCTGGGCGCAGCGGCACGGTCTGGACCCGGAGGAGGCCCTCAAGGTCGTCCACGGCCGCCAGGGCTACGCCACGATGGCCGTCCTCCTGCCGGACCGCCCGATGGAGGAGAACCACGCGGACAACCGGGTGATGCTCGCCGAGGAGACCGCCGACCTCGACGGCGTGGTCCCGGTGCCCGGGGCGCGCGCCTTCCTGGCCGCCATAGCCGGGCTGCCGCACGCCCTGGTCACCTCGGCGGACGAGGCCCTCGCCCGGGCGAGGATGGGAGCCTCCGGTCTGCCCATGCCGCGGACCAGGGTGACCGCCGAGCGTGTCGGCGCCAGCAAGCCGGACCCCGAGGGCTTTCTGAAGGGCGCGGCCGAGCTGGGCTTCGCCCCCGAGGACTGCCTGGTCTTCGAGGACTCCCAGGCGGGCATCGAGGCGGGCCGCGCCGCCGGCATGCGCGTCGTGGGCGTCGGCCCCCGCGCGGCGGCCTTCGGCCCGGACGTCCAGGTGCCGGACCTGACAGCCCTGCGAGTGGAGACGGCGGCCGACGGCACGTTCCGCCTCCACGTCACGGTGTAGTGCCACACCCCGCCCCCCACACCAAGGGTCGGGGCGCGTCACACGTCGCCCGTCACCCCCGGCGCGTCACGGCGCGATCGCCTCGTAGAGGCTGAAGCCCGCCAGGGCCACCATCAGGCACGCCGCGACCTTGGTGATCAGCCGCAGCGGTACGTACTTCATCAGGGTGCGCCCGCCCAGAATGCCCAGACCCGCGACCGCCCAGAGCGCCAGCACCGCGCCGACGCCGACCGAGAGCGGATTGTCGTAACGCGCGGCCAGGTTGGCCGTCATGATCTGCGTGAGGTCACCGAACTCCGCGACGAGGATCAGCATGAAGCCCGCGCCGGACACCTTCCAGAAGGACTGGTCGGCCGGGGTCCTCATCTCGTCGTCCTCGTCGTCGTTCTTCTTGAGCAGGAGCATCGCGGCGCCCGCGAGGAACAGCACGCCCACGACGGCCTGCACGAGCCGGTGCGGCAGGAGGGTCAGCACGCTGCCCGCCGCGATGGCGAGGGCGACGTGGACGGCGAAGGCGGCGGCGACACCGACGAAGACGTACGAGGCGCGGTAGCGGGTGCCCAGCATGAGGCCGGCGAGCGCGGTCTTGTCGGGGAGTTCCGCGAGAAAGACGACGCCGAAGGTGATCGCCATGATCGTGAAGCTCAGCACGGGATGGATTCCTCAATCGGTCGGGCGCTGCCCTGCCGAGAGTCCTGAGCGTTTCAGGGGTCGCTTCGGCACGACAGCACCATGAAAAGAACAGGCATGGATGCTGTGGCCGAAGGTCTCGCTGGCCGGTCCCTGACGGGTCCTGCCTCCGGGCGCCGGCTGAGACGCGCTCAGCAGTATGTCGACGGTCCGGCGAAGAGCTACTCCCCTTCTGCTCCGTACAGGGTACGTCACCCCTGTGCGGGCGGGTCAGGGCCGGAGGTCCCGGTCGGGCGGGTCAGGGCGGACGCCCCCGTCGGGCGGGTGAGAGCCCGGGTCCCGGCGGGCCGGTCAGGGCCGGGCGTCCCGGTCGAGCCGCCCCCGGGCCACCAGCTCCAGCACGACGGCCACCGCCACGGCCTGGACCGCCATCAGCGCGACCAGGACGAACAGCTGCACCACCCCGGCGAGCAGCGGTGACGAGCCGGCGAGCAACATGCCGACGAAGGCGCCCGGGAGGGTGACGAGGCCCACGGTCCTGGTCTGGTCGAGTCCGGGCAGCAGCGCGTCGGAGGCGGCGGGCCGGGCGATCTCCAGCCGGGCGTCCCGTTCGAGGAGCCCGAGCGCGAGACCCGCCTCGACCTCGCCGTGGCGGGTGGCCAGCTCGTCGAGCGCGCGCCGGCCGCCGAGGACCGTCGCGGTGAGAGCGCCGCCGATGAGGATGCCGGTGACCGGGATCAGCGCGATGCCCTTGACCGGGACGAGTCCGGTGAGCAGCAGCGCGGCGACGACCGGGACGACGCCGGCCGCGAGCGGCAGGGCGGCCCACCCCCAGGTGGCGTTCGGGGTGATGCGGCGACCGGCGGTCCGTACCGCGACGGCATACATCAGCAGCAGGAACGCGAGCAGCAGCGGTACGGATCGGACGACCCAGCCGATGAGCAGGGACACGGCCACCAGCTGGGCGGCCGCGCGCACCCCCGCGACGACGAGTTCGCGGGCCCGGCCCAGGTGAGCGAGGCCGGCCACGGTGGCGCCGACGGCGAGAAGGACGGCGAGCACGGCGCCGAGTGTGGCGTTCACGGGCAGCAGCACGGCCCAACCCTATGGCGAGGCAGGTGAACTGTTGGTGTGTCAACCCCTTGATGTGACGTGCCCATGTCGCCACTCTGTTACCTGGCGCTCCCCTCACGGAAACCTCGCGCCGCCACGATGGCCGAGCCGCCCAGCCACCCCGCCGGGTCGCACGGCCAAGTCCCCCCACGACCAGGGAGTTCGTATGTCCGGTGTCTACGCGCGTCGAATAGCAGTGCTCTTCGCCTCCGCCGCTCTCACCGCAACCGGCCTGCTGGCCACCGCCCCGGCCGCCCAGGCGTCCCCGCCGACCCCCATCAGCGCCGCCACCGCCCGTACGTACCTCGGCCAGCTGACCGTCCAGGCGGAAGGTTCCTCCAGCGGTTACAGCCGTGACCTCTTCCCCCACTGGAGCACCCAGTCCGGCGCCTGCAACACCCGCGAGGTCGTCCTCAAGCGCGACGGCGTGAACGTCACCCAGGACTCCAACTGTGCGGCTGTGAGCGGTAGTTGGTACTCCGAGTACGACGGCGCCACCTGGACGGCTGCCTCGGACCTCGACATCGACCATGTCGTCGCCCTCGCCGAGGCGTGGCGCTCCGGTGCCAACTCGTGGACCACCTCCAAGCGCCAGCAGTTCGCCAACGACCTGACCCGCCCGCAACTCATCGCGGTCACCGACGACGTCAACCAGGCCAAGAGCGACCTCGACCCGGCGGAGTGGATGCCGTCGCGCACCGCGTACCGCTGCACGTACGCACGTATGTGGGTGCAGGTGAAGCAGTACTGGGCCCTGACGGTCGACCCGGCCGAGAAGAGCGCCCTGCAGTCCGTCCTCAACGGCTGCTGACACCGCGGCGAGTCCGCCGCGGGCCCGGCTGCCGGCTCCCCGGCGTCTCTGTCGCCGGCTCCGCCGCCGGCTGGAACCTAGCCGGTCTCCTCCGTCGTTCCGTACCGTACGTGCGGGGCGACGGAGGGGGCACTCATGGCAGCCGGGCTGCGGCTTGGACCACTGCTGCGGTACGTGGACTGGGAGGCGGGCGACGCCGCGACCATCTGGGTCGAGACCGACCGGCCCTGCACCACGGAGGTCCGGTGCGCGGAC
Source organism: Streptomyces sp. NPDC033174 (assembly GCF_055577795.1). Taxonomy (NCBI): domain Bacteria; kingdom Bacillati; phylum Actinomycetota; class Actinomycetes; order Kitasatosporales; family Streptomycetaceae; genus Streptomyces; species Streptomyces sp. NPDC033174. Next base: position 629,526 of record NZ_JBVIPQ010000001.1, read on the forward strand.
GGGGCGGGCGGTGAAGCCCGGACGTTCCAGATTGCGGGCCACCACTACGCGCTGATAACGGTGACCGGCCTGACTCCCGGCACGGCGACGGCGTACGAAGTCCGGCTCGACGGACGCGCGGTGTGGCCGCTGCCCGGCTCCCGCTTCCCGGCGAGCGTGATCCGCACCCCCGACGTGCCCTCCGCCGGAGTCTCGGTCTCCTTCGGATCCTGCCGCTGGGCCGCGCCGCCCGCCGACGAGAAGGACCCGGTCGGCCCCGACGCGCTGGACACGCTCGCGGCGAGGCTCGCCGCCGACCCGGACGCGCCCGGACCCGATGTCCTCCTTCTGCTGGGCGACCAGGTGTACGCGGACCAGACGTCCAAGGCCACCCGTCGCTGGCTCGCCGCCCGCCGCGATCTGCGCGAACCACCGGGCGCCGAGGTCGCGGACTACGAGGAGTACACCCGGCTCTACGACGAGTCCTGGCTGGATCCCGAGGTGCGCTGGCTGCTCTCCACCGTCCCCAGCTGCATGATCTTCGACGACCACGACGTCATCGACGACTGGAACACCAGCGCCTCCTGGGTCGCCGACATGCGGGCCACCCCGTGGTGGCGGGAGCGGGTGCTCAGCGGCCTGATGTCGTACTGGGTCTATCAGCAGCTGGGCAATCTCTCCCCGGCCGAACTGGAGACGGACGAACTGTTCGCGGCGGTGCGTGCCACACCCGACGGGACCGAGCCGCTGCGCCGGTTCGCCGCCGGGGCCGACGACGATCCGGCCCGTGTGCGGTGGAGTTACCGGCGGGACTTCGGCCGGACCCGGCTGCTGATGGTCGACACCCGCAGCGCGCGCGTACTGGACGAACGCGGCCGCGCGATGCTCAACCCGGCCGAAACCGACTGGCTGCGGGAGCAGGCGCTGGCCGGCCGGGGAACGTACGACCATCTGCTGATCGGCACCTCACTGCCCTGGCTGCTGCCGCCGCTCATCCATGACGCGGAGGGCTGGAACGCGGCGCTCTGCCGCGGTGAGCGGGGTGCGCGCTGGGCACGCTTCGCCGAGGATCTGCGCCGGCGCTCGGACCTGGAGCACTGGGCGGCCTTTCCCTCCTCCTTCGAGGAGTTGACGGAGCTGATCCGTGAGGCGGGCAGCGGTCCGCACGCCCCGGCGACGGTGTGCGTGCTCTCGGGCGATGTGCACCACGCGTATGTCGCCGAGCCGGAGTGGACGTCCGGCGGGCCCGTGTCACGCGTGCTGCAACTGACCTGCTCGCCCGTGCACAACGCCATCCACCGGTCCGTCCAGCTCGGCTTCCGCTTCGGCTGGAGCGGGGCGGGGCGGCGGCTCGGGCACGCCCTGGCCGGGCACTGCGGGACGGGCAAACCCTCGATCACCTGGGAGAAGACGGGCGGCCCCTGGTTCGCGAACCAGCTGATGTCCCTCGATCTGAGCGGGCGTTCGGCGGTGCTGCGACTGGACCAGGCCCGCGCGGAACGGGGCTGGAAGCGCTCGGGTGATGCCGGCGCGCGGCTGGTCACGGTGGAGGAGCGGACCCTCGCGGAGGACACGGGCGGAGCAACCGGCCCGGGCAGTGAGGCGGAAGGGGAAGCGGGGGCTCGTGAGGCGTCCCACAGCGGAGGTTGATCCTCCGCCAGGGGTTCGACTCCGGGCGCTACAACGGCATGATGAGGCGGACGTTCCGCTTCCAGCAGCACCCATGCCCCGGGAGTCACCGCTTTGTCCGATGTACGCCCCCACGTCTCCGACAGCGCCATCGCCCTGGTGGGCGCGGGCCCGCGCGGGACATCGGTCCTGGAGAGACTCTGCGCCTCCGCGCCCGAACTGTCCCCGGACGCCAGGCTGACCGTCCATGTCGTCGACCCGGCACCCCCGGGCGCCGGTCAGGTCTGGCGCACCGACCAGTCCGGCGAACTGCTCATGAACACGGTGGCATCACAGGTGACGGTGTACACCGATGACAGCGTGCGCTGCGAGGGGCCGATACGCCCGGGGCCGAGCTTGTACGAGTGGGCGGCGACCCGGCGTGAGGCCATGGGCGAGGCCCTGGGGGAGGGCGGTCCCGACAACGGAGCGCGGCAGGACGGCGTCCGACACGACGGCAGTCGGGGCGGCGGGACCGGTCACGACGACGGGCTCGGCTTCGGCGGTGGGCCCGGTCCCGACGGCGGGCCCGGTCCCGACGGCGGGCTCGGTCCCGACGACTATCCGACCCGGGCCTGTTACGGCCGCTATCTGCGCTGGGCGTTCGAGCGGACCGTACGCGGTGCGCCGGAGTCGGTGACCGTACACGTGCATCGAGCCCGTGCCGTACGCCTGGAGGACGGGGAGGAGGGACTCCAGCGGCTCGTCCTCTCCGACGGAACGATCCTGTCCGGCCTCGGCGCGGTGGTCCTCGCGCAGGGCCACCTCCCGGTGAAGCCGGGCCCGTCGGAGGCGCGGCTCACCGAGCACGCCACGCGTCACGGCCTGCGCCACTTCCCGCCGGCCAACCCGGCCGATCTCGACCTCTCGGTCGTCGCACCGGCAGAACCGGTCCTGCTGCGCGGCCTCGGGCTCAACTTCTTCGACCACATGGCCCTGCTGACGGCAGGCCGGGGCGGCGTCTTCGGGCGGGCGGAGGACGGGCGGCTGGTCTACCGGCCGTCCGGCCGCGAGCCGCGGCTGTACGCGGGTTCGCGTCGCGGTGTCCCGTACCAGGCGCGGGGCGACAACGAGAAGGGGCCGTCGGAGCGCCACGAGCCGCTGGTACTGACGGACGACGCGATCGAGGTGTTCCGCAAGCGCGCGGACGCCGGTGATCCGCCCGATTTCCTGCGGGAGATATGGCCGCTGGTTGCCAAAGAGGTCGAAACGGTCTTCTACGAGGCGCGGCTGCCCGGCGCGCCGGACTTCCGCCGGCGCTTCCTCGAGGCGCCGCACGGCAGCCCCGAAGAGGCGGCGGTACTGGACGACTTCGGCGTACCGGGCAAGGACCGCTGGTCATGGGACCGGCTCTCGCGGCCCTACGCCGACGAAACGTTCCATTCGCCCGCCGACCACCGCGGCCGCCTGCTGGCCCACCTGCGTCGCGACGCGGCCGAGGCCGCGCGCGGCAACGTCACGGGGCCGGTCAAGGCGGCCCTCGACGTCCTGCGCGACATCCGCAACGAGCTGCGCCGGATCGTGGACCACGCCGGCCTCTCGGGCATCTCCCGGCGCGACCAACTCGACCGCTGGTACACCCCGTTGAACGCGTTCCTCTCCATCGGTCCGCCGCGCCGCCGCATCCAGGAGATGACCGCCCTGATCGAGGCGGGCGTTCTGGAGGTGGTCGGTCCGCGCCTGGAGGTGCGGGCGGAGGGCGGGGTCTTCCTGGCGCACTCCCCCGACGTGCCGGACTCGACGGTGGCCGTCACCACCCTCATAGAGGCCCGCCTGCCCGAGCCGGACCTGACCCGTACCGGCGACGAACTGCTCGCGCGACTGCTGAGGGCGGACCAGTGCCGCACCCACACCGTCGACGGGTACCCGACCGGCGGACTGGACGTCACCCCGCGCCCGTACCACCTGATCGACCGCCAGGGCAGCCCCCACCCGCGGCGTTTCGCAGTGGGAGTGCCCACCGAGGGCGTGCACTGGGTCACGGCGGCCGGCGCCCGTCCCGGCGTCGACTCGGTGATGCTCACGGACGCCGACGCGGTCGCCCGTGCCGCGCTACGCGTCACCATCCGACGTGCGGCCACCGAGCCGAGCCATACGGCGGAATCCGCCCGAGCAGCGAATGTTGAACTTGCAAGTATTGATTAGGTCTGCCTAACCTGACGCCCTCGTCGGTTTCCGTCCCCACGACCGAGGGAGTCCTCCCCCATGTCCACCCTGCCCCACCGTCTCCACCAGGCTCAGCCGTACGCGCTCGGCCTCTTCCGCATCGTCGTCGGCCTCCTCTTCGTCTGCCACGGCGCCGCCTCCCTCTTCGGCGTCCTCGGCGGCGCGGTGGGCGGCGGCACGATCGCCGCAGGCACCTGGCCCGGCTGGTACGCGGCGGTGATCCAGCTGGTCGCCGGCGGCCTGGTGCTGCTGGGCATCGGCACGCGTGTCGCGGCCTTCGCCGCGTCCGGCTCGATGGCGTACGCCTACTTCTACGTCCACCAGTCCGAGGCCCTCTTCCCGCTGCAGAACGGCGGCGAGGCCTCCGCCATGTTCTGCTGGTCGTTCCTGCTGCTGGTCTTCACGGGCCCGGGCGCGCTGGCGGCGGACCGGCTGTTCGGGGCGCGCGGAGCCGACGAGCACGCCGAGGACCTGCGCGAGGAGCGGAAGTCCCCGGTCGCCGCGTGACCCACGCAGCGAGGGCCCGGAACCGGCAGCGACGGTTCCGGGCCCTGCTCCGTTCCCGGAAGATCGCCAGGCGTACGCTCTCTTGCTGTCAGGCGGTGCGTCACGGGGAGTCAAGGTGCTCGACAGCGTGGGGCCGCTGGTCGCAGGCCCATGGATCTATGCCGTGGTGGCCCTGTCGATCCTTCTCGACGTCTTCCTGCCGGTCCTGCCGAGCGGCGTCCTCGTGATCACGGCGGCGACCGCCGCGGCCGCCGGCGCCGAGGTGGCGCAGGACGCCCCCTCGCTATTGGTCCTGACACTCTGCGCGGCCACCGCCTCGGTGCTGGGTGACCTGGTGGCATACCGGCTGGCCTGGCGCGGCGGCGCGCGCCTGGACCGCGCCATCGCCCGCTCGCGCCGCCTCACCACCGCGCAGGAACGTCTCGGCGCGGCGCTCGCCCGGGGCGGCGGAGCGCTCGTGGTGATCGCCCGCTTCGCCCCGGCCGGCCGCTCGGTCGTCTCACTGGGCGCGGGCGCGGCCCATCGCACGATCAAGGAGTTCCTGCCCTGGTCCGCGCTGGCGGGCGTGGCCTGGGCGGGCTACAGCGTGGGCCTCGGGTACTTCGGCGGCCAGTGGCTGGGCGCGACGTGGTTCGGCGCGGCGGTCTCCGTCCTCGCCCTCTTCCTGGCGGGGACGCTCGCCGCCTACCTCATGCGGCGTCCGGCTGCGGCTCCGGCTGCGGCGTCCTGACGCCTCGTACCTCTATCCCTTCGAGCAGCCTGCGGGTCGCTTCGGTGATCTCCTCCACGGCCTGCTCGAACACCTCCCTGTTGTGCGCGGCGGGCGCCCGGAAACCGGAGACCTTGCGCACGTACTGCAGGGCCGCGGCCCGGAAGTCCTCCTCGGTGGCCTTCTCGGGCAGGGCGGGCGGTCGGAGAGTCTTGATGCTTCGGCACATGCCTCCAGTGTGGCGCGCACCACTGACATCCGGGGCGGGCGCGACGCCCGGGCCGCGAGGCGCCCGTCCGGGCGGACATCGGATGCGGCGTGCTCCCGTCCGTGCGAGGTTTGAGCGGGATGTCCCATGATCGCGGGTCGTGACCGGAGGTGCCGTGCGATGACGGATCGGACGCCCGCCGAGGCGCGCGGTACGGCGGCAGTGCCCGACGGCCGGTTCCCGGGCCGCACGCCGAGCACGGGGTGCGACCGGTGAACGAGCTCTCCGCCCTGGCGGCCGAGGCGTACGTGTACGGATATCCCCTGGTCTACGGCCTGGAGATGGTGGACGCGTTCAAGCACAAGGGCTTCGGAACGCTCCCGCCCACCCCTTTCAACCGCTTCGCCCACGCCACCGATCTCGCCGGGCCGCACGACCACCTCGTCTCCGTCAACAACGACACCCTGTACTCGATGGCCCAGCTCGACCTCTCCGGCGGCCCGGTCCGGCTCCACGCACCGGACACGGACGGTGCGTACTACGTCCTCCAGCTGGTGGACGCCTGGACCAACAACTTCGCCTACATCGGCGCGCGGGCGACGGGGACGGCCGAGAGCGACTGGCTGATCGTGCCGCCGGGCTGGTCGGGCGCGGAGCCCGAGGGCGTACGCGGAGTGATCGACGCCCCGACGGCGGTGGTGTCGATCGTCGGCCGCACCGCCTGCGCCGGCCCGGCGGACCTGGCACGGGTGCGCGCGCTCCAGTCCGGCTTCACGCTGACGGCGGGCGGCACGACGGGCGAACTGCCCCTCCCGGACCCGGACGTCTCCGCCGAGCTCCGCTTCTTCGAACAACTCCGCGTCTGGATGGCGGACTTCCCGCCCTCACCCCCGGACCAGGAGTACCAGGAACGCTTCCAGCCCCTCGGGCTCCTCGAGGAGGGCCCTTCGCCGTACGTCTCCCCGGGCGCCGCTCTCGTACGGGCCCTGACGGAGGGCCTCGCGGCCGGCCGGGCCCGCGTCGAGGCGGCGGCCCGACCACCCGAGGGGGACGAACGCGCGCCCGGCGCGTGGGAGATGAACCCCCATCTCTTCGACTACAACCTGGACCACTTCGGCGTCGGCACCATCGACTCCTCCCTGTGGAAGGCCCCCGACCGCCCCTCCTCCTACCTGCTGCGGGCCGCGGCCGCCCGGGCGGCACTCTGGGGCAACCACGGCTACGAGGCCGTCTACGCCCAGGCCTTCACCGACACCCACGGCCACCAACTGACCGGCACGCGCTCCTACCGCCTGCGCTTCCCCGAGCCCCCGCCGGCCGGCGCCTTCTGGTCGCTGACGATGTACGACTCCCCCGACTACTACCTGGTGCCCAACCCGATCGACCGCTACTCCCTCGGCTCCCACACGCCGGGCCTCATCCCCGACCCGGACGGCGGCCTGACGATCACCCTCCAACACCCCCCACCGTCCCACCCGACGGAAACGGCGAACTGGCTCCCGACCCCGAAGGGAACCTTCCGCCCGATGCTCCGCCTCTACATCCCGGGGGAACCGATCCTGGAGGGCGCTTACCGCCTGCCGGGCATCGAGCGGCATGCCTGACGAACGCCGGATGGTCTCCGGCCTGAGGGGCATGGGGCCGTGACGGTGGGCACGGACCGATGCGGCGACGGGGTCGTCGCCGTCAGTCGCCGGGGGGCGGGGCTCGGTCATGCGGGGTAGTGGCACTGGGCCGAGTGGACCGGCTGCTCAGGAGGTGTCCCGGCCGCCAGTGACCACGCCCGTTGATGTCAGGCACGGATGTCAAAGACCCCCAGCCTTGATCGGCTGGGGGTCTTCGTACTGGTGGGCGCGGACGGTTTCGAACCGCCGACATCTGCTTTGTAAGAGCAGCGCTCTACCCCTGAGCTACGCACCCGTGGAATGAGGCAACAGCGTACATGGCCCCCGGGTATGTCCTGCAAACCGATACACGGGGCGCCGGGGACCGGGGGGCTAGCCCCACCTCGAGACGGTGGGCCGCCGGATCGTGGGGGCGGTGGGGTTCTTCCTACCTTGAGGGGGTCTTCGAACGCGCTACCTGGGGGAATGATCATCGTGGCCGCACATCTCGTACGTACCGGCGCCGGCACCCGTCATCGCACGCTCGTCGCCGGCGTGGCCGTCGTGGTCGGGGTGCTGGGGGTGACCGGGTGTGGGAGTGGGGATCTGGACGCGGCGCCCGTCGAGAGGAAGGCGTTCGCGTTCGAGGGGAAGGCGCTCACCGTCGATGCCGGAAACTCCGAGCTGGAGCTCGTGCCGGCCGATGTGAAGGACGTCCAGGTGACGCGGCAGGTCGACGGGTGGGTGGTCATGGGGAGCGGGCCCGACGCCACGTGGAAGCTGGAGGACGGGACGCTGACACTGCGCGTGGAGTGCGACGGGCTCGCGGCCGACTGTGACTCCCGGCACCGGATCAAGGTGCCGCGCGGGGTGGCCGTGGTGGTGCGGAACGACAACGGCCGTGTGACCGCGGACGGGTTCGCCACCGCGCTGGACGTCCGGTCGGACAACGGGGAGGTGAGGGTACGGAACGCCGGCGGCCCGCTGAAGCTGGAGAGCGACAACGGGCAGGTCACCGTGGAGCGGTCGACCGCGAAGAGCGTCGTGGCGCGCAGCGACAACGGAGAGGTGCGGCTCGGTCTGAGCGCCGTGCCCGACCGGGTGGAGACCTTCAGCGACAACGGTGCCGTCACGATCGATCTGCCGCGCGGCAGCACCCGCTACGCGGTCACCGCCGACAGCCGTAACGGCGAGGTCGCCGTCGACGTTCCGACCGACGACAGCAGCGCGCATGTGGTGAAGGCGCAGAGCCACAACGGGGAAGTCACCGTGCGAACCGCGAACTAACCGGCCCGTGTGTTCGTCCTTACCTGGTGGGAGAATGAACCGGCAGGGTGGACACGGCACGGGAGAGGGATGTGGCGGCGACACACGCGAGGCCGAGTGCGAGCGGTGCCGTCAGTGCCGTCAGAGCTGTCCTCGGGAAGGGCGTCGGGACCGGCGTCGCGGCTCGCCCCCGGACCGGCCTCGGGAGAAGCCTCTGGAACGGCGTCGGTGACGTTGCCGGACTGACACTCCTCGCCCTACCGCTCGCCCTGGCCGTACTGCCCGGCGCCTTCGCCGGTGGGGGTACGCGCCGTTGGTTCGGTGGGCGCGGAGAGAGCCATCGGGCCGAGGCCCAGGCCGCCAAGGACGACGCCGCCGCCGCCTTCTACGAGCTCGACACCGCCCAGCGCGATCTTCGGATCTCGATCGAGACGATCACGGCCGTGGACAGTTCCCCCGGCGCCCGCCGGGCCGTGGACGACTTCGCGGAGCTGGGGCGGCGGATCGACGAGGTGAGTCATCGCTACATCACCGCCGTCGACAGCCACGACCTCGACCGGGACGATCTGGACGCGTCGACGGCGGTGCGGGCCCGTACGGAGCTGAGCCGGGCCAAGGACGATCTCGTACGGGTCAAGGGGGAGCTGGACCGGTTCGAGCAGGGGCTCGCGCCGCTCCTCGACACGGCGGAGACCCAGCTGGCGCGGCTCGCGCCGGCCGTCGAGCGGGCGCGACAGGCGCTCCGCAATGCGAGCACTGCTCTCGATGCGGTGCGGGGCTCCGGTCTGAGAGCGGACGATCTCGCCGCCCGCCTCGCCGCCCTCGGTCCCGAGCTCACCAAACTCAACGAAGGCGCGGGCCGGCACGGCGTCCCCGAGACGCTCCGGCGCGCCGACCAGGTCCTGCGGGACGCCGAAGCCGTACGCGCCGAGGCCGAGCGGCTTCCCGAGCGCGCCGCCGAGATCGACAAGCGCCTGGTCTCCCTGCGCACCCGTGCCCAGGCGCTGGGCAATCGCGCCGATGCCGTCGAGCCCGTCCTCAGCGAGCTCCGGCGCCGTTTCTCCGCCGCCTGCTGGCAGGACCTCCAGTCCGTCCCCGGGCATGCCGCGGAGAGTGTCCGGCAGGCCGAGGAGAAGCTCAAGGAGGCGGCCAAGGCCCGCGACGAGCAGCGATGGCCCGACGCCACCGCCCTCCTCGCCACCGTGCGCGCCCTGCTCAACGCCACCGACGAGGCCGTCTCCGCCGCGGGCGACCGGCTCCAGCGGCTCAACGCCGTCTCCAAGGACCCCCAGCAGGAGGTCGACCGCACCCGCTTCGCCATCCGCGACGCCCAGCGCCTCGCCATGGCCGGCCGCAACACGCCCGACCCTCGCCACGCGCGTCCTCTCGACGACTCCGTGGCCCGTCTGGAGCGGGCCATCGCCGGTCTCGAGGGCCGGCACCCCGACTACTGGCACTTCCTCACCGAGACCCAGGCCGTCCGGGCCGCCGCCGCCCGGGTCGTCGAGCTCATCCGGGAGGAGCGTGGCGCGGGCGGCTCCTGAGCCGGCCCCCGCGCCCGCGCCCCAGCCTCGGCCCCCCTCAGCCCGGCGCCGCCATGGCCTTGACAGCCCCACTCCCGGGCGACCCTGCGCCGTTTCCGCGCCGCCCCGCGCCCCAGCCTCGGCGCCCTTGAGCCCGGCGCCGCCATGGCCTTGACAGCCCCACTCCCGGGCGCTCCCCTCCCCTGCGCTCTTCCCGCGCCACCCCGCCCCGCCCCGCGCCAGGCCCCCAGCCTCACGCCCCCTGACTTGTTCCCGCCCCCGCCTGCGCGGATGCTGGAAGTGCCCGCGTTCCGCGTTCCGTCGGTGTCAGGAGGCCGCCATGGCCACCCCTGCTCTCCACCCTCGCCGCCGCACCACCCGCTCCGTGCGCCACGCCGCCCCGCATCGCGCGGGACGCGTACGCCTCGACGAGCACCTCCCCGTCGACCACCGCCTCAGCCGGGTCTACCGCGTGGGCGCCGGCCTCACCGGGCTCGTCCTCCTCGCCTTCGGGATCCTCGGTCTCCTCGACAGGACGGGGTTCTTCGACACCCACGGCGACACGGTCGCGGGCCTCAACACCAACGGCGCGCTGAGTGTCCTTTCCATCTGCGTGGGGCTGCTGCTCTTCGTCGGCATGGTCATCGGCGGCAATTTCGCCTCGACGCTCAACATGGTCCTCGGCATCGCCTTCATCCTCAGCGGCTTCGTCAATCTCGCCCTGCTGGACACCGGACTGAACTTCCTCGCCTTCCACATCCAGAACGTCCTCTTCAGCTTCGCCGTCGGCCTGATGCTGATGTTCTTCGGGATGTACGGGCGGGTCAGCGGCACGCTTCCGCACGACAACCCCTACTGGCGGGCCCGCCACCCGGAACAGGACGCCACGGAGCGTCGCCTGGCCGCGCGTGCGGCCCGGGCCAGGGCCGCACGGGAGAGCAGCCGGTCGCGGTAGACAGCGCCGCTAACCTGGGGCCATGCCTCGTTACGAATACCGCTGCCGCACCTGTGGCTCCACGTTCGAGCTGAACCGGCCCATGGCCGAGTCCGCCGCCCCCGCTTCCTGCCCCGACGGGCACGACGACACCGTCAAGTTGCTCTCCGCCGTCGCGGTCGGCGGCACCGCGTCCGGGCCCGCCCCCGGCGCGGGTGGCGGCGGGGGCGGTTGCTGCGGCGGGGGCTGCTGCGGCTAGCGGAGTACCTGCGGGACCCGGACCGTCGGCCGGCCAGGGACCCGTTCGGACTAGGGCGGCCCGGTGCACGACGGCGACGACGGCCGTGCTCCGGCGGGGCGGCCAGCGCACGCGGCGATGACGGCCGTGCTCCAGGCGGCCCGGAACACTGCGCGGACGACCGCCGGAGCCGCTCAGGCCGGGGCGGACCGGCGCACCGCGGGGATGACCGCCGGCCCCGCCCGGTGGTCCCGGCCGGCCCTGCCGAAGCGGCGCAGAATCTCCTCGCCCGCCGCGACACCGCGCTGCGGCAGGACGTCCAGCTGCGGGGCGGTCCACTCACTGTCGGCGAGCTCGCCGTGGCCCGGCCGCCAGGAGCGGTCGGCGGCGAGCAGCAGGTCGGCGTCCAGGAGGGAGTCCCCGGCGGCGAGGGTGAGCGTGGCGCCGGTGCGGTGGGCGACCTCGCGCATGGCCGCGCTCTTGGTCAGCGGCTTCGGCACGGCGTACACCTTGCGGCCCTGGAGCGAGACCGTCCAGCCGCGCTCCTCGGCCCACTCCGAGAACTCCTTCAGCCACTCCGGCGGCAGCAGCTCCCGCTCGATGACGAGATAGGTGAAGACGTCCTCGGCCACGCGGTGCTTGCGCACCCAGGACGGGTCGGTGGTGGCGAGGAGCCGGGCCCGTACGTCCGCGAGCGGCGCGCACTCGGCGGCCAGCCTCTTCACGACCCCCGCGTGCCAGTCGCGGTCGGTGACGCCGTCCACGAGGAGATGCCCGCCGTTGGCGCAGATCGCGAACTTCGGCGGACGGCCGGGAAGTTGGATGCGCTGGTACTGCTTGCGGGTGCGGGTCGTCGTGGGGACGAAGACGGTGTCGGCGGAGAGTTCGGCGAGCAGCGCGGCCGCGGCCTCGGTCATGTACGACAGGGGCTTGCTCTCGTGCACCTCGACGCAGAGCAGCCGGGGCGCCTGTGCGTCGGGCATCGCGAGTGCGAGTGCGGCGGAGGAGTAGATCAGGGTGCGGTCGAGATCGCTGGCGACCAGGACGGTGGGGGCGGTACTCACTTGGCCGTCACCGCCCTGCCGTCGGCGCCGGTGGCGCCCCGCGTGTACTGGGGGTGGATCAACCCCACGCAGGTGTAGGGGAGTTCGTCGACCTCCTCGACCGGTACGCCGCGCTGCCGCGCGAGCAGGCGTACATGGTCGAGGTCGGCGCCGGCGCCGCGCTGGGCCAGGATCTTCCAGGGGACACGCCGCAGCAGCACCCGGGTCGTCTCGCCGACGCCGGGCTTGACCAGGTTGACGTCGTGGATGCCGTACTCCTCGCTGATCCGCTCGACGGCCGCCCAGCCCTCCCAGGTGGGCGCGCGGTCGGCCGAGAGCAGTTCCTTGACGTCGGCGTCGACCGCGTCCGTGACCTCGTCGAAGCGGGCGGCGACCGCGTCGAGGAAGTGGCCGGACAGGTCGGCGGCGGCGAGCTCGCGGTAGTACTTCCCGCCGTGGAAGTCGTCGGGGCCGACGAGGTCGGCGCGCAGGACCGTGCGGGAGATCAGGCCGGAGACGGTGGAGTTGAGGCAGGCGGAGGGGATGAGGAAGTCCTCGCGGGTGCCGTAGGTGCGGACGCACGAGCCTGGGTCGGCCAGGACGGCGATCTCGGGGTCGAAGCCGTCGAAGTCCTTCAGCGCGTCGGCGAGCTCGCGGGTGATGGCGCCCTTGCCGGTCCAGCCGTCGACGAAGACCACGTCGGCGGGGTTGTGGTGCTGCTGGAGCCAGCGCAGCGCATTGGCGTCGATGCCCCGGCCGCGCACGATGGAGACGGCGTAGTGCGTCAGGTCCAGGCCGTGGCGGTACTGGGCCCAGCGGCGCATCAGGATGCCGACGGGCGTCCCGGCGCGGGCGAGCGAGACGAGGACGGGCCGCGGGGACCGTTCGGCGAGGACGGTCTCGGTGACCGTGCCGACGGCCCGCGCGATCCGGGCGGCGGAGGTCTCCAGCGCCGCGTGGAAGAGCTCCTGGTACTCGGGGCTCGGCTGGTACTCGACTGGCAGCGACTCCGCGTAATGGGCGCCGCCGCTCTGTATGGCCTCCTCGCGCTCCTCCGTGGGCGCCTCCAGCTCGACGCCGGAGAGGTCCTGGAGCAGCCAGCCGACCTCATCAGGGGCGTACGAGGAGAAGGCGGGGCCACGGAGGGGCTCGGGCAGGCGCGGCATGGAAGCCCTTTCGGGTGCGCGGTCGGAGTCGTGCGCGGGCGTGAGGGTGTGCGCGGGAGCATGGGCCGGCGCGGTGGTGGACGCGGGCGCGTGGGCCGGCGTGTACGAGGGGACGACGGCGAGGGCGACGCGCGATATGTGCGCGGCGAGCTGGGCCAGCAGGCCGTCGGGGCCGTGCAGTTCGGGGGTGTCGGCGGCGGAGTCGACCACGACGACGACCGCGTCGAACCCGCCGCCGACGACGTTGTACGCGTACCGGTCACCCGGTCCGTCGGCGGGCCGGTCGTGGGCGGGGAAGACGAGCCGGGTCCGTATGGCGTACCCGGGGTCGTCGACGGCGAGGACGGGCGAGCGGGTGGTGGTGGAGTACCGCACGTCGACGCCGCCGCGTTCGAGGGCGACGGCGAGCGCCAGCGGCGCGTACATCAACTCCTCGAAGCCGAGAACGAGGACGCGGGGGCCGGCGGCGGGCGTGGGCCCCTCGGCCGGTACCACGCCGGGTGCGCCCGGGCCCCTCACCGGGGTGGCGGCCGGCGTGGGCGCGAGGACGCGGGGGCCGGCGGCGGGCGTGGGCCCCTCGGCCGGTACCACGCCGGGTGCGCCCGGGCCCGCCTCGCTGGCGGCGGCCGTGGGGCCGCCGCTCTCGCGGGCGGCGCTCGTTCCCGCCGCCACCTCGTCGCCTCCGCCCCCCAGGCCGAGCGCCTGCGCGACGCGGGAGGCCATGGCCGGCAGGGCGGCTTCGAGGCGGGCCCGGTGGGCCGGGGTGAAGCCGTGACGGCCGCCGTCCGGGAGGCCCTCCGGCCAGCCGAGGTCGACGCGGATGGGGCCGGCGGTGAGCTGTCCGGTCCGGGAATCGCCCGGCGCGGCGCCCGCGCCCAGCTGCCCCCGCGGCCCGGGGGCGGCCGCCGACTCGTACTCCGTCACCAGCTCCCGCCCCCGCTCCAGTACGTCCTCCGGCAGCCGGACCCTGCCCGACGCCAGTGCTATGAGGTCCACCCGCGCGTCGATCTCCGTCGCGAACCCGGCGAGGCGGGCCCGGTCCTCCTCGTTGCGTATGTCGACGAGGGCGACGATCACGTACCGGTCGCGCGGGTAACGCTCGTGGAGGGCGCGGATCGTGTTCAGGACCGTGTTGCCCGTCGAGAACTCGTCGTCGACGAGGACCAGTGGTCCGTCGCCCCCCAGCAGTTCCGGGTCCTCCGGGAGCAGCAGGTGGGAGGTGGCGTGGGAGTGGGACTCCTCGAAGCCGCCCGCGCGCTCGACACCCTCGACCGGGCGGCGGGTGGAGTGCAGGTACGGGGCGACGCCCACGCCGTCGGCGACCGAGTGGCCGAGGCCGGTCGCGGTTTCCGCGTACCCGAGGACGACCGCGCGGGCCGCGTCGGGCCCGAGCAGGTCACGGACGCGGACACCCAGGTCGTAGCCGGAGCGCCAGACGACCGTGGGGCGCTGCGGCACATGCTTGCCGAGGACCTGGGAGACGAGCAGATGCGCCCGCTTGGGATTGCGGCGCAGGGCCAGGCCCAGCAGGTCGCGCAGCCTGTCGTCGCCGACCAGTTCGACGTTCAGCCGCTCGGCGACCCATGTTCCGGACCACACCACGTCGCGTATCTCTCTTCCTCGGGTCATCGCTGGGGTCATCGTTCGGTTCATCTCTGGGGCCACCGGCCGGGTCACCGGCCGGCGAGTCCGGCCGTGAGCAGCTCCACGAAGCCGACGTCCTCGTTCGCCACGCCGAAGACCTCGGCGCGCCGGAGGGTCCGCTCGGCCCAGGCGCGGTGCGGCTTCACCTCGTTCATCTTGTTCGTGTACGCGGAGCGCAGGACGCCTCCGCCGCCCCGCTCGGGCCGCAGGATGTCCTGCGCGTCGCTGTACTCCTCGTGGCTGACGACGGACAGGGCGTGCACGGGCAGGACGTGCGAGGGGTGGATGCAGGTCTTGCCGAGCAGGCCGTTGGCCCGGTCGAGTTCGATCTCGCGGAGGAGACCGTCGAGGTCGTGCTCGATCAGCGCGGTGCGCAGCTCCTCGGCCCGGCCCTCCATGAACGGGCTGCGGCGCAGCTGCGGCTTGAACATCCGCTCCTGGAGGCGGAAGTACTCCCAGACGGGTCCGGTGATGGTGAAGCCGGTGCCGTCGGAGCGGCCGAGGACGTTGACGACGTCGGCGATGACATGGGCGACGAGCTGGACGTCGTACGCGGTCATGTCGGGCGAGCGGCGCAGTCCGTACGCCGAGCAGAAGTCGGTGACGCCCAGGCGCAGGGCGAGGACCCGGTCGCGGTACTTGTCGACGGTCCGGGCGATTCCGGTGAGGGTTTCTGCCCGTGTTTCCAGGTGGAGCAGCTCGGGCGACTCGAGTACGGGCATGGCGAAAAGCCGCCGCCCGCTGTCGTTTTCGGCCGCGGCGAGCGCCTCCAGGAACGGAACGCCGCGTTCCTCGGTGAATTTCGGCAGGACGAACCCGCAGAGCAGCCGGGCGGACGGGCCGAGCCTGCGGACCAGGTCGGTGATCTGGCGGGCCTCGCGGACCCGCACGAAGAGCAGCGGCACTTCGCCGCCCCGGGCGTCGAGGTCGGCGAATTGCCTGATCAGGTTGGCCTCGCCCGCTTCCACCTCGCCGTCGCTGATGGAGTCCTCCAGGCACAGCACCATGGAGACGACTCCCCGGGCAGCCTGTTTGTGGATGTCGTCGGCGAGCCGCGGCCGGGTGGCCGGGCTGTAGAGCGTGGCGCCGAGGGCAGCGGCCAGCGTGGACGCGGGCGAGCCCGCGTCGAATTCCCCGGGCTCCTGATGGAACAGCCCGGCCCGGGCAGAGGACGGGATATGTCCGAAATGACGCATGTGGATCCCCCGAACTGCCGTGATGGCCCTGACAACATGTGGCCGGTAATAGTACGTAGGGACGAGTGTCCGGAGTTCCCCCACGTGCATGAATTTCAGGTAACTCGTGTACTTCTCGCCCGTGTGACGTGCATGGGGAGAGAGTGGGGTCGGGGCCCCGCGTTGTCCAGTGGGTCCACGGGAAGGCAGGATGACCGCCATGACGCACGCGATGCTGAAGGGCTCCAACGTCCCTCTCGACGCAGCGGCCGTACGGGCCGTGCTGCGCTGGACCCCGGGGGCCGGCGTCCCGGACGTGGACGCCTCGGCACTGCTGCTCGGCGCCGACGGGCGCGTGCGCTCCGACGAGGACTTCGTCTTCTACAACCAGCCGCGGCACCCCTCCGGCCTGGTCCGGCGGCTGTCCAAGAAGCGGCTTCCCGAGGGACTGACCGACACCGTCGAGGCGGACCTGACGGCGCTGGACCCGTCCGTGGACCAGGTGGTGATCGCCGCCTCCTCGGACGGCGACACCTTCCGCCGCGTACAGGATCTGCGGATCCTGCTGTACGACGCGGGCGCTGCCGACCGGGAGCCACTGGCGGTCTTCGACGTGAAGCCGGAGACCGGCGAGGAGACCGCGATCATCTGCGGCGAGCTGTACCGGCGCGGGGACGGGTGGAAGTTCCGCGCGGTGGGACAGGGCTATCCGACGGGCCTGGTCGGGCTGGCGACGGCTTTCGGCATCTCTGTGGACGAGGCGGCGGAGGCCGCCCAGGCCCCGGAGCAGTCCGCGACCGGGACCGCTCCCGCGGGAACGGCCGGGGCCGCCACCGGCGCTCCGGCCACGGCCGCCGAGGCCGCCACCGCGCACATGCCCTCCCCGGCCCCGCTCCCCGTCCCGCCGCAGCCGGCGGCGCCGCCCGCGCCCGCCACACCGCCCACGTACGGGTACCCGCACGCCGCCGCACCGGCCCCCGAGGGGTCGGGCCCGGGGTACGGCTATCCGCAGCCCTCCTCGGCGCCCCCGGCGCCGTCGCAGCCCGCGTACGGCTATCCGCAGCCCGCGGCGGCGGCCGCTCCCGCGCCCGACCCGAATTTCAAGCTGCCCCCGATGGGTCCCCAGTTCGTCCGTCCCTGATCCGGCCGCCGGGAGGCGCCGCGTCAGAGCTTGCTCTTGTAGCCGCGCCCCCACTGGAGCCCCCAGCCGTACAGCCGGTCCAGCTCCGCCTGGAAGCCGTACACGAACTTCACCTCGCGCCGCACGACCAGCTCGCCCTTGACGTTCTCCACCGTGAACACGGCGCAGGAGCGGGCCTGGGGCGCCCGCTCGTCCAGCTCTATCTCGATCCGCGGGCCGTTGCTCGGGTAGAGCGTCATCGTGGCGTGCGTCCGGTCGAAGGCCGGCGTCTGGTCGTAGATGTAGACGAAGAACAGCAGCCGCTTGATGTCGTCGCGGTGATCGAGATTGACGAAGATCGTCTCGCCGGACGGTGAACCGAACCGGTCGTCGCCGCTGAGCTTGACGTAGGGCGCGTCGTTGAGGCTCCCGAAGAAGCCGCCGAGGGGCTGTACGACGCCCTTACTGCCGTCCGCCAGCTCGTACATGCAGCCGATGTCCAGGTCCACGTTGACGACGCCCTGGGTGTGCGCCTGGACGACCTCGGGCTTGAAGAGCTTGGACGGGTTCCGCAGCAGGCCGCTCTGGCGGGAACGGCCCTCGATGTCCGAGGTGCGCATGCGCCACGAGAGGTTGACCCGGAGGTTTCCGGTGGCGGCGCCCTGCTTGGTGAGCGAGACCGTCGGGCGCCGTTTCGTCAGGTCGATCGAGTTGGTCGCGGCGCTCCCGGAGTCGAACTGCGCCGCCCTGCCCCGCCACAAGTTGTCCCAGAAGGCCATGCTCCCCACCCCTACTGACGCCGACCGGATATGCGGCGGGGCGGCCGGGTGCACCGGCCGCCCCGCTCAGAAGCGTTCCTCGTCCCCGGGGGTGTCACACCCCCGGGGACGAGGGTGTCAGACCCCGGACGACACCTCTGCCTTGTCGCCCGAGGCGTCAGCCTTTCCCTCGGCGGCCGCGAGCCGCTTGTTGCGGCGGACCGAGGACCAGAAGGACCAGCCGATCAGCACGACGCCGACGAGGCCGGTGATGACCTCGTGGATCTCGTACTGGATGGTGACCATGAGGATGACGGCCAGCGCGCCGATCGCGTAGTGCGCGCCGTGCTCCAGGTAGACGTAGTCGTCGAGGGTGCCCTGGCGGACCAGGTAGACCGTGAGCGACCGGACGTACATGGCGCCGATACCGAGGCCGAGGGCCATCAGCACGATGTCGCTGGTGATGGCGAAGGCGCCGATGACTCCGTCGAACGAGAAGGAGGCGTCGAGGACTTCGAGGTAGAGGAACATGAAGAAGGCGGCCTTGCCGGCCAGCTTGACGGCCGAGACCTGCTTGCCGCTCTTGCGGGCCTCCTCCTCGGCCTCCTGCTCGCGCTCTTCCTCCTCCTCCAGCTTGTTCTCGAAGTAGCCGGAGAGGCCGCCGACGATCATGTACGTGATCAGACCGGCGATACCGGAGATCAGGACGGTCGAGGACTTGTCGACATGCGCGCCGCCGTGCTGGTGGGCATGGACGGCGAAGGTCATCGAGGTGACGAGCAGAACGATCAGCGCGATGCAGGCCGACAGCATGTCGATCTTGCCGAGCTTGCTCAGCGGACGCTCCAGCCAGGCGAGCCACTTGATGTCCCGCTCCTCGAAGATGAAGTCGAGGAAGATCATCAGCAGGAACATGCCACCGAAGGCGGCGATCGCCGGGTGGGCGTCCGTGACGAGCTGCTTGTACTGGTTCTCGTCGGTCAGGGCCAATTCGACGGCCTCGATGGGCCCGAGCTTGGCGGTGACCGCCACGATCACGACGGGGAAGACCAGTCGCATACCGAACACGGCGATGAGGACACCGACGGTGAGGAAGATCTTCTGCCAGAAGGTATTCATCTTCTTCAGGATTCCGGCGTTGACCACCGCGTTGTCGAAGGACAGCGAGATCTCGAGGATGGAGAGGATCGCCACGATACCGAAAGCGGTCCACCCCCCGTAGAGCGCCGCCGCAGCCAGGCCGAGCGCCGTGATGGCGAACGACCAGCCGAAGGTTTTCAGGACCACTGGCTACCCAATCCTTGTATGGGGGTCACCCCAGGCGGAGCCTGGGAGAGGGGTCTCCCCCCGCGCCGCACGCGGCTTTACGAAACGTTGACCCCGAAGTCTAGAGCGATGCCCCTCAGGCCCGACGCGTACCCCTGTCCGACCGCACGGAACTTCCACTCGCCTCCATACCGGTACAGCTCGCCGAAGATCATCGCGGTCTCGGTCGAGGCGTCCTCGGAGAGGTCGTAGCGGGCGAGCTCCTGGCCGTCCGCCTGGTTCACCACACGGATGAAGGCGTTGCTGACCTGGCCGAACGTCTGGCCGCGGTTGTCCGCGTCATGGATCGAGACAGGGAAGATGATCTTGTCGACATGGGCCGGGACCTTGGTGAGGTCCACGATCAGCGACTCGTCGTCGCCCTCACCCTCACCGGTGAGGTTGTCGCCGGTGTGCTCGACCGAGCCGTCGGGGCTCGTCAGGTTGTTGTAGAAGATGAACCACTCGTCGCCCAGGACGCGGCCGGACTGGCACAGCAGGGCGCTGGCGTCCAGGTCGAAGTCGGCTCCGGTGGTGGAACGTGCATCCCAGCCGAGCCCGACCAGCACCTGGGTCAGATTGGGTGCGGCCTTGGAGAGGGAGACGTTGCCTCCCTTGGCGAGCGTGACGCCCATGACGATGGTCCTCCCCGGTGAAAACGCGCGTGATGTGCCTGATGAGGCACGTCCGGCGCCGCACGGAGCGTGCGGCGCCGGACGGAACTGTCGATGACTCAGACGTTGACGCCGAAGTCCTGCGCGATGCCGCGCAGGCCCGAGGCGTAACCCTGACCGACGGCGCGGAACTTCCACTCCGCGCCATTGCGGTACAGCTCGCCGAAGACCATGGCGGTCTCGGTCGAGGCGTCCTCGGAGAGGTCGTACCGGGCGATCTCGGCGCCGCCGGCCTGGTTCACGACGCGAATGAACGCGTTGCGGACCTGACCGAAGGACTGCTGGCGGTTCTCGGCGTCGTAGATCGACACCGGGAAGACGATCTTGGCGACATCGGCCGGTACGCCCGCCAGGTTCACCTTGACCTGCTCGTCGTCGCCCTCGCCCTCACCGGTGAGGTTGTCACCGGTGTGCTCGACCGAGCCGTCGGCGCTCTTCAGGTTGTTGAAGAAGACGAAGTCCTGGTCGTTGCGGACCTTGCCCTCCGCGTTGACCAGAATGGCGCTGGCGTCCAGGTCGAAGTCCGTACCGGTGGTGGTGCGGACGTCCCAGCCGAGACCGACGGTGACGTCCGTCAGACCGGGCGCCTCCTTGGTCAGCGAGACGTTGCCGCCCTTGCTGAGGCTGACTCCCACGAGTCCCTCCATTGGTTTTCAGGGGCAGCGCCCCCGTCGTGCGTTGGCAATCGGATCAACGATTGGATCCTAGTGACCGGTTCCCGTCCGAAACAGGCACTTCACCACGGCGATCGCGGGTGTCGGCCGCCAGCGGCCGGAAGCGGCCGCCGGACGGTCCGGTGCAAAAGACGCAGAGGCCTCAGAGGCCCCCCGAGGACCCCAGCGCTCAGAGGGCCCAGAGGGCTCAGAGAGTGTCGAGAGCCTTCACGTAGTCGTTGAGGTCGCGGGCGTCCGGCAGGCCGTTGACGACGCTCCAGCGCACCACGCCGTCCTTGTCGATGATGAAGGTCCCGCGCACGGCGCAGCCCTTCTCCTCGTCGAAGACGCCGTAGGCGCGCGAGGCCTCGCCGTGCTTCCAGAAGTCGGACAGGAGCGGGTACTCCAGGCCCTCCTGCTCCGCGAAGATGCGCAGGGTGTGGATGGAGTCGTTGGAGACGGCGAGCAGCTGGGTGTCGTCGTTGACGAACTTCGGCAGCTCGTCCCGGAGCGCGCACAGCTCGCCGGTGCAGACCCCGGTGAAGGCGAAGGGGTAGAAGAGGAGCACCACGTTCTTGTCGCCGCGGAAGTCCGAGAGCTTCACGGTGCGGCCGTGGTGGTCCTTGAGCTCGAAGTCCGGGGCCTTGGTGCCGACCTCGATCGCCATGACAAACGTTTCCCTTCGCTGGGCCGAATTGGTGAAGTCCACCCTACGCACTCGGCCCCCACACACAGAGCCCCCGCCGAAAATCGGCGGGGGCTCTCATGGCTAGAGGGGTGGGCTCAGCGCTTGCCGGCCTTGGGAGTGACCAGGCGGCTGCCGGACCAGTCCTTGGCCACGCTGACGCTCTTGGTCTGGGAGAGACCCGCGGTCTGGGCGGCATCGCTGATGTCGCTGGGCTCGACGTAGCCGTCACGGCCCGTCTTGGGCGTCATCAGCCAGACGACTCCACCGTCCTCGATCAGACCGATGGCGTCCACCAGCGCGTCCGTGAGGTCTCCGTCCTCGTCGCGGAACCAGAGCACCACGACGTCGGCGACGTCGTCGTACTCCTCATCGACGAGGTCCTGGCCGGTGATGGCCTCAATACCTTCACGGAGTTCGTGGTCGACGTCATCGTCGAAGCCGATCTCCTGGACCACCTGTCCGGGCTCGAACCCCAGCCTGGTGGCCGGGTTGGTCCGCTCCTCCGCGTGGTCCGCGGTCGCGCTCACGGCTTGCCTCCTGATCGTGTTCGGAAAAATGCTGCGGCCGCGCGCGTACGCGTGGCGTTGGCCGTAGTCCACACGGGCTGGGCGGATCGCGCAAGTACCCGGCCGCCGAGACCGCCGAAACGGTGACGTTTGGGGCCGTCTCGCCGCAACTTCCGGCGCGCGCCCCGCCCGGTCCGTGAGCCATGCCACTCCACTTGCCCCGCTTTGCGCGCTTCTTCAGCTTCAGTATGCCGCCCCCGGCCGTGTGAGCGCCGAACGGGCGGACGGAACACATGGTCGGCTTGGGCGTAAGGTTGCGATTTGGCCGAACCCAGAACCGGCGTTCGGACGGGATGTCTCGACCGTGAGGGTTACCCCTCGGTAGAGATGACGTTTGCGTCCCCGGGGTACACGATGGTGGCGGCGCGACAGCTGTGCAGAACGCTCGCAGACACCCCGTAGGCACCACCGAACAGAAGGAACAGCGTGGCTTCCGGATCCGATCGCAACCCGATCATCATTGGCGGCCTTCCCAGTCAGGTCCCGGATTTTGATCCCGAAGAGACCCAGGAATGGCTCGACTCCCTCGACGCCGCCGTTGACGAGCGGGGCCGCGAGCGGGCCCGCTACCTGATGCTCCGGCTGATCGAGCGGGCCCGTGAGAAGCGCGTGGCCGTGCCCGAGATGCGCAGCACGGACTACGTGAACACGATCGCCACCAAGGACGAGCCGTTCTTCCCCGGGAACGAGGAGATCGAGCGCAAGGTCCTGAACGCGACCCGCTGGAACGCGGCCGTGATGGTGTCGCGCGCGCAGCGCCCCGGGATCGGCGTGGGCGGTCACATCGCCACGTTCGCGTCCTCCGCCTCGCTCTACGACGTCGGCTTCAACCACTTCTTCCGCGGCAAGGACGAGGGCGACGGCGGCGACCAGATCTTCTTCCAGGGCCACGCTTCGCCGGGCATCTACGCCCGCGCCTTCCTGCTGGACCGGCTGAGCGAGACCCAGCTCGACGCCTTCCGCCAGGAGAAGTCGAAGTTCCCGAACGGTCTGTCGTCGTACCCGCACCCGCGGCTGATGCCCGACTTCTGGGAGTTCCCCACCGTCTCGATGGGCCTCGGCCCCCTCGGCGCCATCTACCAGGCGCGCATGAACCGCTACATGGAGGCGCGCGGCATCGCCGACACCTCCGCGTCGCACGTCTGGGCCTACCTGGGCGACGGCGAGATGGACGAGCCCGAGTCGCTCGGCCAGCTCTCCATCGCCGCCCGTGAGGGCCTCGACAACCTCACCTTCGTCGTCAACTGCAACCTGCAGCGCCTCGACGGCCCGGTGCGCGGCAACGGCAAGGTCATCCAGGAGCTGGAGTCGCAGTTCCGGGGTGCCGGCTGGAACGTGATCAAGCTGGTCTGGGACCGCTCCTGGGACCCGCTGCTCGCGCAGGACCGCGACGGCATCCTGGTCAACAAGCTGAACACCACGCCGGACGGCCAGTTCCAGACGTACGCGACGGAGACCGGCGCGTACATCCGCGACCACTTCTTCGGCGACGACCACCGGCTGCGCGCCATGGTCGAGAACATGACCG
Organism: Streptomyces sp. NPDC033174; assembly: GCF_055577795.1. Taxonomy (NCBI): domain Bacteria; kingdom Bacillati; phylum Actinomycetota; class Actinomycetes; order Kitasatosporales; family Streptomycetaceae; genus Streptomyces; species Streptomyces sp. NPDC033174. The sequence goes on from NZ_JBVIPQ010000001.1 coordinate 652,648, forward strand.
ACCAGCAGATCCAGCACCTGGGCCGCGGTGGCCACGACCACAAGAAGGTCTACGCGGCGTACGCGGCGGCCAAGGCCCACAAGGGCCAGCCGACGGTGATCCTCGCCCAGACCGTCAAGGGCTGGACGCTCGGTCCGAACTTCGAGGGCCGCAACGCCACGCACCAGATGAAGAAGCTGACGGTCGACGACCTGAAGCGCTTCCGCGACCGGCTGCACATCCCGATCTCCGACAAGCAGCTCGAGGAAGGCGCTCCGCCGTACTACCACCCGGGCCGCGACTCGGAGGAGATCCAGTACATGCACGACCGCCGCAAGGCGCTGGGCGGGTACGTCCCGACCCGCGTCGTGCGCTCGAAGCCCCTGGCCCTGCCCGGGGAGAAGACCTACGCGGCGGCCAAGAAGGGCTCGGGCCAGCAGTCGATCGCCACGACCATGGCGTTCGTCCGCATCCTGAAGGACCTCATGCGGGACAAGGAGATCGGCAGGCGCTTCGTGCTGATCGCCCCCGACGAGTACCGCACCTTCGGCATGGACGCGTTCTTCCCGAGCGCCAAGATCTACAACCCGCTGGGTCAGCAGTACGAAGCGGTGGACCGTGAGCTGTTGCTCGCGTACAAGGAGTCGCCGACCGGTCAGATGCTGCACGACGGCATCTCGGAGGCCGGCTGCACCGCCTCGCTGATCGCCGCCGGTTCGGCGTACGCCACGCACGGCGAGCCGCTGATCCCGGTGTACGTCTTCTATTCGATGTTCGGTTTCCAGCGGACCGGTGACCAGTTCTGGCAGATGGCCGACCAGCTCGCGCGCGGCTTTGTGCTGGGTGCGACCGCCGGTCGTACGACTCTGACCGGTGAGGGTCTCCAGCACGCGGACGGTCACTCGCAGCTGCTCGCCTCGACGAACCCGGGCTGTGTCTCGTACGACCCGGCCTTCGGCTTCGAGATCGCGCACATCGTCGAGGACGGCCTGAAGCGGATGTACGGCTCGACGGCCGAATTCCCGCACGGCGAGGACGTCTTCTACTACCTGACCGTCTACAACGAGCCGATCCAGCACCCGGCGGAGCCGGCCGACGTCGACGTGGAGGGCATCCTCAAGGGCATCCACCGCTTCAAGGCGGGCGAGGCCGGCGCGATCCCCGCGCAGATCATGGCGTCGGGCGTGGCCGTGCCGTGGGCCGTCGAGGCCCAGCGGATCCTCGCCGAGGAATGGAACGTCAAGGCCGACGTCTGGTCGGCGACGTCCTGGAACGAGCTGCGCCGCGACGCCGTCGAGGCCGACGAGCACAACCTGCTCCACCCGGAGGAGGAGCAGCGCGTCCCGTACGTGACGCAGAAGCTCTCCGGCGCCCAGGGGCCGTTCGTGGCCGTCTCGGACTGGATGCGCTCGGTTCCGGACCAGATCTCGCGCTGGGTTCCGGGCACGTACACCTCGCTGGGCGCGGACGGCTTCGGCTTCGCGGACACGCGGGGCGCGGCCCGTCGCTACTTCCACATCGACGCCCAGTCGATCGTCCTCGCGGTGCTCACGGAGCTCGCGCGGGACGGCAAGGTGGACCGTTCGGTGCTGAAGCAGGCCGTGGACCGCTACCAGCTGCTCGATGTGACGGCGGCCGACCCGGGCGCCGCCGGCGGCGACGCGTAGTGAAGGTGCGGGGGGGGATTTCGACCCCCCGCACCCCCCATAGCATTCCCGGCATGAAGGAACGCTGGGAAGAGCGCATGCAAACGCCACTGCTGATCCTGGCAGTGGCGTTTGGCCTTGCCTACGCCGTGCCGGTCGTCGCGCCCGACGCGGAGCCCTGGGTGCGTACGGTCTGCACCACCGTGGAGTGGGTGGTGTGGGCCGCGTTCGCCGTCGACTACCTCGTACGGCTGGCGCTGGCGCCCGCCAAGTGGCCATTCGTCCGCAGCCATCCGCTCGACCTGGTGGCCGTACTGCTGCCGCTGGTGCAGCCGCTGCGGCTGCTGCGGCTGGTCTCCACCCTGCTCCTGGTGGGACGGCGGGCCCGGATGGCCCCGCAGATCACGCTCACCACCTATGTGGCGGGCGCGGTGGTGGGTCTGATGATGTTCGGGTCGCTGGCCGTGCTCCATGTGGAGCGCAACGCGCCGAACGGGAACATCAAGACGCTGGGCGACGCGGTGTGGTGGTCCTTCACCACGATGACGACCGTCGGGTACGGGGACCACGCGCCGACCACCGGACTGGGGCGGGTCCTCGCGGTGGGCCTGATGCTGTCCGGGATCGCCCTGCTCGGTGTGGTCACCGCGAACATCGCCGCCTGGTTCATCTCCCGCTTCGACCGGGACGACGAGGCGGAGCGCCGGCAGACGGCGCTCCTCGAAGCGCTGACCCATGAGGTGAGGGAGCTGCGGGCGGAGGTCGCGCGGATGGCCGGGACGACGGCGGGCGCCGTCGTCCCCGAGCAGGACGAGCCCGCTCCTATGTCTCCCAGATCTTGAACGCCCTTACCTGATAGGGAGACCGGGGCACCCACGTACCGCCGCCGGGATAGGTCTCGAACTCGCCGGTCTCGCCGCACTCCGCGGACTGGTAGGTCGTGACGGGACGGCCGGTGCGGTTGGCGAGGGCCTGGGCGGTGGTGCCGGCCGGCAGGACGACACAGCTCTCGATGTCGGTGTCGGTCAGCTCATGGACCAGGGCCGCGCCCCGGAAGTCGTTCCTCGGCCAGAGGCAGAGCTGTCCCGCCTCGCAGGCGCCGAGGCGGGGAGGCGCGGCGGCGGCGGGCGTGCCGGTGAGGAGCTGGGTGGCGGCCAGGGCGGCGATGGCGGCCGTGGCGAGGACGGTCTTCGTACGCATGTCGGTGAACCCCCGTGTCGTTGTTGATCACTTGGCGTGAGCCTGGGGGTGCCGGCGGGCCGCCGGGAAGGGGGTTCCGGGTGATCCACCCGGATAGGTGACAGCCCCGCCGGAGGGCCCGGCGGGGCTGTGGCACGTACGCGATTGACGTCAGATGTGGGCTCCGCCCGCGCCGGCCTCCGCGTTGGCGCCACGCTTGGTCAGCGTGGCGACGAGCGCCGCGACGACCGCCACGACACCGGCGACGGTGAAGGCGAGGCCCATGCCCGACATGAAGGTGTCGTGGATGACGCCGCCGATCTTGGCGAACAGGTCCGGGGTCATACCGGGCGCCTTGGCCAGCTCGGCCGGGACGATGCCGAACTCGGCGGCCTGTTCCAGCTTGGGGTCGGCCGGGACGGGGATGCCCGCCTTCTGCCAGTTCTCCGCGAACTCGCTGCTGACCCGGGAGGACATGACGGCGCCGAGGACGGCCGTGCCGAGTGCGCCACCGACCTGCATCGCGGCCTGCTGGAGGCCGCCCGCCACTCCGGAGAGCTCCAACGGGGCGTTGCCGACGATGACCTCGGTGGCGCCGACCATGACCGGCGCGAGGCCGAGGCCGAGGAGGCCGAACCAGAGCGACATGGCCGGCGTGCCGGTACCTGCGGTGAGGCTGATCATGCCGAACATGGCAACCGCCGTGCAGACCATGCCGCCGACCAGCGGGATGCGCGGACCGAACTTGGTGATCAGGACGCCCGCCAGTGGCGAGGAGACGATCATCATGCCGGTCAGCGGCAGCAGGTGCAGACCGCTGTCGACGGGGCTCAGACCCTTCACGCCCTGGAGGTAGAAGGTCACGAAGAAGAGGCCGCCCATGAAGGCGAAGGCCATCAGCACCATCAGTACGACACCGGCCGACAGCGGGACGGAGCGGAACATGCCCAGCGGGATGAGCGGCTCCTTCACCCGGGTCTCCCAGAAGGCGAAGATCGCGAAGAGCGCGACCGCGCCGCCCAGGAAGCCCCAGGTGTTGCCGCTCGCCCAGCCCCAGGACTCGCCGGCCTTGATGATGCCCCAGATGAGGGACGCCATGGCGGCGGAGAGCAGCAGGATGCCGAGCAGGTCGAAGGAGCGCGGCGCGTTCTCGGCGCGGTGGTCCTTGAGGATCACCAGGCCGAAGACGAGCGCGAGCACACCGACCGGCACGTTGATGAAGAAGACCGACTGCCAGCTGACGTGCTCGACGAGGAGACCACCGACGATGGGGCCGCCCGCGGTCGAGGCGCCGATGACCATGCCCCAGATGCCGATGGCCATGTTCAGCTTCTCGGCGGGGAAGGTGGCGCGCAGCAGGCCGAGCGCCGCCGGCATGAGCAGGGCGCCGAAGAGGCCCTGGAGCACCCGGAAGGCGATCACCAGGGCGATGGAGTCGGAGAGTCCGATCGCCCCGGACGCGGCGGCGAAGCCCGCGATGCCTATCAGGAAGGTCTGGCGGTGGCCGAAGCGGTCACCGAGCTTGCCGGCGGTGATCAGTGCGACGGCGAGCGCGAGGAGGTAGCCGTTGGTGATCCACTGGACGTCGGCGAGCGAGGCGCCGAGGTCCTTCTGGATGGCGGGGTTGGCGATCGCGACGATCGTGCCGTCGAGCGCGACCATCATCACGCCGATGGCCACGGAGAAGAGCGTCAGCCAGGGATGGCCGCGCAGTCCTTTGGGCGGCGCCGGGACGGTGCTCCGGTCCTGCGACGCCTTGTCGACGGTGGTCTGACTAGTCATGCCGTCGAGGCTAATGTCAGCCACTGACAATTGACAAAGCAATTCACACGTCGGTAACTGTCATCTAGCTCACAGGTACGCTGAGCGGGTCGAGGTGGCGGAAAGAGGACCCTGAAGTGACGGTTTCCGGCCTGCGCGAGCGGAAGAAACAGCGCACCCGCGACTCGCTGCTGCGGGTGGCCCTGGAGCTCTTCACGAGCAAGGGATACGAGAGGACGACCGTCGACGAGATCACCGAGGCCGTCGATGTCTCCCAGCGCACGTTCTTCCGGTACTTCGCCAGCAAGGAGGAGGTCGCCTTCGCCGTCCAGGAGATGGTGGAGGAGCGCTTCTTCGACGCTCTGTGCGAACGGCCCCCGGAGGAGGGCCCCTTCGACGCGATGCGCAACGCGGTGCTGAGCGCCTGGGACACCATCGGTGAGGCGATCATGGAGGTCGTGCCCGTCGAGCTGTATCTGCGGACGTTCCGGATGATCGAGTCGACGCCCGCGCTGCTCGCCGTCCATCTGCGCCGCTCCACGGAGATGGAGGAGCGCATCGCCCGCCTGATCGCCGAACGCGAGGGCCTCGACCTGGACACGGACCCACGGCCGCGTGTGGCGGTGGCGGCGTTCAGCGGGGTGATGCGGGTGACGGGACAGCTGTGGGGCCGGGGCGAGGACCTGACGCTCGACGCGATCCGGGATCTGACGGAACGGTATCTGGACCACCTGGGACCGTCACTGGCTGCAGACTGGCGCACGCGGGCCCAAGGCATCGTTTCGGAATGAGACTGGCAGCCGCCTCGAGCAGATGAGGTTCTGGGCACAGGTGATCGTCCCTCTGCCTGCTACTGGTGCCGGTTCAACCGGCACCAGTAGCAGGGGCGGCGAGGTCGCACTACGCGACGGCGGTCCCCTCGAGCTCGACCATCTGGCCGGGGATCGCCAGCCGCGTCACCCCGAGCATCGTGGTGGCCGGCGCCACCCCGACGGCGCCCAACCGCGCCGCCAGTACGCCGTAGTGCTGGAAGAGCAGATCGACGTCGGTCGTGTAGACGTTGAGCCTGACGAGGTTCGCGAGAGCCATGCCGGCCTCGCCGAGCACGGCCTCCACGTTGTCGATGCTCAGTGTCAACTGCGCCGCCATGTCACCATCATGCTGTGGCTTGCCGTCGCCGCTCATCGCGGTCTGCCCCGAGATGTACAGGGTCCGGGTGTGCCCGGAGACGATCTCGCCCTGGTTGAACCCCAACTCCACCGACCACGACACCGGGTTGACCGCCGTTCGTTCCACTGCCACATCAGCTCCATTCGATTCATCGGAAGTACGCACGCCCTCGGCCCGGTAGCCACCTGCTGTGACGTCGCGGCAATGAGCCTCCCAACGAATCACGACACCCTCAGTCAGGTATTCCGTTAAGGTCCACGCATGCGTGCCGACCGGTTGGTGTCGCTGGTGCTGCTGCTGCGTCAGCGCGGTCGGATGACAGCGGACACACTGGCCAGGGAGCTGGAGGTGTCCACCCGTACCGTGCTGCGTGACATCGAGGCGCTGTCCGCGGCGGGCGTCCCGGTGTACGCGGAACGCGGCAGGCACGGCGGGTTCGGGTTGTTGCCCGGTTTCCGGACCGAGCTGACCGGGCTGAACCACGATGAGGCCCTCGCCCTGCTGACCGCCGGATCGGCGCGCGGCGAGTTGGTGTTCGGCCTGGGCTCGGCGCTCGCTTCGGCCATGCGGAAGGTGGTCGACGCGCTGCCCGAGAGCCATCGGGCCTCCGCGAGCGACGCGGCCCAGCGGTTTCTCGTCGACCCGGAGACCGACCTGCTCTCACGCCGGACGGGTGCCGAGGAGGTGCCCGGGACCACGATGATCGAGGTCAGGCGCGCGGTGCTCGCCGGGCACAAGCTGCGCATCCACTACGCGCCCGCCGGCCGGCCACCGCAGTGGCGCACGGTGGACCCGATCGGGCTGGTCACCGTACGCGACCGGGGCTACTTGCTGGCCACGAGATCCGGCGCGGACCGCACCTACCGGCTGTCGCGGGTGTTGGCCGCCGAGGAACTCCCCGAAACGGCACAGCGACCAAACCGGATCGATCTGGACCGGATCTGGCGGGAACGCTCCGCGCGGTTTCTTTCCGGCGGCGACCACATCACCGTGCTGGTACGGGTGAACCCGGCGCGGCGGGAGGACCTGCTGGATACCGCGCTGGCCGTCCGCGCGGAAGAACCCGACGCAGACGGCTGGCTGCGACTGGAGGCGACCTTCCAGGATTCACGACACGCCGAATGGGCGCTGTGGCAGCTCAGCACGGACGCGGAAGCCCTGTCCCCGCGGTCGTTGCGCACCTCCCTGCGCAACCGAGCCGCCGCGATTGCCACCCGCTACGGAGACTCATCCTGAGAATGAGGAGCGAAGAGCGAGAAGCGAACTCATGTGACTGCATGATCTGCGGCGCGCGGGCTCAGCGGGCTCGCCCCCTGCCTTCGCGCGCGCCGGGAGGGTACCGGGCACGGGCACGGAAAGTGACCACTCCCCCATCACATTCCCGCGAACGGACGTGATCCCCGTCACTGTCTTCGCGGCGCCCCTCGCCGGTCTCCTAGGGTGTCCCGCAGTGACTTCCTTCGACTCCTCCCCCACACTCGCCGTCTGGCGCATGCTGCTCGCACTCGCCGTCGTGTTCGTCATGCTGGCCACCACCGGCTGGACCGCGCTGCGCGAACACCGCGGGTCAGACGGCTCACCGCAGGCCGCGCTCACCGCCTGGCGCGTCGGCCGGGTCGACGGACGGGCCCTGCCCGACCCCGCCTCCCCGCCGCGTACGCTCGCCGCGTTCTTCGACTCGCTCAGCCGCGCCCAGCGCACCAGGCTCGCCGACGAGCACCCGTACGTCGTCGGCAATCTGAACGGCGCCCCCGTCACGCTGCGCTACCGCGCCAACCGCGCCGCCCTCGACGGGGCGCTGCGGACCGAGCGCAGCCGGGTGGAGGACCGCAGGCTCACCGCCGACGGCCACCACGAGGCGGTCCGCCGGATGAACCGCTTCGAGTCGCTGTTGCGCAAGGGACGGCAGATCCTCTCCTTCGACCCGTCCGGCACGGGCAGGACCGCCGAAGTGTTCGGTGACCTCGACCGGGCCAAGAGGGTCTCGGTGATCGTCCCGGGCGTGGACACGAACCTGCTCACCTTCCAGAAGACCAACCGCAGGTACAGCGCCCCCGTCGGCATGGCCCAGTCGCTGTACGCGGCCGAACGCCGGGCCTCCCCGCGTACCCCCACCGCCGTCATCGCCTGGGCCGACTACACCGCGCCCGTCGGGGTCGGCATGGACGCGGCCACCGGCAGACTCGCCGCGTTCGGTGCCCTGCGGCTGCTCGCCCTGACCCGCGCGCTGCCCGGCGAGGCTCCCGTCTCGCTGTTCTGCCACAGCTACGGCTCCGTGGTGTGCGGCGTCGCGGCGCCCCGGCTGCCCGCGCGGGTGACCGACGTCGCGGTGGCCGGCAGCCCCGGGATGCGGGTCGCGAGCGCGGCGGAACTGCGGACCCGGGCGCGCGTGTGGGCCATGCGGGACGCCGACGACTGGATCCAGGACGTGCCGTACGTGGCGGTCGGCGGGGTCGGGCACGGGGCGGACCCGGTGGCGCCGGAGTTCGGGGCGCGGCTGCTGTCGGCGGCCGGCGCGGTCGGTCACGCCGGCTATTTCGAGCCGGGTACGGAGAGCCTCAGCAACTTCGCCGAGATAGGGGTCGGTTCCTACGGCGACCTCACGTGCGCGGGCGCCGGGAGCGCCTGTCGCAGTGGAATTTCCGGTGGAGCGGACGCCTGACACGTGTAGAGCGCCGCGCGGCGACCTCCCCTCCGTACTTCTTCGGGACTTCTTCGGGCTCCTTCGCCCGGATGCGAGGGGCGACGCGCGGGCCCTCGCCGCATACGATGAGGCGTATGGGTGATGTGCTGGCCGGAATTCATGCCACCTGGGAGTTCGAGACCGACGCCGTGCTCATCCGCTTCGAACGGGGGATCCGCACGCCGAAGCTGTTTCAGTCCCTGCGCGAGCGGCGCGTCCCCCACGAGGCGTTGGCGTCGGTGACCCTCTCCCCGGGCAAGCGGGGCACGGTGGTCCTGCACGCGGTGCCGAGACCCGGCGCGGATCCGCTGATGGAGGCCGCGGCGGGGCAGCTGAAGGAAGGGTGCGATCCGTACCGGCTGGTACTGCCCGCCGAGCGCGAGACCCTCGCCGAGTACTACGCGGACGAACTGCGGGCCCTCCTCGGGCCACGGGCCGGGGAGCCCTCCGAGCGTTTCCTGGTGACGGCGCCGCCGACCCCGCTCCACTTCAAGGCGTACGACGCCAAGGCGTCCTTCGACGGGAAGCGCGTGGCGTTCCGATGGTTCTGGACGGGGGCGTCGTCGGCGAAGTGGAAGGCGGGCGACCAGAGCTTCCCGGTCCATGAGCTCAGCGGTGTCGAGTGGCGTTCGCCGGACGTCTTCGACGGCTATCTGCGCCTGCTGCGCCGGGACGGCGGCCCCCAGCCGGCCCAGGCGGACCAGGACCCGTACGCGGTGGTCTTCGGGCTCGGTTACGGCCCGGTGCACGAGTCACTGCCGTTCGCGGCGGCGGTCCTGGCGGCCTCCCGGGGTGCCTCTCCCGCGCCGGTGGTGGAGCAGGGGACCGGGCGCCGCGACCCGGCGGTGATCGCGGAGCGGATGCATCACCTCGGGGAGCTGTACAGCGCGGGGCTGGTGACGGACGAGGAGTACACGGCCAAGAAGGCGGAGCTGCTGGCCGAGCTCTAGTACACGCGTTCCCGGGCCGTGCGTCCCCGAGTTCATGTCGTATGCGGTCACGCGTCCACGAGTTCCGGGCGCTCATACCTCGGTATGACACGGCACTCGACCCCCCGGTATGACGACCGCCGGTACCGCTCTGCCTACGCTGATCGGGCCATGCGTACCGATACCCCCTCCCCCGAGTCCTCCGAGTCCGCCGGGCCCTCCCGGCCGGGCGACCGCCTCGCGCGCTTCGCCCGTCTCGCGCCCGTACGCGCCACCTGGCGGTTCATGCTGCCGTCGCCCGAGACACGGGACTCGCTGCACGCCTTCGGGGTCGCGCTCGCCACCCCCACCGAGCCGGGCGCGCCGCTGCTCGCGCAGGCCTCGTCGCGGTGGCTGCGCAGGCTCCCGTACGTCCTCGCGTTCTGCTTCGTCTGCGCGCTCCTGCCGGTCACGGTCACCGTCCTCGTCAGCGACTACAAGGTCAACGGCGCCCTCGCGGGTGCGCTGGCCACCGCCCAGACCGCGCCGCTGCTCCTCGCGGTGACCCGGCCGCTCCAGGCCTGGTGGATCATCCTGGGCGCCGACGTCCTGGGCGCGGTGGTCCTCCTGGGCGCGGGCGGTGTCGACGACAGGTCCTGGCCGTGGACGCCGATGATCGTCGTCGGCTACCTCGCCCTGATGCTCGCCCTCGGCCTGCGCGAGCCGCGACGGACCCTGATCGGCGTCTGGCTGGTGACGGGCATCGCCGGTTTCCTGTGCGAACTGCTCTCGCAGGAGCACAGCGACGGCATCCACCTCCTTCTCTTCGTCCTGTCCGGTGTCCTCCTCCTGCTCACGGCGACCCTGCGGGAGCGCGGCGACGCGCAGCGCCGGCTCGTCGAGCAGGAGACCATCAGCGAGGCCGAGCGCGCCCGGCGCACCCTGCTGGAGGAGCGTGCCCGGATCGCCCGTGAGCTGCACGACGTCGTCGCCCATCACATGTCGGTGATCACCGTGCAGGCCGATTCGGCGCCCTACCGGATCGAGGGGCTGCCGGACGCCGCACGCGAGGAGTTCTCCACGATCGCGGCGAGCGCCCGGGAGTCCCTGGCCGAGATGCGGCGGCTCCTCGTCGTCCTGCGCAGCGAGGGGACGGAGGGCGAGCGGGCGCCGCAGCCCGGCCTCGACCGGGTGCAGCAGCTGGTGGAGGCGACGGTACGGGCCGGGGTTCCGGCCGAGCTGTCGATCCCGGCCCAACTGGGCCATGTACCACCGGCCGTGGACCTCTCCGCGTACCGGATCGTGCAGGAGGCGCTGGCGAACGTGGTGCGGCACGCGCCGGGGGCGCGGACGCGGGTCTCGGTGACCGTCGCCGACACGTGGCTGCTGGTCCTGGTGGTCAACGGGCCGTCGGACAGGCTCACTTCGCCGCTGGAGACGACCGGGACGGGCCACGGGCTGGTCGGCATGCGGGAGCGCGTACGGTTGACCGGCGGCACGCTGGACACCGGGCCGCTGCCCGACGGCGGATTCCGGGTCTCGGCCCGCTTCCCCCTGACCTCCGAGGACGCTTTGTGACCATCCGCGTGATCATCGTCGACGACCAGGCCATGGTGCGGGCGGGGTTCGCCGCGCTGCTGTCGGCGCAGGCCGACATCGATGTGGTGGGCGAGGCGCCGGACGGGCGGCAGGGTGTGGACGTGGCACGGTCGACGCATCCGGACGTGGTGCTGATGGACGTACGGATGCCGGAGATGGATGGTCTGGCGGCGGCGCGCGAGATCTTGAGCCCCCCGCCGGGGGTGGTCCACCGGCCGAAGGTGCTCATGCTGACCACGTTCGACGTTGACGACTACGTGTACGAGGCGCTGCGCGCGGGCGCGTCGGGCTTTCTGCTGAAGGACGCGCCGCCGGCCGATCTCATCGGAGCGGTACGGGTGGTGGCGGGCGGCGAGGCGCTGCTCGCCCCGTCCGTGACCCGCCGCCTGATCGCGGACTTCGCGGCGCAGCGCCCGGCTCCCCGCAAGGACCGCTCCCTTCGGCTGAACGGGCTGACTCCGCGTGAGACGGAGGTCCTGGAGCTGATCGCCCGGGGCCTGTCCAACCAGGAGATCGCGGACCATCTGATCCTCGCGGAACAGACGGTGAAGACCCACATCGGCCGCGTATTGGCGAAGCTGGACCTCCGCGACCGGGCGCAGGCGGTCATCTTCGCGTACGAGTCGGGCGTGGTGACCCCGGGCGACACCGCGTAGCGGCCCGTCGGGCCGCAGGGGCGCGCGGTCGCGCCGAGGGCAGGCGACGACGCCGGGCCGCCGTCCGCGCACGCCCGGCCGGGGCCCCGAAAGCGCCCGCACCCGCACCCGCACCCGCCAACTCTCGTACCCCGTACGCCCCCTACCCAGGTATCACCCGTCAGTTGGCCCTCCGGTGTGACGTGTCGTCGCCCGTCCTCTTCCTACCTTCCTCTCGCCGCAGCCGAGGAACACGAAGAGGGAGAACCCCCATGCGCCGCTACAAGAGGACCTTGATCGCCGTCGCGCTCGCGACCACCGTGGTCGCGGGGACGGTCGGTTGGGCGTCCGGGGGTGCGCAGCAGGTCGTGACCGGGCCGCCGCCCGGGAGCGGTGCCTGGGTGGCGGAGGGGCTTCCCGATCCGGGGAGCAGTACGCCGCAGGAGGTCGCCCGGTTCTTCCGGGGGCTGTCGGCGGAACGGCAGCGGGAGCTCGTACGGCGGCACCCCGGCGTCGTCGGGAATCTCGACGGTGCTCCCCTGGCTCTGCGGTACGAGGCCAACTCCCTCGCCGTAAATGGCGACGCGCGGTACAGCCGGCTCGCCGGGCACCGGATACTCGCCTTCGACCCCCGCGGCCGCGGCCAGGTCGCCGAGGTGTTCGGGGATCTGGAGGACGCGGCGCACGTGGCCGTCGTCGTGCCGGGCTCCGACATCGACGCCGGGAACAGCGCGCCGCTGAACGCCCAGGCCGAGGCGCTGCGGGTCGCCACCCACGGCCGGGCGGCGGTGGTCGCGTGGGCCGGCTACACCACGCCGGTCGGTGTCGGGCTCGACGCCGCCACCGGGGACCTCGCCGAGGCCGGGGCGGACCGGCTGGTCCGGTTCGCGGACGGGCTCGTGGCGACCGGCGCCCCCGAGCCGTCGCTCTTCTGCCACAGCTACGGCTCCGTGGTGTGCGGGCTCGCCGCCCCGCAGCTCAAGGCGAAGGACCTGGTGGTCTTCGGCTCCCCGGGGATGCGCGCCGAGAACGTCGCCGATCTGCACACCGGCGCGCGCGTCTGGGCGGCCAGGAACCCCTCCGACTGGATCTCGCGCGTCCCCCATGTCCGGTTCCTCGGCCTCGGCCACGGCACCGACCCCACCTCCCCGGACTTCGGTGCCCGCGCGGTCCCCGCGGCCGACGCGCAGGGCCACGACGGCTACTTCACGCCCGGCACCGCGTCCCTCCGTACCTTCGCCGCGATCGCGCGGGGAGACGAGCGGTGAAGCGCCGACTGATGGCGGCCGCCGGGGCGATCGAGACCCGCACGCCGGCCCACCGGGACCGCGCGGTCGACGGGCTCCGCGCCCTCGCCCTGCTCGCGGTCCCCACCGGGCACTGGCTCCTGGGCGGGTTCACCCTCGACAGCGGCGGCGCCCTCCACAACGCCAGCCCGCTCTCGGCCTTCGGCTCCCTGGCGCCGGTCAGTTGGGTGCTCCAGATGCTCGGCATCTTCTTTCTGGTCGGCGGGTACGCCTCCGTCCTCTCGTACCACCGGCGCGAGGGCTCCACGGGCGACTGGCTGAAGGGGCGGCTGGCCCGGCTCGGCAGGCCCGTACTCGGTGTCACCGCCGTCTGGGCCGCCCTGATCCCCCTCCTCCAGTACGGGTTCGGCGTCCCCGGCGACACGCTGCGCACCGCGTCGACGCTGGTCGTCCAACCCCTGTGGTTCGTCGGCGTGTACGCGGTCGTCACCGCGCTCACTCCGTACTGCGTCCGTGCCGCACGGCGCCTCGGCGCCTGGGCCGCCGCCCCGCTGCTCGGCTCGGTCGCGGTCGTCGACTTCCTGCGCTACGGCCCGTACGCCGACGCCGTGCCGTCCTGGCTGAGCGTCGTCAACATCCTTCCGGGCTGGATGTTCGCCTACCAGATCGGTGTTTCCTGGGGCGAGGGCCGGCTCGGCAGGCGTCACGCCTGGGCGCTGCTGATCGGCGGCGCCGCGCTGTTCACCGCGCTCCTCGCCGTCTTCGACTACCCCTCGTCCATGGTCGGCGTCCCCGGCGAGGCCCGCACCAACTCCCACCCGCCGTCGCTGCTGGTCCTGGCGCTGGCCGCCGCTCAGAGCGGCGCCGCGATCCTGCTGCGGGACCGCATCGGCACGCTTCTCAGGCGTCCCGCGCTGTGGGCGCCGGTCGTCGTCGTCAACCTCTGCGCGATGACGATCCTGTGCTGGCACCAGACGGCGATGCTCGCGGCGGCGATCCCCGCGTCGCTGACGCTCGGCACGGTTCCGGGGCTGACGACCGGCCCGGACAGCCTCGGCTGGGTCCTCGCGCGGCTCGCCTGGATGCCGCTCTTCGCCGGGCTGCTCGTCCTCGTCGGACGGTACGCGCGCGGGTTCGAGTCGCCCTGGACGACGGCGGGCGGAGCCCTCCGGGCAGCGGCGGGGCTGCTCGCGGCGGGCTTCGCCGTCTTCGCACTCGGGCTGGCATAGGCCGGGACAACTCTCCGGGAGAGATGTCCCGGCCTCGGGCGGATGAGCGTCGGGCCGATGAGCCTAGGCGGATGAGTCTCCGGCGGATGAGCGTCGGACGGCTTCCCGTCGGACGCTTCGCCTCAGACGTTTTCGCGCGCCGCCGAGGTGGACGACATGTCCGGGTACCTGTCGCCCGTCACCTGCTCCGCGATCGGCTCCAGGAGCGCCAGCTCCGACTCGCTCAGCGTGATCCGGGTCGCCGCCGCGTTCTCCAGGAGCCGGGACCGCTTGCGGGTGCCGGGGATCGGCACCACGGTCAGGCCGTGCACCGCCGCCCGCTGCTGCACCCACGCCAGGGCGATCTGCGCGGCCGTCGCACCGTGCGCCGCCGCGATCTTGCGGACCGGCTCCAGGAGCGCCGCGTTGCGCTGCGCGTTCTCGCCGGAGAAACGGGGCTGGAACTGGCGGAAGTCGCCGCCGGACAGGTCCTTCGTCGCGTCGGCGAACGCCCCGGTCAGAAAGCCCCGGCCGAGCGGTGAGTACGGCACGAAGGCGACGCCCAGTTCGGCCGCGGCGCCGACCGCGCTGCGCTCCACGTCACGGGAGAAGAGGGACCACTCCGACTGGAGCGCGGTGATCGGGTGCACGGCGTGCGCCTCGCGCAGCTCCGCGCCGGTCACCTCGCTCAGCCCGAGGTGCCGGACCTTGCCCTCCTTGACGAGGTCCGCCATCGCGCCCACCGACTCGGCGAACGGTACGGCCGGGTCGTGGCGGTGCATGTAGTAGAGGTCGATGGTCTCGACCCCCAGGCGGCGCAGGCTGCCCTCGACGGCCGACTTGATGTACGCGGGGTCGTTGCGGACCCTGCGGTAGTGCGGGTCGTCGGTGCGCTCGATGGCGAACTTGGTCGCCAGGGTGATCTCGTCGCGGTGAGCGGCGACGAACGGCGCGAGGAACTCCTCGTTGGCGCCCCGCCCGTACACGTCCGCCGTGTCGATCAGGGTGACGCCCGCCTCCAGCGCCGCGTCCAGGGTGTCCCGGGCGGCGGCCTCGTCGGTGTCGCCGTAGAACTCGCTGATGCCCATGGCGCCGAAGCCCTGGACTCCCACCTCGGGGCCGTCCGTACCGAGCCGTGCTGTGTCGATCTTCTGCGTGCTCATCGGTGTCAAGCCCTCTCCGAGTACATGTCGATCTTGCGGTCGAGAACGGCGAGCGTGTCCTGGAGCTCCGCGATCCGGGACCGTACGTCCCGCCGCGTGGCCTCCAGCAGCTCACGCCGCTCCCCGACGGTGTGGTCACCCTCCCTGACCAGCTCCGCGTACCGGACCATCCCGGCCACCGGCATGCCGGTCAGCCGCAGCTTGCCGACGAAGGTGAGCCAGTCGAGGTCCCGGTTGGTGAAGCGGCGCTGGCCCGTGTGCGACCGGTCGACGTGCGGCATCAAGCCGATCCGCTCGTACCACCGCAGGGTGTGGGCGGAGAGCCCGGTCCACGCGGCGACCTCGCTGATCGTGTACTTGTCCTGCCCGTCGGGTCGCGGATGGGCCGGCGGCCGGGCGGCGCAGACGTCGATGGCGGCCGGGGCCAGGGGGGTGCTCTCGATCACCGTCATGACCACCACGCTAGAACCTTCGAGTGCACTCCAAGCAAGTAGGCTCGTCCGCATGCAGAGCCTGGCGATGATCGAGAACTGGCCGGTCCCCACCGCGGCGGCCGCTGTCGTACGCGCGGACGGGACCGTTGTCGGCATGCACGGCCCGACCGGCCGGCGTTTCCCGCTGGCGTCGGTCACCAAGCCGCTCGCCGCTTACGCGGTCCTCGTCGCGTACGAGGAGGGCGCGGTCGATCTCGACGAGCCGGCCGGGCCCGAGGGGTCCACGGTCCGCCATCTCCTTGCCCACACCTCCGGGCTCGCTCCCGACGAGCCGAGGACCATGGCCGCGCCGGGCACCCGGCGGATCTACTCCAACGCCGGTTTCGAGGCGCTGAGCGACCATGTCACGAAGGCGACGGACATTCCGTTCGCCGAGTATCTGCGCCAGGCCGTTCTGGAACCGCTGGGGATGGCGTCGACGACGCTGGACGGCTCGGCCGCGAAGGACGGCGTCTCGACCGTCGACGATCTGGTGCGGTTCGCCGCGGAGGTGCAGGCGCCCAGGCTCCTCGACGCCCGTACCGTCCTGGAGGCCATGTCGGTCGTCCATCCGGGAGTGACCGGGATCCTCCCCGGCTACGGACACCAGAAGCCCAACGACTGGGGTCTGGGCTTCGAGATCCGGGACTCCAAGTCGCCGCACTGGACGGGCGGTTCGTCCTCTCCCCGGACCTTCGGGCACTTCGGCCAGTCCGGCACGTTCCTGTGGGTCGACCCGGACGCGCGGGCGGCGTGCGTCGCGCTGACGGACCGGCCGTTCGGCCCGTGGGCCATCGAGGCGTGGCCGCCGTTCACGGACGCGGTGCTCGCGGAGCTGCGGGCCGCCTAGGGCCTCGTTCGGATCTTGCCGGGCACGCGAGCCCACCAAGGTCCGAACGAGAGGCCCTACGTGCAGCGGCTCGCCGGGAGCCGGCCGTCGTTGCCGGTGAGGACGACGGAGGCCAGGCCCGACGGGTCCTCCGCGTACACCGCCGTGCAGACGATCTGCCGGACGGCGGCCGCCGACAGGTCCTTGACGTCGGCTGCGGTCCGGATCCGGATCTCCCGTGGCGTGCCGGTGGTGTCCGGGACCTCCCCCTCCCCCACTCCTTCTGTGGTGCGGACTTCCAGCAGCCGGCCGACCCACCCGCGGGCAGGCAGCCGGGTGGTGAGGCCCGCCGCACGCTCGGTCTCGGTCGGGCCATATGCCAGCGCGGCGAGCACCTTGACGGTCGCCACGGGCCGGTCCTCCGTACCGCTGCCGCCCGTCGTCCCCTCCTCGCCGGGCCCGACCGAGCCTCCTTCGCCGGGCAGGGACGAGCCGGCGAGCGGCCGCACCACCGGGAGGACCGTGCCGTTCTCGTCGACGAAGAAGAGCAGCATGCGGTCGGTCGGATGGGGAAACACCTGCACGGTCACGGCGCCTCCGGCCTCCACGACGTCGCTCTCCTGGATCCCGCAGCCGGTGAGGCCCACGGCTCCGGTGAACATCAGCGTCCCGGCGAGCGCGGCCCCGCGGGCCGTCCGCCTCATGTGTGCGCCCCGTCTCCGGCCGGCTCGTGGTCGGTCGCCCTCCGGCCGCTCTGCTCACGGCCGTTCGGCTCATGACGGATCAGGGGGATTTCCACGAGGAAGACGGCGCCCCCGTCAGGGCCGTTCATGGCCCTGACCGTGCCGCCGTGCAGCCGTACGTTCTCGTGGGTGATCGCGAGCCCGAGCCCGCTGCCCACCGAACGCGTACGGGCCCCGTCGGCCTTGTAGAAGCGGTCGAAGACATGGGGCAGGGCCTCGGGCCGGATACCGGGCCCCCGGTCGGCGACCTCCATGACGAGCACACCGGCCAGGTCCCGCGGCCGCTGTCCGACGCGCAGCCGGACGGTGACCGGGGGCCGGCCGTGCCGGAGCGCGTTGCCGACGAGGTTCGCGACGATCACGTCGAAGCGGCGGGGGTCGAGCCGGGCGCGGATGCCGTCGGGCAGGTCGGTCACCACCTGCTCGGGGTCGGTCCAGTGACGGTTGAGCAGGGTCCGGCGGATGGTCTCGGCCACGTCCATCTCGTCGGTGTTCAGCTCTGCGGCGCGGGCGTCGAACCGGGAGATCTCCATCAGGTCCTCGACCAGGACGGCGAGCTTGCCGGTCTCGGTGCTGATCAGCCGGACGGCGGCGGCGGTGTCCGGATCGAGCCCCTCGGCGTCCTCGTCGAGCAGTTCGGTGACGGCGAGCATCCCGGCGAGCGGGGTGCGCAGTTCGTGGGAGACGTCGGAGGCGAAACGGCGGGCCCGGGCCTCGGCGCGCTGGAGCTCCTCCACGGAACGTTCGAGCGCGATGGCGGACTCGTTGAACGTGTGGGCGAGGTCGGCGAGTTCGTCGCCTCCCCGGACCTGGATGCGGGTGTCGAGCCGGCCCTGCCCCATGTGGTGCGCGGCGCGGCGAAGTTCCCGTACCGGGCGCAGCACACTGCGGGCGGCGAGCAGTGCGGGGATCAGGGCCACCGCGAGGGCGGGCAGGGCGCCGTCCCGGGCGGCGAGGAGCATGGCCCGGACGTTGGCCTCCTCGGCGTCCAGTTCCATCACCGCGTACAGGACGAGACCGGTGCGCAGGGGGTCGGCGCCCACCTTCGCCCGGGGCGAGAAGACGACCGGTACCGCGATGGTCAGGTACGGTCTGCCGGCGCTGATCACCCGCTGGAAGCTGCCGTGCGGATCGCCCAGGGCGGCGGCGCGGCGGAGCTCGGGCGTGATCACCGTGGACGTCGGGCTGGTACTGGAGGAGACGCGGAGCGAGCCGTACTCGGCGAAGACCCTCCACGGGCGGGGCTTCCCCTGTCGGGCCATCTGCTGCAGCGTGAACTGGAGGGCTTCCCGGTCGACGGGCAGGACCAGGCCGAGGCTCTGGATCTGGTCGCGGAACGAGGAGACCGCGGTGTCCTGAGCGTGTTCGAGGACGGAGTTGCGGGCCTCGCGGTAGGTGAGGGTGGCGGTGGTTCCGCAGCCGACGGCGGCGACCAGCAGGAAGGCGAGGACGAGCCGCGTGCGCAACCCGGACCGCGCGAGCCGCCACCGCCGGCGGAGCCCGGCGAGCGTGGGCAGCGGCCTGCGCCGGGTGCGGGTGTCCGTCCGGCGGCCAGGGGTTCTCACAGCGGTCCGAAGCGGTAGCCGAAGCCGCGCAGGGTCTGTATGTAGCGGGGGCTGCCGGGTGTGTCCTCGATCTTGTTGCGCAGTCTGCGGACACAGGCGTCCACCAGGCGCGCGTCCCCGTGATAGCTGTGCTCCCACACGTGTTCGAGGAGCTGCTGGCGGCTGAAGACCTGCTCGGGGGCGGCGGAGAGGTGGAGCAGCAGCTTCAGCTCGGAGGGGGCGAGGGCGATCCGCTCGCCGCACTTGGCGACGGTGAGTCCCGTGCGGTCGAGGGCGAGTTCACCGTGGAACTCGACACTGGGCCGGCCGCCGCCCGGCTCCTCGATACGCCGCAGGACGGCCCGTATCCGCGCCTCGATGACCTCGGTACGGGCGGGCTTGACGATGTAGTCGTCGGCGCCCGCCTCCAGGCCCACGACGACGTCGAAGTCGTCGCCGCGCGCGGTGAGCATGATGATCGGCAGCTGGCTCTTCTCGCGGACCCGGTGGCAGACCTGGACGCCGTTCATGCCGGGGAGCATGAGGTCGAGGAGGAGCAGGTCGGGCCGGAACTCCCCGAGGGCGGCGAGCCCGGCTTCGCCGGTGCCGGCGGTCCGTACCTCGTGACCGCGCCGGCGCAGCCCGAGTTCGACTCCTTCCCGGACCGAGGGGTCGTCTTCGATCAGCAGCACGCGTGGCATCGGCGCAGTATCCCAGGGGTCGTCGGGGTCGTCGGGGTCGTCGGGTCGTTCGCGGTGGTCGGCGAGGGAGCGGGTCAGCGACGCGCGGGGCGCAGACGCCGTACCACCGCGGAGAGCAGGGCGTCGACCTCCGACAGCCGCAGGGGGCGGGCCAGGAGCGCGAAGACGGCGAGGATCACCGCCGCGCCGGCCGCCGCGGACACGAGGGGGCCGGCCCCCGACGACTTGGCGGCGGCGAGCAGGCCGAGCGCGGCGGCGGGCAGCGCGGCGGCGAGCAGCCTGGTGAGCGCGGACCGGGCACGGCCCTCCCCCGGGCCGAGCCGTCGTGTCAGGACGTACGCGGTCAGCGCCCAACCCGCCCAGAGCGCCAGCGAGTACGCCGCGGCCATGCCGGTGACCGCCCAGCGCGCGGGCAGCAGGTGGTAAGCGGCCACCGAAAGCCCTGCGTTGAGGGCGGCGATCACCAGGTTGAGGAGGAAGGGCGTGCGGGTGTCGCGCAGGGCGTAGAAGGTCCGCGAGAGGACGTACTGGCCCGACAGCGCGATCAGTCCGGGCGCGAAGGCCATCAGGATGGGGGCCATCACGGCGATGGCGTCGGCGTCGGTCCGGCCGTACTGGAAGACCAGCGCCATCACCGGTCCGGCGAGGGCGAACAGCGCACAGGCCGCGGGGACGACGGCCGCGGAACTGGTGCGCAGCGCGTACGAGACGTCGCCGCGCAGGGCCGCGGTGTCCCCGTCGGCGGCCGATCCGCTCATACGCGGCATCAGCGCGGTGACGAGGGAGACCGTCACGATCCCGTGGGGGACGATCCACAGCAGATAGGCGTTGTTGTACGCGCTGAAGCCCGCGCCGCCGTCGATGCCCCGACTCGCCGCGTGCTGGCCCGCGGCCGTCGCCAGACGGGTGGTGACCCAGTACACGGCCTGGTTGGTGAGGACGAGGAGGACGAGCCAGCCGGCCGCGCGCATGGGCCGGGTCAGTCCGCTGCCGCGCCAGTCGAACCGGGGACGGAAACGGAAGCCGGCGGCGCGCAGGGCGGGCAGGAGCGCGAGTGCCTGGACGACGATGCCGGCGGTGGTGCCCCAGCCGAGGAGCGCGGTGGCGCCGGGGGTGAGCGTGCCGTCGGGCGAGGTGGCGACGGCCGTCAGGTACAGCGCGAACACGGCGATGACGACGATGTTGTTGAGGACCGGTGTCCACATCATGGCGCCGAACCGGCCACGGGCGTTGAGCACTTGGCCGAGGAGCGTGAACACACCGAGGAAGAGGATCTGCGGCAGGCAGAAGCGGGCGAAGGCGACCGTCATGGTCTCCTGCGCTCCGGTGTAGTCGGTGTAGGCGTCCACGAGCGCGGGCGCGGCGAGCACCGCTGCCGCGGTGATCAGCAGCAGGGCGCTCACGCTGAGCGTGAGCAGCCGGTCGGTGTAGGCGCGGCCGCCGTCGGCGTGTTCCTTGGCGGCCTTGACCAGTTCGGGCACGAAGACGGCGTTGAGGGCGCCGCCGATGAGCAGGGTGTAGACGATCGTGGGGACGGAGTTGCCCACCGCGTAGCCGTCGGCGACCAGCCCCGTCCCGAGGGCCGCGGCGACGGTGGCGGACCGCACGAAACCGGTGGCGCGGGAGACCACGGACCCGGCGGCCATCACCGCCCCGCTGCGCAGTGCGGACGCGGCGGGGGCGGCCGGTTCCGGGGCGTCGGCGCCCGCCGCCGAGGCCTGCGGGGCGGTGTCCGTGGCCGTGTTCGCCGGACCCGTCTCCGGGGCGGTGCCCGTACGCCCGCTCATCGACGGGCCAGATAGGCCTGGAACGCCCGGTACAGCGTGTGGTTGGTCGTGCCTGCCAACGGTGTCTCCCACTCCCCCAGCGTTTCGACGACCTGTCCCCCGGTGCCCAGTTTCCAGCGCATAAGCCCGTATCCGCGGTCGTCCGGATCGAGGGTGGAGGGTACACCGCGCATGTCGTAGACGTCGGCTCCGAGGGCGTGGGCGTCGAGCATCATGCGCCACTGCAGGGCGTTGGAGGGCCGGACCTCGCGGCGGTGGTCGGCGGAGGCGCCCGTCTGGTACCAGACCCGGCGGCCCACCGTGATCATGGTGTGCGCGGCGAGGGTCTCGCCCTGGTGGCGGGCGAGGTAGAGCTTCATCCGGCCCGGCTCCTCGGCGTTGAGGGCCACGTACTGCCGCTGGTAGTACGCCAGGGAGCGGCCGAGCCGGAAGCCGTCGCGTTCCTCGGTGACACGCAGCAGCCGGTAGAAGTCGGGAAGGTCCGCGGCGGTTCCGACGACCACCTCGACACCGGACTTCCGGGCGCGGCGGACGTTGCGCCGCCACTCCTGGTTGAGTCCGTTCCACAGGTCGTCGGCGGTGCGTCCGGCCAGCGGGACCTGGAAGACGATGCGGGGCTGCGCGTCGCCGTCGGCGGGCCCGTCGGGGCTGTCGCCCCCGCAGCGCCGCCAGCCGCGGGCGCGGAGCCGTTCGGCCACGGCGGTGCCGAGAGGGTCCACCTCGCAGGCGAGGACGTCGGAAAGCCTCCGGCCGTTGCCGGTGAGGGACTTGAGCCGGGCGGCGTCCCAGCGCCGGAAGGCCGGTGAGGGGCCGATACGGACGGCGAAGGCACCGGCGGCCCGCAGATGCCGCAGCAGCGGGGTGAGCCAGCCGTCGATGTCCGGGTCGGACCAGTCGACGACGGGCCCTTCGGGGAGGTAGGCGAAGTACTTGCGGGTGCCGGGGAAGGGACGCAGCAGTGCGAGGGCGGCCCCGGAGAGCCCGCCGGGCGTGTCCGCCCGGCCGGCGGACTCCCAGCCGACGAAGTGGGGGCGCCAGCCCTCCTTCACCTCGGCCCAGGACGGGCACTGCAGAAAACTGGGACCTCCGGATTCCGCCGCGCGGGATGCGATGTACGCGCGGTAGGTCCCGGCGGTGATGGGGCCCAGCCGCGTTTCCTGGCCGCGGCCGGCCGTCACGAGCAGCGCTGACACAACGTGAGCCTCCGTGTTCCGTCCCCTCGTTGGGAGGACGTACCGGAGGTTCACAGCCGTCCATGACCGTGTCGCGCGGCGTGTGTGACCGGACGATGACCGTTTCTCCGCAGCCGCCGTCACATGGCTCGCGAGTCCGTTTCCGGCGCTTTCCGCGGCTTAGAGTCCCGGCAATTCCCCACTTTCTGGAGGTCTCCATGAGTCCTGTCCGCATGCGCCCGGCAGTCGTGGCGGTCGTTCTGGGCGCGGCGCTCAGTGCCTGTTCGGGCGGGGGCGGCGCCGCCGGTGCCGCGCCGGACGACGCCAAGCCCGGCGGTGGCGCTCCGGCCACCGTGACCGTGACGCCCACCGGGAAGGGCGTCGCCGCCGGAAGGCCGGTGGTCGTCACGGCGAAGGGCGGCACGCTGGGCACGGTGACGGTCGTCGACGCCCGGGGCGCGGCGCTCACCGGGCGCCCGTCGGCGGACCGGACGACGTGGACGTCGGACCGGAAGGCGGCACCCGGCGCCTCGTACACGGTGCAGGTGACGACCCGTACGGGCAGCGGCCGCACCGACACGACCCGGGCGACGTTCTCCACCGCCGAGGCGGAGAGGGTCAACAAGCTGACCCTGGCGCCGGGCAAGAACACCACCGTGGGTGTCGCCCAGCCGCTGTCGATCGTCTTCGACCACCCGGTCGCGAACAAGGCGGAGGTCGAGAAGCAGTTGAAGGTGACCACATCCGACAACACCGTGGGCTCGTGGGGCTGGGTGCGCGACTGGTCCGGCAAGGACAGGGCCGACTGGCGGCCGAAGGAGTACTGGAAGACCGGCACGAAGGTGACGCTCGACGCGCGGTTGAACGGCACCGACTCCGGCGGGGCCGGGGGCTGGTTCGTGCGCGACTACCGGACCGGGTTCACCGTCGGCGCCCGGCAGATCGTCCGGGTCGACCTCGACCGCAAGAGGCTGATCCTCGAGCGGGACGGGAGGCAGGTGCGGGAGATACCGGTGTCCGGCGGCACTCCCGGCGGCGACAAGCGGTCCTGGAGGGGCACGGCGGTCCTGATGGCGAAGGAGGGGACGATCAACATGAACTCGGAGACGGTGGGCCTCGGCAACGCCTACGACAAGATGGTCGACTACTCGATGCGGCTGACCTGGTCCGGGATGTACGCCCACGCGGCCCCCTGGAACTCCGCCCACTTCGGCCGGGCCAACAGGAGCTCCGGCTGCATCGGCATGAGCGAGGCGAACGCCGCGGACCTCTACGGGCAGGTACGGGCCGGCGACCCGTTCGAGATCAAGGGCGAGAACACCAAGGGGACCGTCGCCGAGGGCAACGGCTACGGCGCGTGGAACCTCACCTGGGACCAGTGGCGGGCCAAGAGCGCCCTGCGGGGCTGAGGGGCGTCAGCCCTTCATCTCCCAGAGCAGTACCTCCGAGGAGGTGTCGGCCCGCAGCTCCAGGCCCTCCGCCGCCGTGACGCGTGCGGCGTCGCCCGGCCCCAAGTACTCCCCGGCCAGGGACACTTCGCCGCCCACGACATGGGCGTACAGCAGGTCCGCGTCGGGCACGGCGGTCCGCTCGCCGGGGGCCAGGCGCCGGACGTGCAGCATCGCGCCGGCCTCCGGCAGGGCGTAGGGGGTGGCGTCCGCGATGCCGCGCACGACCTCGTACGCGGGCTCGCCGCCGGGGTCCAGCGGGGCCAGCCACATCTGGACGAAGACCAGCGGGACATCACCGTCGTTGCGCTCCACGTGCCGCACGCCGGAGGCGGCGCTGAGCCGCTGGACGTCGCCGGGACGGATCACGGTGGCGTGCCCGGCCGAGTCGCGGTGGGTCAGCTCGCCCTCGACGACCCAGGTGACGATCTCGGTGTGGCTGTGCGGGTGCTCGTCGAAGCCCGCGCCCGGTGCGAGCCGTTCCTCGTTGCACGCCAGGACGGCGCCGAAGCGGAGGTTGTCGGGGTCGTAGAACCGGCCGAAGGAGAAGGCGTGCCGGGTCTCGATCCCGGCCGCCGGGTCGCCCCCGGCGTAGCGGTCCGCTGAGCGCTGCACTGACATCACCGGCCCACCGTAGCCCCGCCCGGGGCGCGGACAAACCGCCCCGCCCGGACATGGCACCGTCCCGATAAGGCAGTCTTGTCCCCGTGCCAGAACCCGTGAACGCCGCCCACCCGCACGCCGCCACTCTCAAACGCCTGGAACAGTCCTCCGGGCGGCTCGCCGCGAACGCCATCGCGCGCATGGACGAGACGCTTCCGTGGTACCGGGCGATGCCTCCCGAGAACCGGTCCTGGATCGGCCTGGTCGCCCAGGCCGGTATCGCCGCCTTCACCGAGTGGTTCCGGCATCCGGAGACCCCCCAGGCCATCTCCACCGATGTCTTCGGTACGGCTCCGCGCGAGCTCACCCGGGCGATCACCCTGCGCCAGACCGTCGAGATGGTCCGCACGACCATCGAGGTCATGGAGTCGGCGATCGAGGAGGTCGCGGCTCCGGGTGACGAGTCGGTGCTGCGCGAGGCGCTGCTGGTGTACGCCCGTGAGATCGCGTTCGCGACCGCCCAGGTGTACGCCCAGGCCGCCGAGGCACGCGGTGCCTGGGACGCCCGGCTGGAGTCGCTGGTCGTGAACGCGGTGCTGTCGGGTGAGGCCGACGAGGGCGCGGTCTCCCGCGCCGCGGCCCTCGGCTGGAATTCGCCGGAGCATGTCTGTGTGGTGCTCGGCACCGCCCCCGACGGCGACAGCGAACTGACCGTGGAGGCGATCCGGCGGGCCGCCCGGCACGCCAAGCTGCAGGTGCTGACCGGGGTCCTCGGCGACCGTCTGGTCGTCATCGCGGGCGGCAGCGACAACCCGCTGCATGTGGCGAAGTCGCTGATCGGCCCGTACGCGGCCGGTCCGGTGGTCGCCGGTCCCGTGGTCCCGGACCTGCTGGCCGCGACCCGGTCCGCGCAGGCCGCCGCCGCCGGCCTGAAGGCGTGTTCGGCCTGGCAGGACGCCCCCCGGCCGGTGCTCGCGGACGATCTGCTGCCGGAGCGCGCGATCGCCTCCGACCCCGCGGCGCGCGAGCAGCTGGTGGAGGAGATCTACAGACCACTGGAGGAAGCGGGTTCGGCGCTCCTGGAAACACTGAGTGTCTATCTGGAGCAGGCCAGCAGCCTGGAGGGCGCCGCGCGGATGCTCTTCGTCCACCCCAACACCGTGCGCTACCGGCTCCGACGTGTGACCGACGTCACCGGCTGGTCACCCTCCGATGTGCGCTCCGCCTTCACGCTCCGGATCGCGCTGATCCTGGGGCGCTTGGCCGACGCGGATTCGCAGTCCTAGACTTTTGTCAGACATCGACAATTCCCCTGACGGTTCTTCGTCCCAGTCCCCACGGGCGCCCAGGACCGTCCACAAGAGAGAGTGTGAGGGTGCTCGTACTCGTCGCTCCCGGCCAAGGCGCTCAGACGCCCGGCTTCCTGACTCCCTGGCTCGAACTCCCCGGCGCCGCCGACCGCGTCGCCGCGTGGTCCGAGGCCATCGGGCTGGACCTCGCCCACTACGGCACGAAGGCCGACGCGGACGAGATCCGCGACACCGCCGTGGCCCAGCCGCTGCTGGTCGCCGCCGGTCTGCTGTCCGCTTCGGCGCTCGGTGACATCACCCCCGGCGCCGTCGCCGGGCACAGCGTCGGTGAGATCACCGCCGCCGCCTTCGCGGGCGTCCTCGACGACGTCGCCGCGCTGCGCTTCGTACGCACCCGTGGCGTGGCGATGGCCGAGGCCGCCTCCGTCACCGAGACCGGCATGTCGGCGTTGCTGGGCGGCGACCCCGAGGTGACCGTCCCGCACCTGGAGAAGCTGGGTCTGACCGCCGCCAATGTGAACGGCGCCGGGCAGATCGTGGCCGCCGGCACGATGGAGCAGCTCGCCGCGCTGGAGGCCGACAAGCCCGAGGGCGTCCGCCGGGTCGTGGCGCTGAAGGTGGCCGGCGCGTTCCACACGCACCACATGGCTCCCGCGGTCGCCGCGCTGGAGGAGGCCGCTTCGGGTCTCTCCCTCGCCGACCCGGCCGTGACATACGTCTCCAACAAGGACGGGCGGACCGTCGCCACCGGCGCCGAGGTGCTCTCGCGCCTGGTCGGCCAGGTCGCCAACCCGGTCCGCTGGGACCTGTGCATGGACACGTTCAAGGAACTGGGCGTGACCGCTCTCCTGGAGGTGTGCCCCGGTGGCACCCTGACCGGTATCGCCAAGCGCGCTCTGCCGGGCGTGAAGACGCTCGCGCTGAAGACCCCCGACGACCTCGACGCGGCCCGCACGCTGCTCGCCGAGACCGGTGCACCTGCCGCTGACGCGGCGGGCGCCTGACAAGGAGCCGTAGAGCATGTCGAAGATCAAGCCCAGTCAGGGCGCCCCGTACGCGCGGATCATGGGCGTCGGCGGTTACCGGCCGACCCGGGTCGTGCCGAACGAGGTGATCCTCGAGACGATCGACTCCTCGGACGAGTGGATCCGCTCCCGCTCCGGCATCGCGACCCGCCACTGGGCCTCCGACGAGGAGACCGTGGCCGCGATGTCCATCGAGGCGGCGGGCAAGGCCATCGCCGACGCCGGCATCACGCCCGCCCAGATCGGCGGCGTGATCGTCTCCACCGTCTCGCACTTCAAGCAGACCCCGGCCGTCGCCACCGAGATCGCGGACAAGATCGGCGCGAACAAGCCGGCCGCGTTCGACATCTCGGCGGGCTGCGCGGGCTTCGGCTACGGCCTGACGCTCGCCAAGGGCATGGTGGTGGAAGGTTCCGCCGAGTACGTGCTCGTGATCGGTGTGGAGCGGCTGAGCGACCTGACCGACCTGGAGGACCGTGCCACGGCCTTCCTGTTCGGTGACGGCGCGGGCGCGGTCGTCGTCGGCCCCTCGAAGGAGCCGAGGATCGGCCCGACCGTGTGGGGCTCGGAGGGCGACAAGTCCGAGACGATCAAGCAGACCGTGCCGTGGGACGACTACCGTACAGGCCGTCCCGAGAAGTTCCCGGCCATCACGCAGGAGGGCCAGGCGGTGTTCCGCTGGGCCGTCTTCGAGATGGCGAAGGTCGCCCAGCAGGCCCTGGACGCCGCCGGAATCTCGGCGGACGACCTCGATGTCTTCATTCCGCACCAGGCCAACATGCGGATCATCGACTCGATGGTGAAGACTCTCAAGCTGCCGGAGCACGTCACGGTCGCCCGTGACGTGGAGACGACGGGCAACACTTCGGCCGCCTCGATTCCGCTCGCCATGGAGCGGCTCCTGGCGACCGGACAGGCGAAGAGCGGCGACACCGCACTCGTCATCGGCTTCGGGGCGGGTCTCGTCTACGCCGCGACGGTCGTTACCCTCCCCTAGGCAGCCGTACGGATCTTCCGGACGGATTTGCCGTTTCACCCTCTGATACACATCGAAGGAGCGCCAACATGGCCGCCACGCAGGAGCAGATCGTCGAAGGTCTCGCCGAGATCGTGAACGAGATCGCCGGTATCCCGACCGAGGACGTCCAGCTGGACAAGTCCTTCACCGACGACCTGGACGTCGACTCGCTGTCCATGGTCGAGGTCGTCGTCGCCGCCGAAGAGCGCTTCGACGTCAAGATCCCGGACGAGGACGTCAAGAACCTCAAGACGGTCGGCGACGCCGCGGACTACATCCTGAAGCACCAGGCCTGATCTCGGTCCGCCACCCAGCGGTGGCGCCGGCATTCGACCATTACACACGTGGAGAAAATTCCTGTGAGCTCGACCAATCGCACCGTGGTCGTCACCGGTATCGGCGCAACCACACCGCTGGGTGGCGACACGGCATCGACCTGGGAAGGTCTGATGGCGGGGCGCTCCGGCGTCCGGCCACTCGAGGGCG
This sequence comes from Streptomyces sp. NPDC033174, assembly GCF_055577795.1. Lineage (NCBI taxonomy): Bacteria > Bacillati > Actinomycetota > Actinomycetes > Kitasatosporales > Streptomycetaceae > Streptomyces > Streptomyces sp. NPDC033174. The sequence continues at coordinate 680,965 of NZ_JBVIPQ010000001.1, forward strand.
AACGCTTCGCCGAACTGCCCGTCCGGATCGCCGCGCTCGCCGCGGTCGACCCCGGTGAGGTGCTGCCCAAGCCCCTCGCGCGCAAGCTGGACCGCTCGGCGCAGTTCGCGCTGATCGCGGCCCGCGAGGCGTGGGCGGACGCGGGTTACGACGCCCCCGCCGGTGAGGACGACAAGATCCTGCCCGAGCGGCTCGGCGCCGTCATCGCCTCCGGCATCGGCGGCGTGACGACCCTGCTCGACCAGTACGACGTGCTGAAGGAGAAGGGCGTACGCCGCGTCTCCCCGCACACCGTGCCCATGCTGATGCCCAACGGCCCCTCCGCCAACGTCGGCCTGGAGGTGAACGCCCGCGCGGGCGTCCACACCCCCGTGTCCGCGTGCGCGTCGGGTGCCGAGGCGATCGGCTACGCCGTCGAGATGATCCGTACCGGCCGTGCCGACGTGGTCGTCGCCGGCGGTACCGAGGCGGCCATCCACCCCCTGCCGATCGCGGCGTTCGCCAACATGATGGCGATGTCGAAGAACAACGACGAGCCGACCAAGGCCTCGCGCCCCTACGACAAGGCCCGTGACGGCTTCGTCCTGGGCGAGGGCGCCGGTGTCGTCGTCCTGGAGTCGGCCGAGCACGCCGCCGCGCGCGGTGCCCGGGTCTACTGCGAGGTGCTGGGCCAGGGCCTGTCGGCCGACAGCCACCACATCGCGCAGCCCGAGCCGACCGGTCGCGGTATCGCCGCGGCCATGCAGAACCTGCTGGACACGACGGACCTGAAGCCGTCGGAGGTCGTCCACCTGAACGCCCACGCCACGTCCACCCCGCAGGGTGACATCGCGGAGCTGAAGGCGCTGCGCAAGGTGCTCGGCGACGACCTCGACCATGTCGCGATCTCCGCGACCAAGTCGATGACCGGTCACCTGCTGGGTGGCGCGGGCGGCATCGAGACCGTCGCGACGGTCCTGGCGCTGCACCACCGCACCGCTCCGCCGACGATCAACCTCGACGACCTCGACGAGACGGTCGACGCGGACATCGTGCGCGACGAGCCCCGCGCGCTGCCCGAGGGCACGATCGCGGCGATCAACAACTCGTTCGGTTTCGGCGGCCACAACGTGGTTCTCGCCTTCCGTACGGTCTGAGCGCACTGACCGAAGGCCCCGACGGGATTCCGGCGGGGCCTTCGGCGTGTTCGTACGAGGTCAGCGCAGGGCGAAGGCCGGCGGCCGGCCGGCCTCCGGGAACCGGTTCAGGACGACATGGCCGCCCTGCGCGGGGATCAGTTCGGAGTCGAGCGAGAGCGTCATCTCCTGCCGGACGGGGACGTCCTCCCGTACGGCTCCGTCCTCGCCCAGCTGAAAGAGCCGCGCGCGCCGCCAGCCCGCCTCCATCAGCACGGACGTGCGGCCGTCCTCCCCCTGGGCAAGTGCCGCGATCCTGCCGCCGATCCGGGTGCGCCACCGCTCCTTGCCGTCCTTGACGGAGTACGCGGCCACCCATTGCGGCCCGTTCTCGCCCTGCAGCACCTGTGCCCAGGACTGGGACGCGGCGACCAGGATGAAGCCGCCGAAGGTGAAGACGAACGCCAGGATGAGGACGGCCGGCAGGCCCTCGGGGCGGTCGGTGTCCTCACAGGCGCCGCCGCTCTCGCGAGAGAGCGGGCCCAGCCGAGAACATGGAAGAGAACGGCCCAGCCGATCGTGGCCGAGCAGACGAAGGTGGCGATGATTCCGGCCACCGTACGGATACGCACGCGAGCCCCCACCGGCGGCGCACCCCCTGTGCACCATGGGACGGAATCCATCCCGAGGGGTGGGGCCGGGTCAGACCACCTGGTGCAGCCAGCGCACGGGCGCGCCCTCGCCCGCGTAGCGGAAGGGCTCCAGCTCGTCGTCCCAGGGCTTGCCGAGGAGTTTGGCGATCTCGGCCTCCAGGTTCGTCTCGCCCTGCGCCGAACGGGCCAGGGCGGCGCGCAGCCGGTCCTCGGGGATCAAAATGTCGCCGTGGATGCCGGTGACCGCGTGGAAGATGCCCAGCTCGGGCGTGGCGCTGTAGCGCTCGCCCTCGGCGGCCGGGCAGGGCTCCGCGGTGACCTCGAAGCGCAGCATCTGCCAGCCGCGCAGGGCGGAGGCGAGCTTGGAGGCGGTCCCCGATTCGGCCTTCCAGGAGAACTCGGCTCTCCAGGTGCCCGGGGCGGCAGGCTGACGGATCCAGTCGAGCTGGACTCTCGCACCGAGAACACCCGCCACTGCCCATTCGACGTGCGGGCACAGCGCGCGGGGTGCGGAGTGTACGTACAGGACTCCACGTGTCGTCACCGGGACCTCCAGTGTGGGACGAGGTTCGCCTTTCCCAGCGGCCTCAGTAAACAGCATCGGGAGCAAAACTCCGCAAAAGGGACAGCATGTGACGTGATGTAATTTACCGGAGCCGGCCGGCAAAGGTGCCTCTGGTTCGACGGGGGAAAAGCTACCGTGCTGCGCCGCCCTTGGGGTGACGTACGACCGCTCCAGGGGCCGGTAGACACCAAGCTTTCACTCGCCAGGACGCCGGAGGAGCCGATGGAGGGGGCCGGGGAATGCGGAAGAACCGAGGGGAGCGTCGCCGTTCACGGACGGTCACCGCACTGACCGCTGCGGCGTTGCTGGCGGTGACCGCGCTCTCCGGCTGCACGGCCGCGGGCACCGGGGCACCCGGCAGGTCCGCGTCCGCCTCTCCGTCCCCGAGGCCCACCCCGCTCTGGGACCGCTCCCCCGGTTCGGTCGCCGCCGTCGGCGACTCCATCACCCGGGGTTTCGACGCCTGCACGCTGCTCGCCGACTGCCCCGAGGTGTCCTGGGCGACCGGGACGGACGCCGGCGTCAACAGCCTGGCCCTGAGGCTGCTCGGCACGTCGGGCGCGGCGGAGCGCAGCTGGAACCTGGCGCGGACCGGGGCGCGGATGGCGGATCTGCCCGCCCAGATGGAGCGGGCGGGCGCCTTGCGGCCCGAGCTGGTGGCGGTGATGGTCGGGGCGAACGACGCCTGCCGGGACAGCGCCGAACTGATGACACCCGTCTCGGAGTTCACGTCCACGTTCGCCGCGGCGATGAAGCGGCTGCGGGCGTCGGCCCCGAAGGCCCAGGTGTACGTGTCGAGCGTGCCCGACCTGAGGCGTCTGTGGTCGACCGGGCGGGACAACCCGCTGGGCAAGCAGATCTGGAAGCTGGGGATCTGCGCGTCGATGCTGGGAGACGCGGACGATCTGAGCGAAGCGGCCGACCGCCGGCGGGCTCTGGTGCAGGCCCGGGTGGTGGCGTACAACAAGGCGCTGAAGGAGGTCTGCGCGCGGGACACACGCTGCCGGTACGACGGCGGGGCTGTCTTCGAGTTCCGGTTCGACGGCGAGCAGTTGAGCCAGATCGACTGGTTCCATCCGAGCAGGAACGGCCAGCGCCGGCTGGCCGAGATCGCCTATCGCAATGTGACGGCCGCGCAGCCCCCGGCCTAGGATTATTGATCATGGAATTCTTCGGAGAGCTGGACGACGGCACGGTCGTACACCGCTGGACACTGGAGCGGGGCGGTACGCGGGTGCGGGTGCTGACCTACGGCGGGATCGTGCAGTCGGTCACCACTCCCGACCGCGACGGCACGGTGTCCCATGTGGCGCTCGGTTTCCAGGACCTGACGGGCTATCTGAAGAATCCGGACCCGTACTTCGGCGCGCTGGTGGGGCGTTACGCGAACCGGATAGCGGGCGGCTCCTTCTCGCTCGACGGCCGCCGCCACCGGCTGGAGCGCGGTGCTGGGCCGAACACGCTGCACGGCGGCCCGCGCGGCTTCGACAAGCGCGTGTGGGACGCGGAGCCGGTCGAGCACGGCGTGCGGCTGTCCCGGGTCAGCGAGGACGGCGAGGAGGGCTTCCCGGGCCGCCTGGAGGTCTCGGCGACCTACACCGTGGACGCGGGCGGCGCGCTGCGGATCGCGTACCGGGCGGTGACGGACGCGCCGACGGTGGTGAACCTGACCAACCACTCGTACTGGGACCTGGGGGGCGGGCACGAGATGCGGGTCGCCGCCGCGCGGTGGACACCGGTGGACGGGCGGGCGATCCCCACCGGGGAGCTGTCGCCCGTGGCCGGGACGCGGCTGGACTTCCGTGAGCGGCGCCCGGTCGGCGTGGGCCTCGACCACAACTTCGTCCTGGACGAGGACCGTGGCGGCGGCCCGGCGGCGGAGCTGTACTCCGGCGTGTCGGGGCGGGTGCTGACGCTCTTCACGACCGAGCCGGGACTTCAGGTGTACGCGGCCGAGGGGCTTCCCGGCATCGCGCTGGAATCGCAGCACTTCCCCGACTCGCCGAACCGGCCGGAGTTCCCGAGCACGGTGCTGCGGCCGGGCGAGGTGTACACGTCGCGGACGACGTACGCCTTCGGTGTGCGGTAGGACCCCGGGGCGGCTGTCAGGGACCGCCCCGGGGCCGGTCCACCGGGTCAGACGACCGTCAGCGTGACGCTCAGCCGCTCGTCGGCGAGCGAGTGCGCGGCCCTGACCTCGTACGTACCCGCGACGAAGGACCAGTCGCCGGCCTCCTCGTCCCAGATCTCGAACGCCCTGCGCGCGAGGGGGATCTCGACCTCCACGCTCTCGCCCGGTCCTGCCTCGACGCTCGCGAAGCCGGCCAGCCAGCGGGCCGGGCGCTCGACCGTGTCGGAGCGCGGGGCGAGGTAGATCTGCACGACCTCGCGGCCGGTACGGGTGCCGGTGTTGCGGAGGGTGACCGTGGCCGCGGCCGGGGTGGCCTCCAGGGAGTCGTACGACCAGCTGGTGTAGCCCAGGCCGTGCCCGAAGGCGTACGCGGGGGCCGTGCCCGCCTTGTCCCAGGCCCGGTAGCCGATGAACACGCCTTCGTCGTAGGCGAGTTCGCCGTCCGTCGGGGTGACCCCGGCGACCGGGACGTCGGCCAGGGAGACCGGCCAGGTGGTGGGCAGGCGGCCACCGGGCTCCTCGGCGCCGAGGAGGACGTCGGCGAGCGCGGCGCCTCCCTCCTGGCCGGGGAACCAGCTGAGCAGGATGGCGGCGACTTCTTCGCGCCAAGGCATCTCCACCGGGGAGCCGGAGTTGACGATGACGACGGTGTTCGGGTTGACGGCGGCCACGGCCCGCACGAGTGCGTCCTGGTGACCGGGTAGGGCGAGATCCTTGCGGTCGAAGCCTTCGGACTCGACCCGCTCGGTGGTCGCGACCACGACGACGGCCGTGTCGGCGGAGCGTGCGGCCTCGACGGCTTCGGCGATCAGTTCGTCGGGGTCACGGCGCGGACCGAGGTGGACGAAGGAGAACATCACCCCGGGAAGCGGGGCCCTGAACTCCTCGTCGAGCGGGTGGAGCAGGGACACCTCGACCGTCTCGCCGGCGGTGAGGGTGACCCTGGCGCGCTCGACCGGGGCGCCGAAGAACGCCTCGAAGGGGTCGGTCTCCTCCCCCATCTGCTGGACGCCCTCGTAGAGGATCTCGCCGTCGACGGTGAGGGTGAAGGCCCCGAGGCCGCGGGTGCCGAAGGCGTGCTCGCCGGACTCGCGCGGGGTGAAGCTGCCCGTGATCTCGACGGAGTGCAGGGTCTCGTGGGTGACACCGGCGGGCAGGTCGTCGCCGATCCACTGGAGCTGACCGCTCGGCAGGGTCCCCTCGCCGAGGATCCCGCCCTCGGCGTCGCGGCACACGGCGCGCAGGACGAAGCCCTGGTCGGCTGGGCCCAGTTCGTCGCTCGGGTCGGCTCCGGTCGCGTAGGTCAGCGCGCCCTCGGGCAACGCGGCGGTGAGCCCGTCGAGCGGGGAGACAATGTGGTCGGGGAAGACCTGGGCAGAGCCGCCACCGAGGACGCGGGCGTCGCGGGCGGCCGCGCCGATGAGGGCGACCGTGCCACCGGGACGCAGTGGCAGGGCCTCGCCCTCGTTGCGTACGAGGACGAAGCCGCGACGGGCGACCTCGCGGGCGAGGGCCTCTCCGTCGATGGGGGCCGGGGTCTCGGTGACGGCCGGCGGGGCGCCGTCCAGCAGACCGACGCGGGCGGCGAGGCGCAGCACATTGCGTACGGCGTCGTCGACGACGGACTCCTCCACCTCACCGTCCCTGACGGCGGCGGCGAGCGCCTCGCCGTAGACGGTGCGCGGTCCGGGCATGGCGACGTCGAGGCCGCCTTCGATGTCACCGGTGGTGGAGCGCGCGGCCATCCAGTCGGAGACGTTGTAGCCCTCGAAGCCCCATTCGCCGCGCAGGACCTCGTTGACCAGGTAGCGGTGTTCGGTCATGGTCACGCCGTTGACCTGGTTGTAGGCGGTCATGATGCCCCAGGGGTGGGCGTTCTTGACGATCGCCTCGAAGGGGGCGAGATAGAGCTCGCGCAGAGGGCGCGGGGCGATCACGTTGTCGACGGTGAAGCGGTCGGTCTCGGCGTCGTTGGCGACGAAGTGCTTGACGGTGGTGCCGACGCCCCCGTCCTGGACGCCCCGGACGTAGCCGGTTCCGATCTCGCCGGTGAGGTGGGGGTCCTCGCTGTACGCCTCGAAGTGGCGGCCGCCGAGCGGGGAACGGTGCAGGTTCACGGTCGGCGCGAGCAGCACGTGGACCCGCTTGCGGCGGGCCTCCTGGGCGAGGAGGCGGCCGGCGCGGCGGGCGAGGGCCGGGTCCCAGGTGGCGGCCAGCGCGGTCGGGGACGGGAGGGCGATGGAGGGGTCGTCGGCGGTCCAGCGCACGCCCCGGACGCCGATCGGGCCGTCGGACATGACAAGGGATTTCAGGCCGATCTCCGGGAGGGCCGTGAGCGACCACATGTCCTGGCCGCCGAGCAGCCGCGCCTTGGTGTCGAGGTCGAGCTTGCCGAGCGCCGCCTCGACGGCCTGCTCGCGGACGTCTTCCTGGTTCGTGTCTGCCACGGCCGTGCCTCCTCGTGGAAATCCCGCTGGGGTGGGCTGTTGCTGCGGGTGGGCCCCATGGTGGACCCATTTACCTGTAGAGCGGTAGGCTTCGTTACTATCTCGTTATCTTGAGGATGGCGTACGGTCCTCAGGCAGGACTCAGGGAAGGGGCGCAGGGGTGATGGCGAGGGCCAGGAGCGAGGAGCGGCGGGCGGAGATCCTGCGCGCGGCCCTCGAAGTGATCGCCGAGCGCGGCTACCGCGGCGCCTCGCTGGGCGCGGTCGCCGAGCGGGTCGGCCTGACCCAGCAGGGGCTGCTCCACTACTTCCCCACCAAGGAGGCCCTGCTCGTCGCGGTCCTGGAGGAGCGCGACCAGTGGGACACGGGCGGCGGCGGGACCGGCGGGCGGGAGGGCTGGCGGCTCGACCTCCTCGACTCCCTCGTCGAGTACAACGCGATGCGGCCGGGCATCGTGCAGACCTTCTCGGCGCTGCTCGGCGAGAGCGTGACCGACGGGCATCCGGCCCGGGAGTTCTTCACCCGCCGCTACGCCCAGGTCCGCGGGGAGATGGCGAACGTCCTGCGCGCGGAGTACGGCGACCGGCTGCCCGGCGGCCTCACCCCGGAGCGGGCGGCGCCGCTGCTGACGGCAGTGATGGACGGTCTCCAGTACCAGTGGCTGCTCGACCCGGAGTCGGTCGACATGCCGGCGGCGTTCCGGGACTTCCTCACCCTGCTGCGGGGTGAGGGGGACCGTACGGGCAAGTGAGGGCGGTGTAGCGGGATTTGCGGACGGGCGAGGATACTGCCCGGGACCCGCTACGGAAGGACTCCCGTGTCACGGATGCGCACCGCGCTCGGTCTCGCCCTCGCCGCCACCACCCTCGTGATCGGGACACCCCCGGCGTCGGCGGCGGCTCCTGCCTCCGCTCCCGCTCCCGCGCCCGCCACCACGGTCGAGGAGGCGCGGCTCGACCGGGCCGCGCCGCGAGAGATCCTGCGGCGCAGCGGATTCGACTCCGCGGCGCCCCGGTTCGCGCGGGCGCTGCGGCACGCGGACTCCTACCGGGAGGCCGAGCGGACCGTCGAGGGGCAGGGCGCGCGGCTGTGGCGGCGCGCGGTGGACCGGGCGCAGGGCCGGGGACCCGTCGGGGGCGATCTGAGCCGGGACGACGACCGTCCGCTGTACTGGGCGCGGCTCGCCCTGACCCGTGAACTGCGGGCCTGGACACCAGCGTTCGCCCTCACCGACGAGGCGCGGGCCCGGCTCCTCGACCGGCTCGAAGTGACCTCGCGCGGCCAGGACACGATGAACTTCCCGGCCGGCAAGGGCCTCAAGCGGATCGTGATGACCGGCTTCGACCCGTTCACGCTCGACCGGGACGCCCGGATCAGCAACCCGTCGGGGGCGACCGCGCTGGCCCTGGACGGCACCCTCGTCCGTACCGCCGACGGCGCCTTGGCGCGGATCGAGACGGCGGTCTTCCCCGTCCGCTGGGAGGACTTCGCCGACGGCACGGTCGAGCGGACCCTGCGCCCTCAGCTGCCCCGGGTGGACCTCTTCACCACGGTGAGCCAGGGACGGGTCGGCCGGTTCGACATCGAGCGGTTCAACGGGGCCTGGCGGGGAGGGTTCCCGGACAACGCCAACCTGAGCCGTACGGAGACGGTCCCCGTCGCCGATCCGGCGTCGCAGCCGCAGTGGACGGTGACGACGCTTCCGTACCGGGCGATCGTCGCCGCGGACACCGGCCGTTTCCCGGTGTACGACAACACCGCGGTGACCGAGATCCCGGCGGGTGGCGGCGAGCCGGTGGCCCGGCCCGACGGGCCGACGGCGGGTTCGGCGGCGCGGGCGGGTGGCGGCGGAAACTACCTCTCCAATGAGATCGCCTATCGCGCCACCCTGCTGCGCGACCAGCTGGGCCTGACGGCCCTGCCCGGAGGGCATGTCCACACGCCGGTGCTCCAGTTCGGCGCGGGGAACACGGACCCGGCGACGGGCGCGGTGACCGATCCGGAGTTCGTCCGCAACCGCCTGGACATCATCGCCCAGGTCCGCGCGGTCATCGGGGTGGCGGCCGCGTCCTAGCGCGCGATCGCCGACAGGTCCTGCCGCGCCAGCGACGGGTCCGCCGCGAGTCCGAGGTGCACGGCTTCCAGGACGGGCAGCTTCGCGGCGGCCGTCGCCAGGGCGACGTCCTTGGCGGCGAGGGCGACGGGGTAGAGGGACCCCGTCGCCCGGGCCCGGTCGACGGCTCCGGCCAGCGGCCCCTTGGACAGCGCGTCGACCACCAGGCCTTCGGGCAGGCCGAGCGCTCCGCCGAGGCGCAGGGCCTCGGCGATGACGGCGACCCCGCCGATCACGGCGTTGATGAGGACGAGCTTCAGGGCGGCGCCCGAGCCCGGCGCACCGCACGGGACGACCGTGCCGAGCCGGGCGAGGATGTCCCTGGCCGGGGGCTCCACGGCGCCGCCCGCGAGGATCAGCAGCTCGCCGGCGGCCGCCCGGTCGACGCTGCCCATCACCGGCGCGTCGATCAGCGTGACGCCGTCGGGCAGACGTTCCGTCAGCTCGGCGGTGGTGTCCGGGCCGATGGTCGAGGTGTCGATCCACACGGCGCCGGGCCGCAGTGCGGGAGCCATGGCGTCCGCGACCGCGAGCGCCGCCGCCGGATCGGCGAGCATCGTGAGGACCACATCGGCGTCCCGGACGGCGTCGGCGGGGCTCCCTGCGAGCGTCGCGCCGGCGCCGACCAGCGCGTCCGCCTTCGCGGCCGTACGGTTCCACACCGTCAGCGGGTGGCCCGCGGCGAGCAGTCGGCGGGCCATCGGCACGCCCATGTGACCCAGGCCCAGGAATGCGATCTTCTGCGTCTTCTCCATGGCTTCGACGCTAGACGGGCCCCTGTCATGCGACAAGCGAATGTCTAGCATGGCTGCCATGCAGCTCTCGCATGGTCTGTACGAGGTCTTCCTGACCGTCGCCCGGGACGGCTCCTTCACCGCCGCCGCCCGGTCCCTCGGCTACACCCAGTCCGCCGTGTCCCGTCAGGTCCAGACGCTGGAGGAGGAGGTCGGGGCCGAACTCTTCGACCGGCTGCCGCGCGGGGTGCGGCTCACCGAGGCCGGCCGGGTGCTGCTGCCGCACGCCGAGGCGGTACGGGACCGGCTGGCCTCGGCGCGTACCGAACTGGCCGCGCTGCGCACCCTGGACGGCGGGCGACTGCGGCTCGGATCGTTCTCCAGCGCCAACGCGGCGCTCGTACCGCGCGCACTCGCCGCCTTCCGGTCCCGCCACCCGGCCGTCGCCCTCACCCACACCGAAGGCCCCTCGCGCAAGCACCTGGGGCTTCTGGTGGCCGGCGAGGAGGATCTGGCGGTGGTCAGCCCGGCGGCGGGCGGACGGCTGCCGGACGGGGTGACGCTCCATCACCTGCTGGACGAGCCGATGCTGGTGGCCCTGCCGCGGGGGCACGCCCGCGCGGGAGAGGACTCGGTGCGGCTCGCCGACCTGGCGCACGAGGAGTGGATCACCGGCAGCGAACGGCTGGAGGACACGCTGCTCCGCCCGGTGGCCGCCGCGGGCCTGCGGCCGCGCACCGGGCTCATCGCCCACGACTGGATCGCCAAACTGGGCTTCGTCGCCGCCGGCCTCGGAGTCACCCTGCTGCCCGCGCTGGCGGCGCTGAGCGTACGGCGGGACGTCATGCTCGTCCCGGTCCATCCGGACGACGTGCCGTACCGGCAGGTCCACGCGGCCACACCGGCCGCGCCCACCGAGGCCGCGAAGGCGTTCCTCGGCCTCCTCCGGACGACGGCGACCGCGCTGCTCGACGCGGTTCCGCCCGGCCGGTGAGACGGCGATGATGGGGCGCATGAAGATTGCGGCAGCTCAATTCGCGCCCGTGGCGGGCGACATCGAGGCCAATGTCCGGCAGATGGAGGGCCTGATCCGGGCCGCCGGTGAGCGCGGCGCCCGCGTGATCGTGTTCGCCGAGCTGGCGACGACCGGGTACGAGCCGACGCTGATCGGTGACGACCCGGCGCTGTGGCTGGCCGAGGACGACGCGCGTCTGGAGCCGCTGCGCGAGGCGTGCCGGGCCGCCTCCACCGCGGCGGTCGTCAATGGCGCGGTCCGCACGCGCGAGGGACGCCCCGGCATCACCACACTCGTCATCGGGCCGGACGGCGAACTCCTCGCCCGCTACGACAAGGCGCACCTGCACGGGATCGAACACGACGTCTTCGCGGCCGGCGCCGAGGACGGCCGCTTCGCCCTGGACGGTGTCCGCTTCGCGCTGGCGACCTGCTACGACAACCGCTTTCCGGAGCTCGCCGAGCGGGCTGCGGCCGACGGCTGCCGGGCCTACCTGGCGAGTTCGGTGCTGAACACCGAGAACGACTCGTTCGAGAAGGTCTATCCCGTACGGGCCCGGGACAACGCCCTGTACGTGGTGCTCGGCAATGCCGTCGGGCGGAGCGAGGAGGGCGAGTGCCTGGGCGGCAGCGCCGTCTGGGGGCCGAACGGCACGATGCTCGCCGACGCCGGAACGGCCGCGCCGGCCCTGGCTGTCGCGGAGCTCGCGCTCTAGTCGGTCAGTCCTTGCGCAGGGCGTAGGGAGCGGGCTCGGGCTCGGGCTCCGCCGGCGCCACCAGGTCCCTGGCCATGAGCGTCGCGCCCGCCACGGCCCCCGGCATCAGGAAGACCGCGACGAACGGCACCAGGAAGGCGAGGGCCAGCGGGACGCCGAAGCCGAGGGTGAGCATCCGGCGGCCCCGCAGCAGTCCGAGGCGTTCCTTCAGTTCGATGCCGCGCCGCTGGAGTGCCACCGCCGTCAGCTCCTCGGCGAGGAAGAACCCGGAGACGCAGAAACCGAGCGCCGGGACGAGGGTCTGGCCGAGGACCGGGACGAAGCCGAGGCCGAAGAGCACGATCCCGTAGAGCGCGACCCTCAGGACCACCCGCAGGCTGTCCCGCGCGGAGATCCAGAGTTCACGCCAGAGCGGGAGCCCCGACTCGGGGACCTCGCCGCCCTCGCTGCGGTCGACCGCCTCGGAGAGCGACTCGTAGAAGGGCTGCCCGACCAGCAGGGTCACCGCGGTGAAGGTGATGACCGCGAGGAAGAGGCCGAAGACGAAGACCAGCGCGGTGAGGAAGCCCCGGAAGAGTCCCTGCCAGGGCGAGGACCAGTCGTCGGCGAACGGCGTCGCCCAGGCCGTCAGGTCGTCGGCGCCGTAGCCGAGGCCGATGAGCGCGGCCACGTACAGCACCAGGGTGATCAGACCGGGCAGCAGCCCGAGCCCAAACCGCCGGCCGTGTCCGGCGACCCAGCGCTGGCCCTTCATCAGATAGCCGAAACCCACCCCAAGATCACGCATGCGACTCATCCTATGGCCCTCTTGTTGTTCCGGAGTCGACACGGTAGACCCCTCCGTACTGATCACTTACATGCGGAGGTCGTGCACACATGGCGTTACGGAGACCAGTTCTGATCACCACCGCCTCTACCGCTGTTGTGGGCGCGCTGCTGCTCGCCCCGCTGCCCGCTACGGCGGCGCCGGGCCGCGACACCCCGCACCCGGTACGCGAAGGAGCCGGCCGCGACACCGTCGCCCCTCCGGTTGTGCCGTCCGCCGCCGGGTTCAGGGCGGCCGAACGTTCCGCGCCCACTCTGCGGGGAGACACCGGCTATCCGCGCAGGACGGTTCTCACCGCCCCGCCCGTGAACCCCGCGGACAAGTCCATCAAGCTGGGCCTCGCGCCGTACCACTCGCTCGCCCCACGGCTGAACGCCTTGCAGCGGCTGGGCAACCGGGTCAGCGTCGAGGTCGCCGGGCACTCGGCCGCCGGCCACGAGCTGTATCTGGTCACGGTCACCGCTCCGGAGAGTGCCGCCGCCGCGCGTGAACAGGAGCGGATGCGGGAGCTCATCGAGAACGCGCCCGGGGCCGCCGCCAAGGACCGGCGCGTGAAGGCCGCGTACAAGACACCCGTCTTCTTCAACAACAACATCCACGGCAATGAGTGGGAGGGCACCGACGCCGCCCTGAAACTCATCGAGCGGCTGGCGAAGGCGAAGGACCGCAGGACGGCCGACCTGCTGGGCCACACCCGGATATATCTCAACGTGACGGCCAATCCGGACGGCCGCATCGCCGGCACCCGCGCCAACGGCAACGGCTTCGACCTCAACCGGGACTTCATCACCGGCTCCCAGCCCGAGGCGCGTGCGATCCGGCGGATCGCCATCGACAAGCAGCCGGCCGTGATGCTCGATCTGCACGGGTACGTCAACGGCACCCTGATCGAGCCGACGACCCCACCCCACGGCGAGAACTACGAGTACGACCTCTTCCTGAAGAACTCCTACGCTAACGCGCTGGGCATGGAGAAGGCCGTCAACGGCCTCGGCTACACGCCCGCGAAGGACGGCGTCGAACCGGCGATCATCCCGTTCCGCGACCAGAAGGAGGGCTGGGACGACTGGCCGCCGATCTTCACGCCCCAGTACATGCCGTTCCAGGGCGCGGTGGCCGCGCACACCATCGAGTTCCCGATGACGGTGAACAACGAGGAGTACGACACCCTGCCCGCCGCCGAGCTGCGCCGCAGGGCCGTCATCAACACGGCCATCGCGGGCGCGGCGATGACGGCCGCCCTCGACCACACGTACGCGCACCGCGCCTCGCTGATCGCCGACCAGATCGAGACGTTCCGGCGGGCCGCGGCGGGCGAGGCGCAGCGGCCGGTGTCCGAGAAGACCGTTCCCGGCGTGCCGGGGATCGGTCCGGAGGATGTGTACACGACCTCGTTCCCGCGCGCTTACGTGATTCCGGCCGGGCGCTCGCAGCGTTCGGCGACGGCTGCGGCGCGGCTCGTGGACCATCTGGTCGCCAATGACGTGCGGGTGATCCGGGCGGCCAAGGGCTTCGCGCTGGGCGGGCGTTCCTACTCCGCGGGGTCGTACGTCGTCGACATGCGCCAGCCGAAGCGCGGTCTGGCCAATGTGATCCTGGCCGAGGGCCGGGACATCAGCGCGGACGTCTCCACGATGTACGACATCTCCGGGTGGTCCCTCGGGCTGCTGTGGGGCGCGAGCGTCGAGAAGGTGGCGCGCGGGGAGCTGAAGGTGACGGGCCGGCGGGTACTGGCGGCCGCCCCGACCGGGTATGTGGCGCCGCGTGGCGATCTGCGGCTGCGGCTCGACGACCCGAGGGAGCTGGCCGCCCTCAACTCCCTGCTCGCGCAGGGCGTGACCGTGCGCGCCACGGCGGACGGGGCGGCGATCGTACCGGCGTCGGCGCGCGGCGCGGCGCGGGTGGTGGCCGACCGGCTCGGCGTGGCCTTCACGGCCACGAAGGAGCGCGGCGCGACGCCGCTGAGGCGGACCAGGGTCGCGGCGGCGGTGACGGCCGGTGAGCTGTTCGCGCTGCGGGAGATGGGCTTCGAGGTCGTGCCGGTGTCGACGGAGATCCTCAACGCGGGCTTCGACTGGTCACGGGCCGATGTGCTGTACGTGTCCCAGGGCCTGGACCACGGGGAGTTGACGCCCGCCGCGCGGCAGGCGTTCGGGGCGAGCGGGGCCGGCGTCGTGGGGCTCGGCGCGGACGGCGCCGCGTTCAACAAGGCCGCCGGGCTGCTGAAGGTGACGGCGGTCGCGGGCAACGGCGACGCGAACGGTGTCGTACGGGTCAGGAACGCGGGCGGCCCGCTCACGGGCGGCGCTCCGGCGCACACGTTCGTCTACTCGCCGCTCTGGTTCACGGGGCTGGGGGCCGGGGTGCGCGCCGACCAGTCGTACGGCACGGGCAGCCCGCTCGTCTCGGGGCACTGGCGGGCGGACGCCGACGGGAAGGGCGGTCCGGGTGACGCGGCCGGCAAGGCGTCCGTGATCAGCGGCCGGGCGAAGGGCGTCCCGGTGGTGCTCTTCGGTACGGAGCCGCTGTTCCGGGACCACCCGAAGGGCGTGTTCGCCCAGGTCGGCCGGGCCCTGCTGGCCCGCTAGGACGGAAACGGCGAAGGGCCGCACCCCGGTCGGTCGGGGTGCGGCCCTTCGGCTTTTCGGCGGACCGGCTCAGACGGCCAGTTCGACGGTGATGTTGCCGCGGGTCGCCTTGGAGTACGGGCAGACCTGGTGGGCCTTCTCGAGGAGGCTCTTGGCGGTCTCCACGTCCACGTTCGGGATGGTCGCGGAGATCTTGACGATGAGGCCGAAGCCGTCGTCGTTCTTGCCTATGCCGACCTCGGCGGTGACCGTCGAGCCGGAGATGTCGGCCTTCTCGTTGCGGGCGACCACGCCGAGCGCACCCTGGAAGCAGGCGCTGTAGCCGGCGGCGAACAGCTGCTCCGGGTTGGTGCCCGCGCCCGAGCCACCCATGGCCTTCGGCGGGTTCACGACGACGTCGAGCTGGCCGTCGTCCGTGGCGACCCGGCCGTCACGGCCGTTCTCCGCGGTGGCGACAGCGGTGTACAGGACGTCGGTGTGCTGGATGGTCATCTGGGATTTCCTCCTGTGGTTCGCCGCGACTCGCGCCCACGATCGCGACGGCTGGGAACGAGACTAGCTGGTCGCCGAAACGATCATCTTCCCGGTGTTGTCGCCGCGCAGGAGTCCGAGGAAGGCCTCGGCGCCGTTCTCGATGCCCTCGACGAAGGTCTCGCGGTACTTCAGTTCGCCCGAGCGCAGCCAGCCGCCGACCTCCTGGACGAACTGCGGCTGGAGCGCCGCGTGGTCGCCGACGAGGACGCCCTGGAGGCGCAGCCGCTTACCGATGATCATGGCCATGTTGCGCGGGCCCGGGACCGGCTCGGTGTCGTTGTACTGCGCGATCATGCCGCAGATGGTGGCGCGGCCGTGCACGTTGAGCGAGGAGATCGCGGCTTCCAGGTGGTCGCCGCCGACGTTGTCGAAGTAGACGTCGATGCCGTCGGGGGCGGCCTCGCGGAGCTGGTCGCGCACCGGGCCGTTCTTGTAGTTGAAGGCGGCGTCGAAGCCGTACTCCTCGACGAGGAGCTTGACCTTCTCGTCGGAGCCGGCCGAGCCGATCACCCGGGACGCGCCCTTGAGCTTCGCCATCTGGCCGACCTGGCTGCCGACGGCGCCGGCCGCGCCGGAGACGAAGACCGCGTCGCCCTCCTTGAAGGAGGCGACCTCGAAGAGGCCCGCGTAGGCGGTCAGACCAGTCATGCCGAGGACGCCGAGGTAGGCGGAGAGCGGCGCCAGGTCGGGGTCGACCTTGGTGGCGTGCTGCGCCGGGACGTCCGCGTACTCGCGCCAGCCGAGGCCGTGCAGGACGTGGTCGCCGACCGCGAAGCCCTCGGCGTTGGAGGCGACGACCTCGCCGACGGCTCCGCCGTCCATGGGGTGGTCGAGCTTGAAGGGCGGGATGTACGACTTCACGTCGTTCATCCGGCCGCGCATGTACGGGTCGACGGAGAAGTGCAGGTTGCGAACAAGGATCCGGCCCTCGGCGGGCGCGGTCACCGGCGCCTCACGAAGGGCGAAGTCCTCCGGCGTGGGCCAGCCGTGCGGGCGGGCGACGAGGTGCCATTCACGGCTGGACGCGGGAAGTGCGGACATGTGCGGGGCCTCCTAGAAAAGCTTCACTACCTGAAACAACCATGCTCCTGGATATTTCACGTTGTCAAGTATCTGGGTATCCTGGTGCCCATGGCCAGCACACGTACGGATCCCCTGACCCTCGAGGTCGTCGAGCTCATCGGCGCAGTCGTGGCCCGCTACTACGAGGAGTACGAGCAGGCGGCCGCCCAGCACGCCCTGACCGGCGCGCAGGCGCGGGTCCTCGGACTGCTGTCCCTCGAGCCGGTCCCCATGCGCAGGATCGCCCAGAAGCTGAAGTGCGAGCCGTCGAACGTGACGGGAATCGTCGACCGCCTGGAGACCCGTGGCCTGGTCGAACGCCGCCCGGACCCCGCCGACCGGCGGGTGAAGCTCGCCGCGGCCACCGACGAGGGCCGCCGGACCGCACGGGAGCTGCGGGAATCACTGGGCTTCGCCCGCGAGCCGCTCGCACAGCTCTCCGAGGACGAGCGGACGGTCCTGCGGGATCTGCTGAGGCGGATGCTGGGCGAGGGCTAGCCCCTCTGGCGCATCCCCGCATCCCCGGATCAGCCTCTGACGCATCCCCTCATCCCCGCATCCCCGGATCGTGGGGAGCCCGGGGCCGCGCCGCAGGGCCGGACCGCGTGCGCCGGCCAGGAAGACCTACACGCACCACCAGAGGAACCAGCTGCACGTCTGCGTCGGACTCGGCTGCGGGTTCGGCGGCGGCGGATTGCCCGCGGTCTGGCTCGGCGGGGGCTGGTTCGGCGGTGGGGGGTTCCCGGGCGGCGTGGACGAGGGGTTTCCGGCCGGGGGGCGTGAGCTGCTGGGGCCGGGGGCGGGCTCGGAAGCCGCCGGCCCTGAGGCCTCGCCGGGGGCGGGCGGGCCGTCCCCGCCGGGTATGCCGTCTCCGGTGCCGGGGGCCGTGCCCGGGTCGCCCGTGCCCTCGACCGTACCGCCGGCGCGCACCGTGCCGGTCGCCGTGGGACGGGCGGCCGACGAGGTCGCCGCGGCGGGTTCGTTCACCGGGCTCGGGCCCTCGGGAAGGTCAGTGTCGCCCGACGGCTCCGGCAGAGGCTCCGTCTCGACGACGTCCTCCTGCCGTACGGCGGTCGCCGGACCGCCCTCGCCCGGATGCTCCAGGGCCAGCTCGGCCAGGCTCAGCGCACCGGCGGCCATCAGCAGCCCGACCGTACCGATCAGTACCTTGCGGCCGCGCCTGCGCCGGGCACGGCGGGCGCGCACCGGGCCCCGGGCGCGGCGCGCGTCGGCACGCGACACCGGCCGGCGGTGACCGGCGGACGGCCGCTCGACCGGATCCAGCTCGAAGACCTCGGCCGGTGGCGGGCCTGACGGCGCCGCGCCGGCCTCGGGCGCGAGGGGGCTGTGGTACCGGAGCTCCTCTACGGGGGTACCGCACCCGGCACAGGCCAGGGCTCCGTTGAGATGCCGTCGGCACTGGAGGCAGTAATCCATGGCGCCCGCAGATTATGCGGGCACGGGACAACAGAGATACCCGGGACTGTGTGGATCCTGTGTGGACTCCATTCCGTCACGGCGCGCCCACTCGATGAGACGGCGCCGGGCAGGATGGCCGTATGAACACAGCCGCGCCGAAACCGGCTCCTTTCGGGCCGCTCGACTTCCAACTGGTCCTGTTGCGCCGGATGGCCGACCACCAACCGGGGCTCGTCGAGGACGCACGGCACGAACTGGGCGTCTCCCTCGCCGACATGCGCGAGGCGAATCGCCGCTGGCAGGCCATGGTGCGTGCACCGCGCGGCCGTGGGGCGTTCCGCCGCTACCGCTCGGTCCTGGGCGAACCCGAGTCCAGCACCCGCCGCCGGATCGGCGACCTGGAGTGCGACGCGCTGCTGTGGCCCGTACCGCTGTGGCCGGATCTGCGCTTTGAGGTACTGGTCGCCCCGGGCGGTGCCGTATGGAACGAATGGCTGGTCAGGGCCCCTGGCCTACCCGGCCCCGAGCTGCGCGGGACGGCGGATCTGCGGCCCTGGTCGTGCACGGTGGACGAGGTGGCCAGGGCCTTCGCTCCGGTCCGGCCGATGGAGGGCAGCGCGCCCACGCGGTGGCGGCTGGCGTTCACCCCGCCGGACGGGCCGCCCCGCGTCGCCGAGTTCACCTGGGGACTGCTGCAGCGCGTGCTGTGATCCCGGGGACGACGACCCGTCTGGCGCACCGTCAGCTCCTCGCACCCCCGACCGGCGCAGCCCAGCGCGCGCCCGGCGCCCCGCGACCCGACGATGCGAACAACTACCGCCTCTTGGGAGGATCGCCGTGACCGTCAGTCTCGAGCAGTTGCGCCGCTGCCATGTCGCCGTCGACCTGGGAGCCGCCAGGACCCGGGTCTTCGTCAAGGGAGCCGGTCTCGTCGTGGACGAGCCGAGTGTCGCCGCCGTGAACACCCGCACCGGCGCGCTGATCGCCGTCGGCGCGCTGGCAGAGAAGATGACCGGCCGTACGCCCGACTACATCCGGGTGGTGCGGCCCGTCTCCGGCGGCACCGTCGTGGACATCGACATGGCCCAGCGCATGCTCCGCCACCTTCTCGGCGAGAAGCTCCGCCGCCAGTTGCGCCGCAAGCCCCGGCTGCGCGCCGCGGCCTGCACCCCGCACGACGCCGACCCGCTCGCCCAGCGCGCCACCACCGAGACGCTGGTGGGACTCGGCGCCCGGCGGGTCGAGCTGGTCGACACCCTGATCGCGGCCGCGGTCGGCTGCGGGCTGCCCGTGGAACAGCCCACCGCGACGATGATCATGGTGTGCGGCGCGGCGACCACCCAGGTCGCGGTCCTCTCCCTCGGCGCGATCGTCACCGCCGAGCGGATCCCGGTCGGCGGCAACGCCATCGACCACGCCGTCATCCAGCACCTGCGCCACCAGCACGAGCTGATGCTGCCCAGCCAGTCCGTGCGCCCGCTCCAGCTCGCGCTGCGGGGCAACGGCCTCACCGTCCAGGGCCCCGAGCAGACGGAGATCCACGGACGTGACGTCGCCACCGGCCTCGCCCGCTCGGTCCGGGTCGACACCGCCGCCGTGCGCGACGCCATCCACACCCCGCTGACCGCCGTCCTCGACGGCATCGGCAAGATCCTGCGCGACTGCCCGCCCGACCTCGTGGCCGACCTCGGCGAGCGCGGCATCATGATGGTCGGCGGCAGCGCGCTGCTGCCCGGACTCGACCAGATGCTGCGCGAGGCGACCGGCATGGAGGTGCACATCGCGGAACGGCCCGACGTGTGCGCCGTCCTGGGCCTCGGCGCGATGCTGGAGGGCAGGATCCAGCCCATGACGCTGGCCCCCCTCAAGGCCGAAACCCCGGAGTGACCCCGCCGCCCCCGCCCCCGCGTACGACGTGTTCGAGAAGGGGGTGAGGGCGGATGGAGCCGGCCGGCCCTCCGGGCGGACACGACCCCGCCCGCCGGCTGCCGATGCTGCTGGAGGCGGTCCTCGGTGTCGGCAGCGACCTCGAGCTGCGGACCACCCTCCAGCACATCGTCGACACGGCCGCCGAGCTGACCGCGGCGAGGTACGCGGCGCTCGGGGTCCTCGACCCCGACCGCGGCCTGATCACCGAACTCCTCACCGCCGGAATGACGGACACCGAGCGGCAGCGGATCGGCCGGCTCCCCGACGGCCGCACCGGTCTCATCGGCGCGCTGATCCAGGATCCCCGGCCGCTGCGGCTCGACGACCTGACCACGGACCCCCGCTCCTCGGGCCTGCCGAGCGGCCACCCCGCGATGCGGTCCTTCCTGGGGGTCCCGATCCGGGTCCACAGCGAGGTGTTCGGCAATCTGTACCTGACCGAAAAGAGCGGCGGTTCCTTCACCGACGAGGACCTGGCCATGGTGCGGGTCCTCGCCTCCCAGGCCGGAATCGCGATCGGCAACGCCCGTCTGTACGAGACCGCCCGGCAGCGCGAGCGCTGGATCGAGGGCGCGGCCGCGGTCACCACAGCGCTGCTCGCCGGTGAGCCGGCCGCCGACGCGCTGATGACCGTCGCCGAGTGGGCCCGGCTGCTGGCCGGCGCCTCGGCCGGTGTCGTCCTCCAGCCGACCGCCGGGGGCGGCATGGAGATCGTCGCCGCGTCGACGAGGGACGATCCGGGCGTCCTGGTCGGCACCACGATCGCGCCGGGTTCGCCGGTACTGGAGCAACTCCTCGGCGGCGAGCCGGTGTTCATCGACGACTCGGCGACCGATCCCAGGATGACGACGGAGGTACGGTCCCGGTTCGGGCCCTCCATGATGCTGCCGCTGCAGAGCGGCGGGAAGCTCATCGGCACGCTCGCCCTGCCACGGCGGCGGGGCGGCGCGCCCTACACGGCCGTGGAACGGCTGTTGGCCTCGCAGTTCGCCTCCCATGCCGCGCTGGCCCTGGTCCTCGCGGACGCGCAGCACGACCGGGAGCAGCTGGCGGTCTACGAGGACCGTGACCGGATCGCCCGCGATCTGCACGATCTCGTCGTCCAGCGGCTGTTCGCCACGGAGATGATGCTGGAGTCCACCCGGCGCCGGGCGGCCGCCCCGTCCGCCGAGAACACTCTGCTGGGGCGGGCGGTGGACGAGCTCGACTCCACCATCCAGGAGGTCCGCACCGCCATCTTCGCGCTCCAGCAGCCGCCGGCCGAGGCGCCGGCCTCGTTCCGGGGTCGGGTCCTGCGGGAGACGGGCGGCGCGGCGGCGCTGCTGGGTTTCCAGCCGTCCGTGCACTTCTCCGGTGCGGTGGACACGCTGATCGGCGAGCCCGTCGCCGGCCGGCTGCTGGCCGCCCTGCGCGGCGCGCTGGCGGCGGCGCACCGGCGGCCGGGCGTCTCCTTGATCGACGTCGAGATCACCGCCGCCCCCGGGCGCGCCGAACTACGCGTGTCGGACGACGGCGGGAAGGAGGACGACCGCGGGAAGGGGGACGGCGGGGAGAGCGGGGACGACGAGCGGGAGTCCGCGGGTTCCTGGGCGTGGGAGCTGCCGGGCTGACCGCACGTACGGCCCAGTCCGGCGCGCCCGGGCCTCGGCGGGGTTCTTGACTGGATCCGTGGACACCGTCGCCGAAACCGCCGCCGCGTCGCGTGCGCCGCCCTCGCCGCGCTGCTGATCGCGGACGGGCCCGACCGGCCGGTGCCGACCGCCTCGCTCGGTGAGCGGCTCGGGCAGGCCGGGCGGCTGCGGGTCACCCGGGAGCTGTCGGCGCTGTACGCGATCGGCTTCGGCGGCATCGTCGCGTTCGGCGTCTACCTACGGACCTGTCTGAAGACCTGGTACGCGCTCCCGCCGACCGACGCGGGGACCAAGGCCGCCGGGTTCGCGCTGGTGACCGTGGTGTTCCGGCCGCTGGGCGGCCGGATGCCGGACCTGGCGCTCGCCGGCTGTGCGTACGCGTACGGCCGGATGCGGAACATCCGGCCGAGCGGGACCCGGGGAGCCGTGGGCCTCAGCTCCTGAGGAATGCGCGGACGCCCTGGGAGACCCCGTCGTCGCCGAGGAGGGCGTTGTGGTCCAGACAGCCGGCCGCGTGGTTGGCGGCGCCGCTCAGCGGGACGCTGTTGTCCGGGTTGACGATCTCGTCGCAGTTCGACCACCAGGTGGCGTAGCGGACCGTGCCCGGGGTCTCGTCCCCTTCCGCGAGGCCCTTCTGGACGTAGGAGCCGGGGGTCATGTCCCGGCAGGCCTGGTCCCACAGGGCGCAGGCCCACGCCGTACTGGTGCCGTGGTTGGGGCCGGCGAGCGAGACCCAGCGGTCCACGGTCGCGGACCCGCCGCCGTGCTTCACGTACCAGCGGCCGACGAGGCTGCCGAAGGAGTGGGCGACGAGGTCGACCCGGGCGGCCCCGGTCTGCCGGCGGACCTCCTCCACATAGGCGGCGAGCCGGCCGGAGAGGGTCTCGTTGACCGACTGGTGGGTGTCATAACTCCAGGAGAACAGCTCCGCGTCGGCGTAGCCGTCCGCCTTCAGATCGTCGCGCAGGCCGCCCCAGACGCCCGGGTCGGCGTTGTAGCCGTGGATGAGGACCACCGGGTCGCGGGCGGACCGCGGCGCGGCGGCGCCGGCGGCAGTGGCGGCCGTGGCCGGGATCAGCAGAGTCAGCAGCGTGGCGAGGAGCGGGATCAGTCGTCTGGACAGGGCCTGCATCGCTTCCCCTTCGGCGAAGTTACGCACGAGTACGCGAGGTGTGGGGAGAATGCTGGGGCTTGTGCGTGCGAATGAACAGCCCCATGCGGCACCTTCTGCCGCGACACGAGGAGGACGACGGGTGAGCTCACTCTTCCCGGCCCTGACCCCCGGGTCGGACCGGCCCGCCCTGCGCTTCGGCGACCGCGCTCTGACCTACGGCGGACTCGCCGCGGCGGCCGGTTCGACCGCGGCCAGGATCGACGGGGCCGGGCGGGTCGCCGTCTGGGCCACACCGACGCTGGAGACGGCCGTCGCGGTGGTCGCGGCGCTGCTGGCCGGAGTGCCGGCCGTGCCGCTCAACCCCAGGACCGGCGAACGGGAACTGGCGCACATCCTCGGGGACAGCGCCCCGTCCGTGGTCCTGGCCGGACCCTCGGACGAACTTCCGGCGGGCCTCGCTGGGTTGAAGCGCCTGGACCTGCACGTCACCGACACGGACGGGACGGCCACGGCCGCGCTTCCCGAGGAGCCCGGACCCGAGCATCCCGCCCTGATCGTCTACACCTCCGGGACGACGGGACCGCCGAAGGGCACGGTCCTCCCCCGGCGGGCCGTCGCCGCCTCCCTGGACGCGCTGGAGGACGCCTGGGCGTGGACGGCCGACGACGTCCTGGTGCACGCCCTGCCGCTGTTCCATGTGCACGGCCTGATCCTGGGCGTCCTCGGCCCGCTGCGCCGCGGCGGCGAGGTGCGGCACCTGGGCAAGTTCTCCACCGAGGGCGTGGCACGGGAGCTCGGGAACGGCGGGACGATGCTCTTCGGCGTACCGACGATGTATCACCGGCTCGCCGAAGTCCTGGAATTCGACGAGGAGTTGGCGCGAGCGATGGCCGGGGCGCGGCTGCTGGTGTCGGGGTCGGCCGCGCTGCCCCTCCATGATCACGCCCGTATCACGGCGGCGACCGGGCGGCGGGTCGTCGAGCGGTACGGCATGACCGAGACGCTCATGAACACGAGCATCCGCGTCGACGGGAAGCCCCGCCCCGGGTCCGTGGGGCTGCCGCTGCCCGGCGTCGAGCTGCGGCTGGTGGAGGAGGACGGCGCTCCGATCGAGGCGTACGACGCGGAGACGGTCGGCGAGATCCAGGTGCGGGGGCCGAACCTCTTCACCGAGTATCTGAACCGGCCGGACGCCACCGCGGCGGCCTTCGACGGCGACTGGTTCCGGACCGGCGACATGGCGGTCCGCGACCCCGACGGGTACGTACGGATCGTGGGCCGCAAGGCCACCGACCTCATCAAGAGCGGGGGCTACAAGATCGGCGCGGGCGAGATCGAGAACGCGCTCCTCGACCACCCCGGAGTGCGGGAGGCCGCCGTGACGGGCGAGCCGGATCCCGATCTCGGTGAGCGGATCGTCGCCTGGGTGGTGGTGGCGGATCCGGAAGCGCCACCGACCGAGAGGGAGCTGACGGACCATGTCGCCACGCAACTGGCGCCGCACAAGCGGCCCCGGACGGTGCGGTTCCTCGACTCCCTGCCGCGCAACGACATGGGCAAGATCATGAAGCGGGCCCTCCATGGCTGACGGGCCGAGGCTCACCGCGCGCGAGGCGATCGCGCTGCTCACGGACGACTTCACGGACGCGGCGTGGGTCACCGCCCCGGCCGCGGCGCCGGACGGGCCGGTGGCCTGGGCGGGCTATGACACGTTGCACGCGCGGGCGGTGGAGCGCACGGGTGAGTCGGAGTCCGTGGTCCACGGCACCGCCGTCGTCGGCGGCCGTCCGTGTGTGATCGTCGCCTTCGAATTCCGCTTCCTCGGCGGCTCATTGGGCGAGCGGGCCGGCGATCTGCTGGTCGCCGCCTACCGCACGGCCCGTGAACGGCGGCTCCCGCTGGTGTCGCTGGTCGCGACCGGCGGCAGCCGGATGCAGGAGGGCATGATCGCCCTGACTCAACTCCAGCGCGTGGCAAGGGAGTCGGTACTGCTGCGGGACGCGGGTCTGCCGCATGTGGCGGTCCTGCGCGATCCGGCGACCGGCGGCGGCTGGGCGACGGTCGGGGCGGGCGCCGATGTGGTCCTCGCCCTGCCCGGCGCCCAGATCGGCTTCGCCGGGTCCCGGGTGCGGCCCGCCGACGCGGACCCGTCGGCGTACACGGCGGAGGGCCAGTGGGCGGCCGGCCACATCGACGCGATCGTCGAGCCGGGGGAGCTGCGGGAGACGACCGGGTTGTGGCTGACGCTGCTCACGGGCGGGGCGGCACACCCCGCGCCCCCGCCGGCCGCGCTCGCCGGCACTCCCCCGCCGGCCACCGGGTGGGAGGCCGTGGAGCGGGCCCGGGACACGCGAAGGCCTCGCGCCGGCGCGTATCTGGACGCGTACTTCGACGTCCGGCGGGACATCCGCGGCGACCGCTGCGGTGGCACGGACGAGGGAATGCTCTGTGGCTTCGGTCTGCGGGGCGGGCAGGTCGTCGCGTACGCCGCCCAGTGCGGGTCGGCGACGCGCCCCGCGGGCTACCGGACGGCCACCCGGCTGCTGCGGCTCGCCGACCGGCTCGGCATCCCGGTCCTGACCCTGGTCGACACCCCCGGGGCGGCCAACGACGCGGAGGCCGAGCGGTCCGGCGCGGGCGCCGCGATCGCCGAGACGTTCGCGGCCGTCGCGGCGGCGCGGGTCCCGGTGACCACGCTGCTGATCGGCGAGGGCGGCTCGGGCGGAGCCCTGGCACTGGCGGCCCCCGGCAACACCTGGGCCACGCCGGACAGCTACTTCTCGGTGATCGCGCCGGAGCTGGCCGCGGCCATCCTCAAGCGCCCGCCCGAACAGGCCCCGGCAACCGCCGAACAGCTCCGGCTGCGCCCCCAGGACCTGCTGGAACTGGGGGTCGTCCGCGGAATCGTGACGCCGGGCGAGTGAGCCGAGCCAGAGGTCCCGCCCACGTCACCCGGCTCCCGGCCAGCGGTCCGCGCACGGCTGCCGCTGCACCCGCCACCGGCCACCACCGGCTCCCGGCGTCCGGCACCCGCAGCCGCAGCCGGCCATAGGCCCCGGGCTCTCGACGGCACCCGCCACCCGCACCCGGCCAGAGGCTCGCCCCCGCCACCCCACTTCCCCGCGTGCCGCGGGCCTGGCCTTCCCCCTCACCCCGCCGTCGCGCTCTCCACCGCCTCGCCCGCCGTGAGCGTCTCCCCCCGGGCGAACGCCTCCGCGAAGCCCGCCTCCCCCAGCGCGGCCCGGGCCGACTCCGTCGCCCGGTTCACATCGCCGCGTTCCGCCGGTGGCAGGGGCGCGCCCGTGGAGACGCGCAGTGAGGCCGCCGTGCCGAGGAGCAGGGCGGCGGACCACGGGCGGGCGGAGAGGACGTGGGTCGCCGCCAGGCCCTCCAGGGCGAGGGCGACGGCGCGTGGGTCGCCGGTCGTCAGGGCCGTCGCGTAACCCTCCTCGTGCAGGGCGAGCGCGGCCCGCGCGTCGCCGCGCAGCTCCGCCACGAACCCCAGCTCCGCGAGGATCAGCGCGTTGGCCCCGTCCAGACCGACCCGCCGGTGCCATTCCAGTACCGTCCGCATGTGCGTCTCGGCCTCGTCCAGCCGTCCCTCGCGCCGGGCGCCCAGACCGAGCCCCAGCACCGCGTTGATCTCCCCGGCCACGAAGCCCAGTTCGGCGGCGCGCTGCCGTGACCGTTCGTGGTACTCCCGCGCTCCCGCCAGGTCCCCGGTGAGCAGCGCGGTCCGGCCGAGCCCGGCGAGCAGGTCCGCCGACCGGGGCGAGAAGCCGAAGGCCTCGGCCGTCTCAAGGCCGGCGCGCTGGAGCCGAGCGGCGCGTGTGTAGTCGCCGTGGATCTCGGCGACGGAGGCCAGCGGGTAGACGGACCACAGCTGCCCGCAGGTGTCCCCGGCCTCCTCGAACAGCTCCGCACTGCGGGTCGCGTCCGCCTCCGCCCCCGACAGGTCGCCCTTCAGGAGGCGTTGGACGGCTCTGTCGGAGAGGGCCGCCGCCTCGCCCCAGATGTCGCCGAGCGCCCGGAAGCCCTCCAGTGCCCGCGCTGTCAGCTCCTCGCCCTCGGAGAGGTCGCCGGTCCCGGACAGGGCGTGGGCCAGGAACCACCGCGCCCAGGTCTTCCCCGCCACGTCGTCGGCGCCGTAGGCCGCGAGCGTCTCGTCGATCCGCCGGACACGGTCGGTTCCGTCTCCGGTGAGGATGGCGATCCCGGTCCGCCAGGCCCCGGCCCGCGCCCGTCGCGTCGAGGCGGGGCCGGCCGCCGGTCCCAGGGCCAGCGCCGCCGTCACCGACCGCCGTGCCTCCCCGAGTCGCCCGCGCAGGATCCAGTACCAGGCGAGCGCGTCGACGAGACGCAGCGCGGTGTCCTCGTCGCCCCGTTCGAGCGCCCCGTCCAGCGCCCACCGCAGGTTCGCGCTCTCGGTGTCGAGCCGGGCCAGCCACTCCCGCTGGCCGGGTCCGCGCAGCGCGGGCTCCGCCGTCTCGGCCAGGGCTGTGTAGTACGCGAGGTGCCGGGTCCGTACGGCCTCGCTCTCCCCCGCCTCGCTCAACCGCTCCACGCAGTACACGGCCACGGACTCCAGTAGCCGGTAGCGCGGCCCGTCCTTGCCATCGACGGCGACCACCAGGGAGCGGTCCACCAGTCGTACGAGAAGGTCGAGGACGTCCTCGGGCGCGACGCCGCCGCCCGCGCAGCTCTCCTCCGCGGCCTCCAGCGTGCAGCCCTCGGCGTGGACGGCGAGCCGTCGCAGCACGGCCCGTTCGGGCTCGGACAGCAGCTCCCAGCTCCAGTCGATCACCGCGCGGAGCGTCTGCTGGCGGGCGGGCGCGCCGCGCTGTCCGGCGCTGAGGAGCCGGAAGCGGTCGTCGAGCCGCTCGAGGAGCCGGTGTACACCGAGGGCTCTGACCCGGGTGGCGGCCAGCTCCAGGGCGAGCGGGATGCCGTCGAGGCGGCGGCAGATCCCCTCCACCGCGGCCCTGTTGTCCGAGTTGAGAAGGAAGCCCGGCGCCGCCGCGGCGGCCCGTGCCACGAACAGCTCGACGGCCCCCTCCGTCTCCAGCGGCGGTACGGCCCACAGGGTCTCGCCGGCCAGGGCAAGCGCCTCCTGGCTGGTCGTGAGAACGACCAGGTCCGGCGCGGCCCGGAGCAGCAGCTCGACCAGCGCGGCCGCCTCGTCGACGACATGCTCGCAGTTGTCGAGTACGAGCAGCAGCCGCTTGGCGCTCAGCGCCTCCGCGAGACGCTCCGCCGTGCCCGGCGGACCCCCGGGCCGTACGCCCCACACGCCGTCGTCCCGCAGTTCCGTCGCGGCGGCCACGACTTCCGCCAAGTCGCCATTGACGCCCGCCAGTTCGACGAGCCACGCGCCGTCGGGGAAGGTCTCCCCGACCTGCGCGGCGGCTTCCACCGCGAGCCGGGTCTTGCCGACGCCGCCGGGACCGGTGAGCGTGACGAGCCGCCGGGTGGCGAGCAGCTCGCGAATCACGGCGACCGCTTCGGTGCGGCCGATGAGGCCGCTGAGCGGGGCGGGGATGCGGGAGCGCGGCCGCAGGGCAGGGGCGGCGGGGACGGCAAGGGTGGGAGCGGCGGGGACGGCAGGAGCGGGCACGGCGGGGGCGGCGGGGGCGGCGGGCGGCGCGTCGAGCTCACGGGCCTGCTTGAGCATCGACCGGTGCAGGGCGGCCAGTTCGGGGCTGGGGTCGAGGCCCAGCTCATCGGCGAGCCGGGCCCTGAGGTCCTCGTAGCCGGCCAGCGCCTCGCTCTGACGCCCGGAGCGGTACAGCGCCCGCAGCTGGACCGAGCGCAGTCGCTCGCGCAGCGGATGCAGCTCCACCAGCTCGGCCAACTCCCCCACCAACTGGGCGTGTTCACCCGCGTCGAGACGGGCTTCGGCCTGTTCCTCGCGGACGACGATCCGCTCCTCCTCCAGCCGGTTCACGGCCGCTCTGGTGAAGGCTTCCTCGATGAAGTCGGCGAACGCGGGCCCCCGCCACAGCCCCAGGGCCTCGGCGAGCAGCGCGGCGCGGGTGCGCGGGTCCACCGCCGAGCGGGCCGTGGCCGCCAGCTCCGCGAACCGGTGGGCGTCCAGTGCGCCGTCACCGACCGCGAGGAGATAGCCGGGGGCGCGGGAGACGACCAGATCGCGCCCTCCCGGTTCCGCCACCTCCAGGACCCGCCGCAGCTGGGACACCTTCGCCTGCAGGGCCCGTACGGGGTTCCCCGGCGTCTCCTCGCCCCACAGGTCGTCGACGAGACGGTGCCTGGCGACCGGCCGGCCCGCCTCGACGAGCAGGGACGCGAGCAGGGTGCGCACCTTGAGCTCCGGGACCCGGACGGGCCGCCCGTCATCGGTCCAGACGGCCGTCTCCCCCAACACCCCGAATCGCATCGGGCCACGCTATCCCGGCCTTCGCCCACCTGTCCGAACAGGCCCGCAACACCGCCCGAGCCGTATCCGAACCGCCCCGCCGGATGGTGTTCCCCGTCAGCAGCGCACACCCCTCCACACATCAGCGGGAGAACATCATGAGCAAGCTCACCGGCAGGACGGCCCTGGTCACCGGCGCGAGCCGCGGCATCGGCCGGGCCATCGCCCTGCGCCTCGCCGCCGACGGCGCCCGTGTCGCGGTCCACTACGCACAGAACGAGACGGCCGCGAAGGAGACGGTCACGGCGATCGAGGCGGCGGGCGGCAGCGCCTTCGCGATCCGTGCCGAACTGGGCGTCCCCGGCGACGCGGAGGCCTTGTGGAAGGCGTTCGACGAGCACGCCGACGGCGTGGACATCCTGGTCAACAACGCCGGCATCGCGGGCCCCGGCCTGATCCAGGAGGTCGACGAGGCCGCGTACGACAGGGTCTTCGCCGTCAACGCCAAGGCGCCGTTCTTCATCATCAAGCTCGGACTCGACCGGCTCCGCGACGGCGGCCGCGTCATCAACATCTCGTCCGGCGTCACGAAGGTCGCCTTCCCCGGCATGACGTCGTACGCCGCCTCCAAGGGCGCGGTCGAGGTGCTGACCCTGACGCTCGCCCAGACCCTCGGCTCGCGGGGCATCACGGTCAACGCCGTCTCCCCCGGCACCATCGAGACCGACATCCACCCGTGGATGGCCGACCCGGTTGCCAAGGCCCAGGCAGCCGCGTTCTCGGTCTTCGACCGGGTGGGACAGCCGGGAGACGTGGCCGATGTGGTCGGCTTCCTCGCCTCCGACGACGCGCGCTGGGTGACCGGCCAGAACATCGACGCCAGCGGCGGCTCCGGCCTCGGAATCTGAGCGCCCCGCGCTCCATCGCCCTCGGTCCGGCCGCCGCCGCCCGCCCCACGACGGCCGGACCGCCGCCCCGCCCCCGCTCGGCATCCAGGAGTTCCCATGCCTCGCACCCTGCTCGTCGTCGCCCACCCCCGCCCCGACTCGCTCACCGCCCAGGTCGCCGACCGCGTCCACAACCGCCTCACGGGCGCCGGCCACGACGTCGACGTACTCGACCTCTACGCCGAGGAGTTCGACCCCCGGCTCACCTCGTCCGACGAACCCGACTGGGAGAACCGCGAGAAGCGCTACTCCCCCGAGGCGCACGCCCACATGGACCGCATCGCGGCCGCCGAAGACATCGTGGTCGTCTTCCCGGTGTGGTGGTTCGCCCCGCCGGCCATCGTGAAGGGCTGGATCGAGCGCGTCTGGAACTACGGCTTCGCGTACGGCCGCAGCAAGCCGCGGCTCGCCGGGAAGCGGATGCTCTGGCTGGGGCTCGCGGGCAGCCCGGCCGCCGCGTACGAGGCCTCGGGTCTCGGCGACGCTCTCGACCTCCAGCTGCGCGTCGGCGTCTCGGGCTTCTGCGGGATCGAGGACGCCTCGGTCCGGCTGCTGTACGGCACCGAACTCTCGGGCGTCCCCCAGCCGCTGCGCCCCGTCCGCGTCATGAACATCCTGATCAGCGCGGACGCCGTCCTGAGCGAGGCACTGCCCGGTCGGCCCGCCCCCTCCACACGTCCCCACACGCCCGACCCGAACACCGTCCGAGCCGAACCCGGAACACCCTCCGCCAAGGTCCTGCCATGACTTCGCACCCGCGCTCCCGGCGAAACGCCGCCCGATCCTTCCGGGCAGACGCCCGCCCGTGGATCGGCCTCGCCGTCCTCCTGCTCCCGGTGACCCTGATGACCGCCGACCTCGGCGTCCTGTGGCTCGCCACCCCCTATCTCGCGGCCGATCTGCGGCCCACCGCCCCCCAGTTGCTGTGGACCACCGACATCTACGGGTTCCTCACCGCCGGCACGCTGGTAATCATGGGCACCCTCGGCGACCGCCTCGGCCGCCGCAAGCTGCTGATGGCGGGATCGGCCGGATTCGTCCTCGCCTCCCTGCTCGCCGCCTACGCACCCAACGCCGAGACCCTGATCGGGGCCCGGGCGGCCCTCGGTGTCGCCGGAGCCGCCGTCCTGCCCTCCACCCTCGCGCTGATCAGCCATATGTTCCCCGACCCCCACAGGCGAGCGACCGCCATCGCGATGTGGGTGACCGCGCTGTCCGTCGGGCTGGCGATCGGCCCGGTCATCGGCGGTGTGCTGCTGGCGTCCTGGTGGTGGGGCTCGGTGTTCCTGATGGGCGTGCCGATCATGCTGCTGGCCCTGCTGACCGCCCCTGCGCTGCTGCCCGAGTACCGCGACCCGCACGCCGGACGTCTGGACGCGGCGAGCGTCGCGCTCTTCCTGTTCGCCGTCCTGCCGGTGGTGTACGGCGTCAAGAGCCTGGCCGCGCACGGTCCGGGCGGGGACACGGCGGTGTCCTTCGCGCTCGGGGCGGCCTTCGCCGTCGCCTTCGTACGCCGCCAGAACCGGCTGGCCACGCCCCTCCTGGACCTGACCCTCTTCCGCGACCGCGCCTTCACCGGCGCCCTGCTCACCCTGCTGCTCGGAATGACCGCGCTGAACGGTGTCGAGTACCTCGTCCCGCAGTACCTCCAGGCGGTCGCCGGCCAGTCGCCGCTGGAGGCCGGGCTGTGGCTGCTGCCCGGCGCCGGGGGTCTGATCGCCGGCTCCCAGCTCACACCGGTCCTCGCCCGCCGGATCCGTCCGGCGTTCGTCCTGCTCACGGGGCTGCTGATCTCCCTGATCGGGTACGCGGCGGTCGCCCTGGCCGAGGGAGTGATGGTCTCCTCGCTCGGCCTGACCTTGATCATGTTCGGGGCGGCCCCGATCAGCGTCCTCGGCACCGCCCTGGCGGTCGGCGCGGCGCCCCCGGAGAAGGCCGGCGCGGCGGCGGCGAGCGGTCAGACGGCGTACGACCTGGGTCTGGCCCTCGGTATCGCGGTCACCGGCAGTGTCGCGGTCGCCGTGTACCGCGACGGCATCCCGGCGAGCGCCCCGGCCGAGGCCCGCGACACGCTGGGCGCGGCGAGCGCGGTGGCCGACGAGGGACTGCTGGCCACGGCCCGCGAGGCCTTCACGACGGGTCTGCAGACGGCGTCGGCGCTGAGCGCGGGATTCGCCCTGGTGACAGCGGTGCTGGTGACCGTACTGCTGCGCCACGTTCCGCGGATGTCGGCGGCCGAACCGGAGCACGAGCCGGAGCACGGACCGGAGCACGAAGAGGCCGTGGCCCGCTGACGGAAGACCGGACGACACACCGGCGCCCCTCCCCGGAGGGGCGCTCGGTCATGCGGTGGTTCCGTCGCCCTCGGTCAGGCACGCGAGGTCGGGTCCGACGGCGTCGAGCCGCGCCGACAGATCCGAGAGCCGCTCCCTGAGCGCACGGATCTCCTCCAGCGACATGCCCGTCGCGGCGGCGATCCTGCGCGGCACCCCGAGGGCCCGCTCGCGCAGCTCGGCCCCGGCCTCCGTGGGCCGCACGCTCACGGACCGCTCGTCCTCGGCGCTGCGCCGCCGCTCGACGTACCCGGCCCCCTCCAGCCGCTTGAGCAGCGGGGACAGGGTGCCGGAGTCCAGCCGCAGATGCTCCCCGATCTTCTTGACGGGCAGCTCACCGTGCTCCCAGAGGACCAGCATCACCAGGTATTGCGGATAGGTGAGGCCGAGGTCCCTGAGCGCGCCGCGGTACACGCCGTTGAAGGCGCGGGACGCGGCGTGCAGCGAGAAGCAGATCTGATGGTCGAGACGGAGGAAGTCCTCGTCCCGCACGGTGCCGAGCGTCGTCTCCATGCCTCCAGGTTACGTCACATGCGAGCCATTCAGTTGTGCACAACTAAATTGTGCGGTACCAATAGAGGGTCGCACCGCAGGACGAGAGGACAGGAATCCCATGAACGCGCTGTACACCGCCGTCGCCACCGCCAACGGCCGCGAGGGCCGCGCCGTCAGCTCCGACGGCCACATCGACCTGCCGCTGGCCCACCCCCAGGCGCTCGGCGGCAACGGACAGGGCACGAACCCCGAGCAGCTCTTCGCCGCCGGATACGCGGCCTGCTTCGCCAGCGCGATGGGCCTGGTCGCCCGCCAGGAGAAGATCGACGTCAAGGATGCCTCGATCACCGCCGAAGTCAGCATCGGCAAGGACACCGACGGCGGCTTCGGCCTCGCGGTCGTCATGCGCGCGGAGTTCCCCGACCACCTCCAGGGCGAGGCGGGCCGCGACCTCCTGGAGAAGACCCACGCGTTCTGCCCTTACTCGAAGGCCACCCGCGGCAACATCCAGGTGGAGCTCGTCGTCGAGTAACGAGCCGTCGGGCGCGCCACTTCGGACGCGCCACGGTCACAAGAATGCCCCCGGCGTGTCGTACGTGGTGTACGTCACTCCGGGGGCATTCTTGTCGCGGCAGCTGGCCCGTTCCCGCATGCGCGACCCGCGGTGGGGCGGGTGGGGCTCGAACCCATTTCAGTGACGCGTCCCACCTGCGAAGACGCCGAAGAATCGGACACATCTGTCCGTTTCCGGCCGACTGCATCCCACGCGATCCCGCTCGATCGGGGGTCGTCAGGAGTTCGCCACACCGCTTCTTCTGCGTCCGCAGCTGCCACTTGGGGCGCCCACGCGCCGGCGGTGAGCAGCCCCTCGTCTCCCCTGTCGAACCGCAGGGCGACCTTGTGGTCAGCGACCGCGCCCGTCAGCCGTCGCATCCCCAACAGGCACAGGGGGATGGTGGACCGAATTGCCCGCTTCGGGCTTTGAGTGGGTGCCGAAGGGGCTCTTGGCAGGGGCGGCGTGTGGTTCCCGAAGGCCGGGGCCGGGCGGGGAGCCGTCCCAGCGGAACCGAGCGCCGGATCATCACGGGTTCGCGCTGTGATCACCGCCTCTTGGGGCCGTTGCCCGAGACCCATTAATCCCAGATCCACTCCATTGGGATTACCGGGAGTTCCGCAGCATCCAGAGAACTTCTCTCGAAATCTCGGCTCTGCGGCAATCACGGCCTGCAAGTGTGTCGGCGGCAGTCGTGACGGCGCCGGCCCAAGCAGCGGCAAAGGTTTCGCCGTAGGGCCAGCAGGCGCTTCCTTCGCACCAGTTGTGCCCATCGATTTCGACGCTGCTGATCGGGGGTTGCCGCCTGTGGAGGCATAGCGGTTCCCTGTGAAGGGAGCCGATCCCAGCCGCATGTCGGCGAGGGCGCCGTTGTACGTGCCCCGGCTGGTGAAGCGGTTCAGGCCGGGGTTGTAGTCGCGGAAGCCCATGCCGTAGGTGCCGCTGGCGGCGTCCCAGCGCTTGGCGTCGAAGCGGTAGGGGTTGTACGCCTCCTTGTCGGGCCGGGCGGTGTCGGGCTTGTCGATGCCGGCGAACTCGGCGTCGTTGTTGGTGCCGTGGGCGGTGCAGCCGTAGGTGGACTGGGTGTCGCCGCTGGTGTCGGTGAGGGTTTCGACGTCGGTGTGGCCGTTGTAGCCGTAGACGCCGAGTTCCTCGGTGCCGTCGGCGTTGCGCTTGCCGGCAGTCAGGTGGCACCTGGGCTGTGGGAACACAGACCCAGCCGGGCTCCGAGCTCCTCGGCATGATCAATTTGGCTGGCCCGGGCCAGGATGATGCCGCCGACGCGGCCGTCAAATGGATAGGCGACCACTGCGCCTCGAACGATCTGGAGCTGGTCCGGGTCGAGAACTTCGACGACCGGTACCCGGAAGATCAGCGAGCCGCCTTCTCGCTCACGCGCTCCACGATCGCCCGCTCCGAGTCTCCGGACGACGTGGACGGCTGGGCGCTGCCGACATGCCTGCCGCCCGCAGCGTCCCGGGCCGGACGTCGAACGGGCGCCGGAAGGCGGCGTGAGGGCGTCTCTTCCCCCTGAACCGGCCTCGTGTCCCCCGGCTGTCCCCTGGATCTTGGTCCGGGCGGGTGAACGGTGGTCGCCACTTCGGCGTGGCGACCACCATGCTTGCGTCTGCGCTGGTCAGATCGATTCTGCACACGCGACGCCCGGTGGGGCGGGTGGGACTCGAACCCACGGCCGACGGATTATGAGTCCGCTGCTCTAACCGGCTGAGCTACCGCCCCTTTACGGCGTGGCGCGTACATGTGTGCGCGCCGTCTGCCGCAGCATAGCCGCTCATACGATCTCCTGCTCCGGATGTGGCGACGCACGTCCAGGAGGACTGCCGTGCGCGCCGGGTGGTTCCCGGACACAGAAAAGAGGACCCCGAGGGGCCCTCTTTCCTTTCCGCTCCCCCGGCTGGACTCGAACCAGCAACCCTCCGGTTAACAGCCGAATGCTCTGCCAATTGAGCTACAGGGGACCGCGCTCCCCCGACTGGACTCGAACCAGTAACCTGCCGGTTAACAGCCGGCTGCTCTGCCAATTGAGCTACAGGGGATTGCTGCATTGCCTCGAACGCACTCATCTCCGGTGTCCCGGGCGGCGCGCGTTCGCTGCGACACATACATTAGCGCAAGCAGGGGGGTGCTCCGCCAATCGGTATCCCCATGCGTTCAGCCCGGGTGATCACGGGCCCCGCAGGGTAGGCGGCCTGCACCTGCACCGACATCAGGGAAGGGTGGCAGCCATGCGGTACAAGCTCACGTTCGTCGCCGGACTGGCCCTCGGTTACGTCCTCGGCACACGGGCCGGGCGCGAGCGCTACGAACAGTTGAAGAAGTCGGCCCGCGAGCTCTCGCACAACCCGGCCGTCCGCAACGCCGCCGAGACGGCGGCGCACACGAGCCGGGATGTGGCGGGCAAGGCGTTCCACGCGGTCAGCGACAAGGTCGGTGACGCGGTGCCCGCGTCGGTGACCCAGCGGGTGCGCGCGCTGCGGGACCGCGGCAACGGCACCGAGGACGAGTGGGGAACCACCAACACCTGAGGGCGAGCATGCCCGCCCGTGCGGCAGAATCTCCAGACATGGGGATAGTCGCCGGGTTGGACAGTTCGTCTGGGTTCACACGCATCGTCGTCTGTGACACGGATACGGGTGCCGTGCTGCGGCAGGGCTATGCGCCGCACCCCGTCGACCCCAAGGCCGTCGAGGTGGACCCGCAGGCCTGGCTGCTCTCGCTCGGCGAGGCCGCGACCGGCGGTCTGCTCGAGGGCGTGCAGGCCATCGGCGTCTGCGCTCAGCAGCACGGACTCGTACCCCTCGACGCCCAGGGCTCCCTGGTGCGGCCGGCGCTCGTCGGCAACGACAAGCGGGCGCAGGTCGCCGCCGCGGATCTGATCGAGGCGTTCGGCGGCCGGCAGGCGTGGGCCGAGGCCGTCGGCTGTGTGCCCCAGGCCTCGCAGACGGTGTCGAAGCTGCGGTGGCTGGCGCGCACCGAGCCGGAGGCGGCCGGGCGCGTCGCCGTACTGATGCAGCCGCACGACTGGCTGGTGTGGCAGCTGCTCGGCCGGCCCGCGCGGCGGACCACCGACCGGGGCGCGGCTTCGGCCACCGGCTACTGGTCGGCGGCCAGTGGCGCCTACCGGCCCGACCTCGTCGAACTGGCGCTGGGCCACCAGGCGATGCTCCCCGAGGTGCTCGGTCCCGCCGAGGCCGCCGGGACGACGCCCGAGGGCCTGCTGATCTCCGCGGGTACGGGCGAGACCATGGCCGCCGCGTTCGGGCTCGGCCTGGCGGTCGGCGACGCGGTCGTGTCGCTCGGGGCCTCGGGCTCCGTGATGGCCGTGCACCACGAGGCGCTGGCCGACCCGCGCGGGATGATCACCTCGTTCGCCGACGCCACCGGGATGCACCTGCCGGTCGTGCACACCTCCAATGCCGTACGGGCGCTGCGCGGCACCGCGGAGATGCTCGGCGTCGACGACCTGGCGGAGCTGTCCGCGCTCGCCATGAAGTCGACCCCGGGCGCGTCCGGTCTGGTGCTGCTCCCCTATCTGGAGGGCGAGCGGACGCCGCATCTGCCGCACACCGCGGGAACGCTCAGCGGGCTGCGCCGGGAGTCGATGAAGCCGGAGCACCTGGCGCGGGCCGCCTTCGAGGGCATGCTGTGCTCGCTCGCGGACGCGATGGACGTGCTGCGCGGGCGTGGGGTCGAGGTGCGCCGGGTTTTCCTGCTGGGAGCGGCGGCCGAGCTGCCGGCCGTGCAGGCCGTGGCGCCCAGTGTGTTCGGCGCGCAGGTCGTCGTTCCGCAGCCCGCCGACTACGCGGCGCTCGGCGCGGCGCGGCAGGCCGCGTGGGCGCTCGGGGTGAGCCGGGGAACGCTGTCGCCGCAGGCCCCGCCGGCCTGGCAGGGCGCGGCGGCCCAGGTGTTCGAGGCGGGCGAGGAGCTGGCGGTCGGTCAGGCGGTGCGCCAGCAGTACATCGCCGCGCGGGACCAGGTGCACCCGGGTTCGTTCGCTTCCTGATCACCCGGAAAAACCGAGTCGTAACGTTGTGCGGGCACACGCGATAGTGAACCCGTGCTCATACGACTTCTCCGAACCCATCTTGGACCGTACAAGAAACCGATCAGCCTTCTGGTGGCGCTGCAGTTCCTGCAGACCTGCGCCAGCCTCTACCTGCCCACCCTGAACGCGGACATCATCGACAACGGTGTCGTCGACGGGGACACCGGTTACATCCTGGAGTTCGGCGCGATCATGGTCGCGGTCTCCGTGCTCCAGGTCGTCTGCAACATCGGGGCCGTCTACTACGGGGCGCGTACCGCCTCGGCGCTCGGCCGCGATGTGCGTGCGGCCGTCTTCGAGCGGGTGCAGTCCTTCTCCGCGCGCGAGGTCGGCCACTTCGGGGCGCCCTCGCTCATCACGCGCACGACCAATGACGTCCAGCAGGTCCAGATGCTGGTGCTGATGGCGTTCACCCTGATGGTGTCGGCGCCGATCATGTGCGTCGGCGGTGTGATCATGGCGCTCGGCCAGGATGTGCCGCTGTCGGCGGTGCTGCTGGCCGTGGTGCCGGTGCTCGGTGTCTCCGTGAGCCTGATCGTGAAGCGGATGCGGCCGCTGTTCCGCACCATGCAGGACCGGCTCGACACGGTGAACCGGGTGCTGCGCGAGCAGATCACCGGCAATCGCGTCATCCGGGCCTTCGTGAAGGACGGCTACGAGAAGGAGCGCTTCGGCCACGCCAACGGCGAGCTGACGGACGTGTCGATGTCGACCGGCCGGCTGATGGCGCTGATGTTCCCCACCGTGATGACGGTCGTGAACGTCTCCAGCATCGCGGTGGTCTGGTTCGGCGCCCACCGCATCGACAGCGGTGGGATGGAGATCGGCGCGCTGACGGCGTTCCTGGCCTATCTGATGCAGATCGTGATGGCCGTGATGATGGCCACCTTCATGTTCATGATGGTGCCGCGGGCCGAGGTGTGTGCCGAGCGGATCGAGGAAGTGCTGAGCACCGAGACGAGTGTCGTACCGCCGTCCGCGCCGGTGCGGGAGCTGTCCCGTCGCGGTCATCTGGAGGTACGGAGCGCCGACTTCCGCTATCCGGGGGCCGAGGAGCCGGTGCTGCGGGAGGTCGATCTGATCGGCAGGCCGGGCGAGACGACCGCGATCATCGGGTCGACGGGCAGCGGGAAGTCGACGCTGCTCGGACTCGTGCCCAGGCTGTTCGACGCGACCGGCGGGGATGTCCTGGTGGACGGGGTCGATGTCCGCACGCTCGACCCGGCGCTGATCGCCAAGACCGTCGGCCTCGTGCCGCAGAAGCCGTACCTCTTCTCCGGGACCGTGGCGACGAACCTGCGCTACGGGAAGCCGGACGCGAGTGACGAGGACCTCTGGCACGCGCTGGAGGTCGCCCAGGCCGCCGACTTCGTACGCGGTCTGGAGAACGGGCTGAACGCGCCGATCGCGCAGGGCGGCACCAATGTCTCCGGTGGGCAGCGTCAGCGCCTCGCGATCGCGCGGACGCTGGTGCAGCGGCCGGAGATCTATCTCTTCGACGACTCCTTCTCGGCGCTCGACTACACGACCGACGCCCTCCTGCGCGCCGCGCTGTCGCGGGAGATCGCCGACGCGACCGTCGTGATCGTCGCCCAGCGGGTGTCGACCATCCGCGACGCCGACCGGATCGTGGTCCTCGACGAGGGCCGGGTCGTCGGCACAGGACGCCATCACGAGCTGATGGCGGGCAATGAGACCTACCGGGAGATCGTGCTCTCCCAGCTGACCGAGGCGGAGGCAGCCTGATGGCCGGTCCTGGTGGACGAATGATGGCCGGTGGCGGCCCCGACCAGCGGTCGATGGACTTCAAGGGGTCCGGCAAGCGGCTGCTGCGGCAGCTGGCGCCGGAGCGGGCGGCGCTGTGGGTGATGCTCGGCGCGGGTGTGCTGAGCGTGGCGGCGTCCGTGGTCGGCCCGAAGATCCTCGGCCGGGCGACCGACCTGGTCTTCGCCGGGGTCGTCGGGCGCGGTATGCCGAAGGAGGTCACCAAGGACCGGGCGCTCGCGGCGCTGCGGGCCAAGGGGGACGACGGGCTCGCCGACATGCTCTCCGGCGTGGACTTCGTGCCCGGACAGGGCATCGACTTCACCGCCGTGGGCGGAGTGCTGCTGTGGGCGCTGGGCATCTATGTGGCGGCCGGTCTGCTGATGCTGGTGTCGACCCGGATGTCGATCAAGGTCATCAACCGGACCGTGTACCGGATGCGCGAGGACGTCCAGGCGAAGCTGGCGCGGCTGCCGCTGTCGTACTTCGACAAGGCCAAGCGGGGCGAGGTGCTGAGCCGGGCCACCAACGACATCGACAACATCTCGCAGACGATGCAGCAGTCGATGGGACAGCTCATCAACTCCCTGCTGACCATCGTCGGTGTGCTGGCGATGATGTTCTGGATATCGCCGCTGCTGGCTCTGGTCGCGCTGGTGACCGTGCCGGTGTCGGTGGTCGTGGCGACGAAGGTCGGCAAGCGGTCCCAGCCGCACTTCGTGCAGCAGTGGAAGTCCACCGGGCGGCTCAACGCCCATGTGGAGGAGATGTACACCGGCCACGCGCTGGTGAAGGTCTTCGGGCGGCAGGACGAGTCGGCCGCCGACTTCCGCGAACAGAACGAGGCGCTGTACGAGGCCGGTTTCAAGGCCCAGTTCAACAGCGGGGTCATGCAGCCGGTGATGTTCTTCATCTCGAACATCAACTATGTGCTGGTGGCCGTGGTCGGCGGGCTGCGGGTGGCGTCCGGTTCGCTGTCCATCGGTGATGTGCAGGCGTTCATCCAGTACTCCCGCCAGTTCTCGATGCCGCTGACGCAGGTCGCCTCGATGGCCAATCTCGTGCAGTCCGGTGTCGCCTCCGCCGAGCGGATCTTCGAGCTGCTCGACGCGGACGAGATGGAGCCGGACGCCCCGGTGCGGGAGCGGGAGTCGGTGGAGCCGAAGGAGCCGCGCGGGCCGAGGGGCCGGGTGCAGCTGGAGAAGGTGTCGTTCCGCTACGAGCCGGAGAAGCCGCTGATCGAGGATCTGTCGCTGGCCGTGGATCCGGGGCAGACGGTCGCGATCGTCGGTCCGACGGGCGCGGGCAAGACGACGCTGGTCAATCTGCTGATGCGGTTCTACGAGGTGACCGGCGGCCGGATCTCCCTCGACGGAGTCGATGTGTCGACGATGACCCGGGACGAACTGCGCTCCGGGATCGGCATGGTCCTGCAGGACACCTGGCTCTTCGGCGGCACCATCGCCGAGAACATCGCCTACGGCGCCTCGCGGAAGGTCACCCGGGAGGAGATCGAGGAGGCGGCGCGGGCCGCGCACGCCGACCGGTTCGTCCGGACCCTGCCCGACGGTTACGACACCGTGCTCGACGACGAGGGTTCGGGCGTGAGCGCGGGCGAGAAGCAGCTGATCACCATCGCGCGGGCGTTCCTGTCCGATCCGGTGATCCTGGTGCTCGACGAGGCCACGAGCTCCGTCGACACCCGTACCGAAGTGCTCATCCAGAAGGCGATGGCCCGACTGGCGCACGGCCGGACGAGCTTTGTGATCGCCCATCGGCTCTCCACGATCCGGGACGCGGACGTGATCCTGGTGATGGAGAACGGCTCGATCGTCGAGCAGGGCACGCACGAGGAACTGCTCACGGCGGAGGGCGCCTACGCCCGGCTGTACGCGGCGCAGTTCGCGCAGGCGGTGGCCGAGGTCGACTAGGGAGGGTCCGCAAAGTATCGTCGTCCGCCCGGCGGGCCGGGCGAGACTTCACGGACACGACCCTCGGACCACGGTCGGAAAGACGGGGCGGGGCGCCGGCAGGCGGCCCGCCCCTCGCCGTGGGGTCGGGCCGTCAGTCGAGATAGCCCCTCAGCTGATCCGCGAAGGCGTGGTCGCGCAGTTTGTTCAGTGTCTTGGACTCGATCTGGCGGATGCGTTCCCGGGTCACGCCGAAGATCCGGCCGATCTCCTCCAGCGTGCGAGGACGGCCGTCGGCCAGGCCGTAGCGCAGCTGGACGACCTTGCGTTCGCGTTCGCCGAGGGTGGAGAGCACAGCGTCCAGGTGCTCGCGCAGCAGCAGGAAGGCCGCCGATTCGACGGGGGACGCCGCGTCGCCGTCCTCGATGAGGTCGCCGAGGGCGACGTCCTCCTCCTCGCCGACGGGGGCGTGCAGCGATACGGGTTCCTGGGCCAGGCGCAGGACCTCGCTGACGCGCTCCGGGGTGAGGTCGAGGTGGGCTGCGACCTCTTCGGGGGTGGGTTCGTAGCCGCGTTCCTGGAGCATCCGGCGCTGGACGCGGATGACCCGGTTGATGAGTTCGACGACATGGACCGGGACCCGGATGGTCCGGGCCTGGTCGGCGAGGGCGCGGGACATCGCCTGCCGGATCCACCAGGTCGCGTACGTCGAGAACTTGTAGCCGCGCGCGTAGTCGAATTTCTCGACGGCTCTGATCAGGCCCAGGTTTCCCTCCTGGACGAGGTCGAGCATGGTCAGGCCCCGGCCGATGTAGCGCTTGGCCACGGAGACGACGAGCCGGAGGTTCGCCTCGATGAGCCGGCGCTTGGCCATCCGGCCCATGACGACCAACCGGTCCAGGTCGACGGCGAGTTGTGAGTCGGGGTCGGGGGTGCGGGCGAGCCGCTCCTCGGCGAACAGGCCGGCTTCCACCCGACGGGCCAGCTCGACCTCCTCGGCCGCGGTGAGCAGCGGGATGCGGCCGATCTCGCGCAGGTACTGGCGGAACAGGTCGGAGGTCGGCCCGCTGGTGTCGGGTCGCACGGCGCGCGGCTCGGGGGGCTCGGGGAGGTCGGGCACATCCGCGACGGCCTCCGGCCCGAGGTCAGGCCCGAGGTCCGGCGCGGGATCGGGGTCGGGGACGGGATCCGGCACCGCCTCCGGATGGTGTGCGGCGAGGGCCTGCACGGGGACCCCCGCCACGGCCTCTGCTTCTGTCAGGGTCTGGGTCTGCACGGGGGCGACCTCCAGGGTGATCGCTGCCGGGTCGGGGGCGTGCGGCAGCGGGACGGGGGCGGCCGGGCCGCCGGTTTCCGTCCCGTACACGATGAGCGGAACCGCGGGGGCGCGCTCCGAGGACTCAGGCACCGGACCCAGTGTGGGGTACGACACATCACCGCCACGAGGGGCGTGCGGTGACTTTTTGAATCCGGGGCGTCACCGAGCGGTTACCCCCTGACGGAGGCCGCGGGGAGCGTCAGAGCGCGTCCGCGCCCCGGTCCCGCAGGGACTGGCCGTACTGCTGGAGGACCCACAACTCGTTCTGCACCGAGGCCAATTGGGCCGGGTCGCCGTTCTGCCCGAGCCGGGCCAGGGTGCCCTGGATCTCCTGGAGGCGCCGGTCGACGGCGCGTCTGCGCACCCAGACGAGCTGCTCTCCCGCGTAGGCCTCGTCGACGACCCGGGCGTGGATGGCCTCGACCGCCAGCTCGGTGACGAGCGCGCGGACCGTGTCGTTGGGAGCGGACTCGCGGACCACCGCCAGATAGTCGGAGGGCGCGTCGGTGGCGCCGCCCGCGTCCTGGATGCACTGGCGGACGGCGGCGTACGGAGGGGCGGTGAACTCGTCGATGCCGTACGCGTCGAAGGCGGGTGAGACCAGCGCCGGGTACTGCAGGGCAAGCTTCAGCAGCTCGCGTTCGGTGCGGTGGGCGGGGCTGCGGAGGTTGAGCGCGGGTCCGCCGGTGGCCGTCCGCGGCGAGGCCACGGGCTGCCTCTCGTACGTTCGCTCCGGGGCGGCCGGTCCGCGTCCGCCGCGGTCGCGGGCCCAGCGGGCGATCTGGGCGACCCGCTTGACCACGAACTGGGTGTCGAGGATGCCGAGCATCCCGGCGAGCTGGACGGCGACCTCGTGCTGCGAGGAGATGTTCTTGATCCGGGCGACGACCGGCGCCGCCTCGTCGAGCGCGGCGCCGCGTCCCGCCGGAGTCTCCAGGTCGTAGCGGCCGACGATCTGGCGGAGCGCGAACTCGAAGAGCGGGGTGCGCGGCTCGGCCAGCTCCCGCACGGCCTCGTCGCCCTTCGCGAGCCGCAGGTCGCACGGGTCCATGCCGTCCGGGGCGATGGCGATGTAGGTCTCGGCGGCGAACTTCTGGTCGTCCTCGAAGGCGCGCAGCGCGGCCTTCTGACCGGGGGCGTCACCGTCGAAGGTGAAGATCACGCGGGCCGAGCCGTTGTCCATCAGCAGGCGGCGGAGGATCTTGATGTGGTCGCCGCCGAAGGAGGTGCCGCAGGTGGCGATGGCGGTGGTGACCCCGGCGAGGTGGCAGGCCATGACATCGGTGTAGCCCTCGACGACCACGGCGCGGCTGACCTTGGCGATGTCCTTCTTGGCCAGGTCGATGCCGTACAGCACCTGGGACTTCTTGTAGATCGGCGTCTCGGGGGTGTTCAGGTACTTCGGGCCGTTGTCGTCGTCGCGGAGCTTTCGCGCGCCGAAGCCGACGACCTCGCCGCCGACGTCGCGGATCGGCCACATCAGCCGGCCGCGGAAGCGGTCGATGGGGCCGCGGCGGCCGTCCTGGGAGAGCCCGGAGAGGATCAGCTCCTTGTCGCTGAACCCTTTGCCGCGCAGGAAGCGGGTGAGGTGGTCCCAGCCGGCCGGGCTGTAGCCGACGCCGAAATGGGCTGCGGCGGCCTGGTCGAAGCCCCGGGCGGCGAGGAACTTACGGCCGATCTCCGCCTCGGCGCTGTCGAGTTGGGCGACGTAGAAGTCGGCGGCCGCCTTGTGCGCCTCGACGAGCCGGATGCGCTCACCGCGCTGGTGGCCGGGGTTGTAGCCACCCTCTTCG
Source organism: Streptomyces sp. NPDC033174 (assembly GCF_055577795.1). Classification (NCBI taxonomy): domain Bacteria; kingdom Bacillati; phylum Actinomycetota; class Actinomycetes; order Kitasatosporales; family Streptomycetaceae; genus Streptomyces; species Streptomyces sp. NPDC033174. The sequence goes on from NZ_JBVIPQ010000001.1 coordinate 725,108, forward strand.
TAACGCAGGGTGATGCCCGCCTTGGCGGCGAGACGCTCGACCGTCTCCGAGAAGGAGAGATGGTCGATCTTCATCACGAAGGCGATGGTGTCGCCGCCCTCCTGGCAGCCGAAGCAGTGGAACAGGCCCTTGCTCGGGCTGACCTGGAAGGAGGGGGACTTCTCGTCGTGGAAGGGGCACAGGCCCTTGAGGTTGCCGCCGCCGGCGTTGCGCAGCTGGAGGTACTCGGACACGACGGCGTCGATCGGGACCGCGTCCCGTACCGCCTTCACGTCGTCATCGTTGATCCTGCCTGCCACGCCACGAGTCTACGGTCCCGGGGTGCGGCGCCCGGACCCTCTCGGGGCCCGGACCCCCGAGCACCCCGGACGGCGATGCCTCAGATCAGGGTGTCCAGCGGCACCGACGGGTCCGCGAGGGCGTCGGGGTCCACGGGGGCGCCGGAGCGGATGAGTTGCTGGATGTGATCTGTGACGTCCCACACATTCACGTTCATCCCCGCCAGCACCCGGCGGTCCTTCAGCCAGAAGGCGATGAACTCGCGCTTTCCCACGTCGCCGCGGAGCAGCACCTGGTCGTACGAGCCGGGCGGCGCCCACCCCGAGTACTCGAGACCCAGGTCGTACTGGTCCGAGAAGAAGTACGGGACACGGTCGTAGGAGACCTGTCGGCCGAGCATCGCGCGGGCGGCGGCCGGGCCTCCGTTGAGGGCGTTGGCCCAGTGCTCGACACGGAGGCGGAGGTTCAGCAGCGGGTGCTGGGCGGCGGCCACGTCCCCGGCGGCGAAGATGTCGGGGTCCGAGGTGCGAAGGCTCGCGTCGACGGCGACGCCGCCGCCGTGGGACCGGTCGACGAGCGCGAGGCCGGCGGTCTCGGCCAGGGCGGTACGGGGGGCGGCGCCGATCGCGGCGAGCACCTCGTGGGCCGGGTGCTCTTCACCGTCGTCGGTGCGGACGGCGAGGACCATGCCGTCCTGTCCGGTGATCTCGGTGAGCTGGGCGCCGAAGTGGAAGCGGACGCCGTGGGCGGCGTGGATGTCGGCGAAGAGCTGGCCGAGCTCCGGACCGATGACGTGGTGCAGGGGGGTGGGGGCCGGTTCGACGACGGTGACCTCGGCGCCGTAGCCGCGGGCGGCGGCCGCCACCTCCAGGCCGATCCAGCCGGCGCCGGCGATGACCAGATGGCCGTTGTCGCGGCCGAGCGCGGCCAGCACGCGGCGCAGCCGGTCGGCGTGGGCGAGGCGGCGCAGATGGTGGACGCCCGCGAGGCCGGTGCCGGGGATGTCCAGGCGCCGCGGCTCGGCGCCGGTGGCCAGCAGCAGCTTGTCGTAGCGAATGGGGGTGCCGTCGCCGAGGCGCACGGTCCGCGCTTCCCGGTCGATGGCGGTCACGGGCTGGCCGAGGTGCAGTTCGACCTCGGCCCTGGCGTACCAGGCCGGCTCGTGGACGAAGACGCTGTCGCGTTCCTCCTTGCCGGAGAGGTACCCCTTGGACAGGGGCGGCCGTTCGTACGGGTGGTCGCGTTCGTCACCGATGAGGATCACCCGGCCCTTGAACCCCTCGGCGCGGAGCGTCTCCGCCGCCTTGGCCCCGGCCAGTCCCCCGCCGACGATGACGAAGGTCTGATCTGCGTCGACCACTTGATGCCTCCTCGTTGCGCCCGCTTCTACGCTACGCCGCCGCCGCAGCCCTTCCGTTCCGGGCTCGCTCGCCGGTCATGCCGCTACCGGCGAGCGTCCCGCACGGAGCGTGATGGCGGAAGAGGGGCCGCTCTCCGGGCGTGTCACGGCGGCGCGCCGATGGCCGGTTCCCGACCCCGGCCGGTCATCCGCGCCGGCTCGTGAGCCGGGCGTGCAGCGTACGGGCGGAGGCGTCGGTCAGCGAGGCGATGTGGTCGATGATCACCCGTTTGCGGGCGCGGTCGTCTCCCGCGGCGTCGAACAGGGCGCGGAACTGCGGGTCCAGGCCGTCCGGGGCGCGGGCGGTGAGCGCCTCGGCGAGTTCGGCGAGGACGATGCGCTGGTCGGCGCGGAGCGCCTCCTGCTCGGCGCGTTGCATGACATAGCGGTCGGCGACCGCCTTGAGCACGGCGCACTCGTTGCGCGTCTCGCGCGGGACGACCAGCTCGGCGGAGTAGCGGGTGAGGCGGCCGGAGCCGTGGGCCTGTCGGGTCGCGCCCTCGGCCGCCAGACAGAAACGGCCGATGAGTTGGCTGGTGGCGTCCTTGAGGCGGGCCTGGGCGACGGCGGAACCGTCGTAGCCGTGGGGCCACCACTGCTGTCCGAGGAGCCGGTCGAGGGCCTCGGCGAGCTCCTGCGGGTCGGTGTCGTCCGGGACGTACCGGCCGATGGCCACGGCGAAGATGTCGGCGCGCTCGGGCTCGGCGTACAGCAGGTTCGGGTCGATGTGGCCGGCGTGCAGGCCGTCCTCGACGTCGTGCACCGAGTAGGCGACGTCGTCGGACCAGTCCATGACCTGGGCCTCGAAGCACTTGCGGTATTTGGGGGCGCCCTGGCGCACCCAGTCGAAGACCGGCAGGTCGTCCTCGTACACACCGAACTTGGACGAGTCGGGGTCGTCGGGGTGGCCGCCGCGCGGCCAGGGGTACTTGGTGGCGGCGTCGAGCGCGGCGCGGGTGAGGTTGAGGCCGACGCTGACGAGTTCGCCGGTGGCGGGGTCGGCGACGAACCGTTTGGGCTCGATCCGGGTGAGCAGCCTCAGTGACTGGGCGTTTCCCTCGAAGCCGCCGCAGTCCTTGGCGACGTCGTTGAGCGCCTGCTCGCCGTTGTGCCCGAACGGCGGGTGGCCCATGTCGTGGGAGAGACAGGCGGCTTCGACGAGGTCGGGGTCGCAGCCGAGGGCGGCCCCCAGCTCGCGCCCGACCTGGGCGCACTCCAGGGAGTGGGTCAGCCGGGTACGCGGGCTCGCGTCCCAGACGTGACTGCGGGAGCCGGGTGTCACGACCTGGGTCTTGCCGGCGAGCCTGCGCAGCGCGGCGGAGTGCAGCACGCGCGCGCGGTCGCGCTGGAAGGCGGTGCGGCCGGGGCGTTTGTCGGGCTCGGGGGCCCAGCGCTCGGTCGCGGCCTCGTCGTACTCGGGGGGTGCGGTGTGCTCGGTGGTGCCTTCCATGCCGTCCATGCACCGACGGTATCCGGAGCCGGTGGGTCTGTTCCCCCACGACTAGGCGCTGGCGAGTTCCAGTGGGGCGAGTTCCCGGGGGGCGGCGACGGGGTGGGCGGTGAGGGCCTGTTCGTAGCGGTGGAGGACGAGCCGGGCGAGAGCCGGGTGGGCGCCGAGCGGGGCGGCGGCGATCCAGGGCGCGGCCGCGGCGCTGCGGGTGGCGAAGAGTCCGGGGGCGGTGAAGTAGGAGGCGACGGCGACCCGGTGGCGTCCACGGGCGGCGAGGGCGCGGATCGCCTCCGGGACGGTGGGGGCGGCGGCGGAGGCGAAGGCGGCGGCGACGGGGACTCCGCCCAGCCGTTCGCTCAGGAGCGCTGCCGTACGGCGCGTGTCGGCGGCCGACTCGGGGTCCCGCGATCCGGCGGCGGCCAGGACGACGCCCGTGGAGCGGCCGGCGCTGTCCTCGGGGCGCCACCCGGCTTCGGCGAGCCGGTCGTGGAGCGCCTCGACGAGCAGCGGGTGGGGGCCGAGCGGGGCGGCGATCCGGACGCGCGCGTGGCGGGCGGCGGCGGCCGCGGCGGGCAGGTCGTGCTTGACGTGGTAACCGCGGCTGAGCAGCAGCGGTACGAGAACGGCCTCGGCCGGGCCTTCGCCGACGCCCCCGGTGAGGCCTTCGAGGGTGTCGGGCAGCAGCGGCTCGTTCAGTTCGATGTGCCCGAGCCGGACGTCCAGACCGGGTCGCAGCTCCCGCACCCGCTCGAGGAGATCGCTCACGACGGCGACGGCACGGGGGTCGCGGCTGCCGTGCGCGACGGCTATGAGGGTGGGCCGGTCGGACCCGGGCCGGGGAGTGGTCATGGGCCTGCGCGTTCCGTTCAGGTGGACGTTGCCCAGCTGGCTGCCGAGCTGCGCGGTGATCCGGGTGAGCAGCGCGGCGGTGCTGTCGAACGTGTCGTCGGCGGGAGGGAACGGGGACTCACGAAGGTGTACCGGCTCCGTCATGAACCGATCCTGACGTCCACAGATTGCGTGGCGGTTGCGCGGGAGTGACGGGTGTTTTCCGGGGGCTCACACGATGGGGGCGCGGGGTGTGGGGGGCGGGGCGTGGGAGCGGGGGCCGCCGGCGTGTCGGCCGTTTCGGCCGGCGCGTCAGGCGGAGGTGTCGAGCCAGACCCGCAAGGAGCCCGTCGGGGTGAAGCCGTGGCGGAGGGCGGCGGTGAGGTCGTCGCCGTGTTCGTAACCGGCCACGGGCCTGTCCGGGTGCAGCGACGCGGCCGCGGAGAGACAGCCCGCCCAGGCGTCGTCGGCCGCCGCGCTCGTGTCGTCGGCCGCGAAGAGGTTGGAGACGCCGACCACCGGGGAGTCCGCGCGGGCGCTGAGCACCGCGCCGGCGACGATCCGGCCGTCGGCCCGGCCTGCGAGGACGGTCGTCGACGGATCGGTGAGGAGTGCGGCCCGGAAGAGGCCGGCCAGCTCCGGGTCGTCGCCGCTCCAGGCCTTTTCCCAGGCGCTGAGTTCGCCGGGCGCACGGACGGGCCCCCACTGAGCGGCGGAGGGGGCGGGAAGCGCGAGGCCGGCCGGTCGGTGGATCCACTCGGCCTCGAAGAGGAGGGTGAAGCCCTCCGCCTCCAGGTCGAGCGTGGCGTAGCTGTCCTTGACCGAGCAGCCGGGCGCCGACCGGTCGACGGCGCCGAGCACGTCGCGTACGGAGGCGTCGGCGGTGAGCGTCACGGCGTCGGGGTAGTACGTCGGGGCGCGGCGGGCGGTGGTCCAGGCGCGCTCGCCCCAGCTGCCCGGCAGGCCGTGGGCGCGGCACATGGCGTCGCACCACTCGGCGTTGTTGCGGGCGGCGGCCCCGCGGTCCCTGTCGCTGTCCCTCCCCGTGATCATGCACAGATCATGGCAGACGGTCTCGGGCCCGGGGGCCGGACCTCCGTACGATGCGCCGCCGATCCGCCCCCCTCATCCGGCGGCCCTGCGCCACGGCCATCGCGACGGCCGTGTTCGGCCGACACGCGACCGGCGTCGAGGCCGCGAATGCTTCGTCGCGCATCTGTCGTCCGGCGGTCCGAAGGACCAGGAGGAGAAGGAGGACCAGAAAAGAGCAGGCCGGGCGCGCCGTCGGGACGCCGTCGCCTCCGGCCAGCGCGAGGAGCCACGCCCGCGCCGGGGGAGCGGCTCGACCGATGTCTCCCCCACTCCCCCGTCACACACCCATGCGCCCTCCACATTTTCCGAAGAACGGAATATATTTTCCGCCACATGAACAAGAGCGAGGGGGACACACCATCATGAGCACACAGCGCGCCCTGCCGCGCCGGGTCGTCGCCGAACTGGTCGGCACCGCGTCGCTGGTCGCCGTGGTCATCGGTTCGGGGATCCAGGCCAGCGCGCTCAGCCAGGACGTCGGCATCCGGCTGCTGGCCAACTCCCTGGCGTCCGCGATCGGGCTCGGGCTGCTCATCGCCCTCTTCGGCCCGGTCTCCGGCGGACACCTCAACCCCGTCGTCACCCTCTCCGCGTGGTGGGCGCGGCGCGGCGGCGAGGACGGACCCGACGGGCGCGCCGCCGCCTGCTACATCGCCGCGCAGCTCGCCGGGGCGGTCGGCGGGGCGCTGCTCGCGGAGGCGATGTTCGGGCGGACGCCCGGCGTCTGGTCCACCCAGGTGCGGTCGGCCGGCCACCTGTGGCTCGGCGAGGTCGTGGCCACCGCCGGTCTGGTGCTGCTCATCGTGGGGCTCCAGCGGATCGGGCGGGCGCAGCTCGCCCCGGTCGCGGTGGGCGCGTACATCGCGGCGGCGATCTGGTTCACCTCCTCCGGCTCCTTCGCCAATCCGGCGGCGACGGTGGGGAGGGCGTTCACCGATTCGTTCACCGGGATCGCCCCCGCCTCGCTGCCGGGGTTCATCGCCGCGCAGTTCGTCGGCGGAGCGCTGGGGGCGGGGCTCGCGGCGGTGCTGTACGGTCCCGTGCGCGTCGCCCGTCGGCATCCTGCCGGGGCGGGGCCCGGCGATCTCGGGGCGGGCTGAAACCGTACGCGTGTGTGGTGCGTCGGAGCAGGCGACGGGTGACACCACCAGGAGGTTCGTACATGCGACGCAGGGCACGGATGACGCCGGGGCCCGGACTGCCGGGGCCGGGCCTGCCCCGGCTCCGGCTGCCCCGGCTTCGACTGCCACGGCTCCGGCTGCCCCGGACGCGTCGCGCGCAACGACGGGTCCTCCAGGCCGTCATGGCCGGATGCGTGCTCGCGCTCGCGCCGGCAACCTGGATGCACGCCGTCGCCGACAGCCGCCTGCGCACCACCGCGGACGTTCCCGCGCGGGACGTGGCCGTGGTCTTCGGCGCCGGCCTGTGGAAGGGGCGCCCCACCCCGTACCTCGCACACCGGCTCGACGCGGCGGCCGAGCTGTACCGGGCCGGGAAGGTACGGGTCGTGCTCGTCACCGGTGACAACAGCCGGGTCGAATACGACGAGCCGGACGCGATGCGCGCGTACCTCACCGCGCGCGGGGTGCCGGACGGGCGGATCGTCAGCGACTACGCGGGCTTCGACACCTGGGACTCCTGCGTCCGCGCGAAGAAGATCTTCGGGGTGGAGCGGGCGGTCCTGGTGACCCAGGGCTTCCACATCCGCCGCGCGGTGGCGCTCTGCGGGGCGGCGGGGGTGGACGCGTACGGCGTCGGCGTCACCGAGCCGCACGACTCGGTCTGGTACTACGGCGGCGTCCGGGAACTCGCGGCGGCGGGCAAAGCGGCCGTGGACGCGGCCCTCCGGCCGGAACCGCACTTCCTGGGCCGCGAGGAGCCGGGCGTGACGGAGGCGCTGGCGTCGGACACGCGCTGACCGCCGTCGTATCCGCCGTCCCCCGGCCGTGCCCTGACCGCCGCCACTCCCGGCGCCCTCGGCCGGGGGAATCCTCACCCCCGCCCCCTCCCGGCGTGGAGTACGACGTACCGGGGTCGTAATCAGGCGCTACCACGGGCGTAACACTCGCGTCGCACGCTCGCTGGTATGCCCGTCATGCCCCAGGTCACCACCCCCACGCACTGTCCCTACTGCGCCCTTCAGTGCGGCATGTCGCTGCGCCCCACCGAAGGGGCGCTGCCCGTCGAGGTGGTCGAGCGCACCGACTTCCCCGTCAACCGGGGCGCGCTGTGCGGCAAGGGGCGGACGGCGCCCGCTGTGCTCTCCTCCCAGGTCCGGCTGACCGGGCCCCTGGTCCGATGCCCTGACACAGGCAGGCTCGAACCGGCCACCTGGGAGGAGGCCCTCGGCGCGGTCGCCGAGGGACTGCGACGGACCCGGGACGGGCACGGGGCCGACGCCGTGGGCGTCTTCGGGGGCGGCGGGCTCACGAACGAGAAGGCGTACGCGCTCGGGAAGTTCGCCCGGATCGTCCTCGGGACCTCGCAGATCGACTACAACGGACGCTTCTGCATGTCCTCCGCCGCCGCCGCCCACCAGCGCGCCTTCGGCCTCGACCGGGGGCTCCCGTTCCCGCTGGAGGACATCCCCCGCACCGGCTGCGTGATCCTCGTCGGCTCCAACCTGGCCGAGACGATGCCCCCCGCCCTGCGCTACCTCACCGAGCTGAAGGCCAACGGCGGCAAGCTGATCGTCATCGACCCGCGTCGCACCCGCACCGCCGAGCAGGCCGATCTCCATCTCGCGCCGCGCCCCGGCACCGATCTGGCGCTCGCGCTGGGGATGCTGCACCTGGTGGTGGCCGAGGGGCGTACGGACGAGGAGTTCATCGCCGCCCGTACGGACGGCTGGGAGGCCGCCCGGTCCGGCGCGATGGCCCACTGGCCCGAGCTGGTCGAACGCATCACCGGCATCGCGGTCCCCCGGCTGCGCGACGCCGTCCACATGTTCTGCGACGCCCCCACCGGCATGGTCCTCACCGCGCGCGGCCCCGAGCAGCAGTCCAAGGGCACCGACACCGTCGGCGCCTGGATCAACCTCTGCCTGGCGACCGGCAAGGCGGGCCGCCCGCTGTCCGGCTACGGCTGCCTCACCGGCCAGGGCAACGGCCAGGGGGGCCGCGAGCACGGCCAGAAGGCCGACCAGCTCCCCGGCTACCGCAAGCTCGACGACCCCGCCGCCCGCGAGCACGTCGCCCAGGTGTGGGGCGTGCCCCCCGAGTCACTGCCGGGCCCGGGCCGCAGCGCCTACGAACTCCTCGACGCCCTCGGCGGTGACGTGAAGGCGCTGCTGCTGATGGGCTCCAACCCGGTCGTCTCCGCGCCTCGCGCCGCGCACATCGAGGGACGTCTGCGCTCCCTGGACTTCCTGGCCGTCGCGGACGTGGTCCTCTCGGAGACGGCGGAACTGGCCGATGTCGTCCTGCCGGTGACCCAGTGGGCCGAGGAGACCGGTACGACCACGAACCTGGAAGGTCGCGTCCTGCTGCGGCAGCGGGCGATCACCCCGCCCGACGGAGTCCGCACCGACCTGGAGGTACTCAACGGGCTCGCCGCCCTCCTCGGCCGGGAGAAGGGCTTCCCGACCGACCCGGAGGAGGTCTTCGAGGAGCTGCGCCGCGCCTCCGCCGGCGGCCCCGCCGACTACTCCGGCATCAGCTACCGCCGGATCGCCGAGGAGGACGGGGTCTTCTGGCCCTGCCCCGAGCCGGACCACCCGGGGACGCCCCGGCTCTTCCTGGACCGGTTCGCCACGGCTGACGGGCGGGCCCGGTTCGTTCCCGTGGTCCACCGGGCGGCCGCCGAAGAGACCGACGCGGAGTACCCGGTCGTGCTGACGACCGGCCGCGTCGTCTCCCAGTACCAGTCCGGCGCGCAGACCCGCCGCGTCGACGAGCTCAACGCGGCGGCCCCCGGCCCCTTCGTGGAGCTCCACCCCCGGCTCGCCGAACGCCTCGGAGTCGCCGAGGGCGACTCCGTCGCCGTGGTGTCACGGCGGGGCCGGGCCGTGGCCCCCGCCCGGATCACCACGAACATCCGGCCCGACACGGTCTTCATGCCGTTCCACTGGCCGGGCGAGGGCCGCGCCAACACCCTGACCAATCCGGCGCTCGACCCGGTCTCGCGGATGCCGGAGTTCAAGGTGTGCGCGGTGCGCCTGGAGGCCGCGCGCGGGTGACCCAGTCACCGCCCGGGATGAGCGGGCCGAGGGCCGCCCCGGGCGCCGCGAAGTACACCCAGGCGCGGACGGCCGCGCCGTCCCGGTCCCGGACGACGTCCCGCGCCTGCCGCTCGTACAGATTGAGCGGATGCCCGGTCCCGAAGTACTCCTCCAGGGCGTCGAGTACGGAGAGCAGGGAGGCGTACGCGCCGGGCGCGGCGGTCACCAGCTCACCCCTGACCTCCCCGGGGCCCGGGAGCGCGTACGGGTAGCCGGGGCCGTCGTACAGCTGCGCTCCCGGCAGCGTGGCCGGCTCCTCGCCCGCCGTACGGCCCCGCAGGAAGCGGTCGTGGTTGTGCTCGCCCGGGCGCAGTGTTCCGTAGACGAAGAACGGCAGTTCGGGACCGGTCACCTGGCGACGGTCTCCGCCTGGAGCCAGGCGAGGTAGGCGGCGCTCGCGCGGACCACCGGCGTGGCGATGATCTCCGGGGTCTCGTAGTCGTGCGCGGCGACGAGATGGGCCTCCAGATCGTCGTAACAGGCGTCCGTCGTCTTCAGGGTCACCTGCCACTCCTCGCTGGTCTCGATCGCCTTCTGCCAGTGGAAGATCGAGGTGACGGGTCCGGTGATCTGCGCGCAGGCGGCGAGCCGCGCCTCCACGGCGCCACGGGCCAGTTCCTCGGCCTTGGCCGCGCTGTCGGTGGTGGTGAGTACGGTCAGGGCCAGCGTCACGGGCGCGCTCCTTCTTCGTCCTTCGGGGCTCGGTTCGCCTCCGGGGCGGCCCGGGCGGCGGGTTCAGCGGGCGGGTCGCCCCGCCTTCACCGTACGCACGGCCGGGCGCCCGCCGCTCGCAGCCCCGGGCCGTCCGCTAGCCGCGCCGCAGCACCCACCGCTGGAGAGCCTCGAGCGGGCCGTGGTCGAACCGGCGCAGCCAGAGGCTCGCGCCGGTCACGAGGACGAGACAGACCGCCGCCCACAGTCCCATCACCCACCACGGGCTGCCGTCCTCGCCCAGGCGTGCGGCGAGACCCAGGCCGATGCCGTAGCAGGCGAGCATGGACAGCACGTTCTGGGCGACGTAGCAGGAGAGGGAGGTGCGGCCGACCGCGGTCAGACCGCTGGTGAGGATCCCGGTGCCTCGGGCGCGGTCGAGGAGCACGCCGATCAGGCCGATGTAGCCGAGAGCCACGACCGGGGCGGCGACATAGCGGCCGAGCAGGAAGAAGTCGGAGCCGCCCGCGGCGGTGGCGACGTTCAGCGGCACGCCGACGCCGAGGCCCCAGCGGAGCATCCTGACGCGGATCCGGCGGCCGGCGGCGTCCGCGCCGAACGCTCCGGCCCGGTGGAGGCGCACGCCGAGCAGGAAGAGGAAGACGAGCAGCCCGAAGGAGATCACCGGCTCGATGCGCAGGGCGAGGGCGTGGTCGAGACGGAAGGCGATCTGGTCGAGGTAGCCGCCGTGGGCGTAGAGCGCGACCGCGCCCTCGTCGTCCGGGTCCGGGCCGGTGTCGGACTCCCCGGCCAATGCCAGGGTGAGCAGGGCCATCACCGCGAGGTGGAAGCCGCCCGCGCACCACATCGCCACCCGCCTCACGCGCTCGGTGCGGGCCAGCAGCCAGGCGACGAGGAGGGCGGTGACGGCGTACCCCATCAGGACGTCCCAGGCGAAGACGAGGACGAAGTGCGCGGTGCCCTCGGTGAAGAGGAAGAGCGCCCGCCACCGGTAGCGGCCCGGCCAGGGCTCTCCGCGCCGGGCGGCGGAGTCGTACTGGAGGGCGAGGCCGACTCCGAAGAGGACGGTGAGCAGGGACAGGAACTTGCCGTCGGCGGCGAGCCGGAAGACCCCCTGGGCCGAGAAGGGCTCCGCCCCGGTCGCGTTCTCCACGAGGCCCCACTCGGAGCCCGGGGCGGTGAAGATCCAGACGTTGGTCATCAGGGTGCCGAGGATGGCCGCGCCGCGCAGTACGTCGAGCAATGGCAGGCGCCCAACTGCCTTACTAACAAGAGTGGTTGCTGGCTTCGGGCGCAGAGTCTCGGTCATGCACCCATCGTCCCGGCGCCGCGCGCGGAGATCGTCGTGAGCGGAGACGAGACCGCGCTGCGCCGAAGGATGCAGCGCGGCCCCGGCGGCCTCCTTCTCAAGGCGGGCGGCACCCGGCCCGGATTCCCTTCACGCGGCGTAGGCGCGGGCGGACTTGGCCTCGCTCAGTGCCCTCGCCCACCAGCCGAGCTGGTTGAGCATGGCGGTGGCAGCGGCATTGGCGGCTTCGGGGTCCTTGTGCCGCCCGTCGGGTCCGAAGTGGGAGTGCGCGTGGTGGAAGGAGACGGTGTCGCGGACGGTGACGGCGTGCATCTCGGCGAAGACCTGGCGCAGTTGCTCGACGGCGCGCAGGCCTCCGGAGATCCCGCCGTAGGACACGAACCCGACGGGCTTGGCCTGCCATTCGCTGTAGTGCCAGTCGATGAGGCTCTTCAGGGAGGCCGGGAAGGAGTGGTTGTACTCGGGGGTGAGGACGACGAAGGCGTCGGCGGCGGCGAGCCGGGGGCTCACCTTCTCCAGTTCGGCACGGACGCCGGGGCCGGGGTTGTGGGAGGGCGCCGGGGGCAGGTCGATGTCCGCGAGGTCGATGAGGTCGACGGCGAAGTCGGTGCGTTCGCCGGTCCGGGAGAGGAACCAGTCGGCGATGACGGGGGCGAAGCGGCCCTCGCGGGTGCTCGCGACGATGACGGCGAGGGTGGGCGGGGCGGGGGTGGCGGACGTGGAGGTCGTCGTGGACATGGGCGCGGGCGTGGTGCGCGTCGGCACGGTGTGCGTGGTCATGGGGAAGAGACTCGTTCCTCAAGTTTGGTTGAGGTCAAGCGGCTCTTGGAAAGATCCGCTCGGCGTGCCGAACGGCGGTCGTACGGTGGGGGCCATGACGACCGCATCCGTATACATCGAGGCCGACGGCAGGGCCGTGGGCGAGGCCGAGCTCTTCGGTGTCGCGCAGAGCGGCTACGGGCATTTCACGGCGATGCAGGTGAGGGACCGGCGGGTCCGGGGCCTCGACCTCCACCTGGCCCGGCTGGACGCGGCCACCCGGGAGCTCTTCGGCACGGGCCTGGACGGCGGGCGGGTGCGCGCGCTCGTCCGGCAGGCCATGGCGGCGGCGGACCGCCGGGACGCGGCCACCCGGGTCCATGTGTACCGGCGGCCGGACGGGGAGGTACTGCCGGTGGTGACGGTCCGCGAGCCGGTGACGACGGGCCGGGAGCCGCGGAGCCTGATGTCCGTGCCGTACCAGCGGCCCGTCCCCCACATCAAGCATCTGGGCGGCTTCGGCCAGCTCTACTACGGCACCGAGGCGGAGCGCGCCGGCTTCGACGAGGCGCTGCTGACGGGCCCCGACGGCGTGATCTCCGAGGGCTCGATCACCAACATCGCCTTCTGGGACGGCACCTCGGTGATCTGGCCGGACGCCCCGTCCCTGCGCGGCATCACGATGGCCCTCCTGGAGCCCCTCCTCCCCTCGGCCCACGCCCCGGTGACCTTGTCGGACCTCCCGTCCTTCCGTGCGGCGTTCGTGACGAACGCCCGGGGGATCGCACCGGTGCGGAGGATCGACGGGGTGACGTACGAGGTGGACGAGGACCTGATGAAGCGGGTCTACGCGGCGTACGAGTCGGTGGAGTGGGACGAGATCTGAGCGGGCGGGGCGGAAAGGGCGCGGCCCTGTCACCCGTTCGGCGCGGGAGCGTAGCTGACGCTTCGTAACTCGCTCCCACCTGCGGAAACGCGCCGCGTCCAGGGCGACACGCCGTCTCCGTCGGCGGATCTGACCCTCCATCAGCAGGCGCGGACGCTGTGCCCGGCCTTATCTCGTGGAGAGGACACCGCCCGAAAACGCGCGCCCCGGAGGATTCCATGCGCACCACCACCCGCCTGCTGACCGGTACCGCGTCGGCGCTCCTACCGTTCTGCGCCCTGGTCGCGGTCGCCGCGCCCGTGGCGTACGCAGGAGACCACGAGGAGGACCGCACCGGGAACCACGAGGCGGAGGACCGCACCGGGAAGCACGAGGGGCTCGAGGTCTTCCCCTCGACCGCCTCCCCGGGCACGCGCATCACCGTGAACACCACCGCCTGCGGCAAGAACGGCCACGGCGTGGGTGAGGTCCACGGACTCGACGCGGGCCGGTTCCAGCTGTCGCCGAGCATGCACAAGGAGGTCGTGGCCGGCCAGTTCACGGTCCCGCACCACGCCGAGGGCGGCACCCACCGCATCACCGTCGAGTGCGACAACGGCAAGCGGGCGAGCGGCGAGCTGGTGGTCCGCCACCACGGCCCCAGCGGCCATGTGAGCACCGGAGTCGGCGGCAGCGTCGGCCCGGACACCACCCAGATCGCGGCGGGCGTGGCCGTACTGGCCGCTGCCGCCGTCGGCGGTACCTGGCTCCTGCGCCGCCGGGCGAGCGGCGCGCAGGGCCACTAGCCGGGACCTTCCGTCCCGCGTACCGCCGCCCCGCCCCCGCTGCGCGCCCCCCGGCCCGGCGGGGGCGGGGCCACACCCGGATCACCCCCGGAGGACCCCGACCGTGACCACCAAGAACAAGGGCTGGGGCATAGCGGCCGCCGTCTGCGTCGGTCTCTGGCTGGTCCAGAACGGCTCCCACGACGTGACCCCGCCCGTCCCGTCCGCCGCCCAGGCCTTCGCCGCGGGCCCCGAACTGCACACGGAGGCGGCCGCCGACCCGCTGCCTCCGTCGCCGCCGTACCGGCTGCGCATCCCGAAGATCGACGTCGACGCCCCGGTGATGCGCCTGGGGCTCGACGGGAGCAGCCGGCTGGAGGTGCCGCCGGCCGGCAACCGCAATCTGGCCGGCTGGTACAAGGACGGCACCCCACCCGGCGCCAAGGGCACGGCGATCGTCGCGGGCCATGTCGACAACGCCCGGGGACCGGCCGTCTTCTACGCGCTCGGGGCGCTGCAGAAGGGCAACCGCATCGAGGTGGACCGCGTGGACGGCCGCACCGCCGTCTTCACCATCGACGCCGTCGAGGTGTACGAGAACGACGCCTTTCCGGACGAGAAGGTGTACGGACAGGCCGACCGCGCCGAGCTACGGGTGATCACCTGCGGCGGCGGCTTCTCCAAGAAGTCCGGCTACCAGGGCAACGTCGTGGCCTTCGCGCATCTCATCGGGGTGCGCTAGGACGCGTCCCGGGCCCCCCGGCGTGCGCCGGCCCCGCGCCCGTCCCTACGCCCACTGGTCGAAGGCGAGCTTCGCGACCAGCGAGAAGACCACGAACAGCAGGACCCCGCGCACGAACTCCGCACCCTTGCGCAGGGCCATGCGCGCGCCGATCATCCCGCCGGTCAGGTTGAAGACCGCCATCACCGCCGCCGGCTGCCACAGCACGGTCCCCTGGTACGCGAACATCGCCAGCGCCCCCGCGTTGGTGCACACATTGACGATCTTGGCGGTCGCGGAGGCGGTCACCAGGTCGAGATGGAGCACGGCGGTCAGCGCGAGGACCAGGAAGGTGCCGGTGCCGGGGCCGACGAGGCCGTCGTAGAAACCGATGCCCCCGCCGACCAGGACGATCGCGGCGATCACCCTGGCCCGGGTCGCCGGGCCCTTGTCCTCGCCGGTCCCGAAGGACGGCCGCAGCATCACGAACGCGGCCACGCCCAGCAGGACGACCATGATGACCGGCCGCAGCACCTCGCTGCTGATCCCGGCCGCGAAGAAGGCCCCGGTCATGGATCCGGCGAGCGCGGCGAGACCGATCCGTACCGCCGTCCCCACCTGGACGGGCGCCTTGCGCACATAGGTCACGGCGGCGCCGGACGTACCGACGATGGACACGGCCTTGTTGGTGCCGAGGATCTGGGCGGCCGGCACGTGCGGCATGCCCAGCAGCAGCGCCGGCAGCAGGAGCAGCCCGCCGCCGCCGACCACCGCGTCGATCCAGCCGGCCACGAGGGCGGCGAGACACAGCAGGACGACGGTGGTCAGCGACATGTCAGGCATGACCGCGAGCCTAGGGAGACGATGAGTGTGCCGTCCATCGATCTCGGTGAGAGTTGAGGTACGCCTGAGGCTGCGGGGCCGCGGCACGGCGGCCGCGGCGGTCCCGGGCAGCGCTGTCCGGTCGATGTCCCTCACATCCCGGGTGGACGGCGGTTGAGGTCAGCGTTCCGTACGGGAAACAGACGGGATGCCGTCGGGTAACACCGACCCCGCACGCTGCGGGTATGAGTACACGGATCGTGGTGGTCGGCGGCGGGACGGCGGGCGCCCGGCTCGCCCAGCGCCTGCCGGTCACCCTCCTCGGCGAAGAGCCGCACGCGCCCTACAACAGGGTGCTGCTGGCCGACGTCCTGGCCGGACGGTACGCGCCGGAGGTGATCGCCCTGCCGGCGCCCCTGGAGCCGGTACGGCACGGCGTGCGGGCGGAGCGCATCGACCGGGAGGCCCGGGTGGTGCACTGCGCCGACGGCAGCACGGTCGGCTACGACCGGCTGGTCCTGGCGACGGGTTCCAACCCGGTGCTGCCGCCGCTGCGCGGTCTGCGCGGCAGCAGGCTGCCCGAGGGGGTCCATCCGTTCCGCACGCTCGACGACTGCCTGGAGCTCCGGGCGCTGGTGCGCCCCGGGGTGCGGGCGGTCGTCGTCGGCGGCGGTCTGCTCGGGGTGTCCGCCGCCCGGGCGCTGGCGGCGCGCGGCGCGGAGGTCGTCCTGACGCAGCAGGGCGAGCGGCTGATGGAGCGCCAGCTGGACGAGCAGGCCTCGGCCCTCCTGCGCTCCCACGTCGAATCGCTCGGCGTCGAGGTGCACACGGAGTGCCGGGTGAGCGGGCTGCGGCAGCGCGACGGCGCGGTCACGGCCGTGGAGCTGGCGGACGGGTTCGTCCTGGACGCCCAGGTCGTCGTCCTGGCCTGCGGGGTACGGCCCCGCGTGGGTCTCGCCCGGGACGCGGGGCTGGACGTCCGTACCGGCGTCGTCGTCGACGACGAGCTGCGCACCTCGGATCCGTTCATCCACGCCGTCGGCGACTGCGCGGAGCACCAGGGCCGGGTCTACGGCCTGGCCGGCCCCGCGCTGGAACAGGCCGACGCGCTGGTCTCCGTACTGACCGGCGACGGCGGCCCCGCCTACGCCGGCACCCGGGCGCTGACCCGGCTCACTCTCGGCGGGCCCGAGGCGCTGGACCTCGCCGCGTTCGGCGAGGCCACGGCGCAGCCGGGCGACGACGTCGTCCAGCTGACCGACGCCACCCGCCGCGCCTACCGGAAGGTCGTCGTCCGTGGCGACCGGCTGGTCGGCGGTGTACTTCTCGGCGATCTCGCCGCGGTCGGGGCGCTCGCCCGGGCCTGGGAGGGCGACGAGGCCCTGCCCGAAGCTCCCCTGCTCCACCTGCTCACCCATGACGGAGGGTCCTGAGATGACCGTGAACACCCCCACCATCGTCCTGGTCGGCCACGGGATGGTCGGCCAGCGGTTCCTGGAGGCCCTCGCGGACCGCGGTGTCACCGAGCGGGCCCGTGTCGTGGTGCTCTGCGAGGAGCCGCGCCCGGCGTACGACCGGGTCAAGCTGACCTCGTACTTCGACGGGAAGACCCCGGACGACCTCTCGATGGTCGAGGGCGACTTCATGGAGCGGCACGGGATCGAGCTGTATCTGGACGACCCGGCCGAGACCGTCGACCGGGAGAGCCGCACGGTCGTCTCCCGCTCGGGGCGGTCCTTCACCTACGACACGCTGGTGCTGGCGACCGGCTCGTACCCGTTCGTCCCGCCGGTGCCCGGCAAGGACGCGCGCGGCTGTTTCGTCTACCGCACCATCGAGGACCTCCTCGCGATCGAGGAGTTCGCGAAGACGTCGAAGGTCGGCGCGGTGGTCGGTGGCGGTCTGCTCGGTCTGGAGGCGGCGGGCGCCCTGAAGGGCCTCGGCCTGGAGACGCACATCGTCGAGTTCGCGCCCCGGCTGATGCCGGTGCAGGTCGACGAGGGCGGTGGCGCGGCGCTGCTGCGCACGATCGAGCAGATGGGGCTGACCGTCCACACCGGCACGGGCACCCAGGAGGTCCTGACGGCCGACGGCACGGTCACCGCGATGCGGCTGTCGGACGGCTCCGAGCTGGAGACCGACATGGTCGTCTTCTCGGCGGGTGTGCGGCCCCGGGACCAGCTGGCCCGCGACTGCGGTCTGGCGGTCGGCGAGCGCGGCGGTATCGCGGTCGACGAGCAGTGCCGTACGTCGGACCCGGCGGTGTACGCCATCGGCGAGTGCGCGCTGGCCTCGGACGGCAAGGTCTACGGCCTGGTCGCGCCGGGCTACGAGATGGCGCAGACGGCCGCCGCGACGATCGCCGCGGCCGAGGAGCACGCGTTCACGGGTGCCGACATGTCGACGAAGCTGAAGCTGCTCGGCGTGGACGTGGCGTCGTTCGGCGACGCGCACGGCACGGCGGAGGGCTGCCTGGACGTCGTCTACTCGGACTCCCGCTCCGGTATCTACAAGAAGCTGGTCGTGGACGGCGACGGCGTGCTGCTCGGCGGTGTACTGGTCGGTGACGCCGACGCGTACGGGATGCTGCGCCCGCTCACCGGGTCCGTCCCGCCGGTCTCCCCCGAGCAGCTGGTGCTGCCGGCCGGCGCGGGAGCGCCCGTGGCGCTCGGCCCGTCCGCGCTGCCCGACGACGCGGTGATCTGCAGCTGCCACAACGTGACCAAGAAGGCGATCACGGCCTGCTCCTCGATGCCCGAGGTGAAGAAGTGCACCAAGGCCGGTACGGGCTGCGGCAGTTGTGTGAAGCTGATCGGTCAGCTGCTCCCGGCGCCCGCCGACAGCGGTCTGTGCGCCTGCTTCTCGTACACCCGCAGCGAGCTGTACGAGATCACCCGCACGCTGCGGCTGACCTCGTTCGCCGCGCTCCTGGACTCGCACGGGCGGCCGGAGGCGCGTGGCGGTGAGGGCTGCGAGATCTGCAAGCCGACCGTCGGCTCGATCCTGGCCAGCCTCAACAACGGCTACATCCTGGACGGCGAGCAGGCCTCGCTCCAGGACACCAACGACCACTTCCTGGCGAACCTGCAGCGCAACGGTTCGTACTCGGTGGTGCCGCGCATCCCCGGCGGCGAGGTCACTCCGGAGAAGCTGATCGTGATCGGCGAGGTGGCCCGCGACTTCGGCCTCTACACCAAGATCACGGGCGGTCAGCGGATCGACATGTTCGGCGCCCGGGTGGAGCAGCTGCCGGCGATCTGGACGCGGCTGGTGGACGCCGGTTTCGAGTCCGGCCACGCGTACGGCAAGTCGCTGCGCACGGTGAAGTCCTGTGTGGGACAGACCTGGTGCCGCTACGGCGTGCAGGACTCGGTGAAGATGGCGATCAACCTGGAGCTGCGCTACCGGGGCCTGCGCTCCCCGCACAAGCTCAAGTCGGCGGTCTCGGGCTGTGCCCGTGAGTGCGCGGAGGCCCAGTCCAAGGACTTCGGGGTGATCGCCACGGCGAGCGGCTGGAACCTCTACGTGGGCGGCAACGGCGGCGCGACCCCGCGCCACGCCGACCTCCTCGCGCAGGACCTCTCGGACGCCGAACTGGTGCGGCTGATCGACCGGTTCCTGATGTTCTACATCCGTACGGCGGACCGGCTCGAGCGCACCTCCACCTGGCTGGAGCGGCTGGAGGGCGGCCTGGACCACCTCCGGGACGTCGTGGTCCACGACTCCCTGGGGCTCTGCGACGAGCTGGAGTCCCTGATGGCCGCGCACGTCGACGGCTACCAGGACGAGTGGGCGCAGACCCTGGACGACCCGGACCGGCTGCGCCGCTTCGTCTCCTTCGTCAACGCGCCGGACGCGCCGGACCCGTCGGTCCGGTTCGTGCCGGAGCGCGACCAGATCAAGCCCGACCTCACCATCCTCACCCTGGAAGGGGTTTCCGCGCGATGACTCTTCAGCTCTCCCACGCCTCCGACAACTGGCTCACCATCTGCGAGGAGTCCCGGCTGACACCGGGCCGCGGGGTGGCGGCGCTGCTGCCGGACGGGCGGCAGGCAGCGCTCTTCGTGGACCGGTCGGGGCGGGCGTACGCGATCGACAACCGCGATCCGTTCACGGGCGCGCAGGTGCTCTCGCGGGGGCTGCTCGGCTCGGTGTCGGGGCGCCCGTTCGTGGCGTCGCCGCTGCTGAAGCAGCGCTTCGACCTGGAGACGGGCAGATGCCTGGACGACGAGGAGGTCTCGGTCGAGGTGTTCGAGGTGCGGACGGTATAACCACCCTTCCTTGACCGATCGTTCCAATTCGATCTAGAGTCACGGCGTGGCCAGGACCAAGGAATTCGATCCGGACGCCGCGCTCCAGTCAGCGCTCGAACTGTTCTGGCGGCGCGGCTACGAGGCGACGACGATGTCGGACCTCGTCGAGCACCTCGGGATCGGCCGCGCCAGCATCTACGCGACCTTCGGCAACAAGCACGAGCTGTATCTGAAGGCGATGGACCGCTACCTCCGGCTGAACGATCCGCTGCTGATGGAGGAGCTGTCCCGGCCGGGGCCGGCGCTGCCCGCCGTACGTGCGGTGGTGCGCCGGTTCGCCGCCGAGGCCGCGGCCGACGACCTGCGCCTGACCGGCTGTTTCATCACCAACACGGCGGCGGAGCTGGGGCCGCACGACGCGAGTGCGGCCCGCCGGGTGGAGCGGAGCTGGGAGCAGATCGAGACACTGCTGCACTCGGCGCTCGTCCGGGCCCGGGCCCGGGGCGAGCTGCCCGAGGGCCGCGACCCGCAGGCGCTGGCCCGGATGCTGCTGGTTCTCCTCCAGGGCATCCGGCTGGTCGGCAAGGCCTCGACGGACCCCGCACGCGTGCGGGAGGCGGCGGAGCAGGCGCTGGAACTGCTGGACTGAACGGCTTGCCGGAACGGCGCTGCGGCGCCGTTTCTTTCTGCCTTCATATTGGAACGTACGGTCAAATAAGAGAGGGTCCGATCTCGGGCCCCCATGATTCGGGGAGTTGTCACCATGTCCGCACGCCCGTCCGCCCATTCGTCCGCCCGCCCGTCCGCCCGCTTCCAGGGCAGGACCGTCCTCGTCACCGGCGGCGGTACCGGTCTCGGCCGCGCGATCGCCCTGTCCTTCGCCGACGAGGGCGCGTCGGTGGCGGTCGCCGGCCGCGGCGCCGGGCCGCTGGCCGAGACGGTCGCCCTGATCGAGGAGGCGGGCGGGGCCGCCGCCGCGTTCACCGCCGACGTGTCCCGTTCCGGGGACGCACGGGAGCTGGTGCGGCGGACCGCCGAACGGTTCGGCGGCCTCGACGTCGCCGTCAACAACGCCGGGGTCTTCCGCGGCGGGCAGCCGGTGGCGGACCTCCCCGAGGAGGACTGGCGGACGCTCCTCGACATCAACGTCACCGGCGTCCTGCTCTCCCTGCAGGCCGAGGTCGCCCATATGCGGTCCAACGGCGGCGGCGCCATCGTGAACATCGCCTCCAACCTCGGCGCCCACACCCGCCGTCCGGGCCTCGCCGGCTACGCCGTCTCCAAGGCCGCCGTCTCCGCGCTCACCCGCGCCGCCGCCCTGGACCACGTCGCGGACGGCATCCGGATCAACGCGGTCAGCCCGGGCCCCGCCGACTCGTCGATGTCGCTCCTGCCCGGCGAGACGGACGCCGAGCGCGCCGTACGGATGAAGGAACAGTCGCCGCTCGGACGGATCTCGACCGGCGGCGAGGTCGCCGCCGCGGTGCTCTACCTGGCGTCGGAGGACGCCGGGTCGGTGGTCGGCACGGACCTGGTGATCGACGGCGGAGCCTCCGCCTGACGGCGCCGGGGGCGGCCGTAGGCTGTGCGGAGCTCCTTCCTACTGGACAGTAAGAACGAGGAGGTCCGCATGGCCCCGACCGGCTGGCACATAGGCAAGATCCCCGACCAGGGCGACCGTACCGCCGTGGTCACCGGCGCCAACAGCGGCATAGGGCTCGTCACCGCGCGCGAGCTCGCCCGGCGCGGGGCGAGGGTCGTGCTCGCGTGCCGCAGCGAGGCCCGGGGCAACGCCGCCGTGGCGGCCATTCGCCGGGACGTCCCCACCGCCCGGGTGGAGTTCAAGCCGCTGGATCTGGCAGACCTGGGTTCCGTCCGGGACTTCGCGGGCTCGTTCCCGTACGAGCGGCTCGATCTGCTCATCAACAACGCGGGCGTGATGGCCCTGCCGTACGGACGCACCGCGGACGGCTTCGAGACGCAGTTCGGCGTCAACCACCTGGGGCACTTCGCGCTCACCGGGCTGCTGCTCCCCCGGCTCCTCGGCGCGGCGGAGGCCCGGGTGGTGACCGTGTCCAGCGGGCTGCACGCCCTCGCCAACATCGACATGGGGGATCTCAACAGCGAGCGGCGCTACCGCCGTTGGGTCGCCTACGGCCGCTCGAAGACGGCCAACCTGCTCTTCACCCACGAACTGGCGCGGCGGCTGAAGACGGCCGGCGCGGACGTGATCGCGGCGGCGGCCCACCCCGGCTACGCGTCGACCAACCTCCAGACCGCCGGTGTCCGGATGGAGGGCCGCCGGGCCGCTGAGCGGATCGTGGAGCTCGGCAACCGGATCATCGCCCAGCCGGCGGAGTCGGGCGCGCTGCCGACGCTGTACGCGGCCACCGCCCGCGGGGTGCGGCCGGACTCCTTCACCGGGCCGTCGTTCCTGCTGTGGCGGGGCGCTCCGGCGCCCTCGTGGCGGGCGAAGTGGACGCTGAACGACGTCGCCGGCGAGCGGCTCTGGATCGCGTCCGAGCAGCTCACCGGCGTGACGTACGAGAGGCTCAAGGCCTGAGGCCGGTTCCGTTCAGCCCTGGATCGCGGACGGGTCCATCCACATGACCTCCCAGTGGTGCCCGTCCGGGTCCGTGAAGGAACGGCCGTACATCGTGCCGTAGTCCATCGGGTCCTTCGCCGCGGAGCCACCCGCGCCAAGGGCGCCGTCGACGAGCTCGTCGACCTTCTCGCGGCTCTCGGCGCTCAGGGCGAGAAGCACCTCGGTGGTCGTCGTCGCGTCGGCGATCTCCTTGCCGGGCTTGGTGAACTCCTTGAACTTGGGCTCGGTCAGGAGCATCGCGAAGATGGTGTCGCTGATGACCAGACAGGCGGCGGTCTCGTCGGTGAACTGCGGGTTGAAGGAGTAGCCGAGCTTGCCCCAGAAGGCCTTCGAGGCGTCGAGGTCCTTCACGGGCAGGTTCACGAAGATCATCTGAGGCATGGTTCCGTCTCTCTTCCCTGGTCTGCGTGTTGCTTACGAAGGGGTAGACGGGAGGCCGGAGCGAAACTCATCGCTGCCCGGAAGATTTTTTTGAGGTTCCAGGAAGGGCCCCGGGACGGGCGCGTGCCCCCGTCGGCATCCTGACCCCGGCGGGGCGCTCCGCGGCAGTGACCGCGACCCGACGCTTCCCCTTCACCGGCTGTTGCTGCACCGTCAATTCCGTACTCCTAGGTTCCGGAAGCGCGCGACCCCGCCGCCGACCGGTGCGGCGGGGCGGTCACCACCCCCTCTGGAGTGAGACGTGGAGCGACGCAGTTTCCTGCGCGGAGCGGTCATCGGCACGTCGGCAGCCGCCTTCGGCGGCACCTTGTGGCGAGGGGCCGCCTTCGCGGCTCCCGCCCAGCCCGGAACGGGTCCGTACGGAGCGCTCGGCGCGGCGGACGCGAACGGTATCCAGCTGCCCAGCGGGTTCACCAGCCGGGTGATGGCCCGGTCCGGCCAGACGGTCCCGGGTACCTCGTACACCTGGCACAACGCCCCTGACGGCGGCGCCTGCTTCGCCGACGGCAGCGGCTGGATCTACGTCTCCAACTCGGAGATCAACCCCGGTGGCGGCGCGAGCGCGGTGAAGTTCAACTCCTCCGGCACGATCACCGGCGCCTACCGCATCCTTTCCAACACCCGGCAGAACTGCGCGGGCGGCGCCACGCCGTGGAACACCTGGCTGTCGTGCGAGGAGGTGTCCCTCGGCTCCGTCTACGAGACCGACCCGTGGGGCGGCACCAGCACCCGCCGGGACGCGATGGGCAGGTTCAAGCACGAGGCGGCCGCCGCGGACCCCGTCCGTCAGGTGATCTACCTGACCGAGGACGAGACGAACGGCTGCTTCTACCGGTTCATCCCCACCACATGGGGCAACCTGTCCACCGGCACGCTCCAGGTCTTCAAGGCGGGCACCGGCACCTCCGGTTCCTTCACCTGGCAGACCGTGCCGGACCCGGACGGCTCCCCCACCGTCACCCGCGACCAGGTCTCCGGCGCCAAGCGGTTCAACGGCGGCGAGGGCTGCTACTACGCGAACAACACCGTCTGGTTCACCACCAAGGGCGACAACCGCGTCTGGCAGGTCAACCTCTCGAACAGCACCTACGAGCTGGCCTACGACGACTCGCTGGTCTCCGGCACCGCTCCGCTCACCGGCGTCGACAACATCACCGGCACGTCCTCCGGTGACCTCTTCGTCGCCGAGGACGGCGGCAACATGGAGATCTGCGTCATCACGCCCGACGACATCGTCGCGCCGTTCCTCCGGATCAGCGGCCAGTCCGGCTCCGAGATCACCGGCCCGGCCTTCTCGCCGGCCGGCAACCGGCTGTACTTCTCCAGCCAGCGTGGCACCACCGGCAGTTCGTCCGGCGGCATCACCTACGAGGTGACCGGGCCGTTCCGCGCGTAACAGGGGTCCCGCTGGGCGCCCGCCCCGAGCAGGGCGGCGCCCAGCGGGGTCAGCGTGTGCAGGACCGAGTTGCCGTGCCGCAGGGTGACCACCAGGCCGGCATCGCGCAGCACCCCGGCGTGCTGGCTCGCCGAGGCGAGCGACACCCCGGCCCTGCGGGCCAGTTCGCTGGTCGTGCCGCCGTCGCCGATGGCGTGGAGCACGGCGGAGCGGGTGTGGCCGACGAGCTTGCCGAGGGAGGGGCCGCCCGGCTCGCTGCACACCGGGGCGTCGGTGTGGGTGATCGGATAGACCAGGACCGGCTGGAGCTCCTGGTTGCGGTACATCACCGGCGTGCCCCGGCAGAAGTACGAGGGCTGGAGCAGCAGCCCGCGCCCGTCCAGATGGATGTCGCGGTCGACGGGGTAGTCGGCCTCCAGGACGGGGGCCTGCCAGCGGAGCATCGGCGGGAGCGAGGCCAGCAGTTCGTCGGCTCCGCCGTCCAGGACGGCCCGGCCCCGGACGGCCCGGTCCGCGTCCACGCGGGCCTGGATGTAGGGCCAGTACGGCTCGATGGCGGCCCGGTGGTAGCTGCGCAGCGCGCCCAGGAGGCGGCTCAGCGGCGCCGTGCAGCCCTCGGCGAGCGAGGAGAGCGGCGAGGGCAGGACGCGCGTCCCATAGCGGTCCGAGGCCAGCAGGGCCAGTTCCGCGTGGAGCCGGGCCGGCGGGGTGGCGCGCAGCGCCTGGAGGCCCTCGTCGAGGCCGAGGACGCCCTCCGGCGGTGTCAGAAAGTCGGGGAAATAGCCACGCGTCGGCACGAGTGCGCCGAGCAGTCGTGTTTCACCGTTCAACCGCGTGCGCGTTTCGGAGCGCCATTCCCCGAACACCATCGGGCCTCGCCGGTCCCTTAACCGGTGAAAGCTCAGAATCGTTTCCCACAACACATCCGGCCGGGCGGCCATACGGACACCGGCAAGGTCTTCACCAGTGAAATGAATCCGAAGCATTGAACCCCCACCTGTTGCACCCGCAATCACCCCCGTCGAAGAGTATGCACGCCATCACAGGACGTTACCAGGGTGTTTCAGCCACAGTTGAAACGCATCGCGGAGACCGGGCGCAAACCGAAAGGCTGTACGGCGTCGGGCAGGAAACCTTCAGGACCGAGGTGACGTCGTGAAGACCGTGGGGGGCTTTGCGCGTCCGGCGGCGGTCGGCGAAGGTTGCGGCTCACTTGCCCGACAGCGGTAATGGGCGCGGCCGCCGGGTGGGGATCCGGCGGCCGCGCCCCCACCATTCTTTGCGGGACGAATGGCGGAAATCGACCTCCGCCAATACCCCCGAGAAATGGTCCGGAGTTCAACGGACATCTTCTGGTCTTCAACAGACCACAATTCAACCGGCCGGGACTGAACAGGAACTGACATTTCTGAAACCGGACGAATGACTACGGGGCGGGACACCTCCGCACAAGGTGTCCCGCCCCGTCTCTTTCATCCCGGAGCCGCCGCCCATCGGTGAGGGTCGGGGACGGACGGCGGCTCCGGTGCTTCAGTGGCTCTTCGGCCCTACCGGCTGTCGGAGCCCGTGGAGGTGGCCGCCGCGCGGCCGGCCTCCAGGCGCGCCACCGGGATGCGGAACGGCGAGCAGGAGACGTAGTCCAGGCCCACCTCGTGGAAGAAGTGCACCGACTCCGGGTCGCCGCCGTGCTCGCCGCAGACGCCGAGCTTCAGGTCGGGGCGAGTGGCACGGCCGGCCTGTACCGCACTGCGGACGAGCGAGCCGACGCCGTCCTTGTCGATGGTCTCGAACGGCGAGACCCCGAAGATGCCCTTCTCCAGGTACGCGGTGAAGAAGCTGGCCTCCACGTCGTCCCGCGAGAAGCCCCACACCGTCTGGGTGAGGTCGTTGGTGCCGAAGGAGAAGAACTGCGCGGCCTCGGCGATCTGACCGGCGGTCAGGGCGGCGCGGGGCAGCTCGATCATCGTGCCGATCGTCAGGCGCAGGTCGGTGCCGGTGGCGGCCTCGACCTCGGCGATGACGCGGTCGGCCTCCTCGCGGACGATCTCCAGCTCCTGGACCGTGCCCACGAGCGGAATCATGATCTCGGGGCGCGGGTCGCCCTTGGCGTTCTTCCGCTCGGCGGCGGCCTCGGCGATGGCCCGGACCTGCATGGCGAACAGGCCGGGGATGACCAGACCGAGGCGGACACCGCGCAGACCCAGCATCGGGTTCTGCTCGTGCAGCTTGTGCACGGCCTGGAGGAGGCGCAGGTCGTTCTCGTTGGCGTCCTTGCGGGACTCGGCGAGGGCGACCCGGACCGACAGCTCGGTGATGTCGGGCAGGAACTCGTGCAGCGGCGGGTCGAGCAGACGGACCGTGACGGGCAGGCCGTCCATCGCCTCGAACAGCTCGACGAAGTCCTTCTTCTGGAGCGGCAGCAGGGCACTCAGTGCCCCTTCGCGCTCGTCGTCCGTGTCGGCGAGGATCAGACGCTCGACCATCTCGCGCCGCTCACCGAGGAACATGTGCTCGGTGCGGCACAGGCCGATGCCCTGGGCGCCGAAGCGGCGGGCCCGCGAGGCGTCCTCGGCGTTGTCGGCGTTGGCCCGTACGCGCAGGCGGCGTACTCGGTCCGCGTACGCCATGATCCGGTGGACGGCCGCGACCAGCTCGTCGGCGTCGTCGGCGCCGGCATGCATCCGGCCCTCGAAGTACTCGACGACCGGGGACGGCACGACGGGGACCTCACCGCGGTACACCTTGCCGGTGGAGCCGTCGATGGAGACGACGTCACCCTCCTCGATGACGGTCCCGTTGACGGTCATCCGGCGGCGCTTGGTGTCGACCTCGAGCTCCTCGGCGCCGCAGACACAGGTCTTGCCCATGCCGCGGGCGACGACGGCGGCGTGCGAGGTCTTGCCGCCGCGCGAGGTCAGGATGCCCTCGGCGGCGATCATGCCGTCGAGGTCGTCCGGGTTGGTCTCGCGGCGGATCAGGATGACCTTCTCGCCCGAGCGCGACCACTTGACGGCGGTGTACGAGTCGAAGACGGCCTTGCCGACGGCGGCGCCGGGCGAGGCGGCGATACCGCGGCCCAGCAGCTCGGCCTTCGCCTGGTCGTCGAAGCGCGGGAACATCAGCTGCGCGAGCTGCGCGCCGTTGACGCGCTGGAGGGCCTCGGCCTCGTCGATCAGACCCTGGTCCACGAGCTGGGTGGCGATCCGGAAGGCGGCACCGGCGGTGCGCTTGCCGACCCGGGTCTGCAGCATCCACAGCTGGCCGCGCTCAATGGTGAACTCGATGTCGCAGAGATCCTTGTAGTGGGTCTCCAGCGTCTCCATGATCGTCATCAGCTGGTCGTAGGACTTCTTGTCGATCGACTCGAGGTCCGCGAGCGGCACGGTGTTGCGGATACCGGCGACGACGTCCTCACCCTGCGCGTTCTGCAGGTAGTCGCCGTAGACGCCCTGGTGGCCGGAGGCGGGGTCGCGGGTGAAGGCGACGCCGGTGCCGGAGTCGGGGCCGAGGTTGCCGAAGACCATGGAGCAGACGTTGACGGCGGTGCCCAGGTCGCCGGGGATGCGCTCCTGGCGGCGGTAGAGCTTGGCGCGGTCGGTGTTCCAGGAGTCGAAGACGGCCTTGATGGCCAGGTCCATCTGCTCGCGCGGGTCCTGCGGGAAGTCACGCCCGGCCTCGCGGGAGACGATCTTCTTGAAGTGCTTGACCAGCTTCTTGAGGTCGGCGGCCGCGAGGTCGGTGTCGATGACGACACCCTTGGCCTGCTTGGCCTCCTCGAGGGCTTCCTCGAAGAGCTCGCCGTCGACGCCGAGGACCGTCTTGCCGAACATCTGGATCAGACGGCGGTACGAGTCCCAGGCGAAGCGCTCGTCGCCGGCCTGCGTGGCGAGCCCGGTCACGGACTCGTCGGACAGACCGATGTTGAGGACGGTGTCCATCATGCCCGGCATGGAGAACTTGGCGCCCGAGCGGACGGAGACCAGAAGCGGGTTGTCGGCCTGGCCGAGCTTCTTGCCCATGGTCTGCTCGAGGGCGTCGAGGTGCGCGCTGACCTCGTCGCGCAGCGCGGCGGGTTCGGTGCCGCTCTCCAGGTAGACCTTGCAGGCCTCGGTGGTGATGGTGAAGCCGGGAGGAACCGGGAGGCCGAGGTTGGTCATCTCGGCGAGGTTCGCGCCCTTGCCACCGAGCAGGTCCTTGAGGTCCCTGTTGCCCTCGGTGAAGTCGTACACGAACTTCTGATCTTTGTTTTCCGACACGGGTCTCGACTCCTCGAGGACTCGGTGGCTGCCCTGACGGCGAGGAACATACCCAGATCGAAGGCGTCTGGGTATGTACGCCTACCCGTCATACGGCCTTAACCACCCGTCCGCCAGCAGATCGAAAGTGACTAGGGGGTAACTCAGGGGCGCCGCAGTCCTTCACCCCTCGAAGGTTCTTTGACTCAAACCAGAGAATAAACGCTCACATGAGCGAACTTCTCGACTCTTGCGTTTAAGTCTTGAACACACAAAGGGTGGCACCCAGTGCCACCCTTTGAGAAATGCAGTCAGTTCACAACCGCTCATCTGAGCGCACCCCCTATCAGGGGTGGCGAGGATCACGCCGCACTCGCAGCCGGAATTCCAGCATCCGGACCATCTGAGCGGCCCCTCGCCCATGTGGGCTCACCCGCCCGACGTGTCCAGTTCTGCGTCCGCGCTGACCCCGGAGCAGTCGTAGGGGTCCTTCAGCCAGCCGTCCGGCAGTACCACCCGGTTGTTGCCCGAGGTGCGGCCACGGGGGCCGTCCGCGCCCACCGGCCACGCCTGATCCAGGTCCAGCTCGCTCAACTGAGCGCTCAGCTCGTCCAGCGACGAGGTGACCGCCAGCCGCTTGCGCATCTCCGAGCCGACCGCGAAGCCCTTCAGGTACCAGGCCACGTGCTTACGGAAGTCGATGACCCCGCGCGACTCGTCGCCGATCCACTCGCCGAGCAGCGTCGCGTGCCGGATCATCACGTCCGCGACCTCCCGCAGCGTCGGTTCGGCGAAGGCGCCGGTGCCCTCGAAGCCCGCCACCAGGTCGCCGAAGAGCCACGGCCGCCCCAGGCAGCCGCGCCCCACGACGACGCCGTCGCAGCCCGTCTCGCGCATCATCCGCAGGGCGTCGTCGGCCGACCAGATGTCGCCGTTGCCGAGCACCGGGATCTCCGGGACGTGCTCCTTCAGACGCGCGATCGCGTCCCAGTCCGCCGTGCCGCCGTAGTGCTGCGCCGCCGTCCGCCCGTGCAGAGCGATCGCCGTCACACCCTCCTCGACGGCGATCCGCCCGGCGTCGAGGTAGGTGATGTGGTCGTCGTCGATGCCCTTGCGCATCTTCATGGTGACCGGGAGGTCGCCCGCGCCCGAGACGGCCTCATGCAGGATCGCCCGCAGCAGCGGCCGCTTGTACGGCAGCGCGGAGCCTCCGCCCTTGCGGGTCACCTTCGGGACCGGGCAGCCGAAGTTCAGGTCGATGTGGTCGGCCAGGTCCTCTTCCACGATCATGCGGACGGCCTTGCCGACGGTGGCCGGGTCCACGCCGTACAGCTGGATCGAGCGGGGCGTCTCCGTCTCGTCGAAATGGATCAGCTGCATGGTCTTCTCGTTGCGCTCGACCAGCGCCCGCGTCGTGATCATCTCGCTGACGAACAGTCCCTTGCCGCCACTGAATTCACGGCAGAGAGTGCGGAAGGGAGCGTTGGTGATGCCGGCCATGGGCGCGAGCACCACCGGCGGCTGCACGGTGTGCGGGCCGATGGCGAGAGGAGTGAACGCGGTCATTGCCCCATTGTCGCGCACACCCGCAGTCATTAGTTAGTCGTACTATCGACGTATGCCAGAGCTCACATCCCGGCGGCGCGTGCTGGTCCTGGTCATCTGCTGCATGAGCCTGCTGATCGTCAGCCTGGACAACACCGTCCTGAATGTCGCGCTCCCCTCCATCCAGAAGGAGCTGCACGCCACCGTCGCCGGGCTGCAGTGGACGATCGACGCCTACACCCTGGTCCTCGCCTCGCTGTTGATGCTCGCCGGCTCGACCGCCGACCGCATCGGCCGCCGCAAGGTCTTCGTCACCGGCCTGGTCCTCTTCTCCCTCGGCTCGCTGCTCTGCTCGCTCGCGCCCGATCTGACCTCGCTCGTCGCGTTCCGCATGGTCCAGGCCGTCGGTGGGTCGATGCTCAACCCGGTCGCCATGTCGATCATCACCAACACCTTCACCGAGCCCCGGGAGCGGGCCCGCGCGATCGGCGTCTGGGGCGGGGTCGTCGGCATCTCCATGGCGGCGGGGCCGATCGTCGGTGGCCTCCTCGTCGAGTCGGTCGGCTGGCGCTCGATCTTCTGGATCAATCTGCCCATCGGTCTCGCCGCGCTGCTGCTGACCCTGCGGTACGTCCCCGAGTCCCGCGCGCCCAGGCCGCGCCGGGTGGACCCGGTCGGCCAGCTCCTGGTGATCGTGTTCCTGGGCTCGCTCACATACGCGATCATCGAGCGCGAACCGCTCGTCGCCGCGCCGGCGGCCGTCGCGCTCGCCGGGCTGCTGCTGTACGAGCCGAGGCGCCGCGAGCCCCTGATCGACCTGCGCTTCTTCCGCTCGGCGCCGTTCAGCGGGGCCACGGTCATCGCGGTGAGCGCGTTCGCCGCGCTGAGCGGGTTCCTCTTCCTGAACACGCTCTATCTGCAGGACGTCCGCGGCCTGTCCGCTCTGCAGGCGGGGCTGTACATGCTGCCGATGGCGGGCCTGACCCTCGTCTGCGCGCCACTGTCCGGACGGCTCGTGGGCAGTCGCGGGCCCCGGCTGTCGCTGCTGGTCGCGGGTGTCGCGATGGCCGCGAGCGGGCTCGTCTTCGCGGTCCTCGACGCGGAGGCGTCCACCCCGCTGCTCTTCACCGGGTACGTCCTGTTCGGTCTCGGCTTCGGCATGGTGAACGCGCCCATCACCAACACCGCCGTCTCGGGGATGCCCCGCGCCCAGGCGGGCGTGGCGGCCGCCGTCGCCTCCACCAGCCGCCAGATCGGGGCGACCCTGGGCGTCGCCGTCATCGGGGCCGTACTGGCGTCGGGAGTGAGCCCCACGTCGCACATCGAGGGCTTCGTCGAGGCGAGCCGGGCCGCCTGGTGGGTCATCACCGCGTGCGGCCTGTGCGTCCTGCTGGCCGGCGCGCTGACCAGCGGGGCCTGGGCCCGCCACACGGCCGAACGCAACGCCGCCCGCCTGGAGTCCGCCGACGCTCAGACCTCCGCGAGCGCCAGCGCCTGAAGCCGCTCCAGACCCGCCCGGGACTCCTCGTCCACCGGCACATAGGCGACGAGCCGGGGGCCCGCCGCCGGACCGAGCCAGAGATTGGTGTGCTCCAGGTGCAGCAGGCCGACGTGGGCGTTGCGGATGCCCTTGATCCTGCGCCCCTGCGGGAGGACCTCGTGGCGCGCCCACACCTCACGGAACGCGGGCGAGGCCGCCTCCAGCCGCGCGAGCAGCGCCTTCCACGCGGGCTCGGCGAGATGCCCGGCCATCGACGCACGGAACTTGCCCGCCATCACCCGGTGCGAGTCGGGCAGATCGGCGACCGCCGCCTGCCAGTCGGCGTTGGTGAAGGCGAGCCACATGCAGTTGCGGTCCTCCGGGGGCAGGGCGTCCATGTCGCACAGCAGCCGCCCGTAGGTGCGGTTGTAGGCGAGGATGTCGTAGCGGCTGTTCATCACGCAGGCCGGCACGGGCTCCAACTGGTCCAGCATGTGCCGCAGCGCCGGGGTGACGGCCGGACAGGGCGTCTCGGGCGCCGGGTCGACGGCTCCCGCCAGGGAGAAGAGATGGGCCCGCTCCACGGGGTCGAGCAGCAGCGCACGGGCGAGCGCGTCCAGGACCTGCGAGGAGACCTGGATGGGCCGGGCCTGTTCCAGCCAGGTGTACCAGGTGACGCCGACGGCGGAGAGCTGGGCGACCTCCTCGCGGCGCAGCCCCGGGGTGCGCCGGCGGCGGCCCCGGACCAGACCGACCTGTTCGGGGGTGATGCGCTCGCGACGGCTGCGCAGGAACCCGGCCAGCTCGTGCCGTCGTACGTCGGTCCCGTCGTGCTGCGCCACCATCGTCATGCCCCCAGGGTGCCCAAGGCGCCGGGCCGTTGCCAGGTAGTGGTTGTACCAGGATAAAGAGACTCTGGTACCAGGCTGAGGACGGGTGGATCGTCCATGCCGTGAGTACTACCGACTCCTCCTCCGCAATTGTCAAGGCCGCGCCCATCGGCGCGGTCGTCGACCACCCCGCGCCCGCGCTCGGCGCGCTCGGCCTGTTCACCGTGCTCCTCGGTGCCGCACTGCCGCTGGTCGACTTCTTCATCGTCAACGTCGCCCTGCCGACCATCGACCAGGACCTGACCGCCGGACCGGCGCTGCTGGAGCTGGTGGTGGCCGGGTACGGGCTCGCGTACGCCGTCCTGCTCGTCCTCGGCGGACGGCTCGGTGACCTCCTCGGCCGCCGTCGGCTGTTCCTGGCGGGCATGGCCGCCTTCGGCCTCACCTCACTGGCCTGCGGCCTCGCGCCGACCGCCTGGACACTGGTCGGCGCGCGGGTGGCGCAGGGCGCGGCGGCCGCGCTGATGCTGCCTCAGGTGCTGGCGACCATCCAGGCCTCGACGACGGGAGCGCGCCGGGCGCGGGCCATGGGCCTGTACGGGGCCACGGCCGGACTGTCCATGGTCGCCGGCCAGATCCTCGGCGGTGTCCTCGTCGCGGCGGACATCGCGGGGACCGGCTGGCGGCCGGTCTTCCTGGTGAACGTGCCCGTCGCGCTCGCAGGGCTCGCGCTGGCCTTCCGTACGATGCCGGAAACCCGCTCCGAGCGGCCCGCGCCGATCGACGTCCCCGGAACCCTCCTGCTGGCCCTCGCCCTCCTGACGCTCCTCGCCCCGCTCACCGAGGGCCGCTCGACGGGCTGGCCGCTGTGGACGTGGGTCGCCCTCGGGGTCTTCCCGTTCGCGGCGGTGGCCTTCTGGCGGGTGGAGCGTCGCGCGGACCGTCAGGGCCGGACGCCCTTGGTGCCGCCGAGTCTGCTGGAGCTGGTGTCGCTGCGGCGGGGGCTGAGCATGGTGCTGCCCTTCTCGATCGGCTTCAGCGGCTTCATGTTCGTGATCGCGGTCGTGCTCCAACAGGGGCTCGGACACAGCGCGGTGGCCTCCGGGCTCGCCCTGGTGCCGATGGCGGCCGCCTTCTTCGTCGCGTCGCTGTCGGGGCCCCGTCTGGTCCGGCGGCACGGCAGCCGGGTGGTCGTGGCCGGGGCGGTGATCCAGGCGGCCGGCATCGGGCTGCTGATCCTGGCGGCTTGGCGCGCCTGGCCCGGGCTCGGCTTCGTGGAGCTGCTGCCCGGCGTGGTGCTCGCCGGCTTCGGCCAGGGGCTCCAGCTGCCGGTCCTGTTCCGCATCGTCCTGTCCGAGATCCCGGCGGACCGGGCCGGCGTGGGCAGCGGTGTGATGGTGACGACGCAGCAGTCGGCCCTGGCGCTGGGCGTGGCGACGCTGGGCTCGCTCTTCCTGGCCCTGGCGGAGTCGACGGGTATGCGTGACGCCTTGGTGGTGACGCTGCTGGTGCAGCTGGGGGCGGTGGCCCTGACGGGGTTGCTGGGTCTGCGGCTGCCGAGGGCGGTGGGCTGAGGCGACATGCGCGAACGCGGGGCCCGGGTCACGAAAGTGCCCCGGGCCCCGCGCTGTGGTGACTGGCGGCAGGTTCAGCCGTTCACGCGGCTGCGCCTGCTCGCACGGCTATTCGGCCTCGGCGTTGTCGGCGCCTTCCGTGCCCGTCGCGCGCTCGCGCATCTTGCGGACGAGCTCCAGCTTCTGCTCGGCCGCCGACTTGCGGTCGGCGTTGCGCGCGGGGCCGTTGCCCTGCTGGTCGGCGCGGGACAGCTTCTTGCGCTGTCCGCCTACGCCGAGAAGGTTGTTGCGGCTCTTGGCCATGGGGGTCTCCCAGTCCTGGTGAGAAGTGATCCGGCAATCGCGTGGTCGGGGGGCGGGTGCGGGCCCGCCGCACTCTCACTCGTAGATCTGGAGGAACGAAGACATGCCCGTGACGGTACCCCGCTTTCCGGCGCCCCGGCACCCGGTTTCCACCGCCTCGCGCATCGAATGACAGATATTGAAATCTGTTATTCGATATGCCATAGTGGCGTCATGACGACGACCACCCCCTTCCCCACCCGCCCGCTCGGCGCCACCGGCCCCCTCGTCTCCGCGCTCGGCCTCGGCTGCATGGGCATGTCCGCGCTCTACGGAGACAGCGACCGCGCCGAGTCCCTCGCGACCATCCACGCCGCGCTCGACGCGGGCATCACCCTCCTCGACACCGGCGACTTCTACGGCATGGGCCACAACGAGCTGCTGATCAACGAAGCGCTCCGCACCGCTCCGGCCGGGCTGCGCGAACAGGCCCTGACGAGCGTGAAGTTCGGCGCCCTGCGCACGGTCGAGGGCGGCTTCACCGGCTACGACGGCCGCCCGGCCGCGATCAAGAACTTCGCCGCGTACTCGCTCCAGCGCCTCGGCACCGACCACATCGACGTCTACCGGATCGCCCGTGTCGACCCCGACGTCCCGATCGAGGAGACGGTCGGCGCCATCGCCGAGCTGGTCGAGGCGGGCCACGTCCGCCACATCGGCCTCTCGGAGGTCGGCGCGGACACCCTGCGCCGGGCCGCGGCCGTCGCCCCGATCGCCGATCTCCAGATCGAGTACTCCCTGATCTCGCGCGGCATCGAGGACGAGATCCTGCCGGCCGCCCGCGAGCTCGGCATCGGCGTCACCGCGTACGGCGTGCTCTCGCGCGGTCTCATCAGCGGCCACTTCACCCGTGACCGCGAGCTGGCCGCCAATGACTTCCGCGGGATGAGCCCCCGCTTCCAGGGCGAGAACCTCCGGCACAACCTGGCCCTGGTGGACCGGCTCCGTGAGCTCGCGGAGCGCAAGGGCGCCTCGGTCGCCCAGACCGCCATCGCCTGGGTGCTCGCCCAGGGCACCGACATCGTCCCGCTGGTCGGCGCCCGCCGCCGCGACCGGCTCTCCGAGGCCCTCGGCGCCCTCGACCTCACCCTCGACGCCGACGACCTGGCCGCCATCGAGCAGGCCGTCCCCGCGGGCGCGGCGGCGGGCGAGCGCTACCCCGCCGCCCAGATGGCCCACCTCGACAGCGAGCGCTGAGCCGTCCGCGGAGGCGGGTACCTTCACTGGTTATGAGCACCGAGCCGCTGACCGCCGACCGCATCCTCGAAGCCACCGAGGAGGTGCTGCGGCGCTACGGCCCGGCGAAGGCCACGGTCGTGGACGTGGCCCGGGCGCTGGGCGTCAGCCACGGCAGTGTCTACCGGCACTTCCGCACCAAGGCGGCGCTGCGCGAGGCCGTCACCGAGCGCTGGCTGGCCCGCTCCGAGGGCGCGCTGTCCGAGATCACCGGGGCGCAGGGCCGTCCGGCGCCCGGGAAGCTGGGCGACTGGCTCGCCGCGCTCTTCGCGTCCAAGCGCCACAAGGCCCTGGACGACCCCGAGCTGTTCGCCACGTACGGCGTGCTGATCGACGAGAACAGCGGGGTCGTGGACGCCCACATCGTCGCGCTCGTCGGCCAGGTCCGGCAGATCCTCGACGAGGGCGTCGGCGCCGGGGACTTCGCGCCGGCGGAAACGGGGAGCACCGCCCGCGCCGTCTTCGACGCGACCGCCCGCTTCCACGACCCGGCGTACGCGCCGGAGTGGAGCAGCCCCACCATCGACGCCGAGTTCGACGCGGTGGTGGCGCTGCTGCTGCGCGGCCTGCGCGCATAGGCCCCGCACGGGAGCCCACAGGTCACACGAGCCGGACGCCGGACGCCGAGGCCGGGGCGCCCGAGCCTCAGGAGCCGCCCCCCAGGAAGCGCAGGACCGCCAGGACCCGCCGGTGGTCCGCGTCGGCCCGGGGCAGATCCAGCTTGGCGAGGATGCTGTTGATGTGCTTGGCCACCGCGCTCTCGCTGATCACCAGCCGGCCGGCGATCCCGGCGTTGGAACGGCCCTCCGCCATGAGCGCGAGGACCTCCCGCTCCCGCTCGGTCAGCCGCTCCAGCGGATCGCTCTGCCGGCGTACCAGGAGCTGTGCCACGACCTGCGGGTCCAGGGCCGTCCCGCCGTTCGCGACCCGGCGCAGCAGTTCGATGAACTCCTCCACGTCCGCGACCCGTTGCTTGAGCAGATAGCCGATACCACTGGTGTGGGCCGAGAGCAGTTCGGTCGCGTACCGCTCCTCCACGTACTGCGACAGCATCAGCACCGCCGTCCCGGGCCACTGACGCCTCAGCCGCAGCGCGGCCCGTACCCCTTCGTCCGTGAAGCCCGGCGGCATCCGGACGTCGACGACGGCGAGGTCCGGGCGATGTTCCGCCACGGCCTCCAACAACCCCTCCGCGTCGCCCACTTCCGCGGCGACCTCGAACCCGGCCATCTCCAGGATCTTGACCACGCCGACCCTGAGCAGGACGGAATCCTCGGCGATCACAGCACGCACGGCAGCTCCACAGTCATGACGGTCGGGCCCCCGACGGGGCTGCTCATCCGGAAGGCCCCGTCCACGGACCGCACCCGCTGGGCGAGCCCCGTGAGCCCGGTGCCCCCGGACGGGTCCGCACCCCCCGCACCGTCGTCGGTGATGACCACCCGCAGTATGTCCGGCAGCCGCGTGACGATCACGCCGGCGCGGGTCGCCCGGGCGTGCTTGGCGATGTTGGTCAGGGCCTCGGAGACCACGAAGTAGGCGACGGCCTCGACCGCGGGCGCGGCCTGCTCCGGCATGTCCACCAGCAGCCGTACGGGCAGCGGTGCCCGGGCCGCCAGGCCGGAGAGCGCCGCGTCGAGGCCCAGTTCGTCCAGTACGGCCGGATGCAGCCCCCGTACCAGCTGGTTGAGCTCCTCGATCGACTCCTTGGCCTCCCGGTGCGCGTCGTCGATCACCTGCCACACCTCGGGCGGCAGGTCCTTGAGCGTCACCTTGGCGATCCCCAGGTTCAGCGCGAGCGAGACGAGCCTCTGCTGGGCACCGTCGTGCAGATCCCGCTCGATACGGCGGCGCTCGGCATCGGCCGCGTCGACGGCGCCGGCCCGGCTCTCGGTGAGGTCCTCGACCCGCTGCTTCAGCGCCTCCCCCGGGGCGTCCCTCAGCACGGCCGGGGCGATGCGGTTCTCCAGCCGTACGAGTGCTCCGGCGAGACGCGGTACGAGCGCGAGGGCGGCGATGCCCGCGACCATCAGATAAGCGGCCCAGGTGGTCCAGCCGGGGTGGGCGATCCGCACCCGGGCCGGCACCACCATCTCCCATCCGAAGACCGTGGTCGCGGCCACTCCCCCCACCAGCAGCGCGAGCACGGCCAGTTCGAGCACTCCCAGCAGGGGCGCGACCAGGCAGTTGTACGCGAACTGGCGCCCGGCCACCGCGTACCGCAGCCGGGGCAGGTCCCTCCCGAACAGCTCCCGGTAGCGCCGGCGGTGCCCCTCGGTGAGCCCGAACCCCGCGACGGCGATGAGGGCGACGGCGATCGGGAGCAGATAGGGGGCGGCGTCCGACGTCCCCGCCAGGAGCCCCGCCGCGTGCGTCACAGCCCACACGAACAGAGCGGCCGTGACCAGATGCAGGGGTATCCCGGAGGCGATGAAGAGGAGGTCACGCCGCAACCGCGTGAGCGAGCGGCGCAGCCGGGGCGGCAAGTTCATGATCCAACCGTAGGTGCCCGGTTCGACCGGCAGCCATGAACCCCCCTACCGGATCAGGGGTGCAACCAGTGCCACCCCAAGTCGGCATCAGGTGTTACTGACTCCCGTCGCCCCGCGCCGGAGGCTTGATCACGTGCCGGAGAGCCCGGTACGGAAGGAGCCCGCGTCATGACCGCCGTCGTGCCGACCGCCCGTCTCGACCGTGGCGGCAAGCCGCGTACCGCCCCGCGCCTCGCTGCCCGGCTGCTCACGGCCTGCGGGGTGGCGCTGGTGCCGTGGATGTTCGTGCTGGCCCGCACTCTTCCCGACACCACCGAGGTCTCCCACTGGGCCACCGCCTGGGTCGGTCTGGACGCCCTGATGGCGGCCGGCCTGACCGGCACCGGGGTGCTGTTCGGGCGCCGCGACCCGCGTGGCGCGCTCACCGCCGCCGCCACGTCCGCGCTGCTGGTGACGGACGCCTGGTTCGACGTGGTGACGGCGGCGCCGGGGCCCGAGCGGATCACCGCCGTCACGATGGCGGTCTGCGCGGAACTGCCGCTCGCGGTGGTGTGCGGGGTGCTGGCAGTACGAAGCCTCCGGTTCCGTCGTGCGGAACCAGAGGCTTCGTAGGGCAGGCGTTGTCGTCAGCAGCCGAGCAGACGGCCGCCCAGGTACGACTGGATCTGGTCCAGCGAGACGCGCTCCTGCTTCATGGTGTCGCGCTCGCGCACGGTCACCGCGTCGTCGTCGAGGGTGTCGAAGTCGACGGTCACGCAGAACGGCGTGCCGATCTCGTCCTGGCGGCGGTAGCGGCGGCCGATGGCGCCCGCGTCGTCGAACTCGATGTTCCAGTTCTTGCGCAGGTCGGTCGCCAGGCCCTTGGCCTTCGGCGACAGCTGCGGGTTGCGGGACAGCGGCAGCACGGCGACCTTCACCGGCGCGAGGCGCGGGTCGAGACGCATCACGGTGCGCTTCTCCATGACGCCCTTGGCGTTGGGCGCCTCGTCCTCGATGTACGCGTCGAGCATGAAGGCGAGCATGGCGCGGTTGACGCCGGCCGCCGGCTCGATGACGTACGGAGTCCAGCGCTCGCCGGCCTCCTGGTCGAAGTAGGACAGGTCCTGGCCGGAGGCCGCGGAGTGCGCCTTCAGGTCGAAGTCGGTGCGGTTGGCCACGCCCTCCAGCTCGGAGAACTCACTGCCACCGAAGTTGAAGCGGTACTCGATGTCGGCGGTGCGCTTCGAGTAGTGGGACAGCTTGTCCTTGGGGTGCTCGTACCAGCGGATGTTCTCCTCGCGGAGACCGAGGTCGCGGTACCAGTTCCAGCGCTGCTCCATCCAGTACTCGTGCCACTGCTCGTCCTCGCCCGGCTTGACGAAGAACTCCATCTCCATCTGCTCGAACTCGCGGGTGCGGAAGATGAAGTTGCCCGGAGTGATCTCGTTCCGGAAGGACTTGCCCATCTGCGCGATGCCGAACGGCGGCTTCTTGCGCGAGGTCTGCTGCACCTGGGCGAAGTTGGTGAAGATGCCCTGCGCGGTCTCGGGGCGCAGGTACGCCTGGGAGCCGGCGTCCTGGGTCGGGCCGAGGTGCGTGGCGAGCATGCCGGAGAACTGCTTGGGCTCGGTGAACTGGCCCTTGTTGCCGCAGTTGGGGCAGTTGATGTCGGCGAGGCCGTTGGCCGGCTCCTTGCCGTGCTTGGCCTCGTACGCCTCGATCAGGTGGTCCGCGCGGTAACGCTTGTGACAGGAGGTGCACTCCGTGAGCGGGTCGGAGAAGGTGGCGACGTGACCGGACGCCTCCCAGACCTCGGGCGCGAGGATCACCGAGGAGTCGATGCCGACGACGTCCTCGCGCGCGGTGACCATCGCGCGCCACCACTGGCGCTTGATGTTCTCCTTGAGCTCGACACCCAGCGGTCCGTAGTCCCAGGCGGCCTTGGAACCGCCGTAGATCTCGCTGCACGGGTAGACGAAGCCACGGCGCTTGCTCAGGCTGACGATGGTGTCGATCTTGTCGGCGGCCACGGTGCTCTCTTCATTACGAGGACGAATTTGGACTGATGGAGGCGCGAAGCGCTCGGTGGGGGGTGGTGGTCGGGAGACGGGCGGGCGAATGCTTCAGATTACCGGCGGCCGCACCCCCAGGATCAAATCGGTAGGTGGTCGAGGCCACTCAGCGGCTTTGTTGACAATCGTTTCCACTTTTGTTGAAAATGAGTGTCATGAACGTACGCCGCCTCATACCCACCACCGCCGTCGCCGGGGCTGTCTGCCTCGGCCTCGTCTCCCTGTCCGCCTGCTCCGGAACCTCCGGCGCCGCCGACGGGAAGAGCGACGGCAAGCTGAGCGTGGTGGCGTCGTTCTACCCCCTGCAGTATCTCGCCGAGCAGATCGGTGGGGAACACGTATCGGTCACCACTCTGACCAAGCCGGGGGTCGAGCCGCACGACCTGGAGCTCAAGCCGAGGCAGATCGGCGAGCTCGGTGAAGCGGACTACATCCTCTACCTCAAGGGCGTGCAGCCCGCCGTGGACGAGGCGATCAAGCAGGCCGGCGTGGAGCACACCGTGGATGCCGGGACCCTCACCACTCTGGAGAGCCACGGAACCGGGGTCGGCCACGACCACGGCCACGAGGGCGAGGCGCACGCAGCCGAGGAGCACGGCCACGAGAGCGAGGCCGGCGCCGATCCGCACATCTGGCTGGACCCGGTGAAGTACTCCGAGGTCGCCAAGGGCGTCGGCGCCTCCCTGGAGAAGGCCGACCCCTCCCACGCGGCGGCCTACAAGAAGAACACCGCCGAGCTGGTCACCAAGCTCGGCGCCCTGCACGCCTCCTTCGGGCAGGGCCTGAAGAACACGGCGACCAAGACCTTCATCACCACCCACGCCGCCTTCGGCTACCTCGCCGAGCGGTACGGCCTGG
Source organism: Streptomyces sp. NPDC033174 (assembly GCF_055577795.1). NCBI lineage: Bacteria > Bacillati > Actinomycetota > Actinomycetes > Kitasatosporales > Streptomycetaceae > Streptomyces > Streptomyces sp. NPDC033174. Next base: position 765,646 of record NZ_JBVIPQ010000001.1, read on the forward strand.
ACCAGGAGGGCATCTCCGGGGTGGACCCGGAGGCCGAGCCCAGCCCCGCCCGGATCAAGGAACTCCAGGACATGGCGGAGAAGGAGAAGGTCACCACCGTCTTCTTCGAGACCCTCGCCAGCGACAAGACCGCCAAGACCCTCGCGAAGGACACCGGTCTGAAGACCGACGTCCTGGACCCGCTGGAGGGAATCACGGACACGTCCAGGGGCGATGACTACATCGAGGTCATGCGGTCCAACCTCGCCGCGCTGAAGAAGGCCCTCGGCGCGAAGTGACCCGTACAGCAGCGATGCAGGCAATGGAGGAGCAGCCCATGGAGCCCGTCATATCCGTCCGTGGAGCCACGGCGGCGCTCGGCTCGCGCCCCGTCCTGCGCGGCATCGACCTCACCGTCCGGCGCGGCGAAGTCGTCGCGCTGCTCGGCGCCAACGGTTCCGGCAAGTCGACCGCCGTCCGGTCCGTCATCGGGCAGGTCCCGCTGACCGGCGGCGCCATCTCCCTCTTCGGCACCCAACTGCGGCGCTTCCGCGACTGGACGCGCGTCGGGTACGTGCCCCAGCGGACCACCGCCGCCTCCGGCGTCCCCGCCACCGTGCGCGAGGTCGTCTCCTCGGGCCGGCTCTCCCGCAGGAGGTTCGGCCCGATGTCCAGGGCGGACCGGGCCGCCGTCGACCGCGCCATCGCACTCGTCGGCCTCTCCGACCGGGCCAAGGACTCCGTCGGCGCGCTCTCCGGCGGCCAGCACCAGCGGGTCCTGATCGCCCGCGCGCTCGCCTCCGACCCCGAGCTGCTGATCATGGACGAGCCGATGGCCGGGGTCGACCTGGCCAGCCAGGAGATCCTCGCCGAGACCCTGCGCGAGCAGGTCGCGGGCGGCGCGACCGTGCTGCTCGTCCTGCACGAGCTGGGTCCCCTGGAGCCACTGATCAGCCGCGCGGTGGTGCTGCGGGACGGCTGCGTCGTCCATGACGGCCCCCCGCCGAAGGCCGTCGGCCAGCACGCGCTGCCGGGCCACGACCACGTACATCCGCACGCGGCCGACGAGCCGCTCCGCACGGGACTGCTGACCTGATCATGGAATTCCTCGAGCCCGCCTTCATGCAGCGGGCGCTCCTCGCGGCCGTACTCGTCGGCATCACCGCGCCCGCCGTCGGCATCTTCCTGGTGCAGCGCCGCCAGGCGCTGATGGGCGACGGCATCGGCCATGTCGCCATGACGGGCGTCGGCCTCGGCTTCCTCCTGTCGGCCAGCCCCGTCTGGATGGCCACGGCCGTCTCGGTCGCCGGCGCGGTCGCCATGGAGCTGATCCGGGCGTACGGGCGCACCCGCGGCGACATCGCGCTGGCGCTGCTCTTCTACGGCGGCATGGCCGGCGGCGTCCTGCTGATGGACCTGTCGCCGAACGGCTCGAACGCGAACCTCCTCTCCTACCTCTTCGGCTCGCTGTCCACGGTCTCCACCGAGGACGTCACCGCGATCTGCGTCCTGGCGGCCTTCGTGGTCCTCGTCACGATCGGGCTGCGCCGCCAGCTCTTCGCGGTGAGCCAGGACGAGGAGTTCGCCCGGGTCACGGGTCTGCCGGTACGGGCGCTCAACCTGCTGATCGCCGTCACCGCCGCCGTGACGGTGACGGTCGCGATGCGGGTCGTCGGTCTGCTGCTGGTCAGCGCGCTGATGGTGGTTCCGGTCGCGGCGGCGCAGCAGCTGACGCGCAGCTTCCGGGCCACGTTCGTCCTGTCCGTGGTGATAGGTACCGGCGTCACGCTGGCCGGCACGGTCACGACGTACTACCAGGACGTCTCCCCGGGCGCGACCATCGTGCTGCTGGCCATCGCCGTGTTCATCGCCCTCACCGCGCTCGCGGGGCCCCTCGCCAGGCGCCGCGCGCGCACCGTCGAGGCCGCCGCCGACACGTGCGACATGGCGGTCCCGGGCACCCGCCCACCGAAGGACGACGTCGCGGCCTGACCGGACCGACAGCGCGAGCTGGCAGAATGGCGCCCGACAGAGTATTTGTGCGGGCGATTGTGAGGAGGCACCTGTGGCGACTGCAGGACCCCCCGTGCGCGGCCGGTCGACCCGGCAGCGGGCCGCCGTATCGGCGGCGCTGAGCGAGGTGGACGAGTTCCGCAGCGCGCAGGAGCTGCACGACATGCTCAAGCACCGAGGCGACTCCGTCGGCCTGACCACGGTCTACCGCACCCTCCAGTCCCTCGCCGACGCGGGCGAGGTCGACGTGCTGCGCACCAGCGACGGCGAGTCGGTCTACCGCCGCTGTTCGACGGACGACCACCACCACCATCTGGTGTGCCGCATGTGCGGCAAGGCGGTCGAGGTCGAGGGCCCGGCGGTGGAGCAGTGGGCGGAGACGATCGCGGCGCAGCACGGCTATGTGAACGTGGCGCACACGGTCGAGATCTTCGGCACCTGCGCGGAGTGCGCGGCGAAGTGACCCGAGGTACGCGAGGGGCCCGCACCGACGACTGATCGGTGCGGGCCCCTCGCGTACGCCGTCGCGGTCAGGCCGTCACTTGACGAGCCCGTTCTCCATGGCCACGAGTTCCTCGTTCGGGACCGCCCCGCCGAAGCGGCGGTCGCGCTGGGCGTACTCCAGGCACGCGCGCCACAGGTCGCGCCGGTCGAAGTCCGGCCACAGCACGTCCTGGAAGACCATCTCCGCGTAACTGCTCTGCCAGATCAGGTAGTTGGAGGTGCGCATCTCGCCGCTCGGCCGCAGGAAGAGGTCCACGTCCGGCATGTCCGGGTAGTACATGTACTTCGCGAAGGTCTTCTCGTTCACCTTCGACGGGTCCAGCTTCCCCGCCGCCACGTCCCGCGCGATCGCCTGCGCCGCGTCCGCGATCTCCGCGCGGCCGCCGTAGTTGACGCAGAAGTACAGGGTCATCGCGTCGTTGTCGACAGTCTGCTCCTGCGCCACCTGGAGCTCCTGGACGACCGACTTCCACATCTTCGGCATCCGGCCGACCCAGCGGATCCGGATCCCCAGCTCGTCCATCTCGTCCCGGCGCCGCCGGATGACGTCCCGGTTGAAGTTCATCAGGAAGCGGACCTCGTCGGGCGAGCGCTTCCAGTTCTCGGTGGAGAAGGCGTACAGGGAGAGGTTCTTGACGCCCATCTCGATGCAGCCCTTGAGCACGTCGAGGACGACACCCTCGCCGACCTTGTGGCCCTCGGTGCGCGGCAGCCCGCGCTCCTTCGCCCAGCGGCCGTTGCCGTCCATGACGCACGCCACATGGTTCGGCACCAGCTCGGCCGGGATCTTCGGGGGGCGCGCGCCGGAGGGGTGCGGCTCGGGGACCTTGTACTCACGGCGGGACCGTCCGAGGATTCCGCGTCGTGCCATGCGGCTCACATCTCCTATTTCTCTACGTATCTGAGCGAGCGCAGGCCGCGCTCCAGGTGCCAGTGCAGATAGGCGGACACCAGTCCGCTGCCCTCCCTGACATGACGCGGTGCGCACGCGTCCGCCGTCTCCCAGTCGCCGGTCAGCAGCGCGCTGAGGAGGCCGATGGCCTCCGGTGAGGGTACGACGCTGCCGGGCACCCGGCAGTCGCCGCATATGACTCCGCCCGCCGCGACCGAGAAGAAACGGTTCGGGCCGTGGATGCCGCACCTCGCGCAGTCCTCGAAGCTGGGCGCGTAGCCATTGACGGCCAGGGAGCGCAGCAGGAACGCGTCGAGGATGAGATGCGGCGCGTGCTCGCCCCGGGCGAGCGTCCGCAGCCCCCCGACGAGCAGCAGATACTGCTGCACCGCCGGCTCGCCCTCGTTGTCCGTGAACCGCTCCGCCGTCTCCAGCATCGCCGTCCCGGCGGTGTAGCGGGCGTAGTCGCTGACGATCCCGCCGCCGTACGGCGCGATCGTCTCGCTCTGCGTGCACAGCGGCAGCCCACGCCCGATCAGCTCGCTGCCCCGCGCGAAGAACTGCACGTCCACGTGCGAGAAGGGCTCGAGCCTCGCCCCGAACTTCGACTTCGTCCGCCGCACCCCGCGTGCCACGGCGCGTACGCGCCCGTGACCGCGCGTGAGGAGCGTGATGATGCGGTCCGCCTCACCCAGCTTCTGGGTGCGCAGCACGATGCCGTCGTCGCGGAACAGACTCATACGGCCCATTGTCCCGTACGGCGGGGCCCCGGCGGCCCCTCCCGCTGCGCGCCTTTGTGCACTCGTGGGCCGTTTTCGTCGCGATCGAACGGTTCCCTCGAAGAGCGGCCCGTCTGCGCGAGCTGGAGCAGATCGTCGACGCGGACGTCGCGGACCCGGCGGAGGCGATCGAGGAGATCCGCCGGATCAGGGAGACGGCGGAATCCGAGGCAGGGCTGTGATCGAGAGCGTTCCGCTGTGCCGCGTCACGCGTACGTCCACATCCGCGACATCACCTGGTACGGCTGACGCGGGCACCGCCCGACGGCCCCTTCACGGCACCTCGCCCCGGCTCCGCGCGTTCGCGTACGCCGTCGCCGCGCTGAGCCGCTCCGAAGCCGTCGCGAGCCGTACGCCCTCCGGTTCGCAGTCCCACTCCCGGCCACCGCCGAAGGGTCTCAGCTGGAGATAGGGCCCCTCGTGCCCCATGACGCGGCCCACACGTCCTGTGCTGATCTCTACGACGTACAGCCCTACGGGCAAGGCCATCCCGTTCATCCTTCCCCCGGTAGAGCAGCGGCCAGTCGGCGGGCCGTCTCGACCGTGCAGCGTCCCAATTCGACCAGGGGCCGGGGCACTTCGTCCGCGCACGAGACGGGGTCGAGTCCCAGCGAAGGCAGCCTGATACCGACTTTCTCCAGAGCCGCACGCAATTCCGCCACCGCCTCCCGCGCATCGTCAATGCTCCCGACCGGAGCCTGGTTCTCCTCTTCCTTCTTCACCCTGGCGAACCTTCCCGAATCCATTTCCTGTTTACGTCCCCCACTTTGGCCCTACCCACCTAGAATCGTCCGTTGCACACGCGCTACAACTGCGGAGCAGCACAGGGCAGTTAACCCATGGCCAACAGGTCGCGGCAGGATGCGTAGGAGTTCTTCGGGACCGAGCTGAAGCGGCGGCGGGAGGCGGCGGGGTCAATCCAGGCGGAGCTGGGGCGGCGGGTCTTCGTTTCCGGCGGGTCTATCGGACAGTTCGAACAGGCGATTCGGAAGCCGCAGCTGGACGTGGCGCAGCGGATCGACGAGGTGCTACAAACCGATGGCATTTTCGAGCGGATGCGCCGGAAGCCGATCAGCAATTCGCGGTACGCGGACTACTTCGCTGCGGTGGCGGAGCTGGAGGCGCTGGCGACGAAGATCTGCGAGTTCGAACCGACGGTCGCGCCCGGCCTACTCCAGACTCCCGCCTACGCCCGGGCGGTGACTCTGGCGAGCAATCCACTCGCCGGCGAGGAGTACATCGATGAGACAGTCACGGCACGCATGGAGCGCGCCCAGATCCTCAAAAACGCCCGGCCCGAGTACTGGGGATCGTGCACGAGGCGGTGCTGCGCGTCCCGGTGGGCAGCCACGCCGCCATGGCCAGCCGGCTCGACCACATCGCGGTGCTGATCCGCGAGCGGAGGGTCCTGGCCCCAGGCACTCCCCTTCGAGGACGGCGCGTACGCGCAGATGGGCAAACCGGTGAAGCTCATGAAGTTCGAGGACGCACCTCCAACCGCCTATACGGAAGCCGTGTATTCGGGGAATCTGCTGGACGAACCAGCAGTAGTGAAACGCACACGGGCGGCTTACGATCTACTGAGGGCCGCCGCTCTGTCGCCGGAGGCGTCGAAGTCGCGTACGACTTCCCCGGCTCCGCCCCCTGACCCAAGAGCTCCTACAGCGACGGAGACGGCGGCGACTGCCTCGAGGTCCTCGACGACATCGCCGGCGTCGTCCCTGTCCGGGACAGCAAGACCCTGGCCGGGCCCCGTCCTCCTGATCGGCGCCCCCGCCTGGGCCGCCTTCGTCGGCTCGCTCTCATAAGCCGACCCCATGGGACCCCATAAGGCCGCCTTATGGGGTCATAGGCCGGGGGCGGGTACCGGCCCGCGTCAGTGGTTTGAAAGGGTGACCTAAGTAGGACGGCTGTCCGCCGCCCAGGTCGCTCGAAGGGAACCCTCATGCCTCGCCCCCTGCGGGTCGCAATCGTCGGCGCCGGCCCCGCCGGCATCTACGCCGCCGACGCCCTGCTGAAGTCCGAGGCCGCCGCCGAGCCGGGCGTGTCCATCGACCTCTTCGAGCGGATGCCGGCGCCCTTCGGGCTGATCCGGTACGGCGTCGCGCCCGACCACCCCCGCATCAAGGGCATCATCACCGCGCTGCACCAGGTGCTGGACAAGCCGCAGATACGTCTCTTCGGCAATGTCGACTACCCCTCGGACCTCGGCCTCGACGACCTCCGCGCGTTCTACGACGCGGTGATCTTCTCGACCGGCGCGAGCGCCGACCGGGCGATGGACATCCCCGGGATCGACCTCGACGGGTCGTACGGCGCCGCCGACTTCGTGTCCTGGTACGACGGGCACCCGGACGTGCCGCGCACCTGGCCGCTGGAGGCCGAGAAGGTGGCCGTGCTCGGTGTCGGCAACGTCGCCCTGGACGTGGCGCGGATCCTCGCGAAGACGGCGGACGAGCTGCTGCCGACCGAGATCCCCGCGAACGTCTACGACGGACTCAAGGCGAACAAGGCGCTGGAGATCCACGTCTTCGGACGGCGCGGGCCGGCCCAGGCGAAGTTCAGCCCCATGGAGCTGCGGGAGCTGGACCACTCGCCGAACATCGAGGTCGTCGTCAACCCCGAGGACATCGACTACGACGAGGGCTCGATCGCCGAGCGCCGCAAGAACAAGCAGACCGACATGGTCGCCAAGACGCTGGAGAACTGGGCGATCCGGGACGTCGGCGACCGGCCGCACAAGCTGTTCCTGCACTTCTTCGAGTCGCCGACCGAGGTCGTCGGCGAGGACGGCAAAGTCGTCGGACTCCGTACCGAGCGCACCGAACTGGACGGCACGGGCAATGTGAAGGGCACGGGCGAGACGCAGGTCTGGGACGTGCAGGCCGTCTACCGCGCGGTGGGCTACCTCTCCGACGAGCTGCCCAAGCTCCCCTTCGACTTCGCCAGCGGGACCGTGCCGCACGAGGGCGGACGGGTCGTCGAGGGCGGCGAGCACCTCCGGTCGACGTATGTCACCGGCTGGATCAAGCGCGGTCCGGTCGGCCTCATCGGCCACACCAAGGGCGACGCCAACGAGACGGTCGCGAACCTCCTCGACGACCACCGCGAGGGCCGCCTGCACACCCCCGACGCCCCGGACGAGCAGTCGATCGTGGAGTTCCTGGAGGCGCGGGGCGTCACGTACACGACGTGGGAGGGCTGGCACAGCCTGGACGCGGCGGAGAAGGCGCTCGGCGAGGCGCAGGGCCGTGAGCGGGTGAAGCTCGTCGAGCGCGAGGAGATGCTCCGCGCGAGCGGTGTGACGCTCGCCGAGTGAGCTGACGACCGGTACGAGCAGACGGCCGCGCCCCGCTCATCCTCACGGGATGGGCGGGGCGCGGCCGTCTGTGCGCCGGGGGTGCGCGGGAGAACCCGTCCGCTCCTACTCTGGAAGGGAAGGGAGCGGCCATGGCCGTCCAGCAGGCCCCCTCCGTGGAGTGGGCGCGGGACGCGGCGGCCCGTGAGTCCTGGGCCGAGGCGTACGCCGTCCTGCGCCAGCTCGACGAGCATCCCTCCCACGCCCTCGACCCCCACGACCTGGACACGCTGGCCGACGCCGCGTGGTGGGCGGGGCGTGTGGACGAGTCGCTCGGCGCCCGGCTGCGGGCCCACGCCGGCTACGCGGCGGCGGGCGACCACCGGCGGGCCGGGTACGCGGCCTGGTGGATCCACTTCGAGTACCGGAACCTGGGGCGGCCCGCCGCCGCGGCGGGCTGGCTGCACCGTGCCCGCCACCATCTGGAGCAGGTACCGGAGTGCCCGGAGCAGTGCTATCTGGCCTGGACCGATGTGGAGGAGGCCGGGGAGCACCACAACCCGGTCGGCGCCCTGGCCGCCGCCCGCCGCATGTATCGCATCGCCCGTCAGGCGGGCAGCCCCGGACTCGTCGCCCTGAGCCGCCAGGCCCACGCGACGGCACTGTTCGGCAACGGCCGCAGGACGGAGGGGCTGGCCGTCCTGGACGACGCGATGTGCGCGGTGACGGCGGGCGAGCTGAACGGCATGTTCACCGGCTGGCTGTACTGCCTGGCGCTCACCCAGTGCATGGAGGCGGCGGACTTCGGCCGAGCGGTCGAATGGACGACGGCAGCGATGGCCTGGTGCGCGGGCCCCTGGTCCGGTGCCGGACGCGGGGCGGCGGGGGACGCGGCGCGCGGGGCCGTCGCCCGCCGGGCGCCCGTCACCCCCGTCCCTCCGCCCTGGCCCACCGCCCCGCTCGTGCCCGGCCCGGGAGTTCGCACCGACAACCCGTTCCGGGGGCTCTGCAGGATCCACCATGTGCAGGTGCTGGATCTGCTCGGGGAGTGGGCCCTCGCCGATGCCGAGGCCGAGTTGGTCTGCGAGGAGGTGCTGCCCGACAGTCTGGAGGCCGCCGCGGAGGCGCAGTACGTCGCCGGGGAGATCGCCCGTCGCCGCGGCCGGCACGACGACGCCGCCGTCTCGTACACCCATGCCAACGACCTCGGCCGCATCCCGCAGCCCGGCCTCGCGCTGCTCCGGCTCGCGCAGGGGAAGGCCGACGCCGCGGTGACCGGGCTGCGGCTGGCCCTGGCGTGTCAGGGCGACGCGCGCCATGACGTGCTGGGGCGCGCCCGGCTGCGGGCGGCGCAGACCGAGGTGGATCTGGCCGTCGGAGACATCGAGGGCGCGGCCGAGGCGGTCGCGGAGCTCCTGGCCCTCGCCGGTGAACCGACGGCCGGCGCGACGCTGCTGGGGTCCATGGCGGACACCGCCCTCGGCGCGCTGGAACTGGCCCGGTACGGCGCCCACGACCCCGACCGGGCCCTGCGGCCGCTGCGCCGCGCGCTGGCGGGCTGGCGGGAGCTGCGGGTGCCGTACGAGGCGGCGCAGGTACGGGTGCTGCTGGCCGCCGCGTACCGGGCCGCGGGCGACGACGAGGCAGCGCGGCTGGAGCTGACGGCCGCGCGGGCCGCGTTCGAGCAGCTCGGCGCGGTGCCCGACGCGCGACGTGCGGCGGCCCTGGTCAGCGGGACGCGCAGGTCCCTGCCCGGCGGCCTCACCACGAGGGAGGCAGAGGTCCTGCGGCTGGTCGCGGCGGGCGGCACCAACCGGGACATCGCCCGGTCGCTGGTGATCAGCGAACACACCGTCGCCCGGCACCTCAACAACATCTTCGCCAGGCTGGGCGTGTCCTCCCGTGCGGCCGCGACGGCCTATGCGTATACGCACGGCCTCGCGGCCTAGGGGAGCATTGGCGACCGACGACAACGCAACAGATGCGTGTGCCAGGGCACGCGAGCCCGGCAAGATCCGAAAAATGGACAGGACCCAGGCGCGGCGCATGGGCTGTTCCGCCCACGCCGCCGACTGCCCGTGGTTGGGCGGTTCGGCCGATGCGCCGCCCGCCGCCCGGGGCCTACGAACGAAGTGAGGCGCGCGGGACCGGCGGCCCCGCGCGACAGGCACAGCGAGGACACGTCCCCGCACTCCTGAAGGGCGCATCATGAGCACACTCGCCACCCCACCCCCCGACCTCGCGGATCTGCCCCTGGAGCTGCTGCGCGCCGCCGTGCGCGGCGAGGTCGTCGCGCCGGGCGACCCCTCGTACGAACAGGCCCGCCACGTCTACAACGCGATGCACGACCGCCACCCCGCGGTCGTGGTGCGGGCCGTCGACGCCGGTGACGTGATCGCCGCCGTCGGCTTCGCCCGTGACAACGGGCTGCCGCTCGCGATCCGCGGCGGCAGCCACTCGGCCGCCGGATACGGCACCTGTGACGGCGGCGTCGTCGCCGACCTGACCCGGATGCGCGCGGTCCGTGTCGACCCCGAGGCCCGGACCGCCCGCGCCGAGGGCGGCTGCACGTGGGGCGACTTCAACCACGCGACCCATCCGTTCGGCCTCGCCACCACCGGCGGTGTCGTCTCCACGACCGGCATCGGCGGCCTGACCCTCGGCGGCGGCATGGGCACGCTCTCCCGCCGCTGCGGCCTGAGCTGCGACAACCTCGTCTCGGCCGACGTGGTGACCGCCGACGGCACCTTCGTGACCTGCGACGAGCGCCACGAGAGCGACCTTTTCTGGGCGTTGCGCGGCGGAGGCGGCAACTTCGGCGTCGTGACGTCGCTCGAGTACCGGCTTCACCCGGTGGACGACATCTTCGGCGGTGTCACGCTCTATCCGCTCGACGGTGATGTCGCCCGCCGCTGGCAGGAGCTGAACGCCGAGTCCCCGGAGGAGCTGAACACCCTCTTCGCCGTGTTCCTCGGCCCTCAGCTGCCGTTCCTGCCGGAGCGCTGGCACGGTCGGCCGGTCTGTGGAGTTCTGACCTGCTTCAGCGGTCCGGTCGAGGGGGACGAGAAGGTCCGCGCCGCTCTCGCCGGGCTGGGGAAGGTCGTCGGGCAGGCCGTGGACCGGATGCCGTACCCGGTGATCAACACCCTCTTCGACGAGGATCTGCCGCCGGGACTCTTCCACTACTGGAAGGGCAACTTCAGCAAGGAGCTGTCCGACGGTGCGATCGATGCCCATATGACGTACGGGGAGACGATCCCGTCGATGCACACGCAGACCGTGATCTTCCCGATCGACGGCGCCTGCCACCGCGTCGGCCCGGGCGACACCGCCTTCGCCTACCGCGACGCGCTCTTCTCCACGGCCTTCGGCGCCAGCTACACCGATCCCGCCGACACCGAGCGCAATGTCGCCTGGACGCGCGCCTACGACGCGGCGCTGCGCCCGTACACCGAGGAGGCCGGCTACATCAACTTCCTCGATGCCGACGACCAGGACCGGGTCCGGGCCAACTACCGCCAGAACTACGAACGGTTGCGGGCGATCAAGGGCCGGTACGACCCCGGGAACCTCTTCCGGGTCAATCACAACGTCGCCCCGTAGGGCGGGAGGGGGACTAGAACGGTGTGCGCGAGGCGGCCGCGAGGAGCCGGGCCGTGTCGTCCGCGCCCAGTTGCAGCGCGTTGCCGACAGTGGTCAGGACGTCCCTCTCCGCCGGGCTGTAGGGGCCGTCCGCGAGGGCGATCCGCGCGCCCTGGGTGAGGATCGACTCCCGCCCGGCCGGTGCCAGGTGGGGCGAGAGGGGCTCCAGGGCCTCGTGGAGTTCGATGGCGAGGGCCGCGCCGCACGGGCCGGCGTCCGGGATGAATCTGCCGGTGTCCGCGGCCAGGGCCTCGACCAGGGAGGTCAGCTGATCACCGGTGCACTCCTCGAACCCGGCCGCCCGCACCGCCGAGACCGCGGTCTCCACGACCGTCCGGGAGGAGGTGCCGCCCGCGGCGAGGACGGCGAGGGCGACGGTGTGCACGCCGTCGCGGAGCATCGCCGAGAAGCGGCTGGTGGTGGGGTGGTCCAGGACCTCGGTACCGAAGTGGGTATGACACGCGGCGCATTCGACGACGGGTCCGGTGAAGCCGCGCGGCATCAGCGGGACACCGAAGAAGGCGAAGCGGCGCCGGCCGGTGCGGCGGCGGTAATTGCGGTCGCCTCCGCAGTCGGGGCAGAAGAACTCACCGTCACCGATGGTGTTCCAAGAAGTGCGAATGCCGCAGACGCCCACTTTTCCGCCACCTGATCCCCGGGCTGACCGCACGACGCACCTCCGTCACGTTCCGGCAACACTGCCGCGTTGGCGTGATGTTAGCCACATCGGTGATGTGGCGTCAGTACCTCGTCGTGAGAACGCGCTCGACATGGCCGAAGCCCGCCTGCCGGAAAGGCGGGCGGGCTTCGTCGAATCGGGGGCGACAGAGGCCGCCGACCCGTATGGCTGGCTAGCGAGCAGCGCGGTTGACTGCGGAGATGACCGCCTTCAGCGAGGCACGCGTCGTGTTGGCGTCGATTCCGATGCCCCACAGGACCTTTCCGTCAATGGCGCATTCGATGTACGAGGCGGCCTGCGCGCTGGCCCCCTCGCTCATGGTGTGCTCCTGGTAGTCCAGCAGACGGGCGTCGATGCCGATGTCCTGCAGCGCCGCGAAGAACGCGGAGATCGGACCGTTGCCGCTGCCGGTCAGCACGGTGTCGGTGCCGTCCACGACGGCCTCGACGGTCAGCGTGTCCGTGCCGTCCTTGTCGGTCGTGGTCTGGCCCGAGCGCAGCTGGATGCGTCCCCACGGGTTCGCCGGGTTGGGCAGGTACTCGTCCTGGAAGACGGACCAGATGGCCTTCGGCGTGACCTCGCCGCCCTCGGTGTCGGTCATCGTCTGGATGATCTTCGAGAACTCGATCTGCATCCGGCGCGGCAGGTCCAGCTTGTGGTCGTTCTTCAGGACGTAGGCGATACCGCCCTTGCCGGACTGCGAGTTGACCCGGATGACGGCCTCGTACGAGCGGCCGACGTCCTTCGGGTCGATCGGCAGGTACGGCACGGCCCACTCGATGTCGTCGACGGTCTTGCCCGCGGCGGCCGCGTCGGCCTCCATGGCGTCGAAGCCCTTCTTGATGGCGTCCTGGTGGGAGCCGGAGAAGGCGGTGTAGACCAGGTCGCCCGCGTAGGGGTGGCGCGGGTGGACCTCCATCTGGTTGCAGTACTCGGAGGTCCGGCGGATCTCGTCGATCTGCGAGAAGTCGATCTGCGGGTCGATGCCCTGCGAGAACAGGTTCATCCCGAGGGTCACCAGGTCCACGTTGCCGGTGCGCTCGCCCTGGCCGAACAGGCAGCCCTCGATCCGGTCCGCGCCGGCCATGATCGCCAGCTCGGCGGCGGCGACGGCGGTGCCGCGGTCGTTGTGGGGGTGCACGGACAGACAGACGTATTCGCGCCGGGACAGGTTGCGCGACATCCACTCGAAGCGGTCCGCGTGCGTGGACGGCGTCGAACGCTCCACGGTGGCGGGCAGGTTCAGGATGATCTCGCGGCCCGGGCCGGGCTGCCAGACGTCACAGACCGCCTCGCAGACCTCCAGGGCGAAGTCCAGCTCGGTGTCGGTGAAGATCTCCGGGCTGTACTGGTAGCCGAAGGTGGTCTCCGGACCCAGGATCTTGTCGGCGTACTCCATCACCAGACGGGTGCCGTCGACGGCGATCTGCTTGATGTCGTCCTTGGAACCCCGGAAGACGACCCGGCGGAAGGTCGGCGCGGTCGCGTTGTACAGGTGCACGGTGGCCCGGTGGGCGCCGCGCAGCGACTCCACGGTCCGCTCGATCAGGTCCTCGCGGGCCTGGGTCAGGACGGAGATGGTCACGTCCTCGGGGATCGCGCCCTCTTCGATGATCGACCGTACGAACGCGAAGTCGGTCTCACCGGAGGACGGGAAGCCGACCTCGATCTCCTTGTAGCCCATGCGCACCAGCAGGTCGAACATCTCGCGCTTGCGGGCGGGGCTCATCGGGTCGATCAGCGCCTGGTTGCCGTCGCGCAGGTCGGTCGACAGCCAGCGGGGCGCCTTGGTGATCCGCGCGTCCGGCCAGGTGCGGTCGGGGATGTCCACCTGCTCGTAGACGCCGTATTTGTGCACGGGCATCCCGGAGGGCTTCTGAGTGTGGGTCTCGTTGGTGATCGGGGTGGGACGGCCGATCCACTGGGACTGAGTCATTGCGTAGGGCTCCTCGGGGTCCTGCGGGGGGACGGCCGACTGTCGAACGCAACACCAGATCCCGCGGGGAGGGGGTCGGCCTACGACTACAGGCCCTCGCCGCGGCAGCTAAGGAGAAGCAGCCCGAAACGCATGATGACCGCAGCCTAGCCGAGGGGCGCCAAGAGCGCCGGTCCCGTATCAGTATGCGGGACACGTGGGTCGTCAAGCCCAAACAGTGATGCATCACTCCATTTCACCAATCCTCGTCGCATCTAGTGACAGCTTGATGACTCAGTGCCACAGTCCGGACATGGATGCCATTCAGCCCGTCTTCTGCACCATCGTCCCGCCGCATCTCCTCGACAAGCTCGCGCGCGCCGAGAATCCGGCCGTCGCCGAGGCCGCCCGCCGCACCCTCGTCGCGGACTCGGCCCACCGCACCAGCCGCCGCCTGACCACCGTCACCGGAGCCCGGCCCGTCGCGGCGCCCGCCGGGGCGGAGGAGGGCAAGCCCCATCGGACGGTCCACGACGCCGGGCACGGGACGACCCTGCCGGGCACCAGAGTCCGCGGCGAGGGCGACCAGCCCACGCAGGACGCCACCGTCAACCGCGCGTTCGCGGGCCTCGGCGCGACGTTCGACCTCTTCATGAAGGCGTACGCGCGCGACTCCATCGACGGATCCGGGCTGCCGCTGGACGCGACGGTCCACTACGACGAGAACTACGGCAACGCCTTCTGGAACGGCGAGCAGATGGTGTTCGGCGACGGTGACGGCGAGATCTTCCTCGACTTCACGATCCCCGTCGACGTCATCGGCCACGAACTGGCCCACGGCGTCACGCAGTACACCGCCAATCTGACCTACTTCGGTCAGCCCGGGGCGCTGAACGAGTCCGTCTCGGACGTCTTCGGCTCACTGGTGAAGCAGTACGCCCTCGGCCAGACCGCCGCCGAGGCCGACTGGCTGATCGGCGCGGGCCTGCTCCACGAGAACGTCCAGGGCGTCGCGCTGCGATCGATGAAGGCGCCCGGCACGGCGTACGACGACGACGTCCTCGGCAAGGACCCGCAGCCCGCGAAGATGGAGGACTACGTCCGCACGGGCCGCGACAACGGCGGCGTTCACATCAACTCCGGCATCCCGAACCACGCCTTCTACCTGCTGGCCACGGCCCTCGGTGGCTACGCCTGGGAGCGCGCGGGACAGATCTGGTACGACGTCCTGACTGGCGGCGCCCTGCAGGTCGACGCGAGCTTCACCGACTTCGCGAAGGCCTCGGTGGCGGCGGCCGCCGCGCGCTACGGCGAGGCGGCGGAGCACGAGGCCGTGGTCAAGGCGTGGTCCCAGGTGGGGGTGGGTATCGAGTAGCCCATGCGTATCCAGGTACGACGCACGGGAGGATTCGGCGGCATCGAGCGGTACGCCGAGGTGGACACCTCGGGACGGCCCGATGCCGCGGAGTGGCACGCCCTGGCCGCGGAGGCGGTCGCCTGCGCCGGGGACGGACCACCGGTGGGCGTGCCGGACGGCTTCGCCTACGAGATCACCGTCGACGGCCGGACGGTGTACTGCGCGGACCCGGACCTGACGCGGGAGCAGCGCGAACTGATCTCCCGCGTCCTCAAGGAGGGCGCGTAGGGCTGCGGCGGGGGGTTGCTCGGGAGGCCGTCGGGCGCTCAGGCTGCCGGCGTCGTCGCCGATGCCACCGAGGCCGTCGCGGACTGTGGGTCGTCGCCGGCCGCCACGGCGAAGTCGCGCATCAGCGCTGACAAGGTCACCGCGGCGCTGTGC
The DNA here is from genome assembly GCF_055577795.1 of Streptomyces sp. NPDC033174. NCBI lineage: Bacteria > Bacillati > Actinomycetota > Actinomycetes > Kitasatosporales > Streptomycetaceae > Streptomyces > Streptomyces sp. NPDC033174. The sequence goes on from NZ_JBVIPQ010000001.1 coordinate 781,145, forward strand.
CGGCCGACGAAGTAGCCGGCGGCTTCCAGTTGGGCGAGGCCGTGCATCTGGCACCACAGCTGCCACGCCAGCAATGACGTCTCGCCCTCGTCACCACGCCGGAAGCGGCCCGCCGCCACACAGCGGCGGATCGCGGCGTGCGGGACGCGCAGGACGTCCACCCCCATCGCCCGGTCCTCGTCGGTGAAGGCGAAGCCGGCCAGCCGCGAACCGCCGAACATGACGGCGTAGACGTCCGGTTCGGCCCGGGCGAACTCCTGATACGTGGCGCAGAGCCGGGTCAGGCCGGCCACCGGGTCGTCCCCCTCCGCCTCCTCCACCACCCGCAGGCGGGCCCGAAACCGCTCGAAGCCCTCCCGCATCACCTCTCTCACCAGCTCGGCCATGGAACCGAAGTGGGTGTAGACGGCCATGGTGGAGGCTCCGGCGGCCTGGACGAGACGGCGCGCACTGAGCGCGGCGGGTCCTTGTTCGGCCAGGATCCGGGCGGCTTCGTCGAGGAGCTTGCGACGCATCGTGGTTGACACGCGAGCAGCATAACGCTGTTATGGGCATAACAGCGTTATGGAAGCGTGCGCCCACCGAACGGGGAGGCATCGGATCGTGCTCTCGATGATCAAGCAGAGGCTGCGGCCCAGAACACCGCGGTTGCCCGACGCGAGCGGGGACAGTGGCACCACGCCCGGGTTCGGCCCGCCGCTGCGCCTGCTGCTGCTCGGGGACTCCACCGCCGCGGGGGTCGGGACCACCGACCACCGGGACGCTCTCGCGGGCCAGGTCGCCACCGCCGTGACCGCCCTGACCGGCCGTTCCGTCAGCTGGCGGGTCGTCGCGCGCTCCGGCGCCACCGTCCGGGAGATCGGGGAGAGCCTGATGAACCGGCTCACCGAACCCACTGAGCGCTGGCAGCCCGACCTGATCCTGCTCTCGGCCGGCACGAACGACGCCATGCGCGGCCGCCGCCCCCGCGCCCTGCGCAGCGAGGTGCGGCGGCTGGTGCGGGAGATCCGGCTGCGCCTCGGCCACGACGTGGCGATCGCCTTCGCGGGGCTTCCCGAGCTGGACGCCCACGGTGGGCTGCCACCGCGACTGCGGCGGCCCTTCGGGGTGTACGTACGCCTGCTCGACCGGCAGCTGAAGGCGGTGGCGCGACAGGGGAACGCGCTCTTCCACATCCCGTCGAGCGGGCCGCCCCGCTACGCCGGCGACTGGCTGGCCGCCGACCGCTTCCACCCGTCGGTGCCCGGCTACCGGGGCTGGGCGCGCAATCTGGCGGCGGGAATCGCGACCCTCATCGAGACGGACACGGAAACCGACCTCGCGCGGCTGCTACGGGCCTGATCACCCGCGCCACCCCAGGGCTGCCGCCGCACCGGCCGCACCGGGGACGGGCCGGCCGACCGTCACCGGCCCCCTCAGAAGCCCAGCTCCGCAGCCGCTTCGGGACCCCTCCCCATGGCCGCCCTCGCACCGGTCGGCCCCGGGAGGCCTCACGGGCTTCGAGCGCCCCCGCCGGCCTCCGGCCGACGTCACCGGCCCCCGCTCAGAAGCCCAGCTTCCGCAGCTGCTTCGGATCGCGCTGCCAGTCCTTCGCGACCTTCACATGGAGGTCCAGGAAGACCGGTGTGCCCAGGAGCGCCTCGATGTGCTTGCGGGACTTCATGCCGACCTCCTTGAGGCGGCTGCCCTTCGGGCCGATGATGATGCCCTTCTGGCTCGGGCGCTCGATGTAGACGTTGGCGTGGATGTCCAGCAGCGGCTTGTCCGCCGGGCGGTCCTCACGCGGGATCATCTCCTCGACGACCACCGCGATCGAGTGCGGCAGCTCGTCCCGTACGCCCTCCAGCGCCGCCTCACGGATCAGCTCCGCGACCATGACCATCTCCGGCTCGTCCGTGAGGTCGCCCTCCGGGTAGAGCGGCGGGCTCTCCGGGAGCAGCGGGATCAGCAGGTCGGCGACCAGGTCGACCTGACTGTTGCCGACCGCGGAGACCGGGACGATCTGCTGCCACTCGAAGCCGAGCTCCTTGCCGAGCTGGTCGATGGCGATGAGCTGCTCCGCCAGGGTCTTGGAGTCGACCAGGTCCGTCTTGGTGACGATGGCGACCTTGGGGGTCTTCTTGATCCCGGCGAGCTCCTTGGCGATGAAACGGTCGCCGGGGCCGAGCTTCTGGTCGGCGGGCAGGCAGAAGCCGATGACGTCGACCTCGGCCCAGGTGGTCCGCACGACGTCGTTGAGCCGCTCGCCGAGCAAGGTCCGCGGCTTGTGGAGACCGGGGGTGTCCACCAGGATCAGCTGCGCGTCCGGGCGGTGCACGATGCCGCGGACGGTGTGCCGGGTGGTCTGCGGCCGGCTGGAGGTGATGGCCACCTTCTGTCCGACCAGAGCGTTCGTCAGGGTCGACTTGCCCGCGTTGGGACGGCCGACGAAGCAGGCGAAGCCGGCCCGGTGCGGGGCGTTGTTCTCATCAGTACGAGCGCTCATGGGGGTCATTCTCCCCGATCCCGGCGGCGCTCACGTACCGAGTGCCCGGTGACGCCGCACCACCGTCCACCCGAGCGCCGCCGCGCCCGCCGCCAGGACCACCGCGCCGACCAGCCAGGGCAGCGCGACGAACCCCGCGCGCGCGGACTCGCGGACATCCTTGGCGCTGGCCGTCAGGGTCACCTCGCCCCAGTCGAACTGCGGTGAGCCCGCCCAGCGCTCGGTGAGCCGGATCTTCTGGCGGGGCAGCAGCTCGGAGGGGATCCGGGCGAGATCGCGGTCGAGCAGCGTCCGGCCGAACAGGCCCTCGGCCTTCAGGGCGACCTTGGGGTTGAGTGTGACATTGCCCCGGTTGTGGAGCGTGTACGAGATGAGGGCGCTGCTCTCGCGGGTGCCGGGGACGAGGGGCCGGTCCTGGGAGAGGGTGACGTCCTCGACGGCGAGCGCGGGGACGGTCGGCCCGTTCACGCGCAGATAGATCCGGGCGCCGACCGCGCGCCGCACACCTACCGCGACGGACCCGTCGGCCGTGCGGGAGACGCGCTCGTCGAGGGCGACCAGGGCCCCGGGGTGGTCGCCGGGCTCGGCGTCCGCCGGGACGGTGAGGGTGACGGGCACGGTGACCTTGCCGTGCGCCGGGACGGTGACGCGGCTTCGGGCGGGCTTCATCCAGGCGCCGGCGCCGCGCTGCGGCTCCTTCTCGGTGCGGACCGCGAAGCCGCCATCCCGCTCGGTGTTGTACGCGTCGGCGCCGTACAGCCGGAAGGTCAGAGGGGCGGCGCTCTTGTTGCTGACGGTGACCTCGTCGCGGAGGGTCGTGCCGGGGTCGGCGGCGAGATAGAAGTAGGGCCGCCTGCCGAGTTCGGAGGCGGCCGGGTAGACGGACCATTCGCTGTTCTCGGCGGCCCGGGCGAGGGTCGTGGGCGCGGAGACGAGGAAGAGCGCGCCGATGACGAGGAGGACGTACAGCTTGCGACGCACGGTGCGGCCCCCAGGGGACGGGTCGAGGCGGAGCGGGCCGACCGGGTGCGCGCCCGGCCCGCGTTGTTATTTGAAGGCTCGGTTCGCCTCCGGGGCGCTTTCAGCGTGTGTCGACGGTCGATCCTGCTCGGTCCCTCGTTCCTCGGGACCTCCGCGCGTTCTCCCTTTCGACACCCGCGCGCCCCTTTGGCTCACTCGCCTTGATCGGTGAGCGCCGGGTCCGTGAGCGTCAGGACCTGGGACCTCCGCGCTCCCCCTACCTTCGACGGGGGGACCCCCTTTCGACACCCGCGCGCCCCTTTGGCTCACTCGCCTTGATCGGTGCGACTGAGTCAAACGGTGCGACCGGGTCAGGTGAGCGTGAGCGTCAGGACTCCCGCGTACGAACCGGGTGCCGTGAACGCCGGGACGTCGAGCGAGAGCTTGGCGTCGACGGTGAACTCGCCGCCGGTGAGCGCCCCGTTCGGCGTGGAGGCCAGGGTCGCTCCCCCGCCGCCCACGGTCCCGGCGGAGCCGGGCGCGCAGGTGCTCGGGCTGCCCTGCTTGGTGGTGCAGGCCGGCGTCCAGCTCAGCTTGTCGGCGGCGATGGAGCCGCCCGGGCCGGTGAAATCGGTGACCTTTCCGGTGAGGGACCAGCCGGCGGGGCCGCCGCGGAAGTCCTTGACCGTCACGGTCCGCAGGTCGCCGGTGGACGCGCCGCCCCGGCCGAAGTCGACGGCCGACATCCGGACGGTGTCGCCCGCCTGGGACATGGACAGCTCGCCCGCGGTGACCGCGGAGGTGAGCTTCTGGCTGCCCGGCGGCGGCGGGGTGTCGTCGATGACGGTGTACGCCGCCGGTCCGGCGCCCTTGTCGGCGTTCCAGTCGGCGCCCTCGTACGCCACGATCCCGGTGGTCGCCTTGTCGCTGACCTTGAGGCTCGCGGTGAAGCCGCCCGCACTGTCCGTCGTGACCGTCGTCCTGTCGGCGGTCTCGGCGGCCCCGGCCCGTCCGGCGACCGTCACCTCGGCGAGCGGGGTGAACTTTGCGCCGGTGACGGCGACCTGCGCGCCCGGTGCGCCGGAGGCGGTGCCGAGCTGGACGGCCCGCTCGTTGGCCCCCGGCTGCGGGGACGCGACGACCGTCTCGGAGACGGGGGCGGGCGGATTGGTGACCGTACAGGGGGTGTCCAGCTCCATGATGTAGCTGGTGTGGATGTTGTAGTCACCGGGCGAGAGGGTGATCGACCCCGGGGCGGTGACCGTGAACGTGCCGGTCATCGAGAACTCGGGGAAGGTGCCCTTGCCGGGCACCGGCGGGTTCTTCTTGGGGCCGGTGACCGTGACCGCGCCGGTCTGGGCGCCGCCGAGGGCGACCTTTCCGCTGGGCGTCATGATGTCGGCGGGCAGGGCCAGGTCGACCGGGTTGCTCGCGGCGGGCTTGGTGACCGTGTAGGTGACGGTGACCGAGTCGCCCACCTTCGGGGTGGGTTTGTCGACAGTGATCTTGGCGGTGGTCGTGCCGTCGATGGGCGGGATGCCGGCGATCGGCGGCGGTACGCAGTGCGTGGGGAAGTCGACCGCCTGGGACGCGGTCGCCAGCGCGCCGGCCGGTGCGGCGAGCGCGCCGCCGGCGGTGACCGCGAGCGCGGCCACACCCAGGACGGCTGTCCAGCGGCGTTTTCGACCGCTGGATCTCGGGATGAGCAGGGATGCCATGTGTGCCCCCTCCTGAGGGATGAGAGGGCGCCATTGACGGCTGCGGGGAGGGAGAAGTCAATGGCATCGGGCCGCATTCCCTGATGACCCATCAGATACTGTCAAGATCCGCGTTTGCGCAGGTCAGCACGGGGACCGGCGCCACCGACACGGCGGCGCCGGCCCTGGAGTGCGGAGCTGTCGGCCGACGACGGACGGTCCCGGCGGCCGAGCCGGGCGCGACGCCGGCGCGGGCTCGCGCCCGGTCCGGCCCCGTCCGGCTCGGCAGGGGCATCTGACGGCCCGTCGGATGTCCCGCTGTCATTGATGCGCGAGCGGGTCCCGATGGCAAGAGAAGGTCCGGTGATTCTTGGGCCCATCACCGTCGCGCCGGCGCCTGGGGAGCGACCCGCCTTGCCGCCCCTTGGGGAGCGACGGTCCCGCGCGCCCTGAGGCGGCCGACAAGGGCCGCGCCCCCGAGCGCCGCACCCAGCACCACACAGACGCCGAGCGCGAGGTCGAGCCAGTCGAACGGGTCGCCACGTACGAGCGCGACCGCCGCCGGGATTCCGGCGGCCAGACCGGCGGCGACCGTCACCACCGCCGCGGCGCCCCGGAGCGCCCGACGGGCCCGGGGCCTGCGGCCCTTCAGCAGTTCGGCTCCCGCCCACAGGGAGAGAAGCAGCGCAAACGCGTCGTGCGGCGCCACCCGCTGCCTCATCACCCCGTCGACGGTGTTGATCAGCACGCCGACGAGACCAACGCACAGGACGACCGTCGTGTTCCGGCGCGATCCGTGGCCGGTCGGAGCCTTCCCCACCGGCTGCGTCAGCCCGCCGTCACCGAAGAGCGCAGCGCCCCGTCGGGGCCCGCCAGCAGCACCGGCGTCTGCGGGCCGCCCAGGTCGCGCACCGCCGCCCGGTCCGCGTCGGAGGCCGCCTCGGCGTCCGAGACGACCGCGGCGGCCTCCAACGACCGGGCGCCGCTGGCGACCGCCATGGCGACGGCGGTCTGGAGCGCGCTCAGCTGGAGCGATTCCAGCGCCACCGTCCCCGCGACATAGGTCCGCCCCGTCTCGTCCCGTACGGCCGCGCCCTCGGGCACACCGTTGCGGGCGCGGGCGCTGCGCGCCAGCGTGATGATCTTGAGGTCCTCGGCGCCGAGATCGCTGCTCTGTGTCATGGACCGAGGATAAGACGGCGCCCGCGATCAGCTCTGGGCAGCCTTGGTGAACTTGTCGCCCGCGAGCTTGGCCAGGGCGGCGAAGTCCTTGTGACCGGAGGCGTCGGCGGGCAGGTGCGCGAGCCGGGTCACGCCGGCGCCCTGGCGGGCCACGAACATGTTGGCCTCGAACTTCACCGACGCCTCGGCGATGTCCAGCTTCAGCCGGAACGCCAGAGCTTCCTCCCCGGCGGCCGGGGCGGTGAGCTTCTCGACCTTGGCCGAGAGCTCCATGCCGTCCTGCCGGGCGGTGAACGAGGTGCAGCTCGCCAGCGCGGTGGTGATCTCCTTCAGGTAGTCGGTGGCACCGCTGCCCTGGTAGGTGAAGACCTGCTGGGCGAAGGTGGTGTCGCCCTTGTCGCGCTCGAACTCCAGGTTCGGACCCATCAGCGCGCCGGACACCTTGTCGGCGAGCATGGCGGCTATCGGGGCGCACTCGGGCTTGTCCGCCGTCGCGGCGCCGCCCGGCTGCTCGATCTTGGCGGCCCTCCAGCCGGCCGGCAGATCCTTGACGCCGAGCGCCGCGGCCTTCATCTGTGCGGCCGTGAGCGGCTTCGCCGGCTCGGGAGTGGTGGGCGCGGGCGCCGCCGAGGTGGCCGTCTGCCCGTCGGCCGGCTTCTTGGCGTCGGAGTCCTGGGAACCGCCGGCACAGGCGGAGGTGAGACAGAGCGCGGAGACGGTGAGGGCCGCGGCCAGACCGTGGCGCATACGGGTACGCACGAGGAGTACTCCCCTTGGGGGTATGAGGGTGGCAGGGGCGTCACGGCCCTCCCCCGGGCCGGACGGCGAGGAGGATATACGGCACGGGTGACAGCCCCGCGCTCAGCCCGCCATGGGGTACATCGCCCCGCGCCGCCCCTGTGGCGACACCAGCCACTCCAGCTTCGCCGCCGTGTCCGCCTCCTGGAGCGGGGTGTGCAGCACGATCGTCAGGTCCGGCCGGGCGGGGACCCTCAGCTGAGTGGACTCCACCACCAGCGTGCCGACCAGGGGGTGCTCGAGTTCCTTGCGGGTCTGGCCGCCGGGGGTGATGTCGCGCCGCTCCCAGAGTGCGGAGAACTCCTCGCTGACCGCCCGCGCCTCCTCGACGACTGCCCGGAATCCCTCGTCGTCGGGGCCCTCCGAGCACGCGGCCCTGTACTGCGCGACGACCCGAGGGGCGTTGATTTCCCAACTCTTCGCACGATCACGGTAGATGGGGTCGGTGAAGAAGGCGACCAGGCAGTTCTGAGAGATCTCCGGGCGCATCCCGAGGACGATCGACGCGGAGTCGTTGTACATGACGGTGTTCCAGTACGCGTCCATGATGTGCGCGGGGAACGGCATCCACGCGTCGATCAGCCGGGTCAGCCCCTGGCACATGTCCCGCGCGCCCGGATCCACCTCCGGGGCGGGCGGGTTGAGCGCGGCCAGGACGTACAGATGGCGGCGCTCGGCGGCGCTGAGGCGCAGGACCCGGGCCACCGAGTCCAGTACCTGCGGCGAGACGGTGATGTCGCGGCCCTGCTCCAGCCACTGGTACCAGGAGACGCCGACTCCGGCGAGGACGGCCACCTCCTCCCGGCGCAGGCCGGGCGTGCGGCGGCGGGCGCCACCGTCCGGGAGCCCCGCCTCGGCCGGACTGACCCGGGCCCGACGGCTCATCAGGAACTCACGCAGCTCGGTGAGTCGGTGCGCCTTCATCGACGGATTCTCGAGCGTGGTGGCCATCTGCGAGCTGTCCCCCTGCCTGATCGCCTGATGCCTGGTGGTGCGACCAACAGGATAAGTTCCCGCTCCCCACCGCTGTTCCCCGGGCCCGAGGGTGGGGGCATGGCAATCGACACCTCCGCCCCGACTCCCGCGACGGCCCCGACCGCCGTGCCGGACACGGCCGTTCCACCGCGGCTCACCGGCCGCGCCAAGCTCATCCTCTTCGTGCTGTGCGCGGCGCAGTTCATGGTCGCGCTCGACTTCTCCGTACTGAATGTGGCGCTGCCCGTGCTCGGCCCCGAGCTGGGCCTCGACCAGTCCGCGCTGCAGTGGGCGGTCACCGCCTTCGCGCTGCCGTCCGGCGGATTTCTGCTGCTCTTCGGCCGGATCGGCGACCTGTACGGGCGCAAGAAGCTGTTCCTGACGGGTCTGTCCCTGTTCGGCGCGGCCTCGCTGCTGGCGACGTTCGCATGGGACCCCTCCTCGTTCCTGGCGGGGCGGGCGCTCCAGGGCATCGGCGCGGCCGCGATCGTGCCGACGGGGATGTCCCTGCTGACGACGACCTTCCCCGAGGGGCCGCAGCGCGCCCGGGCGCTGGGCATCTCCGGCACGCTGCTGTCGCTGGGCTTCACCATCGGCATGGTGCTGGGCGGGGTCATGACCGACACACTGGGCTGGCGTTCCACGATGGGCCTGCTGGCCCTGTTCACGCTGATCGTGCTGCCCCTGGCGCCCGGGCTGCTGCCCGAGTCCCGTACTCTGGAGAGGCCGCGTCTGGACGTGCCGGGCGCGGTGACCGTCACCGGCGGACTGCTCGCGCTGATCTACGCGCTGTCCACCGCCGCCGAGCGCGGGTTCGGCGGGACGGACGTCCTCGTGACGCTGGTCGTCGGACTGCTGCTGCTGGCCGCGTTCGTCCTGGTCGAGTCGCGGCACGCCGCGCCGCTGGTCTCGCTGCCGATGCTGCGCCGGGGAACCGTCGCCTTCGGCAATCTGGGCGGCCTGATCACCTTCTCGATGATGTCCACCGTCATCTTCGTCCTGACCCTGTACCTCCAGGAGACGCTGGGACTCAGCGCCTTCCGGACCGGTCTGGTCTTCGGTGTGCAGGGGGTGCTGTCGATCGTGGCCGGGGCGTTCACCCCGAAGGTGATCGGCCGCTTCGGTGCCCGTCGCACACTGGTCGGCTCGCTCCTGGGCCAGGGTGTGTTCGTCGCAGCCCTGCTGGGCATCGGCACGGACTCCGGCGCGCTGCTCGCGACGGCCGCCGTCTCGCTGGCGAGCATGTGCCACCTGGGAGCGATCATCTCGTACGGCCTGACGGTGACGTCGGGCGTGCCGAACGAGGAGCAGGGTTTGGCGACCGGGCTCGTGACCACGACACAGCAGGTCGGCATCACGGTCGGCATCCCGCTGCTGGGGGTGCTGGCCACGACGGGCGGAGATCTCTTCTCCGGCGTGCGCCTGGTCCTCGCGGTGGACGCGGTGATCGTCGTCGCGACGGCCCTGCTGGTCGCGGCGGGCCTGCGCAAGGCGCGGGCCTGAGGGCCCCAGGTGCGTGTGCCAGGGCACGCGAGCCCGGCAAGATCCGAAAGGCGGGCCCTAGGGGCGGTCGAGGCGCAGCCGCTCGGCCCTGGGCAGGCCCGCGACGACCAGATCGTAGGAGTCCTCGACGAGCTCCCGGACCATGCGGTCCGGGAGCTCTCCCACGGTGACGGTGTTCCAGTGGCGCTTGTTCATGTGCCAGCCGGGCACGATCGCGGGATGCTCCTCGCGCAGCCGTACCGCGATCTCCGGGTCGCACTTCAGATTGACCTTCAGCGGCCGGGCGTCCAGGGCCGCGAGCGCGAACATCTTTCCGGCGACCTTGAAGACGGACGTCTCCGGCGTGAAGGGGAATTCCTCCGTCGCGTCGTTGAACGCCAGACAGAACGTGCGCAGCTGCTCCGGTGTCACTCGGGCTCCCCCTCGGCCGCGGTCGGCTCGACCAGTACGGTGACGATCTTGTTCCGCCGACCGGCCGTGGACTCGGCGGTCAGCCGCAGTTCGCGCCCGTCCGGCAGGTGCACCAGGGCCGTCGCGCCCGCGATGGGGACCCGGCCGAGCGCCTTGGCGAGCAGTCCGCCGACGGTCTCGACGTCCTCGTCGTCGTACTCGTCCATCCCGAAGAGCTCGCCGAGATCGCCGATGTCGAGGCGGGCGGTGACCCGGTACCGCCCGCCGCCGAGGTCCTGCACCGGCGGCAGCTCCCGGTCGTACTCGTCGGTGATCTCCCCGACGATCTCCTCCAGGATGTCCTCGATCGTGACGATGCCGGCCGTGCCGCCGTACTCGTCGATGACGACGGCGACGTGATTGCGCTCCTGCTGCATCTCGCGCAGCAGGTCACCGGCGTTCTTGGTGTCGGGCACGAAGGCGGCGGGCCGCATCGCGGTGGAGACCAGGTCGGCCTCGGAGTCCCGGTTGATGTGCGTCTTGCGGACCAGGTCCTTGAGGTAGACGATCCCGACGATGTCGTCCTCGTTCTCGCCGGTGACCGGGATGCGGGAGAAGCCGGAGCGCAGGGCCAGGGTGAGGGCCTGCCGGATGGTCTTGAAGCGCTCGATGCAGACCAGGTCGGTGCGGGGCACCATCACCTCGCGGACGAGGGTGTCGCCGAGCTCGAAGACGGAGTGCACCATGCGGCGCTCGTCGTCCTCGATCAGCGACTCCTGCTCGGCCAGGTCGACCATGGCGCGCAGCTCGGCCTCGGAGGCGAAGGGTCCCTTGCGGAAGCCCTTTCCGGGGGTGAAGGCGTTGCCGAGGAGGATCAGCAGCTGCGGGATCGGGCCCATGATCCTGGCCAGCGGAAGCAGTACGTAGGCGGCCGCGGTCGCGGTGTTCAGCGGGTGCTGGCGGCCGATGGTGCGGGGGGAGACGCCCACGGCGACGTACGACACGAGCACCATCACCGCGATGGCCACGGTCAGCGCCTGCCAGGTCTTGGAGAACTCCTGCAGGCAGGCGTAGGTGACCAGGACACCGGCCGCCATCTCGCAGGCTACCCGGACGAGCAGGGCCACATTGAGATAGCGGGTGGGGTCGGAGGCGACCTGGGTGAGCTTGTCCGCGCCGCGCCGCCCGGACCGTACGGCCTCGGCGGCCCGGAACATGGAGACCCGGGCGAGGCCGGCCTCCGCGCAGGCGGCCAGCCAGGCCACGACGACCAGGGCGACGGCTCCGAGGATCAGCTGGGCGCTCATGAGACGGTCGGCGCCGGGGAGGGGCCGGTGAGGCCCTTCTCCGCACGCCAGCCGTCCACGATCGCCGCCTGGAGCCCGAACATCTCGGCCTTCTCGTCGGGCTCCTCGTGGTCGTAGCCCAACAGGTGCAGCACGCCATGGACGGTGAGGAGCTGGAGCTCCTCGTCCATGGAGTGCTGCGTCGGCGCGTCCTCGCCCTGCTGCTTGGCGACCTCGGGGCAGAGCACGATGTCACCGAGGAGGCCCTGAGGGGGCTCCTCGTCGTCCTTGGCCGGCGGGCGCAGCTCGTCCATCGGGAAGGACATGACGTCGGTCGGGCCGGGCAGATCCATCCACTGGATGTGCAGCTGCTCCATGGCGTCGGCATCCACGACGATCACCGAGAGCTCGGAGAGCGGGTGGATGCGCATCCGCGTGAGCGCGTAGCGGGCGATGTCGAGGATCGCCTGCTCGTCGACCTCGGTTCCGGACTCGTTGTTGACGTCGATCGACATGGTGCGGTTGGACTACTTCCCGTCGGAGCCGTTACGGCTGTCGTACTGCTCGTACGCGTCGACGATACGGCCGACGAGCTTGTGCCGTACGACATCGTGCGACGTGAGGCGCGAGAAGTGCACATCCTCGACGCCCTCGAGGATGTCCTGGACCTGACGCAGACCGCTCTTGGTGCCGCCCGGCAGGTCGACCTGGGTGATGTCACCGGTGATGACGATCTTCGAGTCGAAGCCGAGCCTGGTCAGGAACATCTTCATCTGCTCGGGGCTGGTGTTCTGCGCCTCGTCCAGGATGATGAACGCGTCGTTGAGCGTCCGGCCGCGCATGTACGCCAGCGGTGCGACCTCGATCGTGCCCGAGGCCATCAGCTTCGGGATCGAGTCGGGGTCGAGCATGTCGTGCAGCGCGTCGTACAGCGGCCGCAGATACGGGTCGATCTTCTCGTAGAGCGTGCCGGGCAGGAAGCCGAGCCGCTCGCCCGCCTCGACGGCGGGCCGGGTCAGGATGATCCGCGTGACCTGCTTGGACTGCAGGGCCTGGACCGCCTTGGCCATGGCGAGATAGGTCTTGCCGGTGCCCGCGGGGCCGATGCCGAAGACGACCGTGTGCTTGTCGATCGCGTCGACGTAGCGCTTCTGGTTGAGCGTCTTGGGGCGGATCGTGCGGCCACGGCTCGAGAGGATGTTCTGCGTGAGCACGTCCGCCGGGGTCTCCGGGCCGCCCCCGTCGCCGCTCTCGCTCGCTCTGAGCATGGCGATCGAGCGTTCCACTGCGTCCTCCGTCATCGGCTGACCGGTGCGGAGCACCAGCATCATCTCGTCGAACAGGCGCTGGATCAGAGCGACTTCCACCGCGTCGCCGATCGCGCTGACCTGATTGCCCCGGACGTGGATGTCGGCGGCCGGGAACGCCTTCTCGATCACGCGCAGCAGGGCGTCACCCGAACCGAGCACCGTCACCATCGGGTGCTTGGCCGGGACGGTGAAGTGGGCTCGCGCCTGCCCGGGCGGCGGTGTCTGGGCTGTGGGTGTCTGAGTCATGGGCCGGCACTGTGGCCTGCACATACCTCCCGTTGCAGGGTTCTCGCTGCTCGACAACCTCTGGAATACCAAGCCTACGACGTGCCACTGACAAGTCCGAGGGCTTTTCCCGGCCCGCCGTGGCCGCCGCTAGGCGGAGCGGCGGAAGCCGATGGTGGGGACGGCCCGGCGCAGCGGGATGGGGCCGCCGAGCGGGGGCACCAGGCCCTCCAGGAAGGCGTAGCGCCGCAGGGCGGCGGCGTCCTGGTCGGGGTGGTTGTGGACCTGGTGCCACCAGGCCGCCACCTCGGGCCAGCCCGGCGCGGACAGCGACCCGCCGAATTCCTGGACGGACAGCGCCGCGACGAGACCGCCGAAGGCGAGCCGGTCGGCGAGCGGCCAGTCGGCGAGCGTGCCGGTGACGAATCCGGCGACGAAGACGTCGCCGGCGCCGGTCGGGTCCAGGGCGGCCACCTCGATCGCCGGTACCTCCGCGGTCTCGCCGGTGGCCCCGTCGACGGCGTACGCGCCCTCCGCGCCGAGCGTGACGACGGCGTAGCGGACCTTGTCGGCGAGGGCGCGGGCAGCCGCGCGGGGGCAGTCGGTACGGGTGTAGCGCATGGCCTCCTCGGCGTTCGGCAGGAACGCCTCGCAGTGCTCCAGGTCCTCCAGGCCCGCGAGGTCCCAGCGGCCCGTGTCGTCCCAGCCGACGTCGGCGAAGACCCGGGTGCCGCGGCGCGCGGCCTCGGCGACCCACTCCTCGCCGCGCCCCGGCACCAGGGAGACGACGGCCCCGCGCGCGCGGGGCGGGTACTGGGGCAGCGCGCCGTCCAGCGGCGGGGCGTCTTCGGGTGGCGCGTCGTGACCGTGCGAGACCATCGTGCGCTCGCCCTCGTACGCCATGGAGATGGTCACGGGGGAGTGCCACCCGGGGACGGTCCGTGACAGGGACAGATCGATGCCCTCGCCCTGCTCCAAGGCGTCCCAGCAGTAGTCGCCGTAGTGGTCGTCGCCGAACGCGGCGGCGAGCGAGGTGCGCAGTCCGAGGCGGGCGAGCGCGGTGGCCATGTTGGCGACGCCGCCGGGGCTCTGGCCCATGCCCCTGGCCCACGACTCGGTGCCCCGTACCGGGGCGCTGTCGAGGCCGGTGAAGATGATGTCGAGGAAGACCGTGCCGGTGAGGAAGACGTCGCACACCGGATCCGCCGGGGAGCGCACTGCTCGCAACGGATCGAATCCGGTCGTGTGTTGTGGTGTCTCTCCCCTGACTTCGGTCACGGCAGGCTCCCCGGTCGCGGTTCAGATCTTGCCAGTGTGCCCGATGGGAGACGGGACGGCGGTGGGGTTCCGACACCGCGAAAATCGACTTCTTTACCCGCTCGCATGGGCAACAAACCGATTGTGACTCAGATCACAGCAGTCTGCCTTCTCCCGCGCCTGGGACAGTTGATACAAATTGGCCGCGATCCCGTGCAACACCGGGCGCTCCACCTCCCTTTCGCTCTTTTCCTGGAACGCCCATGCCCTCGCGCCCCCGCGCCCCGTGGCCCCTCGTCGCGCTCTTCACCGCCGGGTATCTCGCCGCATATCTCCTCCCGACCGTCGTCGGACGCCTCTCCGCGGGACTCGGTCTGACACCCGCGCAGGCGGGTCTCGTCGGCTCTGTCCTGCTGCTCGGCTCCTCGGCCGCCGGCTTCACGCTCGCCTCCCGGGTCGAGCGCTGCGGTCCGCGCCCGCTGGCCCGTCTCGGACTCGCGCTCGCCATCGGCGGGTACGGCTGCGCCGCGCTCACCTCGTACGTCCCCCTGGTCGTCCTCGGTGCGGCGGTGGGCGGCTTCGGTTCGGGTACGGCGACGGCCGTCGCCGCCGCCGGCATCGCCGCCGAGCGCGACCCGCACCGCGCCTCCGCGCTCGGGCTGCTCTCGGTCTCCGCGACCGCGGGCGCGCTCTATCTGACGATCCCGCACCTCGGCGGCGGACACGCGCTGCCGTTCGCCTCGATCGCGCTGGTCGCGGCCCTGGTGTGGCCGGTCACGGGCCGGCTGGCCGACGCCTCGCCGCACACGCCCTCGGTGGCCGCCGCCGGCCGGGTGCCGCATCTGCGGTCCGGGGTCGTCCTGGCCGTCGCGATCCTGCTCTGGTCACTCGCGCAGAACGCGCTGTGGGGGGTCAGTGGCCGCATCGGACTGACCCAGGCCGGACTCTCCGAGGTCACCGTCGGCGCGGTCTTCGCGGTGGCGCTGGGAGCCGGTCTGACCGGAGTCACGGCGGCCGGCGCTCTGGGCGCCCGGCTGGGACGCGCGGTGCCGATCGGCGTGGGCACGGTCGTCATCGCGGCCTGTGTGGTGGCGAGTTCGGCCGCCGAGGACCTCGCCGCCTTCGCCACCGGCGAGATTCTCTGGAACACCTTCTACCCGGTCGTCCTGTCGTATCTGATCGGACTGGCCGCCTCCCTCGACCCGCGCGGCCGCTGGGCGGTCCTGGTCGGCTCCGCCTCCTCCCTGGGGGTGGCCTGCGGCCCGGTCGCCGGCAGCGTGCTGTCCGAGCACGCCGGCTATCCGGGCATGGGGCTGGTGCTGTGCGCGGTGCTGCTGCTGGTCGCGGCGCCGATGACGGCGGTCGCCCTGCACACCTCGGGCCGTCCGCTGGTCCCCGGCTCGGTCCGGCGCCGCGGCGGCGCCCCGGCCGCGGTGGTCGCCGGAAGGACCGGCGCGGCGGCCGGTCTGCTGCCGCAGATCGGCGCGCCGGAGCAGACGGTGGCGGAGATCTCCGTACCGGCCCCGGCGCGCAGGCTCCTCGTACAGCGCTCGTTCCGCCTGACGCGCCCGGCCCCGCGGCAGGCGGAGGCTCAGTCCTCGAAGACGTACGCCTCGACCTCGGCGAGGTAGCGCGCCCTGCGCTCCTCGTCGTGGTCCAGGAAGGACGCCTCGAAGGAGTTCCGGGCCAGCTGCCGCAGCTGGTCCCGGCTGAGACCGAGCGCCTCGCGCACGGCGTGAAAGGTGTCCCCGACATAGCCGCCGAAGTACGCCGGGTCGTCGGAGTTGACCGTCGCCAGCAGCCCGGCCTCCATCATCGCCTTCAGCGGATGGTCCTCCAGGACGTCGATGGCGCGCAGCCGTACGTTCGACAGCGGGCACAGCGTGAGCGGCACCCGCTCCCGCACGAGGCGTTCCACCAGCTCCGGGTCCTCCATCGCCCGCAGCCCGTGGTCGATGCGCTCGACACCGAGGATGTCCAGGGCCTCCCGGATGTACGCGGGCGGGCCCTCCTCGCCCGCGTGGGCGACCTTGCGCAGACCGAGCGCCTCGGCCGCCGCGTACACCTCGCGGAACTTGGACGGCGGATGCCCGACCTCGGCCGAGTCCAGTCCGACGCCGGTGATCCGGTGCAGATACGGCTTCGCCGCCTCCAGCGTCGCGAGCGCCGACTCGGCCGGCTGGTCGCGCAGGAAGCACATGATGAGCTGCGTGGAGATGCCGTGCCGCTCCTCGCTGTGGTCCAGCGCCCGCGCGAGGCCCTCGACGACCGTGCCGATGGGGACGCCGCGGGAGGTGTGGGCCTGCGGGTCGAAGAAGATCTCGGCGTGGCGCACGCCCTGCTCCGCGGCGCGCGCCAGATACGCCTCGGCGAGTTCGGCGAAGTCGTCCACGGTGTGCAGGGCCGACATCAGCGCGTAGTACAGGTCCAGGAAGGACTGCAGATCGCTGAAGAGGTACGCCTCGCGGAGTTCCTCGGTGTCGGCGTAAGGCAGGGCGACGCCGTTGCGGGCGGCGAGCGCGAAGGCGAGTTCGGGTTCGAGGGTGCCCTCGATGTGGAGGTGCAGTTCGGCCTTGGGAAGGTGCATGGTCCCTATCGCTTGGGGAGGGGGACCCGGACGAGGTCCCGGGCAATGGTCAGCTCGCCGTCGAATCCGGCGGCCCTGGCCTGCTGTTCGAACACGTCGGGGTCGCTGTAGCGCTGCGAGAAGTGGGTCAGTACGAGGTGACGTACGCCCGCGTCGGCCGCGACGGCCGCCGCCTGGCCGGCTGTCAGGTGGCCGTGGTCGGTGGCGAGCCGGACGTCCTCGTCGAGGAACGTCGACTCGATGACCAGCATGTCGGCGCTGTCGGCGAGCGCGTGGACACCGTCGCACAGCCGGGTGTCCATGACGAACGCGAACCGCTGGCCGCGCCGGACCTCGCTCACCTCGTCGAGGGTGACGCCGTCCAGCGCGCCGTCGCGCAGGATCCGGCCGACGTCCGGGCCCTTGATGCCGTGCTCGGCGAGCTTCTGGGGCAGCATGCGGCGGCGGTCCGGCTCCACGAGCCGGTAGCCGAACGACTCGACGGGGTGCGACAGCCTGCGGGCCTCCACGCTGTACGCCTCCGTGACGGCGAGGGGTCCGTCGCCGGCGACCGGTTCCTGGAGCAGGTCCACCGTCTCGCGGTAGGCGGTGGCGTACCGCAGCCGGTCGAAGAACCGCTGCCCGCTGAGCGGGTAGTGCGCGGTGACGGGGTGCGGGACCTGGTCGAGGTTGATGCGCTGGATGACCCCGGCGAGGCCCAGGGAGTGGTCCCCGTGGAAATGCGTCACGCAGATCCGGTTGATGTCGTGTGCGGCGACCCCGGCGCGGAGCATCTGCCGCTGGGTGCCCTCGCCCGGGTCGAAGAGAAGACCCTCGCCGTCCCAGCGCAGCAGATAGCCGTTGTGGTTGCGGTGCCGTGTGGGGACCTGGCTGGCGGTGCCGAGGACGACGAGTTCGCGTACTGACATTCCGGCTATCCGGGGGGCCAGTTGAGACCGCGGCCGCCGAGGATGTGGGCGTGCGCGTGCCAGACGGTCTGGCCGGCGCCGGTGCCGGTGTTGAAGACGATGCGGTAGCCGGCCGCCTCGGTCTTCTCCTGGGCGGCGACCTCCCCGGCCTCCCGCAGTATGTCGGCGGCGATCTGCGGCTCGGCGGCGGCGAGGGAGGCGGCGTCCGGGTAGTGGACGCGGGGGATGACCAGGACGTGGCTGGGCGCCTGGGGGTTGATGTCACGGAAGGCGACGGTGGTCTCCGACTCACGCACGAGGGTGGCCGGGACCTCCCCTGCCACGATCTTGCAGAACAGGCAGTCGCTCTGCGGCTCTCCGGCCATGGCGTGGGCCTCCTCGCCTCCGATGATCACTGACAGGGGGCATGCTATCCGCCTGCGGCTGGGGTTCGTGGGGGGCGCGGGGGCCGGGCCTCCCGTCCGTCCCCAGTCGGCGCGGCCCGCCGCCATCGGGGCGGGAGGGGGATTCAACCCCGGGGTGCCCGGCGCTTCATGAACGCTCGGCTCGCCCAGTACGTGATCACGACGCCCCAGAACAGCGGCGCGCCCAGGCCGGCCACGATCCCCCCACCCAGGCCGGGCACGGCCAGAGTGATCGCCGAGTGGAGGCCGAGGAGCGCCACCGCGGCCGTCATCGCGAGAACCGGCGGGCAGCCGCGGGCCAGGAGGAGGAGCGGCCGGCGCAGCCGGGGCGGGACGCGGCGGCGCATCCACAGCGCCCAGGCCGTCCAGGCACCGATCAGGACGGCCGCACCGACCAGTTCGGCGCTCAGCGCCGCGCTGCCGGTGCCCCCGGTGCGCAGTGGCGCCGAGCCGGCCGCCGCGGCGAAGAAGCCGATGAGCGCCACCCAGCGGGCCCCCGCCGCCGTCCCCCAGGCCATGGTCTCCAGGTTGTAGCGGGCCTCACGGTCGTCCAGGTCGAGAGCCGCGGCCTCCACGAAGCCCTCGGCCGCGCGGGTCCACGCGCCGCGCCGGAACCACCGCCGGCGCATGTGGAGGAGCGAGAGGTTGTTGTGCGCCTCGCTGCTCTCCGGGTTGAGCCGCAGGGCCGTCTCGTACGCCCGCTGCGCGGTGGCGTGGTCGCCCAGCCGTTGGGCGGTGAGTCCGACGAGGAAGTGGGTCGCGTCCTCCTCGGGGCCGCGCTCGACGGAGCGGAGGGCAGCGGCGTACGCCTCGCGGCGGCGCGACCCGCCGGCCCGGTCCAGGACCGTGCCGAGGGCGAGATGCCCGCTCCAGCTGTTCGGGGCGATCTCGATCGCGCGGCGGGCGGCCTGCTCGGCCTCGGCGTGACGGCCGAGCCCGAGGAGTGCGTCCGCGCGCACGATCCAGCCGGCGAGGTCCCCCGGGTCCGCGCGCAGTCCCTCGTCGACGGCGGCCAGCGCGGCGGTCCGGTCGCCGAGCCGGTTGTGACAGCGGGCCAGGCGTATGAGCGCGCCCGCGTCGCCGGACTCCGAGGCGAGGTGCGTGGAGAGGAGCGCGGCGGCCTGTTCGTACCGGCCGACGTCGTAGAGGGCATCGGCACGCTCCAGGCCGGCTGCCATCAGACCTTGTCCCGGTCGTGCGTGATGCTGAGCAGGTTCGGTACGAGTCCGAGCCAGAACAGCCACTGGGGCACGCCCCGTTCGGTCCACGGCACCGTGATGATCAGCAGCCCGCACAGGGTGGCCCAGGTCGCCTGCCCGAGGACCACGCGCGGCCAGAACAGCCGCCGCACCAGCGACCGTACGGTCAGCCGCGCGCCCGTCCGCATCCGCCGGTAGCGGCGCCAGGCGCCGAAGCCCCACACGGCGGCCATCAGGGTCATCGCCCACAGGCGGGTGCCGAGCGGCACCGGGAGCTCCTTCACCTCTCCGTCGGTCGGGAAGATGTCGACGGTGACGGCCGCCATGACGAGACAGAGCAGGGCCAGCCAGCGGGTGCCACGCAGCATCCGGTACACCGCCCGGTCGAGGTCGCCGCGCAGCCAGTTGGAGTCGGGGGCGGCGGCCAGCGCGGTGGCGTACGTATCGGCGGCCTGAGCGGCCGGGGCGTTCCTCGCCTCTCGCTCGGCCGTCACGCTGACGGCGAGGGTGTGGGTGGGATCGATCCGCAGCATCTGCCGAAGCGATTCGTCGACCAGGTCGAAACGCGCGCTGAACGGCGCGACCTTGTACATCGTCTCCCACGGCCTGGTCTCGTCCGGCCCGAGCCGCACCGCCTCCATGGCCTCCTGGAGCGCCTCCTCCTTGCGGTCGGGGAAGAAGATCAGCATCTCGGCGCGCTCGGAGTGCGGCCCCCAGTCGTCCGGCTGGAGGCGGATCGCCTCGCGCTGTGCCTCTTCGGCTTCGGGGAGCCGGGACATCCGGCGCAGGGCGAAGCCGCGCACATAGTGCCCGTGGGCGTACTCGGGTTCGGCCTTCAGCGCCTCGTCGGCGGCGGTGAGGGCCTCCTCGTGCCGACCGAGACCGATGTGGCACTTGGCGAGCATCGCCCAGGCGCGGGAGTCGTCCGGGGCGTCGGCGAGACGGCGGGCGGCCAGCTCGGCGGACTGCTCGTAGCGGCGCATCTCGTAGAGCATCTGGGCCTGTTCGACCTGCGGGTGCGGACCGCTCACAGCTTGCGCCTCTTCTTCAGGTACGTGACCAGGTCGTCGTACATGCCGCCGTCGTTCGCGAACATCGCCACATTGCGCGCGGCGGCGAACCAGGACTCGCTGGAGGGCCTGAGCTGCTTCGCCGCGCCCAGCAGATCCTTCATGTTGATCATGCGTACGGTGCCGGTGCGGGCGGAGTCGAGGAGCGCCGACTCGGCGGCGGTCTCGCAGAGATGGGCGAGGTCGGCGCCCGAGAAGTCCTCGGTGGCCTTGACGAGCTTGCCGAGGTCGACGGCCTCGATGGGCCGGTCCCGCAGGTGGTAGCGGAGGATCGCCTCGCGGGCCGCGGGGTCGGGCGGCAGGACGAGCAGGGTGCGGTCGAGCCGGCCGGGGCGGCGCAGCGCGAGGTCCACGTCCCAGGGGACGTTGGTGGCGGCGAGCACGAACACGCCTTCGTTGGCGCCGCTGTCGACGCCGTCGAGTTCGGTGAGGAGCTGGTTGACGACATTGCGCAGACCGCTGTGGTGGGTACGGCTGCGCTTGGCGCCGAGCGCGTCCAGTTCATCGAGGAAGACGACGCACGGGGCCTGCGCGCGGGCGGTCTCGAAGATGTCGTGGACGTTCTTCTCGGACGTGCCTATGTACATGTCGAGGACGTCGGAGAGAGAGATCGACATGAAGCTCGCGCCGAGTTCACCGGCGACGGCGCGCGCGATGAACGTCTTGCCGCAGCCGGGCGGCCCGTACAACAGGAGTCCGCCGCGCAGGCTCTTGCCGTACAGCTTGCGCAGTTCGGGATTGCGCATGGGGGCGAGGAAGGCGGCCTCCAGGCGGTCCTTGACCTCCTGCATGCCGCCGACGTCGGCGAGGCGTACGGATCCGGGCGCGTCGATGTCCCACGCGGAGGCGTCCGCGGGGTCGCCGCTGCCGTCGGCGGTCAGCGGCTGCTCGAGCTCGGGCGCCGGCTCGACGAACCGGGGCGGGACGGCGTCACCGACCTCCTGCTCGGCGGCGGCCCAGTCGAACGGGGCGGGCGGAGAGGGCGGTTGGGGCGCGGGAGGCGGGGTGGCGGCCTCGGGCACGCCCATCGCCCGTACCATCAGCGCCCGCGCCGTCGCGTCGCCCGGCGCGTGCTGGAGAGCGACGGCGGCCTCGGTCACCGCTTCGTCGTTCCGCCCCTCGGAGAGCAGGAGTTCGGCGAAGTGCAGCCGCAGGGGTACGTCGTCGGGCGCGGCCGCCACGGCGGCGCGCAGGCTGCGGATCAGGGGGGACTCGTCGGGCATGCGGACACCCTACGGAGGGGGTCCGGAGCGGCCGCCACGGGGTCGCGGCGAACCGGCCGGGCCGCGGCCTACGGTAGGGGCATGAGAAGCGATCGCGCGCCCCGCAGGCTGGTTGTCGGCGACACGGTGTGGCTGTGGGCGGTGAGCCACGCACACACCGACGGAGGGGCCGGCGGCGACTGCCGCGAACTCCTCACCCTGCGCCGCGCCGACACGCGCCACGCCCAACTGCGCCTGGTCTTCGCGAAACGCCCGGGCCGGCTGACCCGGGACGCGTACTGGCCCTCCGGCTCCGTGGGCGACACCCAGGGCCACGACCTCAACCTGCACGAGCCGGGCGCGGTCCGCCGCCTCCTGGAGGAGGCCGGGACACGCGGCCTCCTGCCCACGGCCCACGGGATCCACGAAGCGGACGGCTGGCCCCTCTTCGACACCCTGACGGGGCGGGAGTGAGGGGCCCGGTGCGGGCCGGGAGTCAGACCTGGCCGCGGGGCCGGCCCGAGGCCTGCGTCCCCTCAGCTCCAGCGGCCCGTGCGGCCCAGGAGGAGTGCCGTCGCCGCCGTGCCCGCCGTGGAGGTGCGCAGGACCGTGGGGCCGAGGCGGTACGGTTTCGCGCCCGCCTTCTCGAAGGCCGCGAGTTCGTCCGGGGAGACGCCGCCCTCGGGGCCCACGACCAGCACGATGTCCCCCTCGGAGGGAAGCGCGGCCGTGGCGAGCGCGCCGCTCGCGTGGTCGCGGTCCTCGTGGAGTACCGCCGCGAAGTCCGCCGTGGCGAGGCGCGCCGCGACCTGCTTCGTCGTCATCGCGTCCGTCACCTCGGGGAAACGGGTGCGGCGTGACTGCTTGCCCGCCTCGCGGGCCGTGGCGCGCCACTTGCCCAGCGCCTTGAGGCCGCGGTCGCCCTTCCACTGCGTGATGCATCGCGAGGCGGACCAGGGGACGATCGCGTCCACACCGGTCTCCGTCATGATCTCGACGGCCAGTTCTCCGCGGTCGCCCTTGGGCAGGGCCTGGACGACGGTGATCCGCGGCGACGGCGCCGGGTCCTCGTGGCGGCCGGAGACCTCCACCGTCAGCTGGTCCTTGCCCTCGGCGGCGAGCACCTCGCACCGCGCCCAGTGGCCCAGGCCGTCGGTGAGCACGATCTCCTCCCCCGCGCGCAGCCTCTTCACGGAGACGGCGTGCCGCCCCTCGGGTCCGTCGAGGAGGAACTGCCCGCCGGCGGGCACCTGGTCGACGACGAAGACGGGGGCGGTCATGACACGCTCCGCAGTGCCAGGGCGGCGAGCGCCGAGTCGAGTTCGGCGGCGAGGACTTCGACGAGCTGCCCGGCAGGCAGTTCCCGGGCCAGCCGATGGCCCTGTCCGGCCCACAGGGCCATGCCCTGCGCGTCACCGGCCGCGGCGGCGGCCTTGCGCAGGGGGGAGGTCAGGTGGTGCACCTCGGGGTACGCGGCGGGGGCGTACGGCCCGTGCTCCCGCATGAAGCGGTTGACCAGGCCGCGGGCCGGTCGCCCGGAAAACGCCCGGGTGAGCTCGGTCCGTACGAACAGCGGGTTGGTCATGGCCTGCTTGTGCAGGGTGTGGGCGCCCGACTCGGGGCACACCAGGAACGCGGTCCCGAGCTGCGCGGCGTCGGCCCCGGCCGCGAGGGCCGCGGCGATCTGGTTGCCGCGCATCAGCCCCCCGGCCGCGATGATCGGCAGCTGGACGGTCTCACGGACCTGGGTGACCAGGGACAGCAGTCCGACCCCGGCGCCGTCGCCGGCGAGGTCGTCTCGATGGGTGCCCTGGTGCCCGCCGGCCTCGACGCCCTGGACGCACACGGCGTCGGCTCCGGCCCACTGGGCGGCCTGGGCCTCTTCGGGCGTGGTGACGGTGACGACGGTGAACGTCCCGACACGCGCGAGGGCGTCGAGGGTGTCGCGCGTCGGACAGCCGAAGGTGAACGACACGACGGGCACCGGGTCCTCCACGAGGATCGCCAGCTTGGCGTCGTAGCCGTCGTCGCGCCCCGCGTCGGGGTCCCCGAGGGAGGTCTCGTACCAGCCGGCCTCTCCGGCGAGCTGGTGCCGGTACACCTCGATGGCGCCGGGATCGGCGTGCCCGGGCTGCGGCATGAAGAGATTGACCCCGAACGGCTGACCGGTCAGCCCGCGGACCTGCTTGATCTCCTGGTACATGCCGTCGGCGGTCTTGTACCCGGCGGCCAGGAAGCCGAGGCCACCGGCCTCGGACACGGACGCGACAAGCTGGGGACGGGAGGCGCCACCCGCCATGGGGGCCTGCACGATCGGATAACGGCAGAGATCGGTCAGTGCGGAGGACATGGACGCATGGTGTCACGTCCCCGGCGGCACAAGGGGACGGCCCCCTTCCGCCAAGATGCGGCGGAAGGGGGCCGAGGGAGAAATCCCGCTCACCGCCCGTTGAACGCGTCCTTCAGGCGGGAGAACAGTCCTTGCTGCCCGGGCTGGAACTGGCCGGTGGGCCGTTCCTCGCCCCGGAGCTTCGCCAGCTCCCGCAGCAGTCGCTCCTGCTCCGGGTCCAGCTTCGACGGGGTCATGACCTCGACATGGACGATCAGATCGCCCCGGCCGCCACCCCGCAGATGCGTGATGCCCCGGCCGTGCAGCGGGATCGACTGGCCGGACTGGGTGCCCGGGCGGATGTCGACCTCGTCGAGCCCGTCGAGCGTCTCCAGCGGCACCTTCGTACCGAGCGCGCCCGCCGTCATCGGGATCGTGACCGTGCAGTGCAGATCGTCGCCGCGCCGCTGGAAGACCGCGTGCGGCAGCTCGTGGATCTCGACGTACAGGTCACCGGCGGGACCGCCGCCGGGGCCGACCTCGCCCTCGCCCGCGAGCTGGATGCGGGTGCCGTTGTCGACACCGGCGGGGATCTTCACGGTGAGGGTCCGGCGCGACCGCACCCGGCCGTCGCCCGCGCACTCGGGGCACGGGGTCGGGACGACGGTGCCGAAGCCCTGGCACTGCGGGCAGGGACGGGAGGTCATGACCTGGCCCAGGAAGGACCTCGTCACCTGTGACACCTCACCGCGACCGCGGCACATGTCACACGTCTGCGCCGACGTCCCGGGCGCCGCGCCCTCGCCGGAGCACGTCGTACAGACGACGGCCGTGTCGACCTGGATGTCCTTCGTCGTGCCGAAGGCCGCCTCGTTGAGGTCGATCTCCAGACGGATCATGGCGTCCTGGCCGCGCCGGGTGCGCGAACGCGGACCCCGCTGCGACGCCGTACCGAAGAACGCGTCCATGATGTCGGAGAAGTTGCCGAAGCCGCCGGCTCCGAAACCGCCCGCGCCCCCGCCGCCCGAAGCGGACAGCGGGTCGCCGCCGAGGTCGTAGACCTGCTTCTTCTGCGGGTCCGAGAGCACCTCGTACGCCGCGTTGATCTCCTTGAACCGCTCCTGCGTCTTCGGGTCCGGATTCACATCCGGGTGAAGCTCGCGGGCGAGGCGCCGGAACGCCTTCTTGATCTCGTCCTGCGATGCGTCGCGGCGCACGCCGAGAACGGCGTAATAGTCCGTGGCCACTTACGACTCCGCCAGGATCTGTCCGACGTAACGTGCCACTGCGCGTACCGCTCCCATCGTTCCGGGGTAGTCCATGCGGGTCGGTCCGACCACGCCGAGTTTGGCGACTGCCTCGTCGCCCGAACCGTAGCCGACCGCGACGACGGACGTGGAGGTCAGCCCTTCATGAGCGTTCTCGTGCCCGATTCGTACGGTCATGCCCGAGTCCTTGGCCTCGCCGAGCAGCTTGAGAAGCACGACCTGCTCCTCAAGTGCTTCCAGCACCGGCCGGATCGTGAGGGGGAAGTCGTGCCCGAAGCGCGTGAGATTGGCGGTACCGCCGATCATCAGCCGCTCCTCGTGCTCCTCCACCAGGGTTTCCAACAGGGTCGCCAGCACCGTCGAGACCGTACCCCGGTCCTCCGCCTCGAAGGACTCGGGCAGGTCCTGCACCAGCTGGGGCACGTCCGCGAAGCGGCGTCCCACGACCCGGCTGTTGAGCCGCGCCCGCAGGTCCGCCAGCGAGGTCTCGCCGAAGGGCGAGGGGCAGTCGATCATGCGCTGCTCGACCCGGCCGGTGTCGGTGATGAGGACGAGCATCAGCCGCGCGGGCGCCAGCGACAGCAGCTCCACATGGCGCACCGTCGACCGGGTCAGCGAGGGGTACTGGACCACCGCGACCTGCCGGGTCAGCTGCGCGAGCAGCCGGACCGTGCGCCCGACGACGTCGTCGAGGTCGACCGCGCCGTCGAGGAAGTTGTGGATGGCCCGGCGCTCCGGGGTCGACAGCGGCTTGACGCCCGCCAGCCGGTCCACGAAGAGGCGGTAGCCCTTGTCGGTCGGAATGCGGCCCGCGCTGGTGTGGGGCTGGGCGATGAAGCCCTCCTCCTCCAGCACGGCCATGTCGTTGCGCACGGTCGCCGGTGACACCCCGAGCTTGTGGCGCTCGGTGAGCGCCTTCGAGCCCACGGGCTCCTCGGTGCCGACATAGTCCTGGACGATGGCGCGCAGCACTTCGAGTCTGCGTTCGCTGAGCATGCGCGCACCTCCAGCTCTGGTTTCTTGTCGTCCTCTGGCACTCGCCCTGTCTGAGTGCCAGCGATTCCCTGGTCAGTGTACGGCGAGTGGGTATGCGCCGAGCAAGGGCGGGCGGCCAGCAACGCTACCGCGCGGCGGTGCGGGGTCGTTGCCGATAGCGTCGCGGTATGGACGTGCGTTGGGAAGACCACGGGTGGGAGCGGCTCGCCGAGGGGGTGGGCCGGCGACGCCTTCCCGTCTGGGACGCCACCACCGCACTCGTCGTCGGCGACGACGCGGCCCTGCTCTTCGACACGGGCTCCACGCTCCGCGAGGGGGCGGAGCTGCGTGCCCAGGCGCAGGCACTGCTCGGCGGCCGCAGGGTGACGCATATCGCACTCAGCCACCCCCACTTCGATCATGTACTCGGGACGGCGGCGTTCGCCGGGGCCCAGGTGTACGGGGCGGTGGGCATCGACGACGTCCTCACCCGCGACCGTGACGGGCTGCGGGGCTCGGCGGTGCGCCACGGGGTCACCGAGAGGGAGGCCCTCGAGGCCACCGACGTCCTGGTGCGGCCCCACCATCTGGTGTCCGGGGAATGGACCCTGGAGCTGGGACGGCGCCAGGTGCTGCTGGCCAATGTGGGGCCGGGCCACAGCGGCCATGATCTGGCGCTCCTCGTGCCGGGCCTGACCGAGGACTCCCCCGAGGTCGTCTTCTGCGGCGATCTGGTGGAGGAGTCGGGCGACCCGCAGGCCGGCGCGGACGCCATCCCGTCGCGCTGGCCGGCCGCGCTGGACCGGCTTCTCTCCTTGGGCGGTGAGGACGCGGTGTACGTCCCCGGTCACGGCGCGGTGGTCGACGCCGCGTTCGTACGCGCCCAACGCGATGAGCTGGCCCGGCGGTTCGGCGTGTCGTAGCGTCTGGCGAATGCGCAGCTACAACCCCGATCTGACACCGCCGTGGAAGAAGTCGGCCCCCGTGCCCGAGGTGCCCGCCGACGTGGATCTGGTGGTCGAGGAGGTCACGACGGGCTTCTGCGGGGCGGTGGTGCGCTGCGAGGCGGGCACGGTGACGCTGGAGGACCGCTTCGGCAAGCACCGCGTGTTCCCGCTGGAGCCGCGCGGCTTCCTCCTGGAGGGCCGTACGGTCACACTGGTCCGCCCGGCGGCACCGGCGCCGGTGCGCCCGGCCCGTACGGCTTCCGGTTCGATCGCCGTCCCGGGCGCCCGGGCCCGGGTCGCGCGAGCCGGCCGCATCTATGTGGAGGGCCGGCACGACGCGGAACTCGTGGAGCGGGTCTGGGGCGACGATCTGCGCATCGAGGGCGTGGTGGTCGAGTACCTGGAGGGAATCGACGACCTCCCGGCCATCGTCGCCGACTTCGCGCCGGGTCCGGACGCCCGCCTCGGGGTGCTGGTGGACCACCTGGTCCCGGGCTCCAAGGAGTCCCGCATCGCCGCGTCGGTCTCCGACGCCCACACCCTGATCGTCGGCCACCCGTACATCGACGTCTGGGAGGCGGTGAAGCCGTCCTCGGTCGGCATCCGCGCCTGGCCGTCGGTCCCGCGCGGCCAGGACTGGAAGACGGGCGTCTGCCGCGCCCTCGGCTGGCCCGAGAACACGGGGGCGGCCTGGCAGCGGATCCTCTCGGGGGTGCGGTCATACAAGGACCTGGAACCGCAGCTGCTGGGCCGGGTGGAAGAGCTGATCGACTTCGTGACGGCCCAGGAGATGCCCTAGCTAGTCCACCAGGTCCCGCACCACCGCGTCCGCCAGCAGCCGCCCCCGCAGCGTCAGCACGGCCCGCCCCGCCTCGTAAGGGGCGGGGTCCAGGAGCCCTTCCCTTACCGCGCGCTCGGCGGCGGCCAGCCCCGCCGGCTTCAGCAGGGACAGCTCGCACCCTTCCCGCAGCCGCAGCTCCAGCAGCACGCGCTCCACCCGCCGGTCCTCGTCCGCCAGGATCTCCCGGCCCGCACCCGGTGACCGTCCCTCCGCCAGCGCGGCCGCGTACGCGCCGGGGTGCTTCACGTTCCACCACCGCACGCCGCCGACGTGGCTGTGCGCGCCGGGGCCCGCGCCCCACCAGTCCGCGCCGCGCCAGTAGAGCTCGTTGTGCAGGCAGCGCCCGGCCTCGGTGGTGGCCCAGTTGGACACCTCGTACCAGTCGTAGCCCGCCTCGGCGAGCACCGAGTCGGCGATCAGATACCGGTCGGCGTGGACGTCGTCGTCGGTCATCGGCACCTCGCCGCGCCGGATCCGCCGCGCCAGCTGGGTGCCCTCCTCGACGATCAGCGCGTAGGCGGAGACATGGTCGGGGCCCGCGCCGATCGCCGCGTCCAGGGAGGCCCGCCAGTCGTCGTCGGACTCCCCGGGCGTGCCGTAGATCAGGTCGAGGTTCACATGGTCGAAGCCCGCCGCCCGCGCCTCGGCGACGCACGCCTCGGGACGGCCGGGGGTGTGGGTGCGGTCGAGGACCTTGAGCACGTGCTGGCGGGCGCTCTGCATCCCGAAGGAGATGCGGTTGAAGCCGCCGGCCCGCAGCTCGGCGAGGTAGGCGGGGCCGACCGACTCCGGGTTCGCCTCGGTGGTCACCTCGGCGTCCTCGGCGAGTCCGAACTCGGCGCGGACCGCGTCGAGCATCCGTACGAGATCGCCGGCGGCGAGCAGCGTCGGCGTACCGCCGCCGACGAAGACGGTACGGACGGGCCGCCGGTCGTCGCCGAGGACCTTCCGGGCGAGCCGGACCTCCTCGACGAGCATCTCGGCGTAGTTGTCCCGCGAGGCCAGCACGCCCCCCTTTCCGCGCAGCTCACTGGCCGTGTAGGTGTTGAAGTCGCAGTACCCGCAGCGGGTCGCGCAGTACGGGACGTGCAGATAGAAGCCGAGGGGCCGCTCGCCCGCCCCGCTCAGGGCGGCCGCGGGCAGCGCCCCGTCCTCGGGCATGGGCTCACCATCGGGCAGTACGGAAGGCATGGAGTCCATTGTCCGTCACCGCGCGGCTTTGTCCGTCCTCTCTCACGGCCAGGCGGTCACCGCACGACCGCCGGGGGGCCCGCCTGGAGCACCAGGAGCGCCAGGTCGTCCGCCACGGGCGCGTCCGCGAACGTGTGCACGGCCTGCCGGATCCGGTCGGCGACCGCGTCCGCCGTGAGCCCCACGCAGCCGGCGAGCGCCCGCTCCAGACCGTCCCCGTCGTCGAACATCAGCCCGCCGGAGCGCCGCTCGGTCACCCCGTCGGTGACGCACAGCAGGGTGTCCCCCGGCTCCAGGTCGAAGGTGTGGCTCTCGTACGCGACGTCACCGACGACCCCGAGGAGGATCTGCGGCTCGGCCACCTGCCGTACGGTCCCGTCCGGCCGCAGGACGAGGGGGAGCGGGTGTCCCGCGCAGGCCACGGTGCAGCGGGCGCCGCCGTCCGCGCCGAGGGGCACGACCTCGCCGTAGAGCAGGGACAGGAAGCGGGGCTGGGGCCGGTCGGGCACGTCCTGTCCGCCGGCCGCGGCGGCCATCAGGGCGGCGGCCTCGGCCGCCTCGGTCGCGTCGTCGAGAAGCAGCCCGTTGAGGCGGTCGAGGACTTCACCGACCTGGTAGCCCTCACGGGCCAGGAGCCGCAGCCAGGGCCGGGCGAGGCCGGTGACGACGGCGGCCTCGGGCCCGCTGCCCTGGACGTCGCCGAGCATGAAGCCCCAGCGGTCGCCGGTCCCGCCGGCCGGGAAGATGTCGTAGAAGTCCCCACCGGCCAGCGACTCGTCGCTGGGCTCGTAGACGACGCAGCTGTCCACGCCCGGGATCCGGGCCACCTGGCTGGGCAGCAGCCCGCGCTGGAGGACCCGGCTGATGGTCGCCTGCCGGGCGTAGCGGCGGGCGGCGCCGATGGCCAGGGCGACGCGCCGGGCGAAGTCCTCGACCAGGCTGGTGAGGTCGTCGGGTACGGGGTGCGGGCCCCGGCGGCCGAGGAGCAGGGTGCCCAGCGCGCGTCCGGCGGCGACGAGGGGGAAGGCGAGGGCGCTGCCGTCCTCGCTGTCGCCGTCGTAGGGCCAGGCCGCGGGGACCGGCCCGGCCCTCACGGGGTCGGGCACCTGCGGCGGCTCCTTGCTCAGGGCCGTACGCAGCCGCTCGGTGGCGGACTCCTCGACGTGCCAGACGCCGACGGGCCGGGGCGCGGCGCTCGCCCCCTCGGGGGCCAGCCATAACGCGCACCAGTGGGCGAGGCGCGGCACGAGCAGCTGTCCGGCGAGCGCGGCGACCATGTCCTCGTCGAGCTGTCCGGCGAGCAGTTCGGACGCCTCGGCGAGGAAGGACAGGGCGCCCCGGGCGTCCCAGCCGCTGTCCCAGCCGCCGTCCGCCCCGGCGTCCCCGGCGTGGTCGTCGTGGACATGGCCGCCGTGGGCTTCGCGCACATGCGGGACGACGACGTCGGTGCGGACCTCCGCGCCCGCGAGCGGCAGCCGGGCCCAGACGGTCTTCAGGCCGGGCCGGTAGGTGACGCCCCAGCACTCGGAGAGCGCGGCGACGAGCTGGAGGCCGCCGCCGGACTCGTGCGCGCCGAAGTCCCAGACGGCCACGGTCCGGGCGGGGTGCCGGTCGGTCACCTCGACGACCACGGCGGTGGCCTCCTCCAGCCGGAGGAGGAGTTCGACGTCCGTACCGGCATGGACGATGGCGTTGGTGACGAGCTCGTTGACGACGAGCACGGCATCGTCGGCGACCCCGTCGCCGACAGCGCCCGCGTCGCCCCACTCGGCGAGCGCGGCGCGGGCGAAGCGCCGGGCGGCGGCCGGGGTGAACGGGTCGCCGGGCAGCCCGGCGCGCACCTCGGACGACACCGGGTGAGCGGTAGCGGTCTCCCGCTGCGACGGAATGGACCTCACTGTGCGGCTCCCGATCGGCTGTGGCATAGCGCCGCGTGGACACCGACAGGGTGACAGACCGAGCCCGCTCATAAGCGCCGAGTCATCGAACTCGGCGGGGCCGTGTCAGGCGAAGGGGGCGGGGCGCAGCCGCCCCACCCCCTTCGACCTGCTACGACGTCGTGTGCGCCGGCTTGCGCCGGGTTTCTACGCCTCGCGCGATCCGGCGTACATGTCGTCGATGAGGTCCTTGTACGTCCGCTCGACGACCGGCCGCTTCAGCTTGAGGCTGGGCGTCAGCTCGCCGTGCTCGATGTCCAGGTCACGCGGGAGCAGACGGAACTTCTTGATGGTCTGCCAGCGCTGCAGGCCCTCGTTGAGCCGGTCCACATAGCCCTGGACCAGCGCTTCGGCCTTCGGGGTCGCGACCACTTCGGCGTACGTCTTGCCGCCCAGGCCGTTCTCCTCGGCCCAGCCCAGGATGGCGGGCTCGTCCAGCGCGATCAGCGCCGTGCAGTAGTTCCGGTCGGCACCGTGGACCAGGATGTTGGAGACGAACGGGCAGACCGCCTTGAACTGGCCCTCGACCTCGGCCGGCGCGATGTACTTGCCGCCGGACGTCTTGATGAGGTCCTTCTTGCGGTCGGTGATCCGCAGGTATCCGTCGGGCGAGAGCTCGCCGATGTCGCCGGTGTGGAACCAGCCGTCGGACTCAAGGACTTCGGCGGTCTTCTCGGGCAGCCCGTGGTAGCCCTCCATGATGCCGGGGCCGCGCAGCAGGATCTCGCCGTCGTCCGCGATGCGCACTTCGGTGCCGGGCAGCGGCTTGCCGACCGTTCCGGTGCGGTAGGCCTCGCCGGGGTTGACGAAGGACGCGGCGCTGGACTCGGTGAGGCCGTAGCCCTCGAGGATGTGGATGCCGGCGCCGGAGAAGAAGAAGCCGATCTCGGGTGCGAGGGCGGCCGAGCCGGAGACGGCGGCGCGCAGCCGGCCGCCGAAGGCCTCGCGGAGCTTGGAGTAGACGAGCACGTCGGCGATCTTGTGCTTGGCGGTGAGACCGAAGGACGCGGAGGCGGTGCCGGTACGGCGGAAGTTGTCCTGGGACTCCTTCGCGTACGCGCGCGC
Source organism: Streptomyces sp. NPDC033174 (assembly GCF_055577795.1). NCBI lineage: Bacteria > Bacillati > Actinomycetota > Actinomycetes > Kitasatosporales > Streptomycetaceae > Streptomyces > Streptomyces sp. NPDC033174. The sequence goes on from NZ_JBVIPQ010000001.1 coordinate 813,136, forward strand.
CACCTCGGCCGCCCACTGGAAGATCTTGTACTTGGCGCCACCGCCGGCCCTGGCCTTGGCGGCGACCCCGTTGTAGACCTTCTCGAAGATGCGGGGCACGGCCGCCATGTAGGTCGGCTGGACCACCGGCAGATTCTCGATGATCTTGTCGACGCGGCCGTCGACGGCGGTGACGTGCCCGACCTCGATCTGTCCGGAGGTCAGCACCTTGCCGAAGACGTGCGCGAGCGGCAGCCACAGGTACTGGACGTCGTCCTTGGTGACCAGACCGGTGGAGGCGATCGCCTTGGCCATGTACGACCAGTTGTCGTGCGGGAGCCGTACGCCCTTGGGGCGGCCGGTGGTGCCGGAGGTGTAGATGAGGGTGGCGAGCTGCTCGGAGCGGATGGCCCCGACCCGCTCCTTGACGACCTCCGGGTGCTTGTCCAGATACGCCTTGCCCCGGACCTCCAGCTCGTCGAGGGTGAGGACCCAGCCCTCGGGCTCGCCCTCGGCGGGCTCGACACCGGCGCCGTCGACGACCACGACGTGCGCGAGGTTCGGCAGGTCGCCGCGGCGCTCACGGGCCTTGGCGAGCTGGGAGGCGTCCTCCGCGATCAGCACCCGGCTCTCGGAGTCGGCGAGGATGTACGCGGACTCCTCGGCGTTGGTCTGCGGGTAGATGGTGGTGGTGGCGCCGCCCGCGCACATCACGCCCAGGTCGGCGAGGATCCACTCGACCCGGGTGGCGGAGGCGAGCGCGACGCGCTCCTCGGAGAGCACACCGAGATCGATCAGTCCGGCCGCGATGGCGTAGACCCGCTCGGCGGCCTGCTCCCAGCTGAGCGACTTCCAGTCGTCGGGTCCCTGTCCGGTGGCCGACGGGACGGGGTAGCGATAGGCCTCCGCGTCGGGAGTCCGCGCCACGCGCTCAAGGAAGAGGGTCGCCACGGAGGGCGGTCGGTTCTCGATCAAGGTTTGTGAGTCGCTCACGACATCCTCCGGGCCTGCGGGCAGTGCGGCAGAGCTGCACGAGGGGCTGGGTTGTTTAACTGGCGAGTAACCTTCGGGGCGTGATCAGGGTAGAGCGCCGTGGGCGGGTGCGTAAGGGGCTGTGGGTCGCCGCTTGATACCCGGTTCATAACGAACGGGCCCCCACGCTGTCCATGCGGGGGCCCGTTAGGTGTAGCAGTCAGACAATTGCCGCCGTTCGGCGTCCGTACTACTTCTTGGACTTGCCGCCGGCGGAGTCGTCACTGGACAGCACCGCGATGAAGGCCTCCTGCGGGACCTCCACGGAGCCGACCATCTTCATCCGCTTCTTGCCTTCCTTCTGCTTCTCCAGCAGCTTCCGCTTACGGGAGATGTCACCGCCGTAGCACTTGGCGAGGACGTCCTTGCGGATGGCGCGGATGGTCTCGCGGGCGATGACCCGGGAGCCGATGGCGGCCTGGATCGGCACCTCGAAGGCCTGCCGGGGGATCAGCTCGCGCAGCTTGGCGACGAGCCGCACACCGTAGGCGTACGCGGCGTCCTTGTGCGTGACGGCGGAGAACGCGTCGACCTTGTCGCCGTGCAGCAGGATGTCGACCTTGACCAGGCTGGAGGCCTGCTCGCCGGTGGGCTCGTAGTCCAGGGAGGCGTAGCCCCGGGTCTTGGACTTCAGCTGGTCGAAGAAGTCGAAGACGATCTCGGCCAGGGGCAGGGTGTAGCGGATCTCGACCCGGTCCTCGGAGAGGTAGTCCATGCCGAGGAGGGTGCCGCGGCGGGTCTGGCAGAGCTCCATGATCGCGCCGATGAACTCGGTCGGGGCGAGGATCGTGGCCCGGACCACCGGCTCGAACACGTCCGAGATCTTGCCCTCGGGGAACTCGCTCGGGTTGGTGACCGTGTGCTCGGAGCCGTCCTCCATGACCACGCGGTAGACCACGTTGGGGGCGGTGGCGATCAGGTCGAGCCCGAACTCGCGCTCCAGCCGCTCCCGGATGACGTCGAGGTGCAGAAGACCGAGGAAGCCGACGCGGAAGCCGAAGCCGAGGGCGGCGGAGGTCTCCGGCTCGTACACCAGGGCGGCGTCGTTGAGCTGGAGCTTGTCGAGGGCCTCGCGCAGGTCCGGGTACTCCGAGCCGTCCAGCGGGTAGAGGCCGGAGAACACCATCGGCTTGGGGTCCTTGTAACCGCCGAGCGCCTCGGTGGCGCCCTTGTTCAGGGTGGTGATGGTGTCACCGACCTTGGACTGGCGGACGTCCTTCACGCCGGTGATGAGGTAGCCGACCTCGCCGACGCCGAGACCGTCGGACGGCGTCATCTCGGGCGAGGAGACGCCGATCTCCAGCAGCTCGTGGGTGGCGCCGGTGGACATCATCTTGATGCGCTCGCGCTTGTTGAGCTGTCCGTCGATGACACGTACGTACGTCACGACACCGCGGTAGGAGTCGTAGACCGAGTCGAAGATCATCGCGCGGGCCGGGGCGTCCTTGACGCCGACCGGCGCGGGGACGTTCCGCACGACCCGGTCGAGCAGCGCGTCGACGCCGACGCCGGTCTTCGCGGAGACCCTGAGGACGTCCTCGGGCTGACAGCCGATGAGGTTGGCGAGCTCCTCGGAGAACTTCTCCGGCTGGGCGGCCGGCAGGTCGATCTTGTTGAGCACCGGGACGATGGTGAGGTCGTTCTCCATCGCGAGGTACAGGTTCGCGAGGGTCTGCGCCTCGATGCCCTGCGCGGCGTCGACGAGGAGGACGGTGCCCTCACAGGCCGCCAGGGACCGCGACACCTCATAGGTGAAGTCGACGTGACCCGGCGTGTCGATCATGTTCAGGATGTGGGTCTTGCCCACGTCCGGGCCCTCGGTGGGCGCCCAGGGCAGCCGCACCGCCTGGGACTTGATCGTGATGCCGCGCTCGCGCTCGATGTCCATCCGGTCGAGATACTGGGCGCGCATCTGCCGCTGGTCGACCACACCGGTCAGCTGGAGCATCCGGTCGGCAAGCGTGGACTTGCCGTGGTCGATGTGCGCGATGATGCAGAAATTGCGGATCAGCGCCGGGTCGGTACGGCTCGGCTCGGGCACGTTGGTAGGAGTCGCGGGCACGCAGGGTCTCGTCTCGGGGCGATGTTGGATCGATACGTAGGTTCCATGGTCCCACGGACGGGGACGGGCGCTCGGTTTGGGCCGGTCGCGGGGCGGCTGGTAATCTGGGCAGCTGTGTCTCGTGCCCTCTCAGTACGGGTCACTACCTCAAAGATCATCGAACCTGAGAAGGCTCTTTCGTGGCGAACATCAAGTCCCAGATCAAGCGGAACAAGACCAACGAGAAGGCGCGCCTGCGCAACAAGGCCGTCAAGTCGTCGCTCAAGACCGCGATCCGCAAGGCCCGTGAGGCTGTCGCCGCCGGTGACGTCGAGAAGGCCACCGTGGCTTCTCGCGCTGCCGCGCGTGCGCTCGACAAGGCTGTCTCGAAGGGCGTCATCCACAAGAACGCCGCCGCCAACAAGAAGTCGGCGCTGGCGACCAAGGTTGCCGCTCTGCAGGGCTGAGCTCCTTCCGTAACACCCCCGGCCGACCCCAGGGTCACCAGCCGGACGACTTGATCGCCGGAACGGACCAAGCGGGCCCTCTCTCCCGCTCCGCCCCGGCCCCCGGACTCGCACACGATCTGCGTTCGCCACGCGGGTGCGAGCCCACCATCTTCACGCGAACCCCGTTCTCCGCCCTTCCCCAGGGCGGGGGCGGGGTTTTTGCGTGGGGCGGTTTTGCGTGGGTGGGCGGGGGTGGCGGGACGACGGGTCGGGCGGGGGCGGGGGCCGGGCGAGGGGCGGGATGCGGGCGGGCGCGGAGGGGGCGCGACGACGGGGTCGGCCGGGGGCGGGGGCCGGGGGCCGGGGTACAGGCCGGCGCGGAGGGCCGGCGCGGCAACGGGGTCGTCGGGGTCGGCGGCCGGACGGGGCAGGACGGCGGCAAGGCCGGCTCGAAGACGGCGCCAGCGGGGCCCGGGCCGGGGCGCAGGGATGCGCGGGTGGGTGGGCAACCGCGTGAACGTGATCGGCGCCGGGTGCCGTCTCCGGCAACCCGCATCGGCGGAGGCGGCGCCCCGCACCGGCGGCGACGGCCAATCTCCGCGACACGCCACGGACGTCGGCGCGACGGCCCTACTGGTCGGGGCCGACGCCGACCCGGTCCGGGGGTCGCGTCCCCGATGAGGCGAACCCGTCGCGTTAGCGGGGGGCCGACGCCGACCCGGTCCAGGGGTCGCGTCCCCGATGAGGCGAACCCGTCGCGCTAGCGCCGGAGGCGCGCCGCCCTCACGACCGTCACCACCGCCTTCTCGAGCGCGTACTCCGGATCGTCCCCGCCCCCCTTCACCCCCGCGTCCGCCTCCGCGATGGCCCTCAGCGCCATCGCCACCCCCTCCGGCGTCCAGCCGCGCATCTGCTGCCGCACCCGGTCGATCTTCCACGGTGGCATCCCCAGCTCCCGCGCGAGATCCGCGGGGCGGCCACCGCGCGCGGAGGACAGCTTGCCGATGGCCCGCACGCCCTGCGCCAGTGCGCTGGTGATCAGGACCGGCGCGACGCCCGTCGAGAGGGACCAGCGCAGGGCCTCCAGGGCCTCCGCCCCCCGCCCCTCCACCGCGCGGTCGGCGACGTTGAAGCTGGAGGCCTCGGCGCGGCCGGTGTAGTACCGGCCGACGACCGCCTCGTCGATCGTGCCCTCGACATCCGCCACGAGCTGCGACACCGCCGACGCCAGCTCCCGCAGGTCGCTGCCGATGGAGTCGACGAGCGCCTGGCACGCCTCGGGCGTCGCCGACCGCCCGAGCGCCCGGAACTCGGCCCGGACGAACGTCAGCCGCTCCGCGGGCTTCGTCGTCTTCGGGCAGGCGACCTCCCGCGCCCCCGCCTTCCGCGCCGCGTCCAGCAGGCCCTTCCCCTTGGCGCCGCCCGCGTGCAGCAGCACGAGCGTGATCTCCTCGATGGGCGCGTCGAGGTACGCCTTGATGTCCTTGATCGTGTCGGCGGAGAGGTCGTGCGCGTTCCGCACCACCAGCACCTTCCGCTCGGCGAAGAGCGACGGGCTCGTCAGCTCGGCCAGCGTGCCGGGCTGCAGCTGCTCGGAGGTGAGATCGCGGACGTCCGTGTCGGCGTCGGCGGCGCGCGCGGCCGCCACCACCTGCTGCACGGCACGGTCGAGGAGCAGGTCCTCCTGGCCCACGGCGAGCGTCACGGGGGCGAGGAGGTCGTCCGTCGCATTCTGCTGGCTTTGTTTGCGGCTCATCGCGTTCCAGCATCCCACGGGCCACTGACACTCCCCGACGTACCGGAGAATGGGCGGGTGAGTGAACGACACGTACTGGTACTGCCCGACCGCGACGCCGCCGAGGAAGCCGCCCAGGAGCTGGGCGAGCGCTTCGCGATCGGCGAGGAGCCGCAGCTCGTACGGGACGCCCTGGCCGGTGAGGACGACGCCGAGGACGCCCAGTGGCTGGTGGTCGTGGAAGACCCGGAGAGCCGGCTCGACTCAGGAGCGCTGGACGCGTTGGCGGCGGAGTACGAGGGCTGGCTGGAAGCCCCGTAGCGGAACCGGGGACGGACGACGGGCGGGACGGGGGACGTGACGACGGTCAGTCCTCCTCCTCGCCGTCGCCGTCGGCTTCGGCCTCGGCCTCGGCCTCGGGGGCCGGCTCGGCCGGTACTTGGGACGGCACGAACCCGAAGAGGTCCCGGTAGGTCGCCAGCACCTCCTCGTCGCCGTCGAGCGTCCGCTCCGTCCGCTCGCCGTCCACCGTCGTGACGAGCTTGTGTCCGCGGAGGGTGATCCGCCCGTCCTCGGTGAGGCGCGAGCACACCGGGGCCCGGGTGAAATGCGAAGCGGGCGAGGTCCGGTGGTACCAGGCCCCGGCCTCGAAGTCGGACAGTTCGCGGGGCCGGGGCTCGAGGCGGTACTGCGGTTCTCCGTCGCGCAGTACGTCCAGATCGCCCTCGGGCGTCTCCTGGATACGGAACACGCCGCCCGGGTCCTTCTGCTCGCCCCGCACGTCGAGGGCGAGCGGGTAGTGGCTGTGGTCGCCGAAGCCCACGTCCGCGAGCCACGGGCCGGTCCCGTCGTCCGTCTCGACGCGCAGGGCGAGATGGTCGTACGGAATGCCGAGCCGCCCCTCGTCGTCGAAGCAGCGCGCCTGGAGGAGGGCGACACTGAAGCCGAGGCCCCGCAGCAACACCGCGAAGGCCCCGCCCAGTTCGTAACAGAAGCCGCCCCGAGCCGCACCGACCACCTTGTCGAGCAGCGCCTTCTCCTCCAGCACGATGGCCTCGCCGCAGTGGATCGCGAGGTTCTCGAACGGCACGGTGAGCAGATGCCGCAGATGCAGCTCGCGCAGCGTGGCGGCGCCGGGCCGGAGTGAACGAGGACGACGCGTCTCGCCGATGCGGCGGAGGTACGCCTTCGTGTCCCGGGAGGTACTCACGGCCCCAGTCTGACGTGCGCGAACCGTGCCCGTCATGCGGCCTGAGTCCTAGGACGGTTGGCCGACGACGGCAGCCGCGTACCCGGCTAGCTTGATCGTCATGACGGAACACGAGCCGGCCCGCGGCCGGGAGCGGCGAAGGCGCGACGTACTGGCCCGGCTCCACCAGGACGAGGACGTCTGGGTGGCCACGGCGTCGGCGGACGGCACACCGTGTCTCGTACCGCTGTCGTTCGTCTGGGACCGGGGCACGCTGCTGATGTGCACCAAGCGCGCCAACCCCACGGCCCTCAACCTGGCGGCGAACGCGGAGGTGCGGCTGAGCCTCGGCCACACCCGGGACGTCGTACTGATCGAGGGCACAGCGGAGTTGACGGCCGGCGCCGATCTGCCTACGGAGTCCGCGGACGCCTTCGCGGCGAAGCTGGACTGGGATCCGCGCGACCGGGACGTCTGGGTGTACGTCCGCGCCACCCCGCGCGCGGTGAGGGCGTGGCGCGAGGAGAACGAGCTGCGGGGCCGGCTGCTGATGCGGGACGGCGAGTGGCTCGAGTGAGACCGGGTCCGGCCGTGCGCCGCTCGCCGCGGCGATCACGGGGGCCTGTCCGCCAAGGTCTCTCCTTTCCGAACGGCCACGAGTTCCCGGCCCGCCCCGCTCACCGCGATCGCCCCGTCCCGGTCCGTACGCAGCACCAGCGCTCCCGCGTCGCCCAGCGCACCGACCGTCCGGGGCGACGGGTGCCCGTACGGGTTCTCCGGACCGGCCGAGACGAGTGCCAGCCGGGGGCGAACCCGCCGGAGCAGACCCTGGTCCTGGTGGGCCGACCCATGGTGGGCGACCTTGAGCACGTCCACCCGCGGGAGGGTCGGATGCGCTCGTAACAACCCCTGTTGAGCAGGCGGTTCCAAGTCGCCGAGCAGCAGGAGGACCAAACCGCCGGCGGTATGGACGAGCAGCGTGACACTGGCGTCGTTGGGACCGGCGGGCGCGTCGGCCGGCAGACCGGGCGCCGTGGGAGCGGGCGCGTCGGCCGACAGACCGGGCGCCGTGGGAGCGGGCGGCCAGAGGACCTGCCAGTCCAGTGAGCCGATCCGGCGCCGCTCGCCCGCCTGCGCCCGGATCACCGGTACGCCCGCCCTCGCGGCCGTCCTGCGGACGAACGCCGCCTGCCCCGGCGGCTCTTCGAGCGGCGACGTCTCGATGACCCCGACCGCCCGGCCCCGGAGCACACCGGGCAGACCGGCGACATGGTCCGCGTGGAAGTGGGTGAGCAGCAGCAGGGCGACGCGCCGCACTCCGAGGTCGCGCAGACAGGCGTCGACGAGCTCCGGCTCGGGCCCGGCGTCCACGACGACGGCCGTGTCGCCGTCGGCCGCCAGCACGGTCGCGTCCCCCTGACCGACCTCGCACATCGCGAACACCCAGTCCGGCGGCGGCCAGCCGGTGACGATTCGGGTGAGCGGCGCGGGCCGTGCCACCACGAGCAGCAGGACCACGGCGCATCCGGCCGCGATCCAGGGGCGGTGCGGTATCCGGCGGACGGCGAGCAGTACGAGGCCCGTGGCGGCGGCCAGCAGCAAGCCGCCCGGCCAGTCACCGGGCCAGTCCACCTCCGCGCCGGGCAGGGCGGCTCCCGCCCGGGCGATGGCCGCGATCCACCCGGCCGGCCATCCCGCGCACGTCGCGAACAGCTCGGCCACCGGCATGGCCAGCGGCGCGGTGCCCAGCGCGGCGAACCCGAGCACCGTGGCGGGAGCGACGGCGAGTTCCGCGAGGAGGTTGCAGGGGATCGCGACCAGGCTGACTCGGGCGGCGAACACCGCGACCACCGGCGCGCAAACGGCCTGCGCCGCGGCGGCCGCCGCCAGCGCCTCCGCGATCCGGGGCGGCACCCGGCGCCGTTGCAGCGCCGCGCTCCAGCGGGGCGCGATCGTGAGCAGTGCGCCCGTCGCCAGTACGGAGAGCAGGAAGCCGTAACTCCTCGCCAGCCAGGGGTCGCAGAGCACCAGCAGCAGCACGGCGGCCGCCAGCGCCGGGATCAGCGACCTGCGGCGTCCTGTGCCGATCGCGAGCAGGGTGATCAGTCCGCAGGCGGCCGCCCGCAGAACACTCGGATCGGGCCGGCAGACGATCACGAAGGCGAGGGTGAGTCCGCCGCCGAGCAGTGCGGTGGCCCGCAGTGAGATGCCGATTCGCGGCGCGAGACCTCCGCGTTCGGCTCTCAGCGCGGTGGAGGGTGTCCCGATCAGCAGCAGAAGGACCACGGTGAGGTTGGACCCGGAGACCGCGAGGAGATGAGTGAGGTCGGTCGCTTCGAACGCGTCGCGCAGCTCGGGCGGGATCCGTGAGGTGTCCCCCACGACGAGGCCGGGCAGCAGGGCGCGGGCGTCCGGATCGAGCCCCTCGGTCGCCCGGTGGAGCCCGGCGCGGAGGTCCCCGGCCGTGCGTTGCAGCAGGCTCGGCGGCGCGGTGACGGTGGGCGGCTCGGCTCCCCGCACTCGCAGGACGGCCGCATAGGGATCCCCCTCCCGCCGCGGGGGTGCCAACCGCGCCTTCACGCGCAGGCCGGTGGAGGGAAGCAGCCGCCGCCACTCCTCGCGTGCGCCGGGCGGCGCGAGCAGCAGGACGGGTGCTCGTGTCCGTGTCACGGCCCCGTCGGGCGCCTCCACACCGGTCACCTCGGCGTCCAGGACGATCGTTTCCGGCACCGAGCGGTCCCCGCTGACGCGCGGCCGGGTTGTGCGCGGGTCGGAGGTGACCGTCACCTCGGCGGTCACGGTCGCGTAGGCGCGGGCCAGCCCCGGAAGCGGCCCGCGACGCAGGTCGGCCGCGTGCAGCCCGGCGGAGGCCGCCGCCGCCGCGGCGCAGAGCAGCACCCCCGCGCACGCGGTGGCGTTGATCCCACGCACCCGTCTGCGCGCCGCCCCTTGTCCGGCCTCCGGAACCACCCACCACCGGAGCCGGTTCCGGCTGCCCGCGCCCCGACCAGCCCTGTCCCCCACGCCCAAGCCCCGACCGGCCAGATCTCCGTCACCTGTGCCGCGACCGCCCACGGCCCGACCAGCCCTGTCACCCATCGGGCCCCGACCGGCCGAATCCCCGTCGCCCACGGCCCGGCCGGCCCTGTCCCCCACGGCCAAGCCCGGATCGGCCATAGCCCCGTCGCCCACGGCCCGGTCAGCCCCATCTCCCACGGCAGCGCCCCTGCCACGGCCCCGCACGCCGTCCCTCGCGACCGGCAGCAGCAACAGGACCGCTGCCGTCACGCACGCCAGGACCCCGATCAGGGCCGACCACCCGGACGCGCCCAGGGCCAGGGCTCCCGCTCCCCAGGCCGCCAGCGCGGGCGGGACCAGGCGCAGATCGGCCGGGGCCTCCTGCCGCGGATCGGCGGCACCGAGCGGATGGCGGGGCGCGGTGCGAACAGCCGCGCGCGTCATGGCCGTACGCGGGTCTGGAGGTCCGCGAACCGGCGGTCGCCGATCCCGTTGACCTCGCGCAACTGGTCGACCGAACGGAAACCTCCGTGCTCGGTCCTGAAGTCCACGATGTGCTGGGCCAGTACGGGGCCCACTCCGGGCAGGGTGTCCAGCTGTTCCACCGTGGCCGAGTTGAGGCTCACCGGCCCGGCCGGTCCTCCCGCGCCGGCGGTGTTCGGATTGCCGCCCGGGCCGGTGCCCCCGGCCGCCACGGGAAGGCCGACGACGACCTGCTCCCCGTCCGTGAGGACCCGGGCCCGGTTGAGACCGGTGAGGTCCGTGCCCGGCCGGACACCGCCCGCCGCCCGCAGAGCGTCGGCGACCCGGGCCCCGCCCGGCAGCCTGAGCACCCCCGGCCGCCTCACCTTCCCGCTCACATCGACCACGACGGGCGGCGGCCCGGCCGCAGCGGTGGTGGAGGGGAAAGCGCCCGGGCCGGTGGCCGCCGACGGCGCCAGGCGTACGACATCGGGCGCCCGGACGGGCTCCGGGCGCCCGGCCCAGAAGTACCTCCCGGCCGAGCCGGCGGCCACGACGAGCACAACCGCCAACGCGGCCAGGGTTTTTGGTTCCATCCCGCACCTGAGCCGCACCCACAGCGGCAACCGCTCCTGCAGCGCGAACCGGGCCCGCTCCCGCCACCCCGGCTCCGCCACCTCCGGCCCTCCCCCGCGCCCGGCGTCCGGCGCCTGCCCCGGTACGTCCGAGGGTGTTGCGGCCGAGCGAGGACCCGGCCCGCCCTGCGGCGGCGCGGTCCCGGCCGTATCAGCGGGTAACTCCTGCGCGTCGTCCCGCGAAGGTGCCATCGCCCCCGCGAAAAGGGCCTCGGCCCGCCTGCGGGACGCGACCGCGGCCGCCCCTGCCAGGTGTCTCCTCCGGGCCCCGCGCCGCGTGCGGGCGCCGGTGTGCGTACGGACGTCGGAGCCCGGTGCGCGACCGGGGCCACTGGTTGCGAAATGTGTGCGAAGAGCCATGCCGAGGACGGTAGAGATCTCCACGAGAACCCGCTGAGCAGGCTCAATTTCCGTGGACAACCCCCCGCTTGTGGATAACTCCGTCACTCGCGTGAGTGAACGACTCTCTCACCGAGGCGAGACGACAACGGCCAGGAGTCCTGGTCCGGTGTGCGCTCCGATCACCGCGCCCACCTCGCTCACGTGCAGTTCCTCGATCCCCGGCACCCGATCGCGCAGCCGGTCGGCCAGCGCCGCCGCCCGGTCCGGCGCGGCGAGATGGTGGACGGCGATGTCCACCGGGCTCGCGCCCGCCCGCTCGGCGGCGATCTCCTCCAGCCGGGCGATCGCCCTCGACGCCGTCCGCACTTTCTCGCGCAGCTCGATGCGGCCGCCGTCCAGTTCGAGCAGAGGCTTCACGGCGAGCGCCGAGCCGAGCAGCGCCTGGGCGGCTCCGATGCGGCCGCCCTTGCGCAGATAGTCCAGGGTGTCGACGTAGAAGTACGCGGACGTCCCGGCGGCCCGCTTCTCGGCCGCGCTCACGGCCTCGTCGAGCGTCCCGCCGGCGTCGGCCACCTCGACGGCCGCGAGCGCGCAGAATCCCAGCGCCATCGCGATCATTCCGGTGTCCACGACCCGCACGGGCACGGGGGCGCCCTTGGCCGCGAGCACGGCCGCGTCGTAGGTTCCGGAGAGCTCGGACGACAGATGCAGTGAGACGATGCCGCTCGCTCCGGCCTCGGCGGCCGCGCGGTAGGCCTCCGCGAACACCTCGGGGCTCGGCCGGGATGTGGTCACGGACCGTCGCTTCCGCAGCGCCTGCTCCAGAGAGCGGGCCGAGATCTCGGTGCCCTCCTCCAGGGCCTGGTCGCCGATGACGACCGTCAGGGGCACCGAGGTGATGCCGTGCCGGGCCATCGTCTGCGGCGGCAGGTAGGCCGTGGAATCGGTGACGATCGCGACATGGCGGGACATGAGCGGGAGGTTACCCGCCACGGCGGCCGGACGGCAGCCCGGCCCCACCACAAGCGGTGGCCGGGGTCAGTTCGTCGTCTCGGGACGGGCCGACTTCTGCCACGGGTGGACCGGCTGCTGACGGGGGTCGCGGGCGGTGATCGCCTGGGGCCCTTCCGTCTTCCCGGCACCGGACTCCCGCCCGGCTTCCGCGCCCGACCCGGCGGTCCCCGGCGCGTGCTCCGGTTCCGCCGGCCATGCCTGCTCCGCCCCCGGCGCCGCCCCTCCGGCCTCCGGCCACGAGAACCCGCCAGAAGCCGAGGAGCGGGACGAAGCCGAGGAGCTCGAGCCTCCCGTGACGCCCGCGGAAGCACCCGACGCGCCCGAACCCCGCGACGCGCCCGCCGCGCCCGAATCCCCCGCCGCGCCCGAAGTCGCCGAGAACCCCGGCGCCTCCGCGAGACGCCGCTCCTCAGGCCGGTCCCAGTGCCGCAGCGCCCCCGCCTCGACATCGATCTGGGCGCTCAGGGACGCCAGCTCGTCGTCGGCGAACCTGCGCGCCCGGTCCCGAGCGGCCCACCGCAGCGAGTCCGCGGAGTGGGTGATCCGCTCCGCGCGCTCCCGCACGTCGGCGAGCACCGCGGCCACCCCGGACCGGTCCGGCTCCCGCTCCAGACGCTTGAGCTCCTCGTCCAACTCCAGACCGTGCGCGCTCAGTCGCCGGAAGAGATCGAGCGACTCCTTCAGCGAGGCGTCCTCCGCCACACCGGCGTGCAGCGCCTCCTGCGTCGCCCGCATCGACGTCCGCAGGGAGAGTCGCAGCTGCGCCAGCTCGCCCGCCGCACCGCCCTGACCGAAGCTCTTGGCGCGCAGCGTGGTGTCCTCGACGGTGCGCCGGGCGTGGGTGATGGTCCGGTCGACGCCGCGCTTGGCGGCCTTGACTACCTTCACCGTCGCGTACACCCCCAGCGCCACGAACGCGACGAAGAGCAGCGCCATGATCACAATCGCGGCTTCCATGAACGCCCCTCCGGCATCGGGTGTGGTCCTTCCACCGTAAACGGAACGGGCAGGCCGAGGGTTCCATCGGAACCCCCAACCTGCCCGTAGGGGAAATCCCCAGTGCCCGGTCCGCGCCCGTTACGCGGGCACGATGTTCACCAGCTTCGGCGCGCGCACGATCACCTTGCGGATCCCGGCGCCGTCCAGCGCGGCCACCACGCCCGCGTCACCCAGCGCCAGCGCCTCCAGCTCCGCGTCAGTGATCGACGGGGAAACCTCCAGACGCGCCTTGACCTTGCCCTTGATCTGCACGACACAGGTCACGGTCTCGTCCACGACGTACGCCGGGTCGGCGACCGGGAAGTCCTCGTGGACGACCGACTCCGTGTGCCCCAGCTTGCGCCACAGCTCCTCGGCGATGTGCGGGGCCAGCGGCGCGACCAGCAGCACCAGCCGCTCGGCGACGGACTTCGCCACCGGGCCGCCCGTCTTGGTCAGGTGGTTGTTCAGCTCGGTGACCTTGGCGATGGCGGTGTTGAAGCGCATCGCCTCCATGTCCTGGCCCACGCCGTCGATCGCCTTGTGCAGGGCACGCAGGGTGTCCTCGTCCGGCTCGCCGTCGACGACGGTGGCCTCACCGGTGGACTCGTCGACGATGTTGCGCCACAGCCGCTGCAGCAGCCGGTACTGACCGACCACCGCGCGCGTGTCCCACGGCCGCGACACGTCCAGCGGGCCCATCGCCATCTCGTACAGGCGCAGGGTGTCCGCGCCGTACTCGGCGCAGATCTCGTCCGGAGTCACGGCGTTCTTCAGGGACTTGCCCATCTTGCCCAGGACCCGGCTGACCTTCTCGCCCTGGTACCAGAAGCCGCCGTCCCGCTCCTCGACCTCGGCGGCCGGTACGGCGATCCCGCGCGCGTCCCGGTAGACGAAGGCCTGGATCATGCCCTGGTTGTACAGCTTGTGGAACGGCTCGGCCGAGGAGACGTAGCCCAGGTCGAACAGCACCTTGGACCAGAACCGGGCGTACAGCAGGTGCAGTACGGCGTGCTCGGCGCCGCCGACGTACAGGTCCACACCGCCGAGCGGCTGCCCCTCACGGGGACCCATCCAGTACTGCTCGATCTCCGGGTCGACCAGCTTGTCGCTGTTGTGCGGGTCCAGGTAGCGCAGCTCGTACCAGCAGGAACCGGCCCAGTTCGGCATGGTGTTGGTCTCGCGCCGGTAGCGCTTGGGGCCGTCGCCCAGGTCCAGCTCGACGTTGACCCAGTCCTCGTTGCGCGACAGCGGGGTCTCCGGCTGGGTGTCCGCGTCGTCCGGGTCGAAGGTGCGCGGCGAGTAGTCCTCGACCTCCGGCAGCTCCAGCGGCAGCATCGACTCGGGCAGCGCGTGCGCGACGCCGTCCTCGTCGTAGACGATCGGGAAGGGCTCGCCCCAGTAGCGCTGCCGGCTGAACAGCCAGTCGCGCAGCCGGAAGTTGACCGTGCCCTCGCCGATGCCACGTGCGGACAGCCACGTGGTGATCTTCGCCTTGGCCTCGACGACGCCCAGGCCGTCCAGCGAGATCTCGTCGTTCGCCGAGTTGACCAGCTTCGCGTCGTACGAGGAGAAGGCGTCGTCCCAGGTCGAGGGGTCCGTGCCGCGGTCGTCGGACGGCTGGACGACGCAGCGCATCGGCAGCTCGAAGGCGCGCGCGAAGGCGAAGTCGCGGGCGTCGTGAGCGGGAACGGCCATGATGGCGCCGGTGCCGTAGCCCATCAGCACATAGTCGGCGATGAAGACCGGCACCTGCTCGCCGCTGACCGGGTTGATCGCGTACGCGCCGGTGAAGACACCGGTCTTGTCCTTGGCCTCGGCCTGTCGCTCGACGTCGGACTTGGAGGCGGCCTGCTTGCGGTAGGCGGCGACGGCGTCCCCGGGGGTCGCGTGCCCGCCGGTCCACACCTCGTGGGTGCCCTCGGGCCAGACCGCCGGGACGATCTTCTCGACCAGGTCGTGCTCGGGGGCCAGCACCATGTAGGTCGCGCCGAACAGCGTGTCCTGGCGGGTGGTGAAGACGGTGATCGCGTCGTCGCCGACGGCGAAGTCGACGCGGGCGCCCTCGGAGCGGCCGATCCAGTTGCGCTGCTGCAGCTTGATGGCCTCGGGCCAGTCCAGCGCGTCCAGGTCGTCCAGCAGGCGGTCCGCGTAGGCGGTGATGCGCATGTTCCACTGGCGCAGCTTGGCCTTGAAGACGGGGAAGTTGCCGCGCTCGGAGCGGCCGTCGGCGGTGACCTCTTCGTTGGCCAGGACGGTGCCCAGGCCGGGGCACCAGTTGACGGGCGCGTCGGAGGCGTAGGCCAGGCGGAAGCCGCCCAGGACCTCGGCGCGTTCGTTCGCGGTCAGCTCGCTCCACGCGCGCGTGCCGTGGCCGGGCACCGGGCGCTCACCGCTCTCGAACAGGGCGATCAGCTCGCTGATCGGACGGGCCTTCGCGGCCTCGTCGTCGTACCAGGAGTTGAAGATCTGCAGGAAGATCCACTGGGTCCACTTGTAGTAGTCCGCGTCGATCGTGGCGAACGACCGGCGCTTGTCGTGGCCCAGACCCAGCCGGCGCAGCTGGACCTTCATGTTCTCCATGTTGGCCTCGGTGGACACGCGCGGGTGCGTGCCCGTCTGCACGGCGTACTGCTCGGCCGGCAGCCCGAAGGCGTCGAAGCCGAGGGTGTGCAGCACGTTGTGGCCGGTCATCCGCTGGTGGCGGGCGTACACATCGGTGGCGATGTAGCCCAGCGGGTGGCCGACGTGCAGGCCCGCGCCCGAGGGGTACGGGAACATGTCCATGATGAACTTCTTGGGGCGCGCGACCACCGCGGCGTCGCCCGCCAGATCGCCCTTGGGGTTGGGCGCCTCGTAGGTCCCCTCGGCGTCCCAGAAGTCCTGCCAGCGTGCCTCGATGTCGGCGGCCATGACCGCCGTATAACGATGCGGGGCCACTGCCTCAGCAGCCGAATTCATCTCGCTCATGATCCTTGAAGCTCCATCGATCGTCTCTGCCTGCTGCCCGGTCATTCCACGCGGTTGACGAAATGAAAAATCCCCTCGCACAGGAGGGGACGCCGCGCCGATTCCGATCGGATCTCTCATCCGTCGGGACTGATCAGCGCGGCTCGCTAAGCAGAAGGCGTACGGCACGCATGGCGTCAGGGTACCGCAGGCCCCGCACGGGCCGCATCGAGCATCCGCAGTGCGGGCACGCGCGCGCGTGGAGGGCGTGAAGCGCCGGGGAGCGCCGGGACGGGCAGGGGTTACCCCGCGTACCGACCCTATCCGGGGCAACCCCGGAGTCAGTTGCGGAGTCACCCCCTCCCTAAACCCGCAAACTTCGTACCCGCCGGTATGGGGCGACTTAGAGTGCGGCAACGGGACCGCTTATCCGCACCATTCGGAGTCGCCCCCATGAACCCTCATCGCAAGATCCGTTCCATACCCGCCGTGAACGCCGGTCTGAGCAGGCCGGTCCAGGGCGGGCTTTCCGTGGCCGTACTCGTTCTCATCCCCGTGCTCGCCATCGGCGGCAGTGACAGCTTCCGCGCCGCGCTCGACTTCACCACCGGCGTGCTGTCCCTGGTGTCGCTGACTGCCTCGGTCGCCTGGGGCCTGATCGCCACCGACCGGCTGCTGCTCTCCACCCGCCACCGGCTGCTCGCCCAGGGCATCCACCGGGCCACCGCCGTGGCGTCGCTCGGATTCCTGCTGCTGCACGCCACGGTCAAGGTGTCGCTCGGTCACGTGGAGCTGCTCGGCGCCCTGATCCCGTTCGGTCTGGGCGTCAGCGGCACCTCCGGGCTCATCGGTTTCGGCTCGCTCGCCGGACTGCTGATGGTGATCGCCGCCTCGACCGGTGCCCTGCGCTCCACCCTGGCGGGCCGCGGCAGTGTCGCCGCGCGCTGGCGGCCGCTGCACATGCTGGCCTACCCGGCGTGGTGCTCCGCGCTGGTCCACGGGCTCTACACGGGCCGCCCCGCCGCCACGTGGGTCGTCGTCATGTACTGCCTGGCGCTCAGCGGCGTCGCCGGGGCCGTCTCGCTGCGTCTGCTGCCGCGTCCGGTCCGCAACCGTCTGGCGGCCCGTCTGCTGGCCCTGATCGGACCCGGCGGGGCCGCCGCACAGCCCGCCGCCGAGGAGCCCCGCCGCGACCCGTCGGCCGCTCCCCTGCCCGGCGGCACCGGCCTCCCCTCCCAGGGCCGGTACGAGGACGACGCGGCCCGCCCGACCGTACGGGCGGAGCCCCTGGACCGCTCCTTCGGACCGGCGCGCACACCCGCGCGCCCGCTCGACCCGCCCTCTCCCCAGCTGTACGAAGCCGCCCCTCCGGTCTCCGCGCGGAGCACGTCCCCCGGTGCGGGGATATCGGCCGGGTACCGCACGGTGTCGTCCCTGGGGAACGTGGGCGGCTCCCCCACCGTCCGCATCTCGCGCGCGGACCGCAGGGACCGTACGGACGAGACCGAGGAGATACCGCTCGCCGAACGCATTCCGATGACCGAGGAGATACCGGTCGTCCAGGACCCGGCGCCGAGGCCCGGCTACTGGCCGACCCCTTCCCCGCCCGCGCCGTCCCCCACGTACGCCCCGTCCCCGTCGTACGCCCCGTCCCCGTCGTACGAGTCATACGAGTCATATGGCCCCTCCCGTGCGTATGAGAGTCCGTCCCCTCCCTACGCACCGACCGACCCAGATCCCGGCCCGCTCAACCGTCCGTCCGCCGGCGAACCCTGGTCCGCACCCGCAGGAGATCGCTCTTGAACGCCCCGCTCCCCGATGTCCCCGAGGTCCGAGTCGTCGGCCTCCCCCAGCTCACCCAGGGCTTCGACCTGGTGGAACGCCTGGACCTGTCCATGCACCTGAAGGTGCACGGACCGCTCGAGCCGATGAGCGGCGAGAACCTCGCCCAGCTCGCCGACGACATATCCCTGCGTGGCCGCGGCGGCGCGGGGTTCCCCTTCGGCCGCAAGCTCCGCGCGGTCGGGCAGGCCGCGATCCGCCGAGGGGTGCGGCCGGTCGTGGTGATCAACGGCAGTGAGGGCGAGCCCGCCTGCCGCAAGGACACCGTGCTGCTGGCCCGGGCGCCGCATCTGATCCTGGACGGCGCCCTGCTGGCCGCCGAGGCGCTGGGCGCCCGCACCCTGATCGTGGCCGTGACCCGCAACTCCACCGAGATCTCCATCCGCGCCGCACTGGCCGAGCGCGGTCTGAGCGACCGGCGCGGACAGCAGCTCCGCGCGCGGGTGGTCCGCACGCCCGAGCGAATGGTGTCCGGCGAGGCGTCCTCGGTGATCCGCGCGGCGGGCGGCGGTCCCGCCCTGCCGGCCGGGCGCCGGGAGCGCGCCTCGGAGTCCGGTGTCGGCGGCGCGCCGACGCTGCTGTCCAACGCCGAGACGTTCGCACAGCTCGCGATCGCGGCCCGGATCGGCCCCCGCCGCTACGGCAACACCGGCCTGGACAGCGAGCCCGGCACGGTCATGCTGACGATCTCCGGGGCGGTGGCGCGCCCGATGGTGGTGGAGGTGCCCACCGGGGTCCCCCTGCGGTACGTGCTCCAGCTGGCGGGCGCCCCGCCGCTGCCTCAGGGCGTCCTCACCGGCGGCTACCACGGCAACTGGATCGACGCGGTGGCCGTCCACAACGCCGTGGTGTCCCGCGAGTCCCTGGCCGCCGTGGGCGGCTCCCTGGGCGCGGGCGCGATCCTCCCGATCGGCCCCGAGACCTGCCCGCTGGGCGAGGCGCTGCGGGTCGCGAACTGGCTGGCGGCCGAGACGGCCGGCCAGTGCGGCCCCTGCAGACTCGGCCTGCCCGCGGCGGCCGGTGGTCTGTCCGACGTCCTGAACGGGGGCGGCCCGGCGGCGCTGGAGGCGCTGCGGGCGGTCACCCAGGCCGTGAAGGGCCGGGGCGCCTGCAAGCACCCCGACGGCTCGGCCCGCTTCTTCGCGTCGACGCTGTCGGCGTTCACGGACGATCTGGCCGCGCATGTGCTGGACGGGGGCTGCGGGCGGGAGACGACCGGTGTGCTGCCGCTTCCCGCGCCCGGCTACCAGGACGCCGAGGAGTCGATCCCGAGCGGCGAGAAGCTGGCCGTGGACTGGACGCTGTGCCAGGGCCACGGACTGTGCGCCGACATCGTGCCGGAGCTGATCCGGCTGGGTCCCGACGGCTATCCGGCGCTCGCCGACGCTTCCGTCCCCATGCATCTGCGCGGGCGTGCGCAGCGCGCGGTGCGCCGCTGTCCCGCGCTGGCGCTCCGTATCGAGCAGGCGCCCCAGGAGCGGCCCGCACTGCCGAGCCCGTCCCGCAAGGCCCTGGGCAGCGGCCGGAGTTGACCAACGAGAAGCGGGCCATCCGATTCGGATGGCCCGCTTCTTGGGATCTTGTGGAGCTAAGGAGAATTGAACTCCTGACCTCCTGCATGCCATGCAGGCGCTCTACCAACTGAGCTATAGCCCCTTGCGTTCCGCCGCCCCGTTGTGGGTTTCCCCCGCGGCGACAGAGAGAACATTACACGGTCCCCCCGGTGCTTCACCAAATCGATTACCGGCCGCCCCGGGGGCTCTGTCGGACCCGGCCGGTAGGGTCCGTCTCCGTGACCGTGTCCGTGATCGTCAAGTCCCGCGTCCGCCAGTGGCCCCTCGCCTCGGCTGCCGCGGCCTGCCTGTTCTCGTTCGCCGCCTTCTGGCTGGCGCAGCGTGCCGCGCATGTCACCAACCTCGACCTGATGGTCTACCGGGCCGAGGGCATGACCGTGCGGGCCGGCGGAGACCTGTATGCGATGCGCGCCACATCGGCGAACCTCGCCATGACCTACCCGCCGTTCGCCGCGCTGCTGTTCACGCCGCTCACCCTGGTCGGTGTCCCGGAGATGCGCGTCCTCGCCGCGGCGGGAAACCTGCTGCTGGTGGTCGCGCTGGTCCATCTCTCGCTGCGTCTGGTCGGTCGCGACCGGCCCGGGACGACGCTGTGGGTGGCGGCGCTCGTCGTCTGGTGCGAGCCGGTGTGGACGACGCTGCGGTACGGGCAGATCAATCTGCTGATCGCGGTCGCCGTGCTGTGGGACCTCACCCGCCGCGACTCGAACCGCTGGGCCGGTGTCGGCATCGGCCTCGCCACTGCGGTGAAGCTCACACCGGGACTGTTCGCGCTGTACCTGCTGATCGTCGGGCTGATACAGCTGCGGCGCGGCTCCGGGTGGAACCCCTCGCTGCGGCGCTTCGCCGTGGCTTGCGCGACCTTCGTCGGCGCGACGGCGGCGAGCGCGGTCCTCCTGCCCCACGACTCGCGCCGCTTCTGGACCGGGACACTGTTCGAGACGGGCCGGGTGGGCTTCGCGGAGGAGACCGCGAATCAGTCACTGCGGGGCGTACTGGCCCGGCTTCTGCACTCCGACGATCCGGGCATGTGGTGGGCGGTCGTCGCCGCGGTCTTCGCCCTCGCCGGGCTCGCGGTGGCCGTGGTGGCGGCGCTGCGGGAGGACCGGGCGGTGGCCGTGGTGGCGGTCGCGACGACGGCCCTGATGATCAGCCCGATCTCCTGGTCGCACCACTGGGTGTGGTGCGTGCCGGTGCTGGTGCTGCTCGCCCACCGGGTCCGGCCGGTGTGGACGGGGGCCATGGCGCTGGCCTTCTGTTCCTTCGCCCTGTGGTGGGTGCCGCACGACCCGGGCCGGCCCGAACTGGACCAGAACGCCGGACAGATGCTGCTCTCCGGGGTATACCCGCTGGTGGCGACGGCGCTGATGGCGGCGCTGGGTCACGCGCTGTGGCGCGACAGGACCGGGCAGCCCGCTCAGGCCGTGGCGAAGGAGTAGAAGCGCTTGAGCGTGCAGTGCTCGTCGAGTAGCCGTCCGTAGATCGGCTCCCCTTCGAGTTCCCGGTAGGTCTCGATGGGGTCGCCTTTTATGATCAGCGCCCGCGCGCACTCCTCGCACCAGTACTGGTACTCGGGATTGACCGGATCCATGTCACGGACGATCGGCGTACCACTGCCGCACCAGTCGCATTTCCTCCTGTGTGCACCCATCACTCAGCTCCAGCTGTGGCCGCAGGCCGTGCACACATAGGACACTCCGCCGTTGTCGCCCAGTACTTGGGCGACATGGGCCGAACCGCACGAGGGGCAGCTGAGGCGAGCAAGGACCTCCGCCGCGGCGAGCAGGGCATCGGCCCCCTCGAAACTGCCAGCGGCCATCGCACACTCCCTCCCGTCCGGACCGTCGTCCCCCTCCGGCCGTCCGATTCTGCCATGGCCACGCAAGGGGGTCAGCGGAGTCGGCGCACCATACCGGCCACCGCGCCCAAGATCGACGCGGCGGACATTGCCAGGGCGCACGCCCAGAGCGCGTCGGCGGACACGTGCGCCCCGGGCGCATGGAGACGGTTCAGGAAGAGTGTGCCGAACGTCGCCACGCCGATGAGCTGGCCGACCTGGGTCACGCTGGCGAGCAGGCCGCTCGCGTCGGCCGCGTCCTCCTGCCGTACGGCCGCGAGCGCCCCGGTCAGTACGGGGCTGAAGGCGAGCGCGAGCCCGCACCCCACCCCCGCGAAGGCCGCGTAGAGCCAGGGACCGCCGTCCCCGCCGTCCCGCAGGAGCCTGCCGACGGCGGCGGCCGCGATCGCGGTGAGCAGGAATCCGCCGGGGACCATGGCGGGCTGCCAGGCCGCCGGCCAGCGCCGCCAGGTCAGCCCCACCGCGCCGAAGATCACGGCGGTGGGCGCGAACGTGAGCCCTGCCCGCATCGCGCTGTGGCCGAGTCCGCCCTGGACGTGAAGGGTGAGGGTGAAGAGGAAGCCCGCGTTGACGGCCATCGACAAGCCGATCCTGACGACCGCCCGGCCCATGCCGGGGATGCGCAGCACACGGGGCGCGATGAGGGGCGCGCCGCCGTTGCGCGCGAGCCGGGACTCGTAGACGCAGAAGCCCGCGAAGAGGACGGCGGAGGCGCCCAGCGACAGCCAGGACCAGGCCGGCCAGTCCTGCTCCTGTCCGAGGACCAGCGGGACGGTGAAGAGCGACACGGCCCCGGCCAGCAGCACGAGGCCGAGCAGGTCGAGCGGGCGGGCGCGCTCCGGTTCGCCGCGGCGGTCGCGGGGCAGGACCCGCGTGCCGAGGACGAGCAGCGCCACACCGAGGGGGACGTTCACCAGGAAGACCGGCCGCCAGCTCATGCCGAACAGATCGGCGCTGACCAGGACGCCTCCCGCGACCTGCCCGGCCGCGGCTCCGGTCGCGAGGACGGCGGAGTACGCGCCGAGCGCCCGCACCCGGCCCTCTCCGGTGAAGTTCCGCTGGATCAGGCTGAGGACCTGCGGGATCATCAGCGCCGCGCCGGCGCCCTGCACGAGCCGGAAGGCGATCAACTGGCCGGTTCCCGCGGCCAGTCCACAGGCGAGCGACGCGGCGGTGAAGGCGGCGAGACCGCCGAGGTACATCCTGCGGTGGCCGAGCAGATCGCCGAGGCGTGCTCCGGTGATCAGCAGCACGGCGTACGCGATGGTGTATCCGGCGATGACCAACTGGAGTCCCGCGCCGGAGGCGTTGAGCTCGGTACGGATCGTGGGGGCGGCGACGTTGACGATGAAGACGTCGAGCAGCGCCATGAACTGCGCGGCCAGCACGACCGCGAGGAGGAGCCGGGGCCGGTTGTCAGTGCCGGGGTCTTTACTGAGTACGGGTCGTGTGGTGGTCGTCGTCATGGCGTTGAGCCTGGCGCCGATCCGATACGGGTAACGAGAGCCCGCTGATGCTGGTACTGGCAGCACCTGGCAACGGCGGGACAGGGCCTCGACCATGGGGGGTATGACCGCAGTGGCAGTACCGACACGGCAGCGACGACGGCCGGAACTGGCCGCCTTTCTGCGCAATCGCCGCGCCCGCGTGACACCCGAGGACGTCGGCATGGCTCCCGGCCTGCGCCGCCGCACGCCCGGGCTGCGCCGGGAGGAGGTCGCCCAGCTCTCCGGGGTCGGGGTGACCTGGTACACCTGGCTGGAGCAGGGCCGCCCGATCAACGCCTCGGCGCAGGTGCTGGACGCGGTCGCGCGAACGCTCCGCCTGGACCGGCCGGAGCGGGAGCACCTCTACCACCTGGCGGGGGTGGCCTACGCCCCCGACCGTTCGGCCGACGTGCAGACCGTCAGCCCGGAGATCCAGGGCATCATCGACGCCCTGGACCCGCATCCGGCCGTGGTCTACAACGCGCGGTACGACATCCTGGCGACCAACGCCGCCTACCGTGCCCTGTTCGAGCTGCCGGGGCGTGCGCGATTCGGCATACGCAACGTGCTGTGGACGCTGTTCACCTCACCCGAGCCCGACTGCCCGCTGGCGCACCGGGAGTTGGAGCTGCCGCTGATGGTCGCGCAGCTGCGCGGCTCGTACGGACGGCATGTGGGCGAGCCGGCCTGGGAGTCGTTCGTCCAGCGGCTCTGCGAGGCCAGCCCCTACTTCGCCCGGCTGTGGCGCAGCGGCGACGTGGCGCCGCAGGGGCCCCGGGTGAAGACCTTCCGGCACATGGACGTGGGCGAGATACGGATGACGTCCGTGTCGCTGTCGGTCAATGGGATGCCGGAGTGCCGGATCGTGGCGTACACGCCGAACGACGAGGAGAGCCGGCAGTCGCTCGCGAGGCTGCGCGCGACGCCACGGACAGGCGGGGCTCCGGGGGAACGCACGGATCCCGCCCCCTGATGGGGACGGGATCCGGGATTGTGGAGCTAAGGAGAATTGAACTCCTGACCTCCTGCATGCCATGCAGGCGCTCTACCAACTGAGCTATAGCCCCTCGTGTTCTTCGCGCTCCGCGCTGCGAACAAGAAGAACTTTAGCCTGTGACCTGCCGGAAAGTGAAATCCGGGTCAGTCGTCGTCGCCGAGGACCGGTTCGGGCAGCGTGCCGGCGTTGTGCTCGAGGAGACGCCAGCCGCGGGCGCCCTCACCGAGCACCGACCAGCAGCAGTTGGAGAGCCCGCCCAGGCTCTCCCAGCTGCGCGAATCCAGGCCGAGGAGCCGGCCGATGGTAGTGCGGATGGTGCCGCCGTGGCTGACCACGACGAGCGTGCCGTCCTCGGGGAGCTTCTCGGCGTGCCGCAGCACGACGGGTGCGGCCCGGTCGGCGACCTCGGTCTCCAGCTCGCCGCCACCCCGGCGCACGGGCTCCCCGCGCTTCCAGGCGGCGTACTGCTCGCCGTACCGCTCCACGATCTCGTTGTGGGTCAGCCCCTGCCAGGCGCCGGCGTAGGTCTCGCGCAGAGCGGCGTCGTGGGTGACCGAGTGCCCGGTGATGGC
The DNA here is from genome assembly GCF_055577795.1 of Streptomyces sp. NPDC033174. NCBI lineage: Bacteria > Bacillati > Actinomycetota > Actinomycetes > Kitasatosporales > Streptomycetaceae > Streptomyces > Streptomyces sp. NPDC033174. The sequence continues at coordinate 837,289 of NZ_JBVIPQ010000001.1, forward strand.
GGCCAGCTCGCCCGCCGTCGACGCGGCCCGCTTGAGGTCGGAGGCGATGATGCCGTCCGGCTTCATCGCGGCGAGCAGCCGGGCGGACCGGCGCGCCTGGGCGACGCCGGTCTCGGTCAGCTCGATGTCCGTGGAGCCCTGGAAGCGGCGCTCCAGGTTCCAGGAAGTCTGGCCGTGCCTCCAGAGGACGATCCGGCGGCCCGTGCCGCCCTTGGTGCCGTTCAGCTCAGCTCACCGTCCGCGGCGCCGGTGAGCTGGGCGTGCTCCTCGGCCTTGCCCCGGGTCTTCAGGGCGTCCTCGGGGAGCGGAAGCTCGGGGCAGTCCTTCCAGAGCCGCTCCAGGGCGTAGAAGACCCGCTCCTCGCTGTGCTGGACGTGGACGACGATGTCGACGTAGTCCAGGAGGATCCAGCGGGCGTCGCGGTCGCCCTCGCGGCGCACGGGCTTGGCGCCGAGCTCCTTGTTGAGCCGCTCCTCGATCTCGTCGACGATCGACTTGACCTGGCGGTCGTTGGGCGCGGAGGCGAGCAGGAAGGCGTCGGTGATCGACAGCACATCACTGACGTCGTACGCGATGATGTCGTGCGCGAGCCGGTCTGCGGCCGCCTGAGCGGCGGCGTTGACGAGCTCGATGGAGCGATCCGTGGCGGTCACAAGCAGGCTTTCGTCGGTGGTCAGAGACTTCAAGGGTCTCACGGACCACCGACCGCACGGCAAACCCTTAGTCGTCCTGCGCTCCGGCCTTCCCCTTGATCTTGAAGTTCTTGCCCAGGACGACCGTGACATCGGCGTTCGCGGCCGCCTTGCCCTGCTTCACCGCGCCGGCCGGGAGCCCGAGCGTCTTGGCCACCTCGTCGGCCTTCGCCTTCTGCTCCGGGGCACCGTAGATGACCTGCGAGGACGACTCCGTGTCGGCCTTTCCGCCGTCGATGAAGGCATAGCCGCCGTTGACCAGGACGATCCGGGCCGCTTCCGTGGCGTCCGCGTTTCCGGTGCCGTTCCTGACGCCGACCCGGACGGCCGCGCCCTGCTCGGGCGGGCTGACCTTGCCGCCGAGGATGTCCTTGACCACACTCTCGCTCGCCTCGTCGGAGAGCGTGCCGTCCTGCTGGACCGGGAGCAGCGCCGTCTTGTAGTCGCCGCCCTTGGCGTGCTGGGCGAGCTTCGCGAGCGAGGCGCCGAGGTCCTTCTCGGGCAGGGACGGGTCGAGGATCTGCGCCAGCGTCTCGACCGTGAGCGTCGCGCTCTTGGGATCGTCGGACATCTTCCGCAGGACGCCGTACATGACCTGGCCGAACCGCTGGAGCTGTTTGGCCTCGGCCTCTCCCGGCCCGCGGTAGGTGGCGTAGGCGACGGCGGCGGGGCCATTGAGGGTCTGGTTCTCGCCCTTCTTCACCAGAGGCTCGGCGCCGGCCTTGGCACCGGGCACGTCGGTGTCGGTGGTGAGGTCGATGGTGCCGACGAGCTCCACCAGGTTCTCCAGGAACGGCGTGTCCAGCCGCCAGGTGCCGGTGATCTTCGTCCCGAGGAGGGAGCCGACCGCCTCCCGGGTGCCGGAGGAGCCGTCGTCCTCGACGGACTTGCCCAGCGTGGTCGTGGTGCCGTCGTCGTTGGCGACGGCGAGCGAGTTGGGCAGCAGCACGGTCGTGCCCTGCTTGGTGGTGTTGTTGTCGACCAGCAGCGCGGTGGAGGTGCCGCCCATCTTGGTGTTGTGCAGATGGATGACGATCACATCGCGCTTCTGGGGACCGGACGCCGTACCGCTCTTCTCCTGCGGTCCGGCGAGGCCCGGCAGCTTGCCCGCGGACCAGAGGTAGCCCACGCCGCCCACGACGGCGAGCGCCAGCACGACGATCAGCGCGACGACCCGGTTGCGGCCGCGCCGCTTGGCCTCCTCGCGCCGTTCCGAGCGGCTCTCGGTGAACTTGAGCCAGTCGATGACGTCCTCGGAGTCCTCGTCGGGCTCCTCGATGAACGAGAACTGCTCGGTCCGGTAGGCGCGGTCCTCGTCGGGCTCCGGGCGCCGCTGGCCGGGCACGGCGGACATCGGGACCTCGGGTGAGGCCCCGGGCGGCTGCTGCGGCTCGCGTTGGTCGGGGCGGCCGGGGTGGTCGGGGTGGTGCTGCGGCGGAACGTTCCACTGCTGGGTGGTGTCGACGGCCGCCTGCTGCTGCCCGGTGTCGTAACCGGGGCCCTGGCCGCCGTAGCCGTAGCCTTGCTGCGCGCCGCCGTACGGGTCGTACGACGGCTGCTGGGAATGGCTGCCCTGCGCGCCCTGCCCGTAGGGGTCGTAGGCGGGGTCGTAGCCGTAGCCCTGCTGCTGGGGCTGCTGCCCCTGCGAGGGGTACTGCTGCTGCGCGTACGGGTCGTACTGCGCCGGCTGCTCGGGCTGCTCGTACACCGGCTGCCCGTACGCGTCGTAGCCGATGATCCGCGGCTGCGGCTGGTACGGGTCGTACGGGTGCTGCTGGTCGTTCACCGGTGCCCCTCTCCGTGGCTCACTCGCCGCGGTACAACTGGCGCTTGTCGATGTAGCGCACCACACCGTCCGGCACCAGGTACCAGACGGGATCGCCCTGCGCGACCCTCGCCCGGCAGTCGGTGGAGGAGATCGCCAGCGCGGGCACCTCGACCAGGGAGACGCCGCCCTCGGGCAGACCGTCGTCCGTCAGGTCGTGACCGGGCCGGGTGACCCCGATGAAGTGCGACAGCGCGAACAGCTCCTCGGCGTCCCGCCAAGTGAGGATCTGCGCGAGCGCGTCGGCGCCCGTGATGAAGAAGAGATCCGCGTCGCTGTTGAGCGAGCGCAGCTCCCGCAGGGTGTCGATGGTGTACGTCGGCCCCTGACGGTCGATGTCGATACGACTGACCGAGAACTGGGGGTTGGACGCCGTGGCGATGACCGTCATCAGATAGCGGTCCTCCGCCGGAGACACCACCTTGTGGGTCTTCTGCCACGGCTGCCCGGTCGGCACGAACACCACCTCGTCGAGGTGGAACAGGGCGGCCACCTCGCTGGCGGCCACCAGGTGTCCGTGGTGGATCGGGTCGAACGTCCCGCCCATCACACCGAGTCGGCGTTTGCCCGGACCAGTAGGCACTTCCTGCTCTCCCATGCGTGCAGAGCCTACTGGCACGGCGGCAGCACCCTGTCCCGGCGGTCGCCGGATCAGCGGTCGCGGTTGAAGCGGGTGGTGATCCACAGCAGCAGGAGCAGTGCGAAGAGGGCGCCGCCACCGGTGAGGTACGGGCTGAGGCTTTCGTGGTTGCCGCCGTGCTCGGCGCCCTCGGCGAGCGTGACCAGGCTGGCGGCGGTGCTGGGGAGACTCATCTTCAGCAGTACCTATCGATCGGGGGTGGGAGCGGAGACTTCGCGAACATCGTATGCGGGCGGTCCGGGCACGCTCACGCCGACTCAGTCGTTGGGGTTCTCAGTCGCGATATCCGCGTGCGGCAGGAATCGGCCGAGTCCCGACTTGTCCACAGGGTCCGCGTTGTCCACAGGCCCCGGCACGTCATGGGCCCAGCACCTAGGCTGGGAGCCGTCAGGGGGACGGGCCGAGGTCTCGTAGAAAGCAGGGGGCATCCATGACCGACAGCAGCCACGAGAAGGTGCCGAGCAGGCAGCGCAAGCGCTTCCCGGGTATTTCCTCCCGGGCGTACGAGCATCCCGCGGACCGTTCCGCGCTGGTCGCCCTGCGCCGGCTCAGCGGCTTCGACACCGTCTTCAAGGCGCTCAGCGGGCTGCTTCCGGAGCGCAGTCTGCGTCTGCTCTTCCTCTCCGACTCGGTGCGGGTGAGCGACGCGCAGTTCGCGCATCTCAACACCATGCTGCGGGACGCCTGTTACATCCTGGACCTGGAGAAGGTCCCTCCGATGTACGTCACGCAGGACCCGCAGCCCAACGCCATGTGCATCGGTCTCGACGAGCCGATCATCGTCGTCACCACCGGTCTGGTGGAGCTGCTCGACGAGGAGGAGATGCGGGCGGTCGTGGGCCACGAGGTGGGCCATGCCCTTTCGGGCCACTCGGTCTACCGCACGGTGCTGCTCTTCCTCACCAGCCTTGCCCTGAAGATCGCCTGGATTCCGCTGGGCAATGTCGCGATCATGGCGATCGTGACCGCGCTGCGGGAGTGGTTCCGCAAGTCGGAGCTGTCCGCCGACCGGGCCGGGCTGCTGGTGGGCCAGGATCTTCAGGCGTCGATGCGCGGCCTGATGAAGATCGCGGGCGGCAACCATCTGCACGAGATGAACGTGGACGCGTTCCTCGCCCAGGCCGAGGAGTACGAGTCCGGCGGCGACCTGCGCGATTCGGTGCTGAAGATTCTGAACGTTCTGCCCCGCTCGCACCCCTTCACGACCGTGCGCGCGGCCGAGCTGAAGAAGTGGTCCGAGAGCCGCGACCACCAGCGGATCATGGACGGCCACTACCCGCGGCGCGAGGACGACAAGGACGCCTCGGTGAGCGACTCCTTCCGCGAGTCGGCGGCGCACTACGCCGACTCGGTGCGGGGCAGCAAGGATCCGCTGATGAAGCTCGTGGGCGACATAGCGGGCGGCGCGGGGGACCTGGGCGGGAAGCTGCGCGACAAGTTCACCGGCGGGGGCTCCGGCGGCGGCGCCAAGGACGGCGGTCGGGACGAGGGCTGAGAGCCGGCGGTCAGGGCGAGGGCTGAGAGCTCGGTGCCAGAACTCCGCAGAGGGAGGCGGCGTCCCGGCCCGTGGCATACGGGTCGGTGCCCGCGGGGCCGCCTCCGCTCGCCTGACGGCCGGCGAGCAGCGGACGCAGGGCGCCGGAGGTGTCGGCGGCCGAGCAGTCCTGCGGCCCCGCCTGGACAACGCTGGTCACCAGCTCGACCCGGTGCATCTGCAGGTCTTCGCGGTCGAAGCGGAAGTGCAGCTCACGGCGGACGGTGAACAGCGAGGCCTCGGTGGGAGGGCCTTCGCCGGCCGGGCGTACCGCGTAGGTGAAGGTGTGGTCCGAGGTCACATCGAGGACGTCCGGCTCCGTCTCGGCGAACCGGAGCGCGCCCTGCACCCTCGGGGCGGTGTCGGCCAGGGTCACCTTGTCGGGGTCGAAGCGCACAAGCCAGCCGCTGGTCGCGTGCTGCCCGTCGTCCGACGGGGAGGCGACGCTCCGGTCGAACTGCTCCAGCTGGTCCGGGTCGAGGAGGAGACGGACGGGCCGGTCCGTGGCGCCGGTCAGGACGTCGGGGTCGAGGGACGACCTCGCCAGATAGTCCTTGGCGATCGTCAGCGCGGTCGTCACCTGGCCCTCGGAGAAGTGCGCGGTGCGCTGGGCGGACGGGAGGTTGATGCCGGCGGCCCCGGATCGGTACTGGGCCGCGGGGCTGTGCGCGTAGAGCTCCTCGGGCGTGCCTCCCGGTACCTTTCCCCGGGGCTCCAGGGGGACCACGGTGACCCGCAGGGGTTCGGCGCGCTGGTCCGCCGGGGGCAGATAGGGATTGCGTACGCCGAGATAGATGGCGGTTCCGAAGGCCAGGATGATCAGGAGGACCAGCAGGATTCCCTGTCTCGCTCCGCTTCTCGGCCGCCAGGCGGGGCGGCTTCGGACGGCGCGGGCGTGCTCGCCCATCCGCTCCTGCGCGGAGAACTCCTGGAGCCGGGCAGCACGGACGAACGACTCGTCGAAGACGACGGATCGGTACTCGTCCTCACCACCGCCGGGGAGCCCTTCGGGGGTCCCCTCAGGCGGGTCGCCACTCCCTGCCATACCTTCAGGGTAGGTCTGCGGGGACCTCGGTAAACGCTGGGGAGAACGCCAAGTTCCGCGACTTCGGCCGGGGCCCGTCTGCGGGGCCCGGTCAGGGGCCGGGGCGGGGCGCGAGTGAGGCCGGCGGGGCCGAGTACTCGGCGGAGGCGGAGGGGCGCGCGGCCCTCGGCGGGGTGGCGCTGGGGGTGTCGATTCCGGTCGTCGCCGGGGCCGGGACCTGGTCCTGACTGTTGCCTGAGGCGCCCCGGTAGACGGCGGTGAAGGCGAGCGCGACCATCCCGACGCCCATCACCAGAGCCAGCACCCAGGCGACCGGACGGTGCCAGCGGGCGCTGCCGCGGTAGGGGCGCAGGGCGCCGCCGTGGCGGCCGTAGGGCCCGGAGTCGTCGTACTCGTCGAAGTCGTCGGGCAGGACACCCTCGCCGTAGCCGTGCTCGCGGGCGTAGCCGTCGGGGCCGTAGAGGTCTTCGAACAGCTCGTCCTCGCCCGCTCCGCCGCCGGCTCTGGCCCGGGCGGCCTCCGCCTCGGCGCGGGCCTGGGCGGCGGCGAGCAGCCGTTCGACGGCGGTCGGCTCATGGATCTCGGCGGCCCGGACGAAGTCCTCGTCGAACACCACGGAGGCGAACTCGTCGGCGCCACCGCGGTCGTCGTCGGGCTCCCAGCCGTCCGGGAACGGCCTGCCCCCCACGTCGTCCGGCACGAATTCAGGGTAGCCCTGGGCGAGCGGTTTGGGCAGGGAGAACGGGCAAGAGGGCGAGCTTCACCGCCCGCTGCCCGCTGCGCGGCGCTACTGGGCGTTACTCCCCGCCCTCGTTCCTCACCGGGTGTGGCCGTCGCCGGTGACGATGTACTTCGTCGACGTCAGCTCGGGCAGGCCCATGGGCCCGCGGGCGTGCAGCTTCTGCGTGGAGATGCCGATCTCGGCGCCGAAGCCGAACTGGCCACCGTCCGTGAAGCGCGTGGACGCGTTCACGGCGACCGTGGTCGAGTCGACCAACTGGGTGAAGCGGCGGGCGGCGGCCTGCGAGGTGGTGACGATCGCCTCGGTGTGCCCGGAGGACCAGCGCCGGATGTGCGCGACGGCGGCGTCCAGCGAGTCGACGACGGCCGCGGCGATGTCGTACGAGAGGTACTCGGTCTCCCAGTCCTCCTCCACCGCCGCCACCACGGTCGCCTTGGAGCCCTCGGCGTACGGCAGCACCCGCTCGTCCGCGTGGACGGTCACGCCCGCGGCGGCGAGCGCGTCCAGGGCCTTCGGCAGGAACTCGGCGGCGATGTCCTGGTGGACCAGGAGGGTCTCCGCGGCGTTGCAGACGGACGGCCGCTGCGCCTTGGAGTTGATCAGGATGTCGACGGCCATGTCGAGGTCGGTCCGCGCGTCCACGTAGACGTGGCAGTTGCCGGTGCCGGTCTCGATGACGGGGACGGTGGACTCCTCGACGACCGTGCGGATCAGGGAGGCTCCGCCGCGCGGGATGAGGACGTCCACGAGACCGCGGGCCCGCATCAGTTCCTTCACGGAGTCGCGGGACTCGCCCGGCACCAGCTGGACGGCGTCGGCGGGCAGACCGGTCGAGGCGACCGCGTCGCGCAGCACGGCGACGAGGGCGGTGTTCGAGGAGTACGCGGAGGAGGAACCGCGCAGCAGGACGGCGTTGCCGGACTTCAGGCAGAGGGCGGCGGCGTCCACGGTCACATTGGGGCGGGCTTCGTAGATGATGCCGACGACACCGAGGGGCACCCGGATCTGTCGCAGGTCGATCCCGTTGGGCAGGGTCGAGCCGCGCACGACCTCGCCGACCGGGTCGGGCAGCGCGGCCACGTCCCGGACGTCGGCGGCGATGGCCCGGACCCGCTCGGGGGTGAGCGTGAGCCGGTCGATGATGGACTCACTGGTGCCGGCCTCGCGGGCACGCGTGACGTCCTCGGCGTTGGCTTCGACGATCTCGGCCGTCCGGGCTTCGAGGGCGTCGGCGATCGCCAGCAGCGCCTCGTCCTTGGCCGCGCGCGGCAGGGGCGCGATGTCGGCGGCGGCGGCGCGGGCCCGGTGCGCCGCCTGGGCGACCGGGGAGAGAGTGTCGGAGGACGTCTGCGAGGTCATGCTCGCAGGGTAATGCCGTCGGCGCGGGTACCCCGCACGTATCCCGTACGTATCCCGCACTCCGAGACAGAACCCGCCCCAAGGGCCACAAGGCGCCTCAGAAGGGATGGACACCCACCGGGGCCGCCGGTGGTGGTCCGTAACCCTCGGCGATCCTCTGGTGGTAGGTCTCGCGGTCGATGACCTCCAGGCCGACGATCTCCCAGGGCGGCAGCTTCGCGCTCTGCCGGTGCTCGCCCCACAGGCGCAGGGCCACGGCGGCCGCGTCGTGCAGGTCGCGGGCCTCTTCCCAGTAGCGGATCTCCGCGTGATCATTGGCGTAGCGGCTGGTCAGCAGGAAGGGATGGTCGTGGGCGAGCTGTTCGAGGCCGCGTCTGACGTCCTTCAGCGGGGCTTCGGGGCCCGAGGCGCTGAGGGTGATGTGCCAGAGCTTCGACACCGGGCGTTCCTCGCCGCGGGTGCGGGCCGTCCGGCCCGTACTGGGATGGCTGCTGCGGTCCGCCTCCCGGTCCTCGTCGACGGCGTCGAAGTCGACCCCGGCTTCGACACTGGTCAGGGCACGTTCGGCCGTCCCTCGGGGCAGAGCCCCCGGGCGCGCTCGTCTCACCGGCGGCCTCCTGTTTGATGCGTTGGTGCTGTACCCAGGGCTGTACCCCGCCTTGCCCCCGAGACAAAGTTGACCAGCCCGCGACCGGACTTGGGGCGGTTTTGGGGAAGGTCTCTACCGGATGGCCGGACTTTCAGCCGTTTCAGCTCCGCACTCAGGGCCGGACGACGACGAGATCGTCCCTGTGTACGACCTCTCTCTCATATGCCGGACCGAGCTCCTTGGCGAGGTCGCGCGTCGAGCGGCCGAGGAGCTGGGGGATCTCCTTGGCGTCGAAGTTGACCAGGCCCCGGGCGACGGGCCGGCCGTGGGCGTCCCGGAGTTCCACCGGGTCGCCGGCGACGAAGTCTCCCTCGACCGCCGCGATGCCGGCCGGGAGCAGCGACTTCTTCCCCTCGACCACGGCACGTACGGCCCCGTCGTCCAGGATCAGCGCGCCCTGCGGGGTGGAGGCGTGGGCGAGCCACAGGAGCCGGTCGGCGGAGCGGCGGCCGGTGCGGTGGAAGTACGTCCCGGTGTCGCGGCCGGCCAGGGCATCGGCGGCGCGGCTGGCCGAGGTGAGGACGACCGGGGTTCCGGCGGCCGCGGCGATGCGCGCCGCCTCGACCTTGGTGACCATTCCGCCGGTCCCGACGCCCGCCTTGCCCGCGCTTCCGATCTCGACATGTGAGATGTCCTCGGGCCGGGTCACCTCGGCGATGCGGGACGTGCCGGGCTTGGACGGGTCGCCGTCGTAGAGGCCGTCGACGTCGGAGAGGAGGACCAGCAGATCGGCGCGGACGAGATGGGCCACCAGGGCCGCGAGGCGGTCGTTGTCGCCGAAGCGGATCTCGTCGGTCGCCACGGTGTCGTTCTCGTTGACGACCGGGACGGCGCCCATCTCGATCAGCTGGTCGAGGGTCCGGTAGGCGTTGCGGTAGTGGGCACGGCGGCTGGTGTCGTCGGTGGTGAGCAGCACCTGGCCGACCCTGACGCCGTAGCGCGCGAAGGAGGCGGTGTAGCGGGCGACGAGCAGTCCCTGGCCGACGCTGGCCGCGGCCTGCTGGCGGGCCAGGTCCTTGGGACGGCGGGCGAGCCCGAGCGGTGCGAGACCGGCGGCGATGGCGCCGGAGGAGACCAGCACGATCTCCTTCTCGCCGCCGCTGCGGACCTTGGCGAGTACGTCCACGAGGGCGTCGACACGATCGGCGTCGAGGCCGCCCGACGCGGTGGTCAGGGAGGACGAACCGACCTTGACGACGATCCTGCGGGCTTCCGTCACGTACTGCCTTGCCACTGTCACATGGGCGAATCTATCCAAGGGGCGACGGACGGCGCTCGTCCATTTCAGTCGCTGGACAGGCCCGCGACCGATCCGGCGAGGTCAACACAGAGCGACGAAAGTCGTAAACCTTCCTCTCGAATCGGGTCGATTCAGGTGAACTTCACGGCGGCGGCGGGGAGTCGGCCACGATGGCTCGTTTGGCTCCTTGTCCGGTCCCGCCCTCGTCCCCGTGGAGCACCCGTGTCAACTGTCCGACGTTCTGTCCGGCACGCCCGCGCGACCGCCCGCCGGCTGGGTCCGCTGGCGGCACTGGGCGCCGCCTTCGCGGGGCAGGTCGCCGGTGCCGTACGGCCGGACGCCGTAGTGCTCGCCGTGTCCACCGCAGCCGGGCTCGCCCTGGAAGTACTGATCCACCGCCGTCACCGGGGGCTGAGCCGGGTCCTGTCGAAGGCGCGGGCGGATGTGCCCGTCCGGCATCTGCTGCGGGACCTGCTGCTGGTGGCGGGGCTGATGAATCTGGAACGGTACGGTCCAGGGCTGCTCTATCTACCGCTCTGCTACGGCCTGTTGCTCTGCTACGCCCTGCACTTCGCGTGCCAGGGAGCGTCCGCCAAGGTGCGCCGGACCCGGACGCTCCCGGTCCTGACCCGGAACATCGACGCCTCGGCGCTGCGGCTGTCCACCGCACCGCCCGCGCTGCTGACCCGCCATCCCGGCGCACGACTGCTGGCCTGCGGGCTGCCCGCGACGGCCGGTCTGGTGGCGGCGGCGCTGACCGGCGCCGGGGTCTGGGCCGGGGCGGGCGTCGTGGTCTCGGTGCTGCTGGCCGGAACGGGATTCGCGGTGCTGGTGGTCCGGCTGCTGCCGGGAAGGCGTCCGGCGGGCGAGGCGGAGGTACTGGCCTGGTTCGACCGCTGGCTGGCGGAGTACCGCCCGACGGTCGGGATGTACTTCTCCGGCGGGACCAGCTCCGCCTACCAGGCGAACATGTGGCTGGAACCGCTCGCCGCGCTCGGCGGGCGCCCGGTGATCGTCTTGCGTGAGCGGTTCATGATGCAGAAGATCGGCGCGACCGACATCCCGGTGATCTGCGTGCCGAAGGTCGCGCATCTGATGCGGCTCGAACAGTCCACGCTCGGGGTGCTGATCCACCCGGCGAACTCAGGCAAGACCTCGCAGGTGCTGCGGATTCCCAGCATCAAGCACGCCTTCGTCAACCACGGCGAGAGCGACAAGCTCTCCAGCTGCAATCCGTACGCCAAGGCCTACGACGAGGTGTGGGTGGCCGGGCCCGCCGCGCGCGAGCGGTACGCCCTGGCGGAGGTCGGTGTCGACGACCGGGACGTGGTGGAGATCGGCCGTCCGCAGCTGGCTCCGGTGCTGCCGTACGCGGGCCCGCCGGTGGGCCGGTTCCTGACGGTGCTGTACGCCCCCACGTGGGAGGGGTGGACGGACGACCCGGGCAACACCTCGGTGATCCTGGCCGGCGAGAACCTGGTGCGCGCGCTGCTCGCCGATCCGGGCGTGCGGCTGCTGTACAAGCCGCATCCCATGACGGGCTCGGTGGATCCACGGGCCGAGGCGGCGAACGCGCGGATCAAGCAGCTGGTGCGGGTGGCGGCGCAGCGGCGGCAGCATGGGGCGGACGCCGGTGGCGGCGCGTCGCCCGAGCCGTCCGCGGAGGAGCTGGCGCGGACCACTGATGAGGTGTTCCCGTCCCGGGCCGACGGGGTGGAGCGGATGCTCCGGCAGGGAGCCCCGGCGCCTGGGCGGGCGGCCGATGTGGCGCGCGCGACCGCGGCCTGGGAGGACGCGTACTGGGCGTCGCTGGCGCCGGGCGAGCACCGGGTCGTGAGCGGGGCCCGGCCCGGCCTGTACTCCTGCTTCAACCAGGCCGACCTGCTGATCAGCGATGTGTCGTCGGTCGTCTGCGACTTCCTGGCGAGCGGGAAACCGTACGCGGTGGCCAACACGGGCGGACTGCCGGAGCACGAGTTCCGGGCGGTCTTCCCGACCGTCCGGGCGGCGACGGTCCTCACGCCGGACGGGCGGGGCGTGCCGGCGCTTCTGGAGACGGTCCGCGACCCGGCCAAGGACGCGCTGCGGGACGTGCGGGCGGAACTCAAGGAGCAGCTCCTCGGCCCGGCGGACCCGCCGTCGCCGGTGCGGTTCGCGGCGGCCGTGGAGAACCTGCGGGCCAAGGCGGCGCACCGCAACCGCACGCCGGTCCCGTCGCCGAGGCCCGCGGCGCAGTCGCCGAGCCCGCGGATGGGCTGAGCCAAGGGATCTGGGAGAGGAGGGGCGGGGAGCACCGAAAGGCGGCGCTCCCCTCCGCTCGCGTACTCCGCCGCGCTACGCGGCGCCCTGACGGCGGCCCGGGCGCAGGCGCCCGAGACGCCCCCGGATCTCGCGGCGTATGCGGCGCAGCACCCGCCCGGCGAGGCGGCGGGCCCGGACGACGGGTCCGTGGGCGGGGGCGTCGAAGACTTCGTACGCCTCGTCCGGCAGCCCCGAGGCCTTGTCGCGGAAGTGCGGATACGCCAGGAAGACACGGCCCCGTGAGCGCACCTGCTCGGGGGCCTCGCCCTGCTTCAGGAACGCGGTCACGTCCTTGAGCTCCGCCACCCGGCCCTCGGCGACGCAGGTGAGCCGCAGCCGGTCGGCCGGCTTCACCCGCCGGGCCAGGCTCGGCGTCCAGTACGCCTTCATCAGCGGGGCGGCCAGCTCCAGCTTGTGGCGCATGACGTCGTCGGGGTACGTCAGCACGCCGAGACCGAACTGCGGAAGGAGGGTGGTGAGGAACGGACGCACCATCAGAAGGTCGCGGCGCTCCCCCGGCGGCACATGGGCGGCGATGAGCTCCATCAGCGCTTTCGCAGAGTGGAAGCGCGACTCGTAACCGACGCTCCTGGTCAGGTGTTTGCCGTCGTCGCGGCCGACCAGGTAGTAGCAGGGGTAGTCGGCGACCACCGAGACACCGGCGCCTCGCAGGTACGCCTCCATGGTGAACAGCGCGTCCTCGCCGGTCCGCATCGACTCGTCGAACCGCATGCCGTGCCGGACGAGGAGCGAGCGCCGGAACAACTTCTGCGCACTGAGCGTGTACTTGACGTTGGAGGTGTAGATGTCGGCGCGCTCGACCGTCCGCTTCCACATCGACTTGGCGGCATCGCGGTTGACGCCCACGACCTTGCCGAGGATGACATCGGTACCGGCCCGGTCGCCCATCTGGACCATGCGCTGCAGCGCGTCCTCGCCGAAGTAGTCGTCGGCGTCGAGGAAGTAGACATAGCGGCCGCGGGCCATCTCCAGGCCCTTGTTGCGCGGCCCGCCGGGGCCACCGGAGTTGGCCTGCCGCACCACCCGGGTGGGTACGGCGCTGCGCGCGGCGAACTCCTCCAGATACTCCCCCGTGCCGTCCGTCGAGCCGTCGTCGACGGCGACGATCTCGATGCGTTCGGCGCCGAGTGTCTGCGTCTCCACGGACTCCAGGCACTTCACCAGATAGGGCATCGCTTCGTACGCCCCGACGATCACGCTGACGTCGGGGGTGCTGACATCGCGCGGGGAGGTCTCAGTCATCGGTACCTAGCTACTACGGCCGTAAGGGAAAGGGACGTTCGCCATCGTGACCCTGGAGTGTGACACGCGCGTATCGGCAAACACAAAGACCCGTAGGCGACCCTCTTTCGAAGGTGCGTACGGGTCATGTGCGCGGGCTTTCACCGCCGCCGGGGTCCGCTCACGGCACGGACGACGGCCGTCGGCGGTCGCGTTCAGCCGGCCACCGGGGCCTCCGCCTGCACGGGCGGCTCGGGCTCGACGGGCGGCGGCACGGTCAGGCGCTGGTCCACGCCGGCGTTGCGCGCCTCCGCCTTGGCCGCCAGCGCCCGCAGTGCCGCGTTGAACCGCTCCACGGAGGAAGGCTCGTCGGGGCCGAGGAGGTACTCCTTGAGCTCGCGCCGGTCGGCGGCGAGACGGTCGGCGGCCGGGTCGGCGACCGCGTCGAGGAGTTCCCCGATCTCCGCGGCGCTGTTGGTGAGGAGGACGGCCGCCCGCACGGCGGTGTTCTGGCGACGGAACTCGTCGGCGCCCAGCTCGGCCGAGTCGGTCACCGCGTACGGCTTGCCGCTCGCGATGAAGTCCGAGACGACACTGGAGATGTCCGAGACCATGCCGTCGGCCTCGTTGAAGCAGTCGTAGAGCTTGGGCTCGGAGCCGGAGATGGCTCTGTGCTCCCACCAGCCGAAGGAGCGCCAGTACGCGTCGTTCCACTCGGCCCGCAGCCGCTTGCTCTCGGCGAGCCGCTCGGGGTCGGCGAGGGACACCCGGGACTCCTCCGACTCGTCGCCGTTCTTGCGTACGGACGCGGCGAGTGTCGTGAGCCGCGCCTCTATACGGGCCAGCTCGGCGCGGGCCGCCTCCTGCTCGGCGCGGGCGGCGGCGGCCTCCTCGGCCCAGCGGGGTTCGGCGGCCCGCTCGGCGGCGGCGGTAGCGATCATCGTGCGGATGCGCGCGTCCACGGCCTTGGCCTTGCGGTTGACCAGACCGGTGAAGGGGTGCGGCTTGTAGAGCACCCGGACCGGCTTCTCGGCGTTCAGCAGTCGCCGGACGATGTTCTCGCCGGCGAGCAGGAGCGAGGTGTTGCCGGGGTTGTCGTCCCAGCCCTCCCAGGTGGGGGCGTACAGGATCGTCGGGATCGGGTTCTTGGGCGACCCGGTCCAGGTCTTGATCGGCGCCAGCTGCGGGCGGCCCACCTCGACGATGTCCTCGTCGCGGACGCCGACGTCGGCCAGCGCGTAGCGGTCGCGGCCGGCCCGGCCGGCCGTCCAGACCTCGTCGTAGACCTTGGAGAAGGGGTTGACGCTGGCGAGCTTGTCGCTGTCGCCGTGGCCGATGAAGGCGTGCTTCATGGTCGGCACACGCAGGATGTGGATGTTCTTGCCGACATTGGCGGCGTAGAGCCCGACCCGGACCGTCGACAGATCGAGCTGCATCAGATGGGTGCCGCCCGGCACACAGATGATCGGGACGCAGGTGGCGGCGAGCTTGGGCACCAGGGTCCGCTCCCGCATGATGATCAGCGGGCGGCCCTCGATCTGCTCCATCGTCTCCAGCCACATGTTGACCTGGTACGCGGATTCGTCGGAGCCGGAGAAGTACAGGACGACGGTGGGCTGGTACTCGCGCAGCCAGTTCTGCACGGTCTTCATCACCGCGGACGGTGACGGGACGCGGCGGCCGCGGCGCAGGTACGGGATGAGCACGAGGGTGTAGAGCAGGCCGAGGCCGAGGGTGAGCGCGACGCCGGCGTAGGCGGCGATGTCCTCGCCGGTGGAGGCCGCGTAGATCACGCCGGCCATGGCCGGGACGTCGAGGTGGAGCATCTTCTCGGCGGAGCGGTTCAGCAGCGCCTTCGGCGGGGCGTCCGGGATGCGTACGCCGTGCAGGTCGACATTGCGGGTGGCGACCGGCATGGTGCGGCGCAGGCGGATGAGGGTGGCGAGCGCTCCCTGTGGGGCCTGGAGGCCGTAGAAGATCAGGAAGCCGGCGACCGCGGCGTAGAAGATCGGCTGCTCGGCGAGGTTCTCCCGGGCGAGAAGCAGGATCAGCAGCAACTGGCGGACGAGGAACCGGATCGGGAGTCCTGCGCGGACCTTGCCGAGCCGGTTGATCAGATAGCTGTCCTTCTGATGCAGATACCAGTCGGCGACATAGGTCACAGCACCGGCCACCGCGAAGAACCAGAGGTTCGGGATGAGCGCGGCGAGCATGACGCATGGATAGCCGAGTCCCATCAGGACTGCGGCGGCCAACTCGGTCCCGCTGCCCACGCGTGCCAGGCGGATGGCGGTCGAAATCACGAAGAACCTGCTCCAGAGGGGGGTGCCGGTTTATTCACATCGAGGGGAGGTCTCGTGAAGACTGAGCTTCACGAACTCGGGCCTCTGCATTCGCATATTGGCGACTGCAGAGGCCCGATAAAGCACATCTATTGAGTATTACACATCTTCCTGGCGATCCAGGACGGAGGCCAGGGCCTGCTCGAATCCGGACGCTTCGGAGGCTTCACGGGTCGGGTCCTGCTGCCGTACGTCGATGACATGACCGGTCATTTCGGAGAGCAGCACGTCCAGCGAGGTCCGGGCCACGGCCTCGGAAGACAGCAGCGAACCCGAGGGCTCCTGACCGAATGCCTTCGTACGCATAGGGGTTGCGGTGCGCTCCGGATTGACGCAATTCACCCGGATTCCGTCACCCGCCCATTCGTCGGCGAGTGCCTGGGTGAGATTCACCATGGCCGCCTTGGTGGACGAGTAAAGACTGTACTCCGCGCGGCCGCGAGTGTAGCTGGAGGAGGTGTACAGCAGAAGCTGTCCCTTGGTCTCCGCCAGATACTTGTACGAGGCGCGGGCGATGTGGACGGGTGCCAGGTAATTGACGTTCAGCGCTTCCTGAATCGTCGCGTTGTCCGTCTCGGCGAGCTTGCCGATGCGCAGCACACCGGCTGTGTTGATCACGTAGTCGATCCGGCCGCTCTCCGCGTACGCCTTCGACAGGGCGTCGTCGACGTGCTCGGGGTTCTCCACATGGGTGCCGGTGGTGGAGCGGCCCAGGGCGTAGACCTTGGCGCCGTACTCCTCGGCCAGCTCGGCGATGTCGGAGCCGATGCCGTACGAACCGCCGAAGACCACCAGGGTCTTGCCGGACAGCAGCTCGCGGTAGCCGGCCTCGTCCGCCGGGCTGGGCGCGGCGGTGGAGGCGAGCTGGAAGAGCTTGTCGGCGATGAAGACGTCGACCGGCTGCGTCACCTTCATGTTGTACTCGTCACCCGCGACGACGCAGATCGGCACGTCGGGCAGGTACTTCAGCACGACGCTGCAGTCGTCGGTGGCCTGGAAGTTGGGGTCCCCGGCGGCGACTTCGTACGCCCTGCGGATCGTGGAGAGCTTGAAGGCCTGCGGGGTCTGGCCGCGGCGCAGCCGGGAGCGGTCCGGGACGTCGGTGATGAACTCGCCGTCCTCGCCGTGGGTGCGGGTCACGATGATCGTGTCCGCGGACGGGATGGCGACATCGACGGCCTGGTAGCGCTCAAGGGCGTCGACACAGTCCTTGATTACGCGCTGTGACAGAAGCGGACGGACAGCGTCATGGAAGAGGACGTTGCGGTCCTCACCCTCCGCGAGCCCCTCGCCGAGGGCGGCGATGGCGCGCTCGGTGGTCTCGTTGCGGGTGGCGCCGCCCTCGATGATCCGGGTGACCTTGGTGAGCCCGGCCTTCGCGACGATCTTCTCGATCTCGGGCACGTACCCCGGGGCCATCAGCACGATCACGTCGTCGACGGAGTCCGCCTGCTCGAAGATCGCCAGCGTGTGCTCGATGACAGCCTTGCCCGCGATCTTCAGCAGCTGCTTCGGGATCGCGAGTCCCACACGCTGGCCGGTACCCCCGGCGAGCACGACTGCGGTGGTGCGGGGCTTGCCTTCATGCGGCACAGACACAGAACGACCTACCTCGGTTTGGCTGGGGGACGATGTGATGGTCGCACTCTCCGTGACCGTCTCGCAAGGCGGGCATCGGCTGCGGCACACCACCCGGACACGGAGTGTTCACCCTGTGGCCAGGGACGTTCGGGGGGTCGCCGTGAGGCGGCCGGGTGACCGATGCCACACGGGCACGACAGTAGCGCGGGCCGTGGTGAGCGCGGTCCGCCCTCGTCCGGCGCGCGGGGCGCTCACGCGTCGAGGACATGGAGGACCAGGGCGTTGTCGGCGTCGTACGCGAGCTTGACGCGCACCAGGAGCTGGGGCTTGCGCTGGATCCTGCGCAGGGCCCGGCGGACGGTCAGCAGCGGGCGCCGCCGGTGCAGGAGGGGCTCCGGATAGACGAAGACGGGGCCCTTGAGGACGACGTCGTCGAGGACCCTGCCGACCCTCAGCGGTTCCTGGCCGGGGGCGGGGCGCAGCCAGATGTCCCAGGCTTCCTTCTCGCCGCGCCGGCGGGCGACCACGGCGGCCGCGGGGACGGTGGCCCGGAATCCGCTCTCGCCGACCCGGTTCCCGGGGAGGACGAGCTCCTCGGTGGAGTCCTCGCCGCGGCGGCGGAGCACCAGCTCTGGCCGTTCACCGGGCGCCGCCGGGCCGACGAGCCGGCCGGAGACGGTCAGCCGCCCGTCACGGAGGCTGACGTCTATGTCACCGGCCTCGGCGTGCAGCTCGCGTATCCAGGAGCGCAGGACCAGATGGTTCTTGGGGGCGCGGCGGTAGGGCACGAGGTGGCGGAAGCCGGCGCCGGGGGTCAGCCGGTCCCGGACCGCGAGCGAACCGCGCTGGTCGACGGCGCGGGCGAGGATGCCCACCCGCCGGCCGGAGGCGGGATGGTCGGCGTGGCACATCCAGTTGCCCTCGGCGAGGTCCGCGCCGGCCGGGATCCTGGCCGTACCGTCCGCGCCGAACGGAAAGACCTGCTCGTCGGCGTCGCCCTCCATCGGCGTGCACACGAGCCGCAGGCCCTCGTACTTCGCGACGGCGGCCTGCGGGGAGACCATCGTGACGGTCAGGGAGCCGTCGCCCTCGGCGACACAGTCCGCCATCGGTACGAAGGTCCCGGCCGCCGGTTCCTCCGGGGCGCCGGACGCCTTGGTGGGGGCGGTGCGCTGGGCGGACCCGGCGCCGAGCTCGGCGAAGAGGTCCTCGTACTGCTTCGTCACGGAACCGGGGTCGTAGCGCCGGGAGTTGACGATCGCCGCGGCCCCCATCCGGTGCCGCAGCTCCTTGTCGTCGATCAGCTTCAGCAGCGCCCGGGCGACCGCGTCGGCGTCACCGACGGGGACGAGCAGACCGTCCTCGCCGTCCTTGATGATCTCGCGGGGGCCGTAGTCGCAGTCGGTGCTGACCACCGGCAGACCGCAGCGCATCGCCTCGACCAGCGTCATTCCGAAGGACTCGTGTCGGGAGGTGGAGGCCGCGATGGCGCCCTTGACCCACTCCGGCTCGATCGGCGAGCGCGGCCCCATCAGAAGGACGCTGTTGTTCAGGCCGAGCTTGTCGATCCGGGCGCGCAGCCGGTCCTTGTCGGTGCCCCAGCCGCAGATGCGCAGGGTCCACTCGGGGCGCACGGCGACGACCTCGGCGAAGGCGTCGATGAGGACGTCGTACTGCTTGCCGCGGTCCAGCCGGCCGGCGGCGACGATGGTGGTGCCCTCCAGGTCGGAGGGGGCGACGGTGGGCTCGGGGATGCTGTTCGGTATGGACAGCACACGGGTGCCGGGCAGGGACATCTGCTCGCGCCACACGGCGGCGTCGCCCTCGGAGACCGTCACGAAGGCGTCGAGCGCGGCGAGATGGGGCCGCATCTGCTCGCGGAGCACCGGCTTGTGGTGGTTGTGCGTCATGTGCTCCTGGCCGATGAGCACGGCGCCCTCGGGCGAGAACTGCGCCACGTAGGCGACCAGGCCCGGCCGGGTGCCGATGACCACATCGGCGTCGGAGGCGGCGTAGTGGGCGCGGACCCGCTCGTCGGT
Organism: Streptomyces sp. NPDC033174; assembly: GCF_055577795.1. Taxonomy (NCBI): domain Bacteria; kingdom Bacillati; phylum Actinomycetota; class Actinomycetes; order Kitasatosporales; family Streptomycetaceae; genus Streptomyces; species Streptomyces sp. NPDC033174. The sequence continues at coordinate 856,520 of NZ_JBVIPQ010000001.1, forward strand.
GAGCCCGCTGTACTCCTTGAAGCGCGCCTCGGCGCGGGGGAAGAACTCGGCGGGCCTCAGGTGGTCGGGGTGCTCCTTCTCGCAGGTCGGCGAGGAGGGGCGAGTGTCGACCAGCGGGACGACGGTGATGCGCGGGTCGATGGTGAACAGAGGGATGTCCCGGTGCCGGAAGACCGAGACGATCTCCACCTCGTGGTGGTCGGCGAGCTCCTCCGCGAGATTCAGCGTGGTGCGAATGGTCCCACCGATGCCGTAAATCGTGTGGATGAGGAAGGAGATCTTCATCAACGCTCCGTTCAATGGGCGGGCGCCTCGCCTCACCCCGCGTTACTAGACGGGCGCCGGGTGCCGGAGGTTGCGCGGCACCCCTTGACATTTTCCGTTGTCGTCCGATCGCGCGCCCGCGGGAGCCGCGCGCCGGACACCGGGAAAACGCGCCGCGGGGGGGGGGGGGGGGGGGGGGGGGTGGGGGGGGGGGGAGGGGGGGGGGGGGGGGGGGGGGGGGGGGGGGGGGGGGGGGGGG
>NZ_JBVIPQ010000001.1:857051-1050541 GCF_055577795.1 Streptomyces sp. NPDC033174
CGTAGAAGCCAGCACGAAAAAACAAGGAAACAGCACCACCCCCCCCCCCCCGCCGCCCCCCCCCCCCCCCCCCCCGGCGCGTGAGCGGGTGTGCTCTAGAAGGGGTCGAACTCGTCGTACTCGCGCTGGGCGTCGTCGCGCTCGGCGTCGCGGTCCCGGCGGCGCTGGGCCGCGGGGCGCGGGGCCTCCAGGCGGTGGTCCTCGCCACGGCGGCCGAGCATCTCGGCGCCGGCCATCATGCTCGGCTCCCAGTCGAAGACGACCGCGTTGTCCTCGGCGCCGATCGCCACGCCGTCGCCCGCCCGGGCGCCGGCCTTCATCAGCTGGTCCTCGACACCGAGCCGGTTGAGGCGGTCGGCGAGGTAGCCCACGGCCTCGTCGTTGTTGAAGTCGGTCTGGCGGACCCAGCGTTCGGGCTTCTCGCCGCGCACGCGGTAGATGCCCTCTTCCTCCTCGAACGTGACCGTGAAGCCCGCGTCGTCGACCGCCTTCGGGCGGATGACGATCCGGGTCGCCTCCTCCTTCGGCTTGGCCGCGCGCGCCTCGGCGACGATGCCGGCCAGGGCGAAGGAGAGCTCCTTCAGACCCGTACGGGCAACGGCCGAGACCTCGAAGACCTGGTAGCCCCGCTCCTCCAGCTCCGGGCGGATCATGTCCGCCAGGTCCTGGCCGTCCGGGATGTCGATCTTGTTGAGGACGACGAGACGCGGGCGGTCCTCGAGGCCGCCGTACTGCTTCAGCTCCTCCTCGATGACATCGAGGTCGGAGACCGGGTCGCGCTCGGACTCCAGAGTCGCCGTGTCGAGGACGTGCACGAGCACCGAGCAGCGCTCGACGTGGCGCAGGAACTCCAGGCCGAGGCCGCGGCCCTGGCTCGCGCCGGGGATGAGGCCGGGAACGTCCGCGATGGTGTAGACCGTCGAGCCGGCCGTGACCACGCCGAGGTTCGGCACGAGGGTGGTGAAGGGGTAGTCCGCGATCTTCGGCTTGGCGGCGCTCAGCACGGAGATCAGCGAGGACTTGCCGGCGCTCGGGTAGCCGACCAGCGCCACGTCGGCGACGGTCTTGAGCTCCAGGACGATGTCCCGGGCCTCGCCCGGCTCGCCGAGCAGCGCGAAGCCGGGGGCCTTGCGCCGGGCGGAGGCCAGCGCGGCGTTGCCGAGGCCGCCGCGGCCGCCCTGACCCGCGATGAAGGTGGTGCCCTCGCCGACCAGGTCGGCGAGCACATTGCCCTGCTTGTCGAGGACGACGGTGCCGTCGGGCACGGTCAGGACGAGGTCCTGGCCGTCCTTGCCGGAGCGGTTGTCGCCGGCGCCGGGCTGCCCGTTGGTCGCCTTGCGGTGCGGGGAGTGGTGGTACTCGAGGAGTGTGGTGACGGACTGGTCGACGACCAGGATCACATCGCCGCCACGGCCGCCGTTGCCGCCGTCGGGGCCGCCGAGCGGCTTGAACTTCTCCCGGTGAACGGAGGCACAGCCGTGGCCTCCGTTACCCGCGGCGACATGCAGCTCGACGCGGTCCACGAAGGTGGTCATGTTCAGTGCCTCCAGTTACTTACATACGTGCGAAATGTTCTGAGACGTGCTGCGTCTCCATAACAACAAGCAAAGGGCGGACCTGCTTCCCGTACGTCGTACGGAAAGAAGGTCCGCCCTCGCGAAGAAAACCGTCTACCGGGCCTGGATCAGGCGACGGGAACGATGTTCACGACCTTGCGGCCGCGGAAGGTGCCGAACTGCACAGCACCGGCGTTCAGCGCGAACAGCGTGTCGTCGCCGCCACGGCCGACGCCCGAACCCGGGTGGAAGTGGGTGCCACGCTGGCGGACCAGGATCTCACCGGCGTTGACGACCTGACCGCCGAAGCGCTTCACGCCGAGCCGCTGAGCGTTGGAGTCGCGACCGTTCCGAGTGGACGATGCGCCCTTCTTGTGTGCCATGTCTCCTCAGTCCCTTACTTCGCAGCCGCGGGGATGCCGGTGACCTTGATCGCCGTGTACTGCTGGCGGTGGCCCTGGCGACGGCGGTAGCCGGTCTTGTTCTTGTAGCGCAGGATGTCGATCTTGGCGCCCTTGTGGTGGTCCACGACCTCGGCCGTGACCTTGATACCGGCCAGGACCCACGGGTCGCTGGTCACGGCGTCGCCGTCGACAACGAGCAGGGTCGAGAGCTCGACCGTGTCGCCAACCTTGGCAGTGGAAATCTTGTCAACCTCAACGATGTCGCCGACAGCAACCTTGTGCTGGCGACCACCGCTGCGCACGATGGCGTACACGCGGATCTCTCTCTCGCTCGAACGGGAACTCCTGATGCCAGCCGCTCACGCAGGCCAAGGGCCCGCGGCTCTCCGGATGGGGTGAGCGGCCTCTCCAGGCCGAAGCCGGAGGGAGGTGCTCAGGAGCTGGCGCGCATGGAAACACGCCGACGGTCAAGGTTACGGGCCGGGCTGCGGAGGGTCAAACCGGGTCGGCGGGCGTCCGAACGGGTGGTGGGCGGGGAGCAACTCCCCGGGGGTCGTCCGGAAGCGTCCCGGATACACCGGTTCCCCGCCCGCCGACCGGTCTGGACCGTGCTCGGACGTCATGCCCGTATAAGGGGCCGTACCGGGAACCGACCCGTCGGCGATACCCTCGGGAAGGGGTTCCACTCGGGTCCGATTAACCGTACGGTCCGTGTCCCTGCCTCGATCGTGGAGCTGCATCTTGCCGACACCTGACATGCGCGATGAACGGTTCACGACCATCGCCCGCTGGGCCATATCTCGTATGTCCCGGTCGGAGCGCCCGGTCATCGCGGAGCGGCTGCTCGGTTACGCGGGTCAGCGGATCCAGGACCCCCGGGTGAGAACCGAGCTGCTGGTGGAAGGTGCCGAGGCGCGCCTGGCCAAGGGCCATGTGCCCCGGCATCTCTTCAAGGCGTACGCAGCCCAGCTGGAGCTCGCCGACGAGGACCACGAGGCCGGCCGCTGGGCCGCCGCGTCGAGCTCCGCCGCCAAGGCGCTGCTGCTCGCCTTCCACCGGGTGCCGCACGTCGACGGGCTCACCTCGCCGCTGGCCGAGAATCCGGGCCGGTTCACCGCGCCGCTGCGCCAGAGCCGTACCGCGCGCGCCCTGCGCAAGCCCAGGGGCCGCAAGGAGTCCGCGGCCACCCCGCCGGCCGACCGGCCGCTGCGGCTGCTCGTGGCCCACCACGGCAACGACAACTTCCTCCGTCCCGTCCTCGAGCACTACGCCGAGCACGCCGGGGTGGAGCTGCGGACCCTCGACACCGCTGCCGATCCGGTGCTCGCGCCGCTGGCCAAGGGCGTGGGGCGGATGATCCAGCGGGCGCTCGGCAGCCAGCCCGACTACGGCCGCCAGGTCGAGGAGGCGCTGCGGCCGCACCTCGACTGGGCCGATGTCGTCTTCATCGACTGGTGCGCGGTCGCGGCGGCGTTCTTCACCCTCGTCGATCCCGGGCCGACCCGGATCGTCGTACGCCTGCACAGTTACGAGGCCTTCAGCCACTGGCCGCACATCATCGACTTCTCCCGCGTCGACGACCTCGTCTTCGTCAGCGAGCATCTGCGCGACTTCTGCGTCGCGGCGATCCCCCGGCTGAAGGAGAAGGGGGCGCCCCGGCTGCATGTCGTCGACAACGCGGTGCGGCTCGGCCCCTTCGTCAGGTCCAAGACGCCCGGGGCGCGCTTCACGCTCGGCATGGTGGGCGTCAGCCAGGTGGCGAAGGATCCGCGCTGGGCGCTGGAGGTCCTCACCCTGCTGCGGCAGAGGGACGAGCGCTACCGGCTCCATCTGGTGGGAAGTCCGATGCAGCCGGACGCCGGTCCGGCGGCGGCCCGCTATCACCGGGCCTACCAGCGCGAGCTGTCGCGGCTGGAGGCGGCCGGCGCGGTGCGGCAGGTGGGACAGACCGACGACGTGGCCGGCGCGCTCACCGAGGTCGGTGTCATTCTGAGCAGCTCGGTGCGGGAGAGCTGGCACCTGGGCCTGGTGGAGGGCGCGGCCAGCGGCGCCGTGCCGGTGGTGCGCGACTGGCCGTTCTTCGCCGACAGGCCGCACGGCGCCCGCGCCCTGTTCCCCTCCCCGTGGGTAGTGGGGACGCCCGCCGAGGCGGCGGCGCGGATCGTGCAGGTCACGGCGGACGAGGACCACTGGCTGAAGACCGGCCACGAGGCGTCCGAGCACGCCCTGGTCGCCTGGGACTGGGCGAATGTGAAGAGCCACTTCGACCAGCTGATCCTGGGCGCGGGCCGGGACGTATGCTCGACCGGCGAAGACGCCCTCGGAAAGGCAGCAGAGTGAACTACAGGGTCCAGCCCACCGCCCAGGTCGACGAGAGCGCCGAGATCGGGGCCGGCAGCAGCGTCTGGGAGCTCGCCCAGATCCGTGAGAAGGCCCGGCTGGGCGAAGGCTGCGTGGTCGGCCGCGGCGCCTACGTCGGTACCGGCGTGCAAATCGGCGACAACTGCAAGCTGCAGAACTACGCGCTGGTGTACGAGCCGGCCGAGCTCGGCAACGGTGTCTTCATCGGCCCCGCCGTGGTCCTGACCAATGACCACAACCCGCGCTCCGTCGACCCCGAGGGCAAGCAGAAGCGCGGCGGCGACTGGGAGGCCGTGGGCGTCAAGATCCTCGACGGCGCCTCCATCGGCGCGCGGTCGGTGTGCGTGGCCCCGATCACGATCGGCCGCTGGGCGATGATCGCGGCCGGCGCGGTCGTCACCAAGGACGTACCGGACTTCGGCCTGGTCGTCGGTGTCCCGGCGCGCCGAATCGGCTGGGTGGGCCACGAGGGTGTGCGCCTGGTCGAGCGCGAGGGCGAATCCGGTGTCTGGGAGTGCCCCAAGTCGGGGCGCCTGTACGCGGAGAAGGACGGCGTGCTCACCGAGGCGTAGTCCGCCCGGCGGGACGCGACCCGAGGGGGCCTCTCTTGAGGCCCTCTTTTCGTATGTACGCATAGGATGGCCGGGTTCCGGCGCCCCGATCCAAGCGAGGCCGACACATGCCCCAGACCGACGTCCAGGCTCCCGGCCCCCTGGACACGACGGCCACCACGGCCCCGAAGCCCGCGGACAGCGCTCCGCAGGCGCCCAGGACGGCCCGTCCTCGGCTGTACGCGCTCGACGCGCTGCGCGTGGTCGCGGCGATGTCGGTGTTGATATTCCACTTCACGGGCGTCGACGCGGCCACGAAGGCCAACTGGGGCGTCAACCCGAAGGAGCTCTTTCCCTGGCTCTTCCCGGTGACCTCGTACGGGTCCTACGGCGTCCAGCTGTTCTTCATCATCAGCGGCTTCGTCATCTGCCTGTCCGCCTGGAACCGGACGCCGGGGCAGTTCGTCCGGGCCCGCTTCCTGCGGTTGTTCCCCGCCTACTGGTTCTCGGTGCTCATCGCCTTCGCCGTCTGGCGCGCACTGCCGGACGGCCAGCGCAAGTCGCCGAGCATCAGTGACTCACTGACCAACCTGACGATGTTCCAGGTGCCGTTGTCGGCACAGCACCTGGTCGGCGCGTACTGGACGCTGTGGGTCGAGCTCACCTTCTACCTGATCTTCCTCGTGGTGCTGTGGAAGGGCCTCGACTACCAGCGCGTCACCGTCTTCAGCTGGGTGTGGCTGCTGGCCAGTGTGCTGGTGCAGCAGGACAAGGACGTGCCGCTGCTGGGCATCTTCGCGCAGCCGCTGAACACCGCGCTGTTCGTGGCGGGCATCGCGATGTACCTGATGTACCGGTTCGGCCCGGATCTCAAGCTCTGGGGCCTGCTCGGGGCGAGCTGGCTGGTGATGCAGAGCGACCTGGTCGAGCACGCCGACGGCCTGCGCGACAAGGGCTACGACCGCGACCCTTACATCGCGCTGGCCCTGGTGACCGTCTTCTACCTCCTGGTGCTGGGCGTGGCCCTGCACAAGTTCGACCGGCTCAACTGGAAGTGGCTGACCACGGCGGGCGCGCTGGTCTATCCGCTCTACCTCCTGCACGAGGAGCTGGGCTGGGCGATGATCCGCAAGCTGTACGCGCACATGGGCGCCTGGCCGACGCTGGGCATCACCACGGCCGCGCTGATCGTGCTGGCCTGGCTCACGCACAAGCTGGTGGAGAAGCCGGCCCAGAACTGGCTGCGGAAGGCCCTGGACCGCGAGGCACTCAACCGGGCCGACAAGTCTTAGACTTGGTTCCGTTTCCTGTGACCAATCCGTGTCCGATTCCTGAAGAAAGTTCGGACCCGGAGTAAACCCACTCCGCGCGTTTTCCCGTCCTACCTCCCGGAGTTCATTCAGGAGGTAGCTCATGTCGAAACCGCCACGCCGTACAGTGCTGGGCCTGTTCGGAGTCGGGACAGCCGGGGTGGCGACCTACGCTTTCCGCGGCAACCTGATTCCGGGGCAGAGGGAAGCGGAGGCCGCCGAGCCGTCCCCCCAGCCCGTGGAGCCCGCGGCCGACGTCGAGCCCCCGCGCACCATCGCCGAGGAGAACCGGCTGGCGGGGTCCAAGGACTGGATTCCCAACGACAAGATCCCCATGGCCTCGGGCGACCGCAGCGGCGACATCATGGGGTACGCCTCGACCACGTCGGTGGGCCAGGGCGAAGTCATCTCCTTCCATGTCTCCGTACGCAGCGCCCCCACCTACCGGATCGCCGTCTACCGAATAGGCGACTACGGCGGCGCGGGCGCCCGCCTGATGACGACGAGCGACACGCTGCGCGGCCTGCGCCGCCCCATCCCCGAGTCGGACCCGCGGACCGGCGCCATCGAGTGCAAGTGGCCCGTCTCCTGGCAGCTGCGCGTCCCCGCGAGCTGGATGTCCGGCCTCTACCAGGCCGTGTTCACCGCCGACGACGGCTACCGCAGCAGCACGCCCTTCGTCGTCCGCGAGCCCCGGCGCACCTCCGACATCCTGTGCGTCATTCCCTTCGCCACCTACCAGGCCTACAACATGTGGCCGAAGGACAAGCGCATCGGCAAGAACCTCTACCGCGGCTATCTGCCCGACGGGAAGCTCGGAGGCGCCGAACAGCGGGCGTTCAAGGTCTCCTTCGACCGGCCCTACAGCGGCGCCGGCACTCCGAGCTGGTTCAACATGGACACCGCCTTCGCCCGCTGGCTCGAGGCGAGCGGCCGTGATGTCACCTACGCGAGCAGCCTTGACCTGCACGACGGAACCATCGACCCGTCCCAGTACGGCGCGGTCTTCTTCCCCGGCCACGACGAGTACTGGTCCCGGCCGATGTTCGACTCGGCCAAGAAGGCCGTCGACGCGGGCAAGCACCTCGCGTTCCTCGGCGCCAACAACGTCTACTTCCACGTCCGGATGGAGCCGTCCTCCACGGGCGTCACCAACCGGCTCATGGCCTGCTACAAGTCGGCGCCCGACCCGACGCCCGACGCGGCGGGACCGACCTCCCGCTGGCGGGAGATCCACAAGGACCGGCGGTTGGCCGAACAGGGGCTGCTCGGCATCCAGTTCAACGGCATCGTGCAGATCGACCGCCCGGCGCCGATGATCATCAAGGAGGCCACCCACTGGCTGTGGGCGGGCACCGGACTGCGCGAGGGCGACAAGCTCCCCGGGATGGTCGGCATCGAGGCGGACGCCTACGACCCGAAGTCCCCGAGCCCGCAGGGCGCCCGGCGAACGCTGCTCGCGGTATCCCCGTACACCGACCGCCGCCCGGGTGTCACCTGGCCGACGATCCAGCACACCGCCCTCACCGAGTACCCGAACGGCGCCATGGTGTTCGCCGCCGGGACCTTCCACTGGCCGCTCGCGCTGGTCGACGACGACCTGTACTTGAACACCAGGGTCAAGCAGCGCGCGCCCCGTGAGGCCCTGCGCAAGGCGACCGACAACCTGATCAACCGGATGCTGCAGAAGCGCGTGTAGGGAAGACGACGAAAGGGCCCCGCCGGCTGCTGCCGGGCGGAGCCCTTTGCCGTCACTTCTTGTCGTGCCGGGACCTGGGAGCGTCAGCCGCCGATGACGACGCGGCGCACGCCCTCCCAGTTGGCCGGGTCCGTCGTGCGGCGGCCGTCGACCAGGACGGTGACGTCCGGCAGGTCGGATGCGGCGAGCTCGCGGTACTCGGCGTGGTCGGCCTGCAGGATCGCGGCGGTGACCGTCTCGCCCTGGTGCGGGGTGAGGCCGTGCGCGGCGAGCTCCTCGGCGGTGTACATCGGGTCGGAGACGAACGGCACCGCGCCGCGCGCCTTCAGTGCCTCCACCGTGCCGAAGACGCCGGAGAAGGCGGTCTCCTTGACGCCACCGCGGTAGGCGGCGCCCAGCACGAGCACATGGACGTCCTTGAGGTCGCCGTACGCGGCGGCCAGCAGGTCCACGGCGTACTCGGGCATCGCGGCGTTGGCCTCACGGGCCGAGCGCACGACGGTGGCCTCCGGGTCGTTCCACAGGTACATCCGGGGGTAGATCGGGATGCAGTGGCCGCCGACGGCGATGCCCGGCTGGTGGATGTGGCTGTACGGCTGCGAGTTGCAGGCCTCGATGACCTTCTTGACGTCGATGCCGTTCTTGTCGGCGAAGCGGGCGAACTGGTTCGCCAGGCCGATGTTGACATCGCGGTAGGTGGTCTCGGCGAGCTTGGCGAGCTCCGACGCCTCGGCGGTGCCCAGGTCCCACACGCCGTTCGGCTGCGGCAGGTCCTCGCGGTCGTCGAAGTCCAGCACCTGCTCGTAGAACTCGACACCGCGAGCCGTGGACGCCTCGTCGATGCCGCCGACGAGCTTGGGGTAGCGGCGCAGGTCGGCGAAGACGCGGCCGGTGAGCACCCGCTCCGGGGAGAAGACCAGGTGGAAGTCCTCGCCGGCGGTCAGGCCGGAGCCCTCCTCCAGCATCGGCGCCCAGCGGGTACGGGTCGTGCCGACCGGCAGGGTGGTCTCGTACGAGACCAGCGTGCCGGGCTTGAGGCCCTTGGCGATCGCCTTGGTCGCGGAGTCCATCCAGCCGAAGTCCGGCGTGCCCTCGGCGTCCACGAAGAGCGGGACCACGACGACGACGGCGTCGGACTGGGCGACGGCGGCGGCGGTGTCGGTGGTCGCGGAGAGCAGCCCGGCGCCGACCGTCTCCTTGAGCAGACGGTCGAGGTCGAACTCGCCGGGGAAGGGCTCGACGCCGGCGTTGACCAGCTCGACGACCTTCTCGTTCACGTCGGCGCCGATGACCTTGTGGCCCTTGGCGGCGAACTGCACGGCGAGCGGCAGGCCGATCTTGCCGAGCGCGACTACACAGATATTCATCGGATTACTTTCCTCTTCAACCGGGACAGCAGGGGGCGCAGCCGCATGCGCAGCGAGGGTGACGGCTCCCACAGCGGGGCTGTGGTGATCACCAGTCGGCCCTTGGGGTTCGAATTCGCCGAGGCGCGGTAGGGGACGGTCTCCCGCCAGCGGCGGGCGAGCGGCAGCGGCAGACCGCGGGTCTGGATCGGAATCTCGTAGGTCGAGCCTGCCAGATCCAGATGGACCCGCGCGCCGAGGGTGGCTTTACGGGGCGGCAGGGGCACGGTGGCGCGCAGGGTGGTACTCCGGCCGTCGGGGTCCGTCTGCTGGGTCGATTCGCCCACGACGGGAGGGAGTTCATGCCCTGCGGGGAGTCTTCGGCCACCGGGCTTGTCGGCGCTCTTGGGCATCGCGCCCGAGATCAGCCGCAGGGCCGCCGAGGAGGTGTCACCGGTCACACCGAGGCGCACCGCGAGGGACAGGGCCAGGTCGCCGTTGTTCTGTTCCCACTCGGCCGACACCAGGTGCGTGACGCCGGCGAGCCGGGCCGCCACGCTCTCGCCGATGACCTCGAAGTACCGGTCGGGCAGGCCGAGGGCGTCCCGGAAGCCGGGGTAGCGGACGAACGCGCGGTCGTGTTCCAGCAGGAAGCCGGCGCCTCCGTGCAGCGTGTCGAGCTCGATCGCCTCGACCAGTTCGTCCACGGCGCCGCGCTGGGCGAGGGCGATCCGCACCCGCCGCTGGACGTCCATCGAGTCACGCAGCGGCTCGGTGAAGTACTCGTCCGCGAGCGCCGCGATGCCGGCGCACACCTCGTTCCGGGTCTCCCGGTCCAGGGCCGGGAAGTCGTCCTGGACGAGCTTGGCGAGCTCCCAGGTGAAGTGGCGCTTGAAGAGGGCGTCGCGCTGCGGTCCCGCCTCGACGAGCCCGGCCGCGTGCTTCATGATCTTCGCGGTGCAGCGCAGCCGGGAGAGATGGTTCGCGCGGTAGGTGATGTTGCTCGCGTCGCCCCGCTTGACGGCGTAGTAGAACGTGTAGTCCGACAGGACGGAGATCTTCCGGGCGCGGACGCAGGCCTCGATGGTGAACGGCTGGTCGCTGCCGACCGGCACGTCCTCGGGGAAGCGCAGACGGTACTTCTCCACCAGCTCGCGCCGGAACAGCTTGGTGTTGGCGAGGGTGAAGGGCAGCGCCGAGTCGTACAGGCTGACGTCCGGGTCGTTCTTCTTGTACAGCGCCTGGTGGACGTAACGGCCGTTGGTGCCCACCATCTTGCCGACCACGACATCGGAGTCGTGGGTGTCGGCGTAGCCGACCAGACGCTCCAGCGCTTCCTTGCCCAGGTAGTCGTCCGAGCCTATGAAGTAGACGTAGCGCCCGGTGGCCACGTCCAGCGCGCGGTTGCTCGGCGCCGCGGGGCCGCCCGAGTTGGCCTGGTGGATCACCTTGACCGTGTCGGGGTAGCGCTCGGCGAAGCGGTCGAGTTCGGCGCCGCTGTCGTCGGTCGAGCCGTCGTCGACCGCGACGATCTCCAGCCGGCGCCGGCCGATGCTCTGCCCGATGAGGGAGTTCAGGCACTCCGTCAGGTAGGGCATCGTGTTGTAGACGGCGACGACGACGGTGACGTCGGGGGTGGTCGTCACGATCCCGCCTTGGAGGAACCGCCGGGGACCAGGCGCGTGTAGAGCGCGTCCAGCACCTCGGCCTGCGCCTCCCACGTCCAGGTGTCGAGCAGACCCGGCTTGTCGTAGGCGGCCTTGTAGCGCTCGGGGTCGGCGAGGACAGCCTTGATCGCACGTACGAGATCGTCGATGTCCTCGGCCCTGCAGACCTCGCCCTGGCCCGTGGAACGGGTCACCTCGGACATGGTCTTCACATCGCTGACGACCAGCGGCAGCCGGGCGTGCGAGTACTCGAAGAACTTCGTGATCAGCGCGATCTCGTGGTTCGGCCAGTGGTGGATCGGGATGCAGCCGACGTTGGCCGCGGACAGGAAGCGCACCACCTGCCAGTGCGGGACGTACGGCACCGCGTGCAGACGGTCACCGACTCCGAGCTCCTCGGCACGGCGCAACAGGCCCTGGATGTACCCGGCCGCGGGGGCGGGCACGACGAACGCCATGTGGACGCCGTCCAGCTTAGGCAGGGCCTCCACCATGTCGCCGAGGCCGCGCTGGGGCCCCGGCGAGCCGCTGTAGACGACCAGCGGGACGTCCGGGCCGATGCCGCACAGGGCGCGCAGGTCCGGGACCGGCTCGCCGTCCTCCAGCGCCGGGTCCGTCTCGACGGGCCTGTCGGGCGCGTTGAGGACCACCGTCGGCTGCTCCTTGAGGCCGTGGCGCTCGCGCAGCAGGTCGCCGAGGCCCTCGGAGACGGTGACGACGGCGTCGGCGTACGGAGCGAACTCGCTCTCGTGCGCGGTGTTGCCGGGGATCCAGTGGGCGTTGTCCTCCCAGGGGCGCACCCCGGGCAGGTACTCGTGGGCGTCCCAGACGAGCTTCACCTGACGGCCGGCGGCCCGGGCCCGAACGGCGGCGCGCGCGCCGACACCGAGCATCCGGAAGTCGTTGGCGTGGATCAGGTCGGGCTTGAGCGCGTCGATCTCCTTGCCGTACGTCAGCTCGTAGTCCCACAGGACCGGTTCGAGCCGGCGCCAGGCGCGGTTGCCCTTGGTGGCCTTCCAGGTCGCGGTGAACGCGCGGTCCAGCGGGCCGCGCAGGGCGCGGCCGGCCTTCTGGGCCTGGCTGGTCTGGCGGGAGCGGAAACCGACCCACTTCTGCATGAACTTGGACGCGGGACCGGCCACCGCGAGGCGGGCCTTCTCCGTCTTGCGGAACAGCGGCGAGCCGACGGCGTCGGGAACCACCCGCAGGGCCGCGCGTCGCGTCGCGACATCGGCGCGCCAGGCCCGCGCCCACTGGCGCCGGTAGGCGGCGAGGGGGCCGGGCGGGTAGGCGAGCGGGCGGCGCAGCAGCGAGCGGTGGCGCTCCGCATGCCGCTTGGCCAGCGGGGTCTTCAGCGGCAGCAGCCGGACCTCGGCGTCGCCGAGCTTCCAGCTGCGTCCGTTGCCGGAGCGGACGAGACCGAGGAGGACCACGTCCCAGCCGGCGGCCGCGGCGGACTCGGCGGCCTTCTGCACCCGGGAGTCGCCCTCGACCTTGTTGTCGACCAGCATGACGACGCGGCCCTTGGTGGGGCGGGGCGCGCCGGCACTCTGCGCTTCCATGAACAGCCTTTCTGGACCGGTCACTTGAGGAAACCGCTCAGAACCTGCGCGGTCCAGGTTCCGTCGTGGTAGGTACGGGCGAACTCCACCGAGTCACGGCCGATCCGGGCCGCGTCCTCGCGGTCGGCGAGCAGGGACTCCAGGACCTCGCGGAGGTTGTCCGGGGTGGCGTTGACGATGGGCAGAGCGCCCTGCGTGACCGCCTTGACCTCGTCGCTGATGTAGCCGACGACCGGGCGGCCCGCCGCCATCGCCTCGACCGCGAAGGTGCCGTAGCTGCCGGTGGTGAACTGGTCGAGCACCAGGTCGCAGCTCTGGACCAGCTCACGCATCTCGGCCCACGGGATGCCCTCGGCGAGCTTGAACTCGATGACGCCCTTGTCGTGGAGCTCGGTGAGCAGGGGCATGATCCGGTCGGTGCCCTTGGTCCAGCGCTTGGACGGGGCGTGCAGCACCACCGGGCGCTCGCGCTCCATGACCGGGTGCTCACTGGCCCAGGACAGCACGTCGACGACGAGCGGAGCCCAGGTGGCCGTCGGCAGGTCGTCGAGCAGGTCGGGGGTAGTGACGAACAGCGGCAGCCCGCTCTCGTCCGCGATCCGCTTGTTCAGCTCGGCCTTGGCCTGGAGCTTCTCGGCGATGCCCTCGGGGGCGTCGTGGAACAGCGAGAACGCGTGGCGCCGCATGTGGTTGCCGGGATGGCGGATGTCACTGCCGTGGGCCAGCAGGCCGACCTTCACCTTGGCCTGCTTGAGTGCGGCGAGGTCCCCGGCCACGGAGGAGCCGTTGAGGTAGCCGAACACCGGCATGAAGGCGTCGACGAGGAGGTGCGTGTAGCGGCCGACGACCCGCTCGACCTGCTGGAACTGCACCTCCAGCTCGCGCAGCCGGGTGGCGTCGACATAGACGTCGGCCGGGTAGTCGAAGGAGTCCGGGCGCTTGTTCATCACGACCTCGACGGACACGTCGGGGTTGATGCGCGTGATCGCCTGGGCGTACGCGGCCGCCTGGCCGGCGTAGTTGGCCGGGCCGAGGCCCAGCTTGACCCGGGTGGCACCGAGCTTCTTCCAGACCGGCTGACCGTCCGGGGTGGTGATCTCCACCGTACGGACGGCTCCCGGGGTCTCCTGGACGGTCCACGACACGTCGGTGCGCGGGCCGGGCGGCGTCTTCTTCGACAGCTCGCGGTACAGCTGCATGAGACGGCCGCTCTGCTCCTCCCACGACAGCTCGGTGAGGATCTCCTCCGTGATGCGCTCGGCGAGCTGCTCGCGGTTCTCCATCGCCCGGGCGGCGGCCACGGCGAACGTCTTCGGGTCGTCCCAGGTGAAGACCTCACCCAGGCCGTGCTCCTCGACGTACGCCTTGATGACCTTCACATCGCTGGTGACCAGCGGGAGCCGGGCCTGGAGGTACTCCGACACCTTCGTCGGCAGCGAGACCTCGCAGTTGGGGACGCGCTTGAAGGGCGTGAGGCCCAGGTCCGCGGAGGAGAGGTAGTCGGCGACCTCGTGCTGCGGCACGTACGGCACCAGGTGGATACGGTCGCGTACCCCGAGGGTCTCGGCGTGCGCGAGGAGCTCCTCGAGCAGCGGCGTCGTCCGGCCCACCACCAGCGCCAGGTGGAAGCCGGGAAGCTCCGGCAGGCCGTCGATGACGGCGTCCACACCGCGCTCGCGGCCGATCCAGCCGGAGTAGACCATGAGCGGCACGTCGGGGCCGAGGCCGCACGCCTCGCGGACGGAGGACTTGGCCTTCCCGCCGCCGATCACCTCACGTACCGGCGAGTTGCCCACGACCAAAGGAAGCTTGCGCAGCTTGTGGTCGTTCTTGAGCAGCTCCGCCATCTGTGTGGAGACGGTGACCACCGCGTCGGCACGGCCGATGAACTCGGCCTCCATCGCGGGCAGCGCGTACGCCTGACGGGCGTTGGGCCATTCGACGCCCTTGATGTACTCGTGGGCGTCGTACAGCCAGGCACAGCGATGCCCCACGGCGGCGAGCCGGGCGGCGCTGCGCGCGGCCGTGACGATCATCGTCGCGTCATTGGCGTGGATGACGTCCGGCTTGATCTTCTCGAGCACCGGGCCGAAGGCCAGGTCGAGATCGGTCACCTGCGGCCAGTCGAGGCGCCAGTCGCGCACCGGAGCGGGGTCCTTGGGCCGGCGGCGCTGCTCCCACTTGAACGCCCGGACGCGGAAGCGGTGCACGGCCCGGCGCGCCCGCAGCATCGCCTTGAGCGACGCGCGGCGCGGGGTACCGGCCCAGATGCTCTCGGAGGACTTCTCGCGGACCCAGGCGCGGTACGCCGCCGTGTAGCGGTTGAGCGCGGCCTGGTCCTGCAGATGGAACTGGGTGGCGGCGGCGCGCAGCGGGTGGGCCTTGCGGGCGTTCACCGCCCGGAGGTATTCCGTGCCCACGGGAACCCGGATCACGTCGATCGGGCCCATTTTCGAGTGCTGGACGCGCTTGGTGTCGCTCCTGCCCACCAAGGTGACGTCCCAGCCGTCTCGCGCCGCAGCGACAGCGGTCTTCTGAACGCGAGAGTCGCCCGTGATGCCGTTGGCGACGATCACCGCGAGCCTCGGCCTGCGGGCAGGGGATTCCATTACGTACTTCCTCCGGGTGGGACAGGAGTTCGGCGTCCCCGGCCCCCTTGCGGACAAGGGAACCGGGGACAAGCGGCGGGGTCCGCGCCGAGGTGGGTCAGGCAGTCCCGCCGCTGATGTGGTCGAAACGGACAGTACTGCCCTGGGCGGCCGACTCCAGCACCGCTGCGGCCACCTCCACCGTACGGAGACCCTGACGCAGCGTGCAGATGTCGTCCGACTTGCCGAGCACCGCGTCCCGGAAGAGCTCGTGCTCCACCAGGAGCGGCTCGCGCTTCGGGATGGCGTAGCGGATCATGTCGCCCTCGGAGACACCGCGGAACGCCTGGAGCGCCTCCCACTCGGTCGCCTGCGCGGCGTTCGAGTAGAAGGTGAGGTCGGCGGTGAGGGTGTCCGCGATGAAGCAGCCCTTCTCACCGGTGACCGAGGTGAATCGCTCCTTCAGCGGGCTCAGCCAGTTCACCAGGTGGTTGACCATGGTGCCGTCGGTCAGCTTGCCGACCGCGGAGACCATGTCCTCGTGGGGACGGCCCGACTTCGACACCGTGTGGGCGGCGATGGAGGTGTACTCCTGGCCGGTGACCCAGGCGGTGAGGTCGATGTCGTGCGTCGCGAGGTCCTTGACCACGCCGACATCGGCGATGCGGTGCGGGAAGGGACCCTGGCGGCGGGTGACCACCTGGAAGACCTCGCCCAGCTCGCCGGCCTCCAGACGGCTGCGCAGCGAGCGCAGCGCCGGGTTGCAGCGCTCGATGTGGCCGACGCCGGCCACCAGGCCGCGGCTCTCGAACGCCTCGACGAGACGGCGGGCGCCGGGGACGGTGTCCGCGACGGGCTTCTCGATGAGGGCGCCGATGCCGGCCTCGGCCAGCTTCAGGCCGACTTCCTCGTGCAGCGCGGTCGGGCAGGCCACCACGGCGTAGTCGATGCCGAGGGAGATGAGCTCCTCGACGGTCGACAGCACGGGGGCACCCTGGGCCCAGCCGTTCTTGTCACCCATCGGGTCGACGACGCCGACCAGCTGTACGCCCTCGAGTCCGGCGAGGACACGGGCGTGGTGGCGTCCCATGGAGCCGAGGCCGATCAGGCCGGCTCGCAGTACAGCGGCAGTCACAGGTTCTCTCCCAGCGCGTTCACGGCGGTGACGATGCGCTCAAGGTCGTTCTCGGTCAGGGAGGGGTGGACCGGGAGCGAAACGACCTCGGCGGCGGCGCGCTCGGTCTCGGGCAGGTCCCAGACGCGACCGGCCTTCTGGTCCGGCTCCCAGTACGGCTTCAGACGGTGGATCGGCGTCGGGTAGTACACCGCGTTGCCGATGCCGGCCTCGGTCAGCTTCGCCATCGCGGCGTCACGGTCGCCCCGCACACGGATCGTGTACTGGTGGTAGATGTGACGCGCGCCCTCGGCGACGATCGGGGTCACCACGTTGGGAGCGGTGATGTTCGCCGTGAGGTACGAGGCGTTCGCGATGCGCTGCTCGGTCCAGCCGCCGAGCTTGCCCAGCTGGACCCGGCCGATGGCGGCGTTGACGTCCGTCATCCGCATGTTGGCGCCGACGATCTCGTTCGCGTAGCGCTGCTCCATGCCCTGGTTGCGCAGCAGGCGCAGGGTGCGCGCGATCTCGGCGTCGGCCGTGGAGATCATGCCGCCCTCGAGGGAGTGCATGTTCTTCGTCGGGTAGAAGCTGAACGTGCCGCCGGAGCCGAAGGCGCCGACCGGGGTTCCGTTCAGCGCCGCCGCGTGCGCCTGGCAGGCGTCCTCGACGACCGCCAGCTTGTGCTTGTCGGCGATGGCCATGATCTTGTCCATCGCGGCCGGGTTGCCGTAGATGTGGACCGGCATGATCGCGGCGGTACGCGGCGTGATCGCGGCCTCGACCGCGGCCGGGTCGATGTTGAAGCTGTCGGCCTCGATGTCGACGAAGACGGCCTCGGCGCCGACCAGTCGCACGGCATTGGCCGAGGCGGCGAACGAGAACGACGGGACGATCACCTCGTCGCCCGGGCCGATGTTCAGAGCCATCAGAAGGAGATGCAGCGCGGAGGTACCGGAGTTGACGGCGACGCAGTGACGGCCGTCGACCAGCTCCGAGAATCCCTCCTCAAACGCGGCCACCTCGGGGCCCTGTACGACGCGGCCCGTGCGCAATACGCGTACGGCCGCTTCGATCTCTTCTTCACCGATGACCGGGCGGGCAGCGGGGATGGGCTGCTCGTTGATGCTCGGCATGGACGTCCTCCTTGAACACCGCAAGAGCTCTATGTGGCAGAGGTCAAGGGGTGCAGCGGACGTCTTACGAGGCCGCGCGTACCCCTCCGGCGCGATGCCGACGCCCTACCGAGGAATGCTGGGACCGGTCTGTCCCGGATCCGGGTCGGTCACCGACCGTAGTCTCCGGGCGGGGCCCGCCCACGGCAGCGACCGGCGTCACATTATCAGGAATTTCGTAGTCGATTTCTGGGCCGTTAACGGGCCACGGCATCGATTGAGAAACGAATCCGTGTTCCGCCCCGGGGGCTCCGGGACGGAACACGGATCATTCAACCGATCCTCACCGATTGTTCAGCTTCACGTGACCACTGTCACCGAAGGCGGTCACGGCTGGTCGGCCACGACCGTCTTCTTGGCGGCCGTCTTGGCCGCCTTCTTGGCGGTCGTCTTCTTCGCCGCGGTCTTCTTGGCCGCCGTCTTCTTGGTTGCGGCCTTCTTCGCCGTGGCCTTCGTGGCGGCCTTGCGGGCCGTCTTCTTGGCCGGAGCCGCCTCGTCCTCGGACGCCGTCTCGGGCTCCGGGGCCGAATGGCTGACGACCACCACGGCGGCCTCGGCGCCACCCGCCGGCGACCCGGCGGGAGCGGTGACCTTGCGGACCACCCGGCGACGGGCCCTCGGCGGGGCGGCGACGGGCGCCTCCTCGGCGGGAACCTCGGCCACGGGCGCCTCCGCCACCGGCTCCGGCGTGCTCTCCGGCTCGGCGACGACGATCACCGCGGCGGCCTCGGCCTCGTCCGCCGGCTTCGGCGAACCGGCCGGGGCCGTGGCCTTGCGCGTGGCGCGACGGCGGCCACGGGGAGCCGGGGCGGCCTCCTCGGCGACCGGCTCGGCCTCCACCACCGGCGCCGCGACGACCGGGGCCTCGACCTCGGCCTCGACCTCCAGGACAGGGGCTTCGGCGGCCGGGGCCTCGGCCTCGAACACCGGCTCCTCGACCCGCTTCGGCGCACCCGCCGGAGCGGACGCCTTACGGCCGGCCCGACGGCGGCCACGGCCACGCGTGGCAGCGGCCTCCGCCTCGGCGGGGCTGCTGTACAGCTCCTCGTCCGGGACGAACTCGGGCTCGGGGAGCGCGATCGGCTCGGCGGCCTCGGCCGCCACCTCCGCCTCGGTCTCGTCCTCGACCACCTCGAGGTGCTCGTGCTCGTGCGGGTGGTCGGCGCCACCGCGGCCACGCTTCTTGGACCGCTTGCCGCCGCCTCCGCCGCCGGGGGCGGTCGGCTGCTCCATGTGCACGATCACGCCACGGCCGTTGCAGTGGACGCAGGTCTCGGAGAAGGACTCCAGCAGACCCTGGCCGACCCGCTTGCGGGTCATCTGGACCAGGCCCAGCGAGGTGACCTCGGCCACCTGGTGCTTCGTACGGTCCCGTCCCAGGCACTCGAGCAGGCGCCGCAGCACCAGGTCGCGGTTGGACTCCAGGACCATGTCGATGAAGTCGATGACGACGATGCCGCCCAGGTCGCGCAGACGCAGCTGGCGCACGATCTCCTCGGCCGCTTCGAGGTTGTTCCTCGTCACGGTCTCCTCGAGGTTGCCGCCCTGGCCGGTGAACTTGCCGGTGTTGACGTCGACGACGATCATCGCCTCGGTCTTGTCGATCACCAGCGAACCGCCGGAGGGCAGCCAGACCTTGCGGTCCAGCGCCTTCATCAGCTGCTCGTCGATCCGGTACGTCGCGAAGACGTCGACCTCGCTCGTCCAGCGGGACAGCCGGTCGGTCAGGTCCGGCGCGACGTGCGACACATAACCGTGGATGGTCTGCCATGCCTCGTCGCCGCTGACGATGACCTTCGAGAAGTCCTCGTTGAAGATGTCGCGGACGACCCGGACGGTCATGTCCGGCTCACCGTAGAGAAGGGTCGGGGCGTTGCCGCTCTTCGCCTTCTTCTGGATCTCCTCCCACTGCGCCTGCAGACGCTCGACGTCGCGGCGCAGCTCGTCCTCGCTCGCGCCCTCGGCGGCGGTGCGCACGATGACGCCCGCGTCCTCGGGGACGATCTTCTTGAGGATCGTCTTCAGACGCGCGCGCTCGGTGTCGGGCAGCTTGCGGCTGATACCGGTCATCGAGCCCTCGGGCACGTACACCAGGTAGCGGCCGGGCAGGGACACCTGGCTCGTCAGACGGGCACCCTTGTGGCCGATCGGGTCCTTGGTGACCTGTACCAGGACGGACTGGCCGGACTTGAGCGCGGTCTCGATGCGGCGCGGCCCGTTGGCCATGCCGAGCGCCTCGAAGTTGACCTCACCGGCGTACAGGACGGCGTTGCGGCCCTTGCCGATGTCGACGAAGGCGGCCTCCATGGACGGCAGGACGTTCTGCACCTTGCCCAGGTAGACGTTGCCGACGTACGAGGTGGCCTGCTCCTTGTTGACGTAGTGCTCGACGAGCACGTTGTCCTCGAGGACGCCGATCTGGGTGCGCTCGCCGTTCTGGCGGACGACCATCACGCGCTCGACGGCCTCACGGCGGGCCAGGAACTCGGCCTCGGTGATGATCGGCACACGGCGGCGGCCCTGCTCGCGCCCCTCGCGGCGGCGCTGCTTCTTCGCCTCCAGACGGGTCGAGCCCTTGATGGACTGCACCTCGTCGGACGGCTCGGCCTTCTCGCGCGCGGGGCGCGGCTCGCGGACCTTGACGACCGTACGGACGCCGTCCTCCTCCGCGCCGGCCTCGGCGTCGGTACCGGTGTCACCGGAGCGGCGACGACGACGGCGACGACGGCGGGAGCTGGCGGTGCCCGCGGCCGACGGGGTGTCGCCCTCGTGCTCCTCGGACTCCTCGTCCTCTTCTTCCTCGTCCTCGGGCTCGGCCGCCTGCTCGGCGGTCTCGTCCGCGCGGTAGTCGGCGGCCTCGTCGGCGTCGGCGAGCTCGCCGCGGCGACGGCGGCGTCCACCGCGGCGGCGGCGGCGCGAGGGACGGTCCTCGAACTCGTCGGACTCCTCGGCCTCGGCGGCGGCCTCCTCGGTCTCAGGCTCCTCCTCGACCTCGGCCGGCTCGACCGGGGCAGCGGCGGCCGGGGCCTCAGCGGCGTGCTCACCACGACGGCGGCGGCGACGACGACCCGCCTCGGGCTTCTCGGCGGCCTCGGCCACCGGGGTGATCTCCGGCTCGGTGATCTCTTCCTCGACCTCGTCCGGCTCGGCGGCGCGGGCCGCGTGCGCGGCGGCGGCCGTCTCCGGGGTCTGGAACATCGGCTCGGTGAAGACCGGCGCCTGGAACACGGCGACGGCGGGCCGGGCGGCGCGGCGGCCGCGGGACTGCTCGGCCTTGGCGGGCGCGGCGGGCTCCGCGGTGAACTCGGGGGAGGCGGCGCGGCGGCGCGTACGGCCACGGGTCGCGGCCTTCTCGGCCGCGCTGACCTCGGCCCCGGACGCGGCGATCTGCGCGACGGTGTCCGCCGGCAGGGACTCGCCGTCCTCGACGGGCTCCTCGGCGGCCTCGGGCTTCGGCGCGCCGGCCGGGGCCGTGGCCTTACGGGTGGCACGGCGGCGCGAACGGGCCGGAGCGGCGGTCTCCTCGACCGGCTCGGCGACCGGAGCGGCCTCGGGGGCCTCCTCGGCGGCTTCGGCGGCCTCGGCCTGCGGGGCCGTGGCCTTACGAGTGGCACGGCGGCGCGAACGGGCCGGAGCGGCGGTTTCCTCGACCGGCTCGGCGACCGGAGCGGCCTCGGGGGCTTCGGAAGTTTCAGGGGCCTCGGCCTGCGGGGCGCCCGCGGCGGCGGTGGCACGGCGGCGTGCGCGGGGGGCCGGGGCGGCCTCCTCGACAGCGGCAGGAGCCTCGACGGGCTCCTCGGCGGCCTCGGCCTGCGGGGCGCCGGCCGGAGCCGTCGCCTTACGGGTGGCACGGCGACGCGGCCGCGCCGGAGCGGCGGTCTCCTCGACCGGCTCGGCGACCGGAGCGGCCTCCGGGGCTGCCTCGACGGCTTCGACGGCCTCGACCTGCGGCGCACCGGCCGGAGCCGTCGCCTTACGGGTCGCACGGCGACGCGGCCGCGCCGGGGCGGCCTCGGCGGCGGGCGCCTCGGCGGAGGAGGCGTTCGTGGTGTCCGGCGCCGACACGGCGGCGGCCGGCGCTTCGGTGACGTCCGCCACAGCGGCGTTCACCGGCGGGCCCGCGGGGCGGGACGCCGCGCGGCGCCTGCGGCGCGGCGGCAGCGTGTCGCTGGGGCTGTTGTCGTTGTGGTCCGCGGCGTTGTTGCCGGGTTCGTTCGGTCCGAGCATGCGGGCGGTTCTCCCGTCACGCTCCCGGGCGCCGCGCCTGGTTCCGGTCCGGCGGCACGTCCGCGTGAGTAACGCGGTGCCGCTGTCCGGGGCGCGGGCGCCGCACGGGAGCTCTATGTGTGGCTCGCCGGTTCCGTACGCGTTGCACGCACGGCCTGGCGAAAGTCTTCTGGTCAGTGCGCGGCCCGACCCAGGTGGCTCCCGAGTACGAGGGCTGCGCTACGACGACCGCTCCCTACGCGGCACCGGTACCGGGCGCCGTCGCTGAAGCGGTCGCGGCGGCCTTGGGTGGAGCGGCCGTGACTGCCTCGCGGTCGGGCGCGAGCGGGTCGGTCACCGTGCCGGACTCCTCGTCGAAGAGCCCCTGCGCCAGCCTGGTCACCGCTGCGGGGACCGGCGGCGCCAGGTCGGCCACAGCTCGGAGACCGGACAGGACGTCGTCGGGTCGCACGGCAGGTGTCACGTGCCGAACAACCAGCCGCAGTATCGCACAGGGCTCCGGCCCCGGCCTATCAGCCGGGGAAGGAACGGCCCGCAGGTCGGCCACGGCGCTGCGGGCGTCGAAGGTCCGCATTCCGTTCTTGGTCTTGCGCTGGACCTCGACCGTCTCGGCGGTGAGGAAGGTCTCGACCGCCTGCTCGGCGTCGGTGTGCTCCACTCCGTCGAGCCGCATCTCCCACACGGACGCGGTCAACCGGTCGGCGAGGCCGGAGGTCCGGGCCTCGACCGCGTCGGTGATGTCGAGGCCCGTCGGCAGCGACTCGTCGAGCAGCTCGCGCAGCTTGTCGGGGTCGCGTGCCTCGGTGAGGGCGATCTCCAGGTACTCGGCCTCGGAGCCGGTGCCGGTGGGAGCGGCGTTGGCGTACGACACCTTCGGGTGCGGGGTGAAGCCCGCCGAGTACGCCATGGGCACCTCGGCGCGCCGCAGCGCCCGCTCGAACGCACGCTGGAAATCGCGGTGGCTGGTGAACCGGAGGCGGCCGCGCTTGGTGTAGCGCAGTCGGATGCGCTGCACCGCCGGTGCGGGCGGCGGGCCTTCGGGCTGTCGCTTGCCCAGTGGTTCTTCTCCTCGGTGCGGGGCGGGCGCGGGGGGCGCGCCGCCCTCGTGACTGCGGTGACCCCGGCGGGCGCCGCCCGGCTCATCCCGGCGTTCGCGGGGAGATCTCGGGTGAGGCAGCCGTGCCTGGGGCGTTTGTTGTACTACCCAGAGTACGCGCAAGGGCCCTCGCCGGTTCCCCAGGCTCGGACGGGCGCGCTCCTCCGATGAGCGCGCGCCAGGCGTCGCGGCGGGCCTGGCGCACGGCCTCCCGCGCGGAACGGAGGGCCGCCCGGGTCACCCGGCCGGCCTCGGCGACCGCTGTCCGCACCGGCACCCAGACGCTGTCGCGGATCCAGCGGCCGACGGGCGCGACCACGGCCCGGTAGCACCAGCGGACGGGCCGGCCGACGAGGTTCCATGCGAGCCACTTGATCGCGCGGCCGACCGCCCGGGAGATGTACCCGGCGATCCGCCAGCAGACCGCGACGGCGTCGGCGATCTCACGGCAGACGAGGCGCAGGAGGCGCCCGAGCGGGACGAGGACCCAGCGGTGGAGGAAGACGGCGGGCACGACGACCCCGTACCGGGCCACCGGCACCACGACGTACCGCCACAGGCCTACCCACGGCCACACCAGCAGCGCCCGGCCCGACCACACGAGCGCCCGGCCCAGCGGGGTCAGCACCACCCGGTACAGCCAAACGGCGGGTACCGCGACCCCGTACCGGGCCACCGGCACCACGACGTACCGCCACAGCGCCCCCAGGGGCAGGACGATCAGCGTCACGATCAGGAAGCCCACGGCCGTGGACAGCGGGGTCAGCAGCCGACGGTACGTCCAGAGGGCGGGGACGACGAGGGCGTAGCGAACGAACGGCACGACGGCGTACCGCCACAGGACGGTCCAGGACCGCACGAACAGCACGTCCGCCAGCCACAGCAGACCGTGGCCCAGGGGGGTGAGCACCGCGGCGTGGAGCCACGTCGCCGCCGCCGCGACGGCACGGCCGGCGACCCGGGCCCAGCGGTACAGCGCGCGGGCCGGCACCACGGCCAGGTAGTGGAAGAGCCCGCCGAAGAACCGGCCCAGCGCACGGCCCAGCGGGCGGAGAAGCACCCGGTCGATCGCCCGCGCGGCGGCGACGAGGACGTCCCAGGCCATGCGCACCGGGACGACGAGCACGAGCACCACGATCCGGATCGGGATCCTGATGAAGGCCGTTAGACAGCCTTCCGGTTGGAGCTGTGACGGCTGTGGCTTCTCGACGCTCATGCGGGACATGACGCAACGGCCCGGCTTCGGGTTTCCCCGAAGCCGGGCCGTTGCACAGGCGTTACTGGGCCGCGTTGGTCGCCTACCGGCTACTTGACGACCGTCAGCGGGAGCAGCTTCTTGCCCGTCGGGCCGATCTGGATGTGCGTGTCCATCTGCGGACAGACACCGCAGTCGAAGCACGGCGTCCAGCGGCAGTCCTCGACCTCGGTCTCGTCCAGCGCGTCCTGCCAGTCCTCCCAGAGCCAGTCCTTGTCGAGACCGGAGTCCAGGTGGTCCCAGGGCAGGACCTCCTCATAGGTGCGCTCGCGCGTGGTGTACCAGTCGACGTCCACGCCGAAGGCCGGCAGCGTCTTCTCGGCGCAGGCCATCCAGCGGTCGTACGAGAAGTGCTCACGCCAGCCGTCGAATCGGCCGCCGTCCTCGTAGACGGCCCGGATCACGGCGCCGACGCGGCGGTCGCCGCGCGAGAGCAGGCCCTCGACGATGCCGGGCTTGCCGTCGTGGTAGCGGAAACCGATCGAGCGGCCGTACTTCTTGTCGCCGCGGATCTTGTCCCGGAGCTTCTCCAGCCGCGCGTCGGTCTCCTCGGCGCTCAGCTGCGGCGCCCACTGGAACGGCGTGTGGGGCTTGGGCACGAAGCCGCCGATGGAGACGGTGCAGCGGATGTCGTTCTGGCCCGAGACCTTGCGGCCCTCGGCGATCACCTTGACGGCCATGTCACCGATCTGGAGGACGTCCTCGTCGGTCTCGGTGGGAAGGCCGCACATGAAGTACAGCTTCACCTGGCGCCAGCCGTTGCCGTACGCGGTGGAGACCGTACGGATCAGGTCCTCCTCCGAGACCATCTTGTTGATGACCTTGCGCATGCGCTCGGAGCCGCCCTCGGGGGCGAAGGTGAGGCCCGAGCGGCGGCCGTTCCTGGTCAGCTCGTTGGCCAGGTCGACGTTGAAGGCGTCGACGCGGGTGGACGGGAGGGACAGACCGATCTTGTCCTCCTCGTACCGGTCGGCCAGGCCCTTGGCGATGTCACCGATCTCGGTGTGGTCCGCGGAGGACAGCGACAGCAGGCCGACCTCCTCGAAGCCGGTCGCCTTGAGACCCTTCTCCACCATGTCGCCGATGCCGGTGATGCTTCGCTCCCGCACGGGACGCGTGATCATGCCGGCCTGGCAGAAACGGCAGCCGCGGGTGCAGCCGCGGAAGATCTCGACGGACATGCGCTCGTGGACGGTCTCCGCGAGCGGCACGAGCGGCTGCTTGGGGTAGGGCCACTCGTCGAGGTCCATGACGGTGTGCTTGGACACGCGCCACGGCACGCCGGACTTGTTCGGTACGACGCGGGCGATACGGCCGTCGGGCAGGTACTCGACGTCGTAGAAGCCGGGGACGTAGACGTTGCCGGTCCTGGCGAGGCGGAAGAGGACCTCCTCGCGGCCACCGGGGCGGCCCTCCGCCTTCCAGGCGCGGATGATCTCCGTCATGTCCAGGACGGCCTGCTCGCCGTCGCCGATGACCGCGCAGTCGATGAACTCGGCGATCGGCTCCGGGTTGAAGGCCGCGTGGCCGCCGGCCAGGACGATCGGGTCGTCGAGGCCGCGGTCCTTGGCCTCCAGCGGGATGCCGGCGAGGTCCAGGGCGGTGAGCATGTTGGTGTAGCCGAGCTCGGTGGAGAAGCTCAGTCCGAAGACGTCGAAGGCGCCCACGGGCCGGTGGCTGTCCACGGTGAACTGCGGCACGTTGTGCTCGCGCATCAGCTCTTCGAGGTCCGGCCAGACGCTGTAGGTACGTTCGGCGAGAACGCCCTCGCGCTCGTTCAGCACCTCGTAAAGGATCATGACGCCCTGGTTGGGGAGCCCGACCTCGTAGGCGTCCGGGTACATGAGCGCCCAGCGGACATCGCAGCTCTCCCAGGGCTTGACCGTGGAGTTCAGCTCTCCACCGACGTACTGGATCGGCTTCTGCACATGCGGAAGCAGAGCTTCGAGCTGCGGGAAGACAGACTCGGCAGCAGACATCTCGAACCTTCGTGAGCTGGCAGGGGGCGACTCACAAGCGTACCCCGGCCTCAGGGGCTCAGCGCCGCCCTCAGTTCGGGGGCCGACGCCCTCGCCCAGACCTCTGGCAGCTCGCGTGCCCGGTCGGCTCCCGCCGCCTCCTCCTGGCCGTGCAGGAGGCCCCAGACGAACGCGGACTCCCCCGCCGCGTGGGCCTGGATGGCGAGGGTGCGCAGGGCGTCACGGGCGACGACGCTGTCCTGGTGGTCGCCGAGCACGCCCTGGACGGCCTTCACACGCTTCGCGAAGCGCTTGGCGGGCTTGCCGACGGCCGGCTCGGCGGCCTCCGCGGCGTAGCGGGCGCGTTTGGCCGCCTTGCGGGCCTGGTGCATGGCCAGGTCGCGGTCGTGGCCGGGCGGGAGGGACAGGGCGTGGTCGACCCGGCGGGCGAGGCGCGCGTAGTCCTTGAGGACCGCCTTGGTCAGGACCGTGGCGGGGTCCTTGGAGGCCGCCGGACGCAGGGGCGGGGCGGCGAGCAGGGCGTCGAGCGCGTCGAGCAGGGTGAGGTAGCGCTCGCTGTCCAGCGCCTCGATGGTCCGCCGGCGGGCCTCGGTCTCGTGGGAGGCGGCCCAGACGCGCAGCCGGCTCTGCACGGGTCCCAGAAGCAGGGTGGTGGGTACGGCGTCGATCCGCTCGCGCAGCCGATCGGCGAGCACTTCCTGGTCGCGGGCGACGCCCAGTTCGGCGGCGAGCCACTTCAGCTCGTCGCCGAGGGGGTCGGTGATGTTCCGGTCGAGGACCTTTCCGTACGACTTGATCGCGCTGCGCAGCCGTCGGGTGGCGACGCGCATCTTGTGGACCGCGTCGGGCAGGTCGCGCCGGACGCCGGGGTCGAGCGCGACCAGGGCCTCGACCTGGTGGCGCAGGCGGGCGAGGACGAGGGCGCCCGCGGTGTCCTCGTCCGGCCCCCGCCGCGTCTTCGTCTTCACCTTCTGCTTCTTGTTCTGCTTCTTGTCGCCCGGAGCGGCCGGGGCGGCCGGGGCGCCGGGAGCGTCACCGGTCTCCTCCAGGGCCCGCGCCAGCTTCGAGGGCGCCGAGGAGGGCCGTACGCCCGCCTTCTTCAGGCGTTTCTCCAGCGCGTCCAGGACCGAGGGGTCGACGTCGTCCGCGAGCTCCACCTCGATCTCGGTCCAGGCCGCCTTGCCGCCGCCGTCGGTCAGGCGCTGGGCGTGGACGGTGTCGACCGAGAGTTCGGCGAGCAGGGCGCCCCGGTCGTCGACCAGGTGGTGGACGTCACGGGAGGAGTGCAGCCGGACGACCGGCTCCAGCCGGCTCTCTCGGACCCGGGAGCGCAGCAGGCCGCGGAGCGTGTCCGGCGGGGTGTCGGCGAGCGGCGCGCGGATCTCGTCGCGGACGCCCGTGCCGACGGGGAACTTGAGGTGCCAGCCGGCGTCCGCGCCGCCCGTCCTGCGGCGCAGGGTGATGGAGTCGGCGGCCAGACGCAGCCCGGGGGTGTCGTAGTAGACGGCGTCCAGTTCGGCGACGCCCCGGCCCACGACGGCCGACACCCCGGCCACCCCGGTCAGGTCCGGTACCCGGGTGTCGGGGGTGGCTTCGTACTTCCGCTCGATCTCGCGCTTCGTATCCGCCCTCATTCGGAATTTAGTGCCCCGTGAGGGAGCGTCTATGCCGTTATCGGCCGCTGGACCCGGATCGACTGGAGCAGCCCGACAGCCACCCAGACGGCGAACATGGACGAGCCTCCGTACGACACGAACGGCAGCGGCAGACCGGCGACCGGCATGATGCCGAGCGTCATGCCGACGTTCTCGAAGGACTGGAAGGCGAACCAGGCGGTGATGCCGGCGGCGACGATCGTGCCGTACAGCTCGGTCGTCTCCCGGGCGATCCGGCAGGCGCGCCAGAGGATCACTCCGAGCAGCCCGAGGATCAGTCCGGCGCCGAGGAAGCCGAGCTCCTCGCCGGCGACGGTGAAGATGAAGTCGGTCTGCTGTTCGGGCACGAACTGGCCGGTGGTCTGGTGGCCGTTGAAGAGACCGGCGCCGTAGAGGCCGCCGGAGCCGATCGCGATGCGCGCCTGGTTGGTGTTGTAGCCGACGCCCGCCGGGTCGAGTTCGGGGTTGGCGAAGGCGGCGAAGCGGTTGATCTGGTACTCGTCGAGGACGCCGAGCGCGGCGACGAGCACGGCGCCGGTCGCCCCCGCGGCGATGAGGCCGAGGACCCAGCGGTTGGAGGCTCCGGAGGCGAGGAGCACGCCGAGGACGATCACCACCATGACCATGACCGAGCCGAGGTCCGGCATCAGCATGACGATCACCATGGGAAGCGCGGCGAGGCCGAGCGACTTGGCGACGGTGCCGTGGTCGGGATGGAGCTGATCGCCCGCGTCGACCCGGGCCGCGAGCATCATCGCCATCGCCAGGATGATCGTGATCTTCACGAACTCGGAGGGCTGGAGCGAGAATCCGCCGCCGATGACGATCCAGGCGTGGGCGCCGTTGATGGTGGCGCCGAGGGGGGTGAGGACGGCGACGATCAGCAGGACGGAGAGCCCGTAGAGGACCGGGACGGCTCCGCGCAGGGTGCGGTGGCCGAGCCAGACCGTGCCGACCATCAGGGCGAGGCCGATGCCGCTGTTGAGGACGTGGCGGACGAGGAAGTAGTACGGGTCCCCGTGGTTGAGCTCGGTGCGTCCCCGGGTCGCGGACCACACCAGCAGCGAGCCGATGAAGGACAGGGCGAGCGCGGAGAACAGCAGCGGCCAGTCCAGCCGGCGCATCACCGAGTCGCGGGCCGTCAGTTTGGTCCAGACACCGCGATCGGGGGCGTACCGCGAGACGGAGAAGCCGTGGGGCGCGGTCATCGGTTCAGTCCCTCCGCCCGGGGGGCGGACCCGCGAGCTGCTGCTGGTCGTTCTTCTTCTTGTCCGGGTCGACCTTCTGCGAGTTCGGGTCGTACGGCTTGACGACCGGTGCGTCGATGGAGCCGTCCGGCTGGATCTTCGGAAGAGTCGTCTGCGGCCTCGGCAGCAGGGCGCGCTTGAGGTCCTGGTTCCCCTCGTCGTCGAGGCCGTAGATCGCGTCGTAGATGTTGCGTACGGCGGGTCCCGAGGCACCGGATCCGGTACCACCCTGGGAGATCGTCATGACGATCGTGTAGTCGTCGGTGTAGGTCGCGAACCAGGAGGTGGTCTGCTTGCCGTAGACCTGGGCGGTGCCGGTCTTGGCCCGCATCGGGATCTTGTCCTGCGGCCAGCCCAGGAACCGCCAGTTGGCCGTGCCGCCCGGCCCGACGACGGAGCGCAGGCCCCTGTCGAGGTCGCTGATGGTCTTGGCGTCGACCGGCAGCCTGCCGTGGGCCTTGGGCTTGATCTCCTCGATCTTCTTGCCGTCGGGGCTGATCACGGCCTTGCCGACGGTGGGGTTGTAGAGGGTGCCGCCGTTGCTGATGGCGGCGTAGGCGGTGGCCATCTGGATCGGGGTGACGAGCACGTCGCCCTGGCCGATCGCGAAGTTGATGCTGTCGAAGGCCTTCAGCTGGTTGCCTTCGAGGCAGCTCTCATAGGCGATCTGCTCGACGTAGGTGCCGCCCTTCTTGCCCTGCTTGCACCAGGCGTCCTTGTTGGCCTTCCAGAAGTTCTTCTTCCACTGACGGTCCGGGATGCGGCCGGTGACCTCGTTCGGCAGGTCGATGCCGGTCTCGGCGCCGAAGCCGAACTCATGGGCGGTCCGGTAGAACCAGTCGTGGGCGTCCTTCTTCGGCTTTATCCCGCCGTCACGCTGCCACTCCTGGTGGCCGAGGCGGTAGAAGACGGTGTTGCAGGAGAACTTGAGGGCGTCGGCGAGGGAGATGGGGCCGTGTCCCTTGGACTCGAAGTTCGCGAAGCTCCGGCCGCCCATGTTGTAGGAGCTGCTGCAGTTGTAGAGGCCGTCGAAGTCGTAGCCGGCCCGCACGGCCGCGCTCGCCGAGACCACCTTGAAGATGGAGCCGGCGGGTGCCTGGCCCTGGATGGCCCGGTTGAGCAGGGGGTAGTTGGAGTTCTTGCCGGTGAGGGTGGCGTACTCCTTGCCGGAGATGCCGCCGACCCAGGCGTTGGGGTCGTAGTCGGGCTGGGAGGCCATCGCGACGACGCGGCCGGTCTTGGCCTCCATGACGACGACGGCGCCCGAGTCGGCCTCGTACTTGCGGCCGGTGATGTTGTCGGTCTCCTGGCGGACGGTCTTCATCGCCTGGTGGAGTTCGTACTCGGCGACGGCCTGGACCCGGGCGTCGATGGAGGTGACGACGTTGGATCCGGGCCGGCCCGCGTCCCTCTCCGCCACTCCTATCACCCGGCCGAGGTTGTCCACCTCGTAGCGGGTGACGCCGGCCTTGCCGCGCAGCGCCTTGTCGTAGGTGCGCTCCAGGCCGGACCGGCCGACCTGGTCGGAGCGCAGGAACGGCGAGTCGGTGTCCTTGGCCTTCTCGATCTCCTCGTCGGTGACGGGCGAGAGGTAGCCGAGGACCTGGGAGGTCTTGGCGAGGCCGGGGGCCGGATAGCGGCGTACGGCGGTGGGTTCGGCGGTGATGCCGGGGAAGTCCTCGGCCCGCTCGCGGATCTGCAGGGCCTGCTGGGTGGTCGCCTCGTCGGTGACCGGGATCGGCTGGTAGGGCGAGCCGTTCCAGCAGGGCTGCGGGGTCTTGGAGTCGCAGAGCCGGACCTTGTCCATGACGTCCTTGGGCGTCATGCCGAGGACCTTGGCGAGGCGCGTGAGGACGCCCTTGCCGTCGTCCTTCATCTTCAACAGGTCGGTGCGTGACGCCGAGACGACGAGACGGGTCTCGTTGTCGGCGAGCGGGACGCCGCGGGCGTCGAGGATGGACCCGCGGACGGCGGGCTGGACGACCTGCTGGACGTGGTTGTTCCTGGCCTCGTCGGTGTACTCCTGGCCGTTGCGGACCTGGAGGTACCAGAGGCGGCCACCGAGGGTGAGCAGGAGGGAGAAGACGAGGACCTGGATGATGACGAGCCGGATCTGGACCCGGCGGGTCCGCCCGGTCTCCGGGATGTTGCTCATACCGCGTGTGCCCCCTCGGTCACAGTCGCTTGACTCCCTTGATCCGTCCGGCCCGTGAGGCCCGGGAGCGGGCCGCCTTCATCCGCAGGCCGCCGCGCTGGTTCCCGATGCGCAGGCCCGTGCCCGAGGACAGCCAGCCGGAGGTGACGTCGCCGCTGCCCGCGGGCTCCGCGAGCGGATCACTGTCGGCGCGTCTCGCCAGGGCCATGATCAGCGGCACGGTGAACGGCGCGAGCAGCAGGTCGTACAGGACGGCGGTGAACAACAGCGAGACCAGGCCGACATGGCGGGCCGCGGTGTCGCCCACCAGGGCGCCGACCATCGCGTACAGCAGGGTCGAGCCGACGGCCGCGACCACGACCCCGGCCATCGGGCCGGCGGCCGACTTGATCGGGCCCGTCTCGGGACGCAGCAGGCCCGCCGCGTAGCCGATGACGCAGAGCACCAGGGCGTAGCGGCCGACCGCGTGGTCGGCCGGCGGGGCGAGGTCGGCGAGGAGTCCCGCGCCGAAGCCGATGAGGGCGCCGCTGACGTGTCCGTAGACGAAGGCCAGCCCGAGGACGGTGAGCAGGACCAGGTCGGGGACGGCGCCGGGGAGCTGGAGACGGGCGAGCACGGAGACCTGGGCGACCAGGGCGACGACGACGAGGGTGACGGAGAGCAGCATCCGGTTGATTCGCATGGGCTCTACCTCTCGTCGTTCTGGGCGGTGTCCTGGCCGTCACCCGGCTGCTGCTCGCCGTCCCTGGGTGGTGCGGACGGGGTCACCGTCACGGTGACGGTCGGCACGGGCTTGGGCCTGGGCTTGGCCGGCAGGACCATGTCGCGGGGGTCCTCGCGCGGCGGCTGCACGACGACGCCGACGATGTCGAGCTTGCTGAAGCCGACGTACGGACGGACGTAGACGTTGCGCGTGAGGTCGCCGCCGGCCGGGTCGACCCGGACGACCTCGCCGACCGGGACGCCGGGGACGAACGGCTTGTCGGCCTGCGACCCGAAGGTGACGAGACGGTCGCCGGGCTTGACCTTGGCCTTGCCGTTGAGCATCTGAACCAGGAGCGGGCGGTCGCCCTGACCGGTGGCGAAGCCGAGCTCGTCGGTCTTCTCCATCCGGGTGCCGACGGTGAAGTCCGGGTCGCTGGCGAGGAGTACGGTCGCGGTCTCCGGGCCCACGGTGGTGACGCGGCCGACGAGCCCGGCGCCGTTCAGTACGGTCATGTCGCGTTCGATGCCGTCGCGGGAACCGGCGTCGATGGTGACGGTCCAGGAGAAGCCCTGCGCGGTTCCTATGGCGATGACCTGGGCGCCCTTGATGCCGTACTGGCCGGCGCCGGCCGTCTTGAGCATGCTGTCGAGTTCGCGCATCCGGCTCTGGTTGCGCGCGTCGCTGCCGAGCTTCGCCTTGAGCGCCGCGTTCTCCTGCTCCAGGCGGGCGATCCGGTTGTGGCGCTCGCCGGAGTCGCGAACCGCTCCTATGGCGTTGCCGATCGGGTCGACGGCTGCCGCGACGCCGTTCTCGACCGGTCCGAAGACCGTGGCCGCGGCCTGCCGGGCGCCGTCGACCGGTGACTCCTCGCCGCCGCGGATGTCCACCGTGATCAGTGCGAAAGCGATGGCGATCAGCAGCACCAGGAGCAGCCGGCTCTCTCGTGTGTCCCTCACGTGCGGCGGCCGTGCCTTCCTCGTAGGAATGTTCTTGTGTAGGTTCGGTTGTTTTGTGCCGGTATTTTGTGCCGTTATATCAACGATCCGCCGTACGGGTCGGGCAGGGGCCATACGGGCGATCCCCCCAGGACCTCGGGGCCCTGGGGGGACGCCGTGACACCTCTAGCGGCGGGGCTGGGCGTCCAGAACCTGCTGGAGCGCCTCGAACTCCTCCACGCATTTGCCCGACCCCAGCGCCACCGAGTCCAGCGGGTCCTCGGCGATGTGGATCGGCATGCCCGTCTCACGACGGAGCCGCTCGTCGAGG
The DNA here is from genome assembly GCF_055577795.1 of Streptomyces sp. NPDC033174. Taxonomy (NCBI): domain Bacteria; kingdom Bacillati; phylum Actinomycetota; class Actinomycetes; order Kitasatosporales; family Streptomycetaceae; genus Streptomyces; species Streptomyces sp. NPDC033174. Next base: position 889,971 of record NZ_JBVIPQ010000001.1, read on the forward strand.
CCGCGCAGCAGCGCGCCGCCACCCGTGAGAACGATGCCGCGGTCCATCACGTCACCCGAGAGCTCCGGCGGGCACTTGTCGAGGGTCGTCTTGACCGCGTCGACGATGGCGTTGACCGGCTCCTCGATGGCCTTGCGCACCTCGGCCGCGGAGATGACCACGGTCTTGGGCAGACCGGAGACGAGGTCACGGCCGCGGATCTCGGTGTGCTCGTCCTTGTCGAGGTCGTACGCCGAGCCGATGGTGATCTTGATCTGTTCGGCGGTGCGCTCACCGAGGAGGAGCGAGTACTCCTTCTTGATGTGCTGGATGATCGCGTTGTCCAGCTCGTCGCCGGCGACCCGGATGGACTGTGCCGTGACGATTCCGCCGAGGGAGATGACGGCGACCTCGGTGGTGCCGCCGCCGATGTCGACGACCATGTTGCCGGTGGCCTCGTGGACGGGGAGGCCGGAGCCGATGGCCGCGGCCATGGGCTCCTCGATGATGTGCACCTGACGGGCGCCGGCCTGCGTGGAGGCCTCGATGACGGCGCGGCGCTCCACTCCGGTGATGCCGGAGGGCACGCAGACGACGACCCTCGGGCGGGCCAGGTAGCGGCGCTTGTGGATCTTGAGGATGAAGTAGCGGAGCATCCGCTCGGTGATCTCGAAGTCGGCGATCACGCCGTCCTTCAGCGGCCGGACGGCAACGATGTTGCCCGGTGTCCGGCCGATCATCTTCTTGGCCTCGGCCCCGACCGCCAGGATGCCGCCGGTGTTGGTGTTGATCGCGACGACAGACGGCTCGTTCAGAACGATGCCGCGCCCCCTGACGTACACCAGCGTGTTGGCAGTCCCGAGGTCGATAGCCATGTCACGGCCGATGAACGACATTGAGTTCCCCTTGTTTCCCATGAGGATGCGTCGGGCCTTCCCAAATCGAGCGTTGATGGCTTCTCAGGCAGGCGAGGTGGGTGCGAGGTGGCTGCTGTGGCGTGGAGGCTTCATCGTAGTGCCGCCCCCACGCACACGGCGCGGTGGATCCACCTCTGTATAGCTGACGTGGTGTTGAGGCGATGCGTTCCCGGTCATCGCGTTCCTATACCGAAGGGCGACCGAAATTCCTTCGGTCGCCCCAGGTCATGAGCGCTGTTCGGCTGACGCCAGGTCAGGAAAGGCCGGGAAAGAAAATCTTCAGTTCCCGAATGGCGGACTCCTCGGAGTCCGAGGCGTGGATCAGGTTCTCCCGGACGATGGTGCCGAAGTCGCCCCGGATGGAGCCGGGCGCTGCGGCGATCGGGTCGGTCGGACCCGCCAGTTGGCGTACGCCCTCGATGACCCGCTCGCCCTCGACGACGAGCGCGACGACCGGACCGGAGGACATGAAGCCGACCAGCGGCTCGTAGAACGGCTTGCCCTTGTGCTCGCCGTAGTGCTGCTCCAGGGTCTCCTGGTCCAGGTGGCGAAGCTCCAGCGCGCTGATGGTCCAGCCGGCCTTCCGCTCGATACGGCCGATGATCTCGCCGATCAGGCCGCGGCGTACGGCGTCGGGCTTGAGCAGGACGAGCGTGCGCTGGCTCACGGTGCGGGCTCCTTCATGTGCGGATGCAGGACCTGCCGCGTGCGGGTGCGACGGCAGGGACTCAGAGGCTACAGGGCTTCCCCCTGCGTCGATTACGCAGCGTCAGGCTCGGCGGAAGCCTCGGCGGCGGCCTGGGCCTCTGCCCAGCGCGCCTTGGTCGCGTCGATCTGCCGCCCGTAGTGCACCGACGCCCACCACAGACCGGAGAAGACCAGCCCCAGGAAGAACATCACCGGCACCACGAAGCCGCTGATCACCAGCAGGATCTGGAGCGCCCAGCCCAGCTGGACCCCACCCGGCCGGGTGAGCATCCCGCAGAGCAGCACCGACAGCAGCATGCCGACACCACAGACCGTCCAGACCGTACTCATGGCCAGGCTGTCGTCCTTCATCGCCACGAGACCACCAAAACCGATGACGAAGAATTCACCGATCAGCGTTGATGCACAGAGCGTACGCATCGGGGTCAGCGCCTCCCCAGGAGCAGCCGGGCCTCGCCGACCGTGATGACGGAACCGGTCACGAGCACGCCCGCGCCGGCGTACTCGTCCTCTTCCTCGGCCAGGGTGATCGCCGCCTCCAGCGCGTCGTCCAGGCGCGGCTCGACCACGACCCGCTCGTCGCCGAAGACCTCGACCGCGACGGCCGCCAGCTCGTCCACGTCCATGGCGCGGTGACTGGAGTTCGCGGTGACCACGATCTCCGCGAAGATCGGCTCGAAGGCCTCCAGCAGACCCCGGACGTCCTTGTCGCCGCTGGAGCCGACCACACCGATCAGGCGGGAGAAGCCGAAGGACTCGGTGATGCCGTCGGCGGCCGCGCGGGCCCCCGCCGGGTTGTGCGCGGCGTCCAGCACGATGGTGGGGCTGCGGCGCACCACCTCCAGCCGGCCCGGCGAGACCACCGAAGCGAACGCCTTGCGGACGGTGTCCATGTCGAGCGTGCGGGCGTGCTGCGCCCCGATCCCGAAGAACGCCTCGACCGCGGCGAGCGCCACCGCGGCGTTGTGCGCCTGGTGGGCCCCGTACAGCGGGAGGAAGATCTCCTCGTACTCGCCGCCGAGCCCGCGCAGCGTGACCAGCTGGCCGCCGACCGCGATCTCGCGCGCGACGACACCGAACTCCATGCCCTCGCGGGCCACCGTCGCGTCCACCTCGACGGCCTTCTTCAGCATCACCTGCGCCGCGTCGACCGGCTGCTGCGCCAGGATCACGGTCGCGCCCGGCTTGATGATCCCGGACTTCTCCCCCGCGATCTCACCGGGCGTGGAGCCCAGCCGGTCCGTGTGGTCCAGATCGATGGGGGTGACGACGGCGACCGACGCGTCGATCACGTTCGTCGCGTCCCAGCTGCCGCCCATGCCGACCTCGACGACCGCCACGTCCACCGGAGCGTCCGCGAACGCGGCGTACGCCATACCGGTGAGGACCTCGAAGAAGGAGAGCCGGAACTCCTGCCGCTCGTCGACCATCTCGACGTACGGCTTGATGTCGTTGTACGTCTCGATGAAGCCCTCGGCGCTGATGGGGGCGCCGTCGAGACTGATCCGCTCGGTGATCGACTGGACGTGCGGCGAGGTGTACCGGCCGGTGCGCAGCTCGAACGCGGAGAGCAGGGCCTCGATCATCCGGGCCGTGGACGTCTTGCCGTTGGTCCCCGTGATGTGGATCGAGGGGTACGCGCGCTGCGGCTCGCCCAGCACGTCCATCAGGGCCGCGATGCGCGCCACCGACGGCTCCAGCTTGGTCTCGCCCCACCGGGTGGCGAGGTCCGCCTCCACCTCGCGCAGCGCCTTGTCCACCTCCGGATCGGCGGGCCGGGCGGGCACGGCGTCAGCCTGGAGGGCACCGGACTGGGCGCGCAGGGTGCGGCTTCCGGCCTCGATCACCGCCAGGTCGGGGTCACGGGACGTCTGCGCTTCCACGATGTCGTCGAAGTCGTCGTCGAAGCTGTCACTTGCCGGGGGCTGCTCACTCACACGCCCAGTCTACGGAGCCCCACCGACAGCCCCGGGCACGGCTCCTCCCTGGACCTCCGCCGCCCGGCCGGGAGCGTCCGGGCAGACGGAAGGGCCCCGGTACCGGTCGGTCGGTTCCGGGGCCCTTCCGGGTCTACAGTCGCACACGCGTCCGCGTGACGCCCGCCCGCTCGCTCGCTACGCCTTCGGCAGCCGCTCCAGCTGCGCCTCGATACGGGCGATGTCCTCGTCCGCCTTGGCCAGCCGCGTACGGATCTTGTCGACCACGTTGTCCGGCGCCTTCGCCAGGAACGCCTCGTTGCCGAGCTTCCCCTGCGCCTGCGCCTTCTCCTTCTCGGCGGCCGCCAGGTCCTTGGCGAGCCGCTTGCGCTCGGCGACGACATCGATCGTGCCGGACAGGTCGAGCGCCACCTCGGCGCCGGCGACCGGCAGCGAGGCGGTGGCGGCGAAGCCCTCGCCCTCCGGCTGGAGGCGCAGCAGCTGGCGGATGGCGGGCTCGTGCGGGGCGAGCGGCGTACCGGTCAGGGTGAGCCGGGCCGGGACCTTCTGGCCGGGCTGGAGCCCCTGGTCGGACCGGAACCGCCGGACCTCGGTGACGACCCGCTGGACGAGCTCGATCTCACGCTCGGCGGCGTCGTCGCGGAAGCCACTGTCCTCGGGCCAGTCGGCGATGACGAGGGACTCGCCGCCGGTGAGGGTGGTCCAGAGCGTCTCGGTGACGAACGGGACGACCGGGTGCAGCAGACGCAGGGCGACGTCGAGGACCTCGCCCAGGACGCGCCCGGAGACCCGGGCCTGCTCGCCGCCTTCGAAGAAGGTCGTCTTGGACAGCTCGACGTACCAGTCGAAGACCTCGTCCCACGCGAAGTGGTAGAGGGCGTCGGACAGCTTCGAGAACTGGTAGTCCTCGTAGTACGCGTCGACCTCGGCGACCGTCTTGTTGAGACGGGAGAGGATCCACCGGTCGGTGGCGGACATCTGCGACGGCTCGGGCAGCGGGCCCTCGACCGTCGCGCCGTTCATCAGCGCGAAGCGGGTCGCGTTCCAGATCTTGTTGGCGAAGTTCCGGGACGCCTGGACCCAGTCCTCGCCGATCGGGACGTCGACGCCCGGGTTGGCGCCGCGGGCCAGCGTGAAGCGGACGGCGTCGGAGCCGTAGGTGTCCATCCAGTCCAGCGGGTTGACCGCGTTGCCGAAGGACTTCGACATCTTCTTGCCGAACTGGTCACGGACCATGCCGTGCAGGGCGATGGTGTGGAACGGCGGGGTGCCGTCCATCGCGTACAGGCCGAACATCATCATCCGGGCGACCCAGAAGAAGAGGATGTCGTAGCCGGTGACCAGGACGGAGTTCGGATAGAACTTCGCCAGGCTCTCGGTCTGCTCGGGCCAGCCGAGGGTGGAGAAGGGCCACAGGCCGGAGGAGAACCAGGTGTCGAGGACATCGGTGTCCTGGTGCCAGCCCTCGCCGGTGGGCGGCTGCTCGTCGGGGCCGACGCAGACGATCTCGCCGTTCGGGCCGTACCAGACCGGAATGCGGTGGCCCCACCAGAGCTGGCGGGAGATGCACCAGTCGTGGAGGTTGTCGACCCAGTCGAAGTACCGCTTCTCCATCTCCTGGGGGTGGATCTTGACCTTGCCGTCGCGGACCGCGTCACCGGCGGCCTTGGCGAGCGGACCGACCTTGACCCACCACTGCATCGACAGACGCGGCTCGATGGTGGTCTTGCAGCGCGAGCAGTGGCCGACGGAGTGGACGTACGGACGCTTCTCGGCGACGATCCGGCCGTCGGCGCGGAGCGCGGCGACGATGGCGGAGCGGGCCTCCAGCCGGTCCAGGCCCTGGAAGGGGCCGTGGGCCGTGATGACGGCGTGCTCGTCCATGACGGCGATGTTCGGCAGGTTGTGACGCTGACCGATCTCGAAGTCGTTCGGGTCGTGCGCGGGAGTCACCTTGACCGCACCGGTGCCGAATTCGGGATCGACGTGCTCGTCGGCGACGACCGGGATACGGCGGCCGGTGAGCGGCAGCTCGATCTCGGTACCGACCAGGTGCTTGTAGCGGTCGTCGTCCGGGTGGACGGCGACAGCCGTGTCTCCGAGCATGGTCTCGGCGCGGGTCGTGGCGACGACGATGGCGTTGTCGCCCTCGCCGTACCGGATCGAGACCAGCTCGCCGTCGTCGTCCTGGTACTCGACCTCGATGTCCGAGATGGCCGTCAGACAGCGCGGGCACCAGTTGATGATGCGCTCGGCGCGGTAGATCAGCTCGTCGTCGTACAGCTTCTTGAAGATGGTCTGGACGGCCTGGGACAGGCCCTCGTCCATGGTGAACCGCTCGCGGGACCAGTCGACACCGTCGCCCAGGCGCCGCATCTGGCCGGAGATCTGGCCGCCCGACTCGCCCTTCCACTGCCAGACACGCTCGACGAACGCCTCGCGCCCCAGATCGTGGCGGGACTTGCCCTCCTTGGCGAGCTCGCGCTCCACGACGTTCTGCGTGGCGATGCCCGCGTGGTCCATGCCCGGCTGCCACAGCGTCTCGTACCCCTGCATCCGCTTGCGGCGGGTCAGGGCGTCGATCAGCGTGTGCTCGAAGGCGTGGCCCAGGTGCAGCGAGCCCGTGACGTTCGGCGGCGGAATGACGATCGTGTACGGCGGCTTCTCGCTCTTCGCGTCCGCTTCGAAGTAACCACGCTCTACCCAGCGCTCGTACAGCTTCCCCTCTACCTCGGCCGGCGCGTACTGGGTCGGCAGTTCGGGAGTGGCTGCTGTCTGCTGCTGAGTGTTCTCGGTCACGGGCTCAGTTTAGGGGTGTCACAGGGCCGTACTGAAACGGGAATGTTCCGTAACGGTGTGACCCCCACCGCCCCCAGCCATGACGGGCTGCGACAGGATGTTCGGAAAGCATAAGTATCTGGAGGGGAACGCCTCAATGAGCTACAACCAGCCGGGCCCGTACGGCGGTCAGCCCCAGCAGCCCGGACCGTACGGTCAGCCGGGCCCTTACGGCCAGCAGCCGCAGGCGCCCCAGCCCGGCTACGGATACCCGCAGCAGGCTCCCCAGGGTGTGCCGCCGCAGCAGCCGTACGGGTACCCGCAGCAGCAGCCCCAGCAGCCCGGTCCGTACGGGCAGCCCCCGCAGCCGCCGTACGGCCAGCAGCCCCCTTACGGCGCCCCCGGCGGATACCCGCCGCCGGCTCCTCCGGCCGGGGGGAAGAAGACCGGTCTGATCGTCGGCATCGCCGTCGTGGCGGTCGCCGTGGTGGCCGCGGGCGCGTACTTCATGGTCGGCGGCGGCAGCGGCTCGGTCGCGGACGACGGCAAGAAGTACCAGCTCACGACGCCGGAGACGGTGGCGACGGAGTACAAGAAGGAGTCCTCCAAGTCCGAGGACGCCGACGCCGAGGACACCAAGGACGCGGCCAAGTGGGGCGTGAAGAACCCCAAGAACGTCACCGGCTCCTACAAGTCGGGGACCGGCCAGACGGCGAAGAACCTGCAGCTCAGCGGTGTCTACGGAGAGATCGAGGACCCGGAGAAGGTCGTCGACGCCATGTTCGCCGAGATGCAGAAGAAGTCCGACGAGGGCAAGGACGAGAAGGTCAAGCTCGTCGGGAGCCCCCAGGAGTTCGAGCCCGCCGGGTTCGAGAGCGGCGTCATGAAGTGCCAGGAGGCCGAGTACTCGGTGCCCGGCGGCGGCAGCGGTCTGACGCCCAAGAGCTTCAAGATGCCGCTGTGCATCTGGGGTGACCACAGCACGCTCGCGTACGTCATCCAGTCCGACCCGGCGGCCATCATGGCCGGCACGTCCACGCCGCTGTCGGACGCGGCCGCGCTGACCGCGAAGGTCCGCAACGACGCCCGGGTCGAGATCAAGTAGTCATCCGACGTCGCACAACACGCGAAGGAGCCCGGCCAGTTGGAAGTACTGGCCGGGCTCCTTCTTTGTGCTGTGATCAGGCCGACTTCTCGTGGCGGCCGTCGTTCTTCACGATGCGAGGCACCAGCGTCGGGTTCACGTTGTTGTGGACGACGTCCGCCGTGATGACGACCCGGGCCACGTCCTTGCGGGACGGGACCTCGTACATCACCGACATCAGGACCTCTTCCATGATGGCCCGCAGACCACGCGCGCCGGTGCCGCGGAGGATCGCCTGGTCGGCGATGGCCTCCAGGGCCGGGCGGTCGAAGTCCAGCTCCACGCCGTCGAGTTCGAAGAGGCGCTGGTACTGCTTCACCAGGGCGTTGCGGGGCTCCACCAGGATCTGGAGGAGGGCCTCGCGGTCCAGGTTGTGGACGGAGGTGAGGACGGGGAGACGGCCGATGAACTCGGGGATCATCCCGAACTTCACCAGGTCCTCCGGCATGACCTCCTGGAACTGGTCGCTCGCCTCGATCTCCCGCTTGGAGCGGATCGTCGCGCCGAAGCCGATGCCCTTCGCGCCGGCCCGCGACTCGATGATCTTCTCCAGGCCGGCGAAGGCGCCGCCGACGATGAACAGCACGTTCGTCGTGTCGATCTGGATGAATTCCTGGTGGGGGTGCTTGCGCCCGCCCTGGGGCGGGACGGAGGCGGTGGTGCCCTCCAGGATCTTCAGCAGGGCCTGCTGCACGCCCTCGCCGCTCACATCACGGGTGATCGACGGGTTTTCGCTCTTACGGGCGACCTTGTCGATCTCGTCGATGTAGATGATCCCGGTCTCGGCCTTCTTGACGTCGTAGTCGGCCGCCTGGATCAGCTTGAGCAGGATGTTCTCGACGTCCTCGCCGACGTAGCCCGCCTCCGTGAGCGCCGTCGCGTCGGCGATGGCGAACGGGACGTTGAGCATCCGGGCGAGCGTCTGGGCCAGCAGCGTCTTGCCGGAGCCGGTGGGGCCCAGCAGGAGGATGTTGGACTTCGCCAGTTCGATGGCGTCGTCCCGGCCCTGCGCGCCGCCGTTCTCGCCGGCCTGGACGCGCTTGTAGTGGTTGTACACCGCGACCGAGAGGGCCTTCTTCGCGGGCTCCTGCCCGACGACGTACCCCTCAAGGAACTCGTAGATCTCGCGCGGCTTGGGAAGTTCCTCCCACCGCACCTCGGAGGTCTCGGCGAGCTCCTCCTCGATGATCTCGTTGCAGAGGTCGATGCACTCATCGCAGATGTACACACCGGGGCCTGCGATGAGCTTCTTCACCTGCTTCTGGCTCTTTCCGCAGAACGAGCACTTGAGCAGGTCGCCGCCATCACCGATGCGTGCCACGAGGTGCTTCCCCTTCGCCTGGGAGCAGCTTGGTTCAGCCAGCTCCTGGTGCCATATCCGACGGTACCTTGCCGAGCCCCCCGTTCGGGCCCCCCTTGGCGCGGTTCACTTTGACGTGTGCACCGCGCCAAGGGCGCCGGCCGTGTGCCCGTGCCCGGGTCAGGCCGCTGAGGCCACGTTCTTGCGGGTGGAGACGATCTGGTCGACCAGGCCGTACGCCAGGGCGTCCTCGGCCGTCAGGATCTTGTCGCGCTCGATGTCGTCGCGGATCTTCTCGATCGGCGTCGAGGAGTGCTTGGCCAGCATCTCCTCCAGCTGCGTACGCATCCGGAGGATCTCGTTGGCCGCGATCTCCAGGTCGGAGAGCTGCTCCCGGCCGGTGCCGCCCGAGGGCTGGTGGATCAGCACGCGGGCGTTGGGCAGGGCCATCCGCTTGCCGGGCGTACCGGCGGCGAGGAGCACGGCCGCGGCGGAGGCCGCCTGGCCCATGCAGACCGTCTGGATGTCCGGCTTCACGAACTGCATGGTGTCGTAGATGGCCGTCAGCGCGGTGAAGGAACCACCGGGGCTGTTGATGTAGATCGAGATGTCGCGGTCCGGGTCCATCGACTCCAGGCACAGCAGCTGCGCCATGACGTCGTTGGCGGAGGCGTCGTCGATCTGCACGCCGAGGAAGATCACGCGCTCCTCGAAGAGCTTCGCGTACGGGTCGTACTCGCGCACGCCCTGCGAGGTGCGCTCGACGAAGCGCGGGACGACGTACCGGTTGTCCACCTGGGGGCCGGTGTAGAGGCCGCTCGCGGAGGCTCCGGGGAGGCCGGGGAAGTTGCTCATGTGGGTGTTCACCATCCTGGTGGCGTTCGGCGGGCTGGGGTTCGGTGCTGGGGGTCTCCGGGGAGCCTCAGGCGCCGGTGCCGCCGCCGCCCGGAACGTTCGAAGCGGCAGAGATGATCTCGTCGATGAGGCCGTATTCCTTGGCCTCCTCCGCGGTGAACCAGCGGTCGCGGTCGCCGTCGCGGATGATCGCCTCGACGGTCTGGCCGGAGTGGTGCGCGGTGATCTCGGCCATGCGCCTCTTCGTACGGAGGAGGTACTCGGCCTGGATCTTGATGTCCGATGCGGTGCCGCCGATACCCGCGGAGCCCTGGTGCATCAGGATGTCGGTGTTCGGCAGCGCGAAGCGCTTGCCGTTGGAGCCACCGGTGAGCAGGAACTGGCCCATCGAGGCCGCCATGCCCATACCGATGGTCACGACGTCGTTGGGGATGTACTGCATGGTGTCGTAGATGGCCATGCCGGCCGTCACCGATCCACCGGGGCTGTTGATGTAGAGGTAGATGTCCTTGTCCGGGTCGGCTGCCAGGAGGAGCATCTGCGCCGTGATCTTGTTGGCGATCTCGTCGTCGACCTGCTGGCCGAGGAAGATGATGCGCTCGCCGAGCAGCCGGTTGTAGACATGGTCGCCGAGGCCACCACCGATGGACGGCTCACCCGCGGCGTAAGGCATCAGATTCGTCACGTATCCACCTGCTCGTCTCTGACGGCTCCGGCCGTCTCAGCGTCTCTCGTACTGGGGGCGGGTACGACCCTGCCCTCGTATTCATGGACCCTAACGCGCTGGTCGGCGGGCGCCATCCCGCTTCCCGAACTGTTCGCTGGGAGCGCAAGGTAGTTGGGACGCCCAGGGGGCCCTGGAGGGGCCGTACGGGGCCCTGCGGCCTCCGGGGCGGCCGGGGGGTCCGACGGGGCCGCACAGGGGGTCTGGAGTACGGCCACGGGCCCGGGCGCACAGCGGTGCGTCCGGGCCCGTGGGGCAGATCGGTGCGAGGCTCAGGCCTCGGACTTCTCCTCGGCCGCGGCGTCACCCTCGACGGCGGCCTCGGCCGCGTCGGCGGCGGCCTCGGTCTCCTCGTCGTCGTCGAGCTCGACCGGCTCACCGTTGGTGTCGACGACCTTGGCGGCCTCGACGACGACCGCGAGGGCCTTGCCGCGGGCGACCTCGCCGACGAGCATCGGCACCTGGCCACCCTCGACGACGGCCTGGGCGAACTGGTCCGGGCTCATGCCGGAGGAGGCGGCGCGGCGCATGAGGTGCTCGGTGAGCTCCTCCTGGCTGACGTTCAGCTTCTCCTTGTTGACGAGCTCGTCGAGGATGAACTGCGTCTTGATGCCCTTGACCGCCTGCTCCTTGGTCTCGGCGTCGAACTCTTCCTCGGTCTTGCCCTGGATCTCCAGGTACTTGGCGAGGTCGAGGCCCATCTGGCCGAGCTGGTGGTGCTCAAGGTTGTGCTTGCGGGTGTTGACTTCGTCCTCGAGGAGCTTCTCGGGGATCGGCACCTCGGCCAGCTTCAGCAGCTCGTCGAGGACGCGCTCCTGGGCCTGGGTGGCCTGGTCGAACTGCTTCATGTTCTCGAGGCGCTTGCGGCTGTCGGCCTTCAGCTCGTCGAGGGTGTCGAACTCGGACGCCATCTGCGCGAAGTCGTCGTCGAGCTCGGGGAGCTCACGGGCGGCGACGGCGGTGACCTTGACGGCGACCTCGGCGTCCTTGCCCTCGGCGGAGCCGCCCTTCAGCTGCGAGGTGAAGGTGGCCTCGCCGCCGGCCTCCAGGCCGGTGACGGCCTCGTCGATGCCCTCGAGGAGCTCGCCGGAACCGATGGTGTACTGCACGCCCTCGGCGACACCGTCGGGGAGGACCTCGCCGTCGACCTTGGCCTCCAGGTCGAGGGTGACGACGTCACCCTCGGCGGCGGCGCGCTCGACCGGGTTGGTGGAGGCGAAGCGCTCGCGGAGCTGCTCCACGGACTTCTCGACGTCCTCGTCGGTGACCTCGACCGCGTCCACGGTGACCTCGATGCCGGAGTAGTCCGGGATCTCGATGGCCGGGCGGATGTCGACCTCGGCGGTGAAGGCCAGCGTCTCGCCGTCCTTCAGCTCGGTGATGTCGACCTCGGGCTGACCGAGCGGGTTGAGCTCGGCCTCGTTGACCGCCTCGGTGTAGAACTTCGGGAGCGCGTCGTTGACGGCCTCCTCCAGCACCGCACCACGGCCGAACCGCTGGTCGATCACACGAGCCGGGATCTTGCCCTTACGGAAGCCCTTGACCGTGACCTGCTGGTTGATCTTCTTGTACGCCGCGTCGAGGCTGTCCTTGAGCTCCTCGAAGGGCACCTCGACAGTGAGCCGAACCCGAGTCGGGTTCAGGGTCTCCACGGCGCTCTTCACGGTTCGGTCTCCTTGGTGGCTGATTCTTGGATTCTGCTGGGCCCCGCATGGTGGCGGTCCAGCCGATCGGCCCCGGTCAGAGAGACACACGGGCACGCAGCTTGCATAGTAGCCGCAAGCGGGATGAGGCCCACAATGTGATCTTGGTTGCGCTCATGATCATGGTGGTCGGGGTGGCGGGATTTGAACCCACGGCCTTCCGCTCCCAAAGCGGACGCGCTACCAAGCTGCGCCACACCCCGTCGGTGCGACACGTAGGGTACATGCCCGCAGACTGTGCGACGCCCTCCCGGAAAGGGTGTGCGTCCACCGCCTGGGACCCGCTACGATGCTGTCCGTGCCGCGGCCCTTGTGACCTGCGGCGCGATGCTTGCGGGCGTAGCTCAATGGTAGAGCCCTAGTCTTCCAAACTAGCTACGCGGGTTCGATTCCCGTCGCCCGCTCTTCACACCTCCGGCCCGGTGGACTCAGTCCACCGGGCCGGAGGTCTTTTCACGTCCGAAACAGCGCCGGTACAGCGCCGGAACGAGGCGGCCGCGCGCGCCCGGCTCCCGTCGGAGCCGGGCGTCAGAACTTAATCGAGTTGATGGTCTGCGCTATCGAGTTGAGGAAGCGCTGGATGTCGTCGGCCATGCCCGTGGAGGCCAGGAAGAACCCGAAGAGAGCCGCGACGACGGCGGGGCCGGCTTTGAGGGAGCCTCCGCGGATCAGCACCACGAGGACGATCGCCAAAAGAAGCACCACAGACAGTGAAAGGACCACAACTGATCACACCCTCGGTCGGTCCGCCTTGCCGGCCCGGGAGCGCACGCCACAGCACACCCCCGCTGCCCCCATCGTGCCACCAACCTCCCTGTGAGCGCTGCCGGGTGACGAATCATCGGCGTATGGATCACGCCACACGGCGGGGCCTGCGCCGGGGCCCGACGGGTGCGCGGCGGTCCGCCGGTGCGGCGGCGGCGGAAATCGTCACGGGAATTCGGCTTGATCGTTTCCCTCCGGGCACATGTCCGTCACAGGAAATTCGCAGGAATGAGGCGGCCTCATTCCGCTGCTCGAACGCGGCCCGGACAAGGGGCGCCCGCGTGAAGCGTTATGCACCCTTTAAGGGAGATTAATCGGGGCATAGGGGGCGTTTGGTGGCGGTGTCAGATGCGAATGGACAGCGCCGGAACGGCGTTTTACGAAATCCTTCGGGCCCCACTAGGGTGCCGGGATGTTGTACGCCCCCCACGGAATTCAGACAACCCCGCTCACGATTCACCCCGCGCGGAACTCCCGGGACGCCTACTTCGACAACGCCAAGTACCTGGCGATCGTGCTGGTCGCGGTGGCGCACGCCTGGGAGCCGGTGATGGACGGCAGCCGGGCCGCCCGGGCGCTGTACATGCTCGTCTACACCTTCCACATGCCCGCGTTCATCGTCATCTCCGGCTACTTCTCGCGGAGTTTCAGCGGGCGGCCCGAGCAGATCAGACGGCTGGTGACCGGGCTCGTCGTGCCGTATGTCGTCTTCGAGGTGGCGTACTCGCTGTTCCGGCGCTGGGCCGGGGACACCCCCGGCCAGCCGCTCAGCCTCACCGATCCCTTCTATCTGACGTGGTTCCTGGCGGCGCTCTTCGTCTGGCGGCTGTCCACCCCGCTGTGGCTGTCGGTGCGCCGGCCGCTGCCGATCGCGCTGGCCATCGCCGCACTGGGCTCCCTGACACCCGGGATCGGGGACGACTTCGATCTGCGCCGCGTCCTGCAGTTCCTGCCGTTCTTCGTGCTGGGCCTGTGCCTGCGGCCCGAGCACTTCCAGCTGCTGCGGCGGCGTGCGGCCCGGATGCTGGCCGTGCCGGTCGTCGCCGTCGCGGCGGTCGTCGCGTACGCCGTGGCGCCCCGGCTCCAGCTGGGCTGGTTCTACCGCGCCAGCAGCGCCGAGGAGCTGGGCGCGCCCTGGTGGAGCGGGCCGGTGATGACGCTGGGGCTCTTCGGCTGCGCGCTGCTGCTCACGGCGGCGTTCCTGACGTGGGTGCCCGGGCGCACCACCTGGTTCACGGTGCTGGGCGCGGGGACCATCTGCGGGTACCTGCTGCACGGGTTCCTGGTGAAGGGCGTGGAGTACGCGCACCTCACCGGGGCCCACCCGTGGCTCGCCTCGCCGGCCGGGCTGGTCGTCGTGACGGTGGCGGCGGCCGCGACGGTCACCCTGCTCTGTACGCCTCCGGTGCGCCGCGCGCTGCGGTGCGTGACGGAGCCCCGGATGGAGTGGGCCTTCCGGCAAGACGTCAGCCGGACGTGAGGCCGAGCAGCTCCCGGACCCGGGCGTACTTGGCCGTCAGCTTGTCCCTGGTCGCCTCGTCGAGCAGGGCGAGGCGCCCCGGGTCGGAGTTGTGCGCGAGGTCGGCCTCCTTGATGAGCAGCGCGCCCGGGGTGGCGAGGATGCGGCGGGTGTAGGACTCCAGGTCCTCACCCTCGTGCTTGGAGACGGCGAGGATCATGTCCTTGACCTCGCGCGGCAGCTGGGCGTCGGCCAGCCATTCGGGCGACAGCTTGTCGTCCTCGATCGTGTCGTGCAGCCAGGCCGCCGCGATCTGGTCGTCGCTGCCGCCACGGGCCCGTACGCCGTCGGCGACCGCCTGGACGTGCTCGGTGTAGGGACGACCGGACTTGTCCTTCTGGTCGGCGTGGGCCGCGCGGGCGATGGCCTCGACCTGGGCGAGCGTGAGGTTCGGCATGGAGGTCAGCGTAGGCCGCGCGGGGCGCCCGCGCCGGTGGAGACGCCCCGGCCCGGGCGGAAGGGGCCGGTGCGCCCTATGCCTCGCGTGAGATCAGCAGCAGGGCCCGGTCGTCGTTGACGTCCTTGGCGCAGGCCTCGATCAGGTGCCACGCGGCGCCCTCGAAGCCGGCGGTGACATAGCGGTCCGCCTCGCCGGTCAGGCGGTCGATGCCCTCGGCGATGTCACGGTCGGCCGACTCGACCAGTCCGTCGGTGAAGAGCATCAGTACGTCGCCGGGGCGCAGGGAGCCCTTCACCGGGTGGAAGTCCGCGCCGTCGTAGACGCCGAGGAGGGGCCCCTCCCCCGCCTTCTCCTCCCAGCGGCCGCTGCCGGCGTGCAGTTGGAGGGCCGGGAGGTGGCCGGCGGAGAGGAGTTCGTAGTCCCCGGAGTCGAGGTCGAGGACGAGATGGATGGAGGTGGCGAACCCCTCGTCCCAGTCCTGGCGCAGCAGGTAGCCGTTGGCGGCGGAGAGGAAGCCGTGCGGGGGCAGTGAGCCCAGCAGACCGCCGAAGGCGCCGGAGAGCAGCAGGGCTCGGGAGCCCGCGTCCATGCCCTTGCCGGAGACGTCGGTGAGGACGACCTCCAGCGTCCGGCCGCCGTTGGTCCGGGCGGCGACGACGAAGTCGCCCGAGAAGGACTGGCCTCCGGCCGGCCGCAGCGCCATCTCCCGGTGCCAGCCCTTCGGTAGGCGCGGGAGGGCGCTCTGGACCCTGATCCGCTCGCGGAGGTCGAAGAGCATGGTGCCGCCACGTCTCCAGGGCACGCCGACCCTGGCCCGGAACTGCGCGATCAGCAGTCCGAACAGCCCGCACGCGGCGACCACGAGGACCGTGCCGGGTGTCACTCTCCCGGGTCCCTGGGTGTAGGGACCGAGCGCTATGGACTCCACGATCAGCGCGCCCGCCGCCGCCGCGTACAGACCGAGCAGGCTGGCGGGCCGCAGCAGCAGCCCGCCCGCGACGATCGGCAGGACGAGAGCGGTGGGCGAGCACCAGACCGGCATCGCGATCGTGCCGCAGGTGATCGCGGGGACGGTGAGCAGCAGGCCGGCCAGGGCGATCCAGTCCGAGCCGTCGCCGCGGAAGTAGTCGACTCCGGATTTGCGCAGGGTGATGCGGGCCCGGTGCGTCGTTCTGCGCAACCGGGCCGTGTACGAGTCCACTCCCGCGCTACCGGCCATTGGCCTGGACCCTATCCACCCGTCCGGCCCCCGTGCAGGGGGACCCCGGTGACATTGTGTTCGAAATCGGTCGCCCCGGCCCTCGTACCCCTGGTAGTGATGGCATATGACGACAGAACTGCGGGTCCTGCGGCCTGCCGAGTGGGACCAGTGGTACGGGCAGCTGGAACTCGCGTTCGGTGGGGTCCCGGAGCATCCACAGGAGCGCGAGCTGTGGCAGTCGCTCACCGAGCACGAGCGCTCGATCGGCGTGTGGGACGGCGACGTGTGCGTCGGTACGGCCGGCGCGTTCTCGTTCGGTCTCTCGGTTCCGGGTGGCGCGGTGGTGCCGACGGCCGGGGTGACGATGGTGAGCGTGGCGGCCACCCACCGCAGACGCTCACTGCTCACCTCGATGATGCGGCGTCAGCTCGATGACGTACGCGCGGGGGGTGAGCCGCTCGCCGTGCTGACCGCGTCCGAGCCGGAGATCTACGGTCGGTACGGATACGGCATCGGCACCTGGCAGTTGCGCGCCGACATCGACACGGCCCGCGTGCGGCTCACGGTCCCCGAGGGCACGGACGCCGTCTCGCTGCGCCAGGTCGCGCCGGCCGAGGCGGGGCCCGCGTGCGAGGCGGTGTACGCGGCGCTGGTCCCCCGGCGTCCCGGGATGCTGGAACGCCGGCCGGGCTGGGAGCGGCTGCCGCTGCTGGACCCGCCGGAGGCGCGCGAGGGCGCGTCGCCGTTGCAGTGCGTCCTTGCCGAGCGGGACGGCGAGACCGTCGGGTTCGCGCTGTACGCCATCAAGCCGGAGTGGGACGCGGCCGGACCCAGGGGCACGGTGATCCTGCACGACATCGGCGCGCTGGACCCGGCGGCGGACGGGGCGCTGTGGCGGTTCCTGTTCGGGATCGATCTGACCTCGACGCTCCAGGTCACCGGCCGCCCGGTGGACGACGCGTGGCGGCACATGGTCTCCGACCTGCGGCGGTGCAGGCCCCGGCTGCGCGACAGCCTGCATGTGCGGCTGGTGGAGGTGGGGGCCGCGCTGGAGGCCCGTACCTATCAGACGCCGGTGGATGTGGTGCTGGAGGTCACGGACGGCTTCTGCCCGTGGAACGAGGGCCGTTGGCGGCTGACCGGAGACGCCAAGGGGGCGTCCTGCACGCGGACCGAGGAGGCGGCCGATCTGGCGCTGTCGGTAAGGGAGTTGGGCGCCGCGTATCTGGGCGGGGTCTCGCTGGTCTCGCTGGCGGCGGCCGGCCGGGTGCGGGAGCTTCGCGGGGGCGCGCTGACGGAGGCCTCGATCGCCTTCGGCTCTCCGGTGGCGCCGTGGCTGCCGCACGGCTTCTGAGCCCGCGCGGCCGTCCCGGGCGCCCCGCCCGGGGAAACGGCAGGCCCTAACGCTGCTGGCACCCCGGGCACCAGAAGAGATTGCGGGCGGCGAGACCGGCGGTGCGGATCTCGCCGCCACAGAGATGGCAGGGCATGGCAGCCCTGCGGTACACGTAGACCTCGCCGCCGTGGTCGTCGACCCGCGGCGGCCGGCCCATCGCCTCCGGGGTGTGCTCGGGGCGGACGGTGTCGATGCGGTTGTTCCGCACGCCTTCCCGCATCAGCGCGACCAGATCGGCCCAGAGGGCGGCCCATTCGCGCTCGGTGAGGTCCTTGCCCGGGCGGTACGGGTCGATGCCGTGCCGGAAGAGCACCTCGGCGCGGTACACATTGCCGACGCCGGCGATGACCTTCTGGTCCATGAGGAGCGCGGCGATCGTGGTGCGGCTCCGGGAGATCCGCTGCCAGGCCTTGCCCGGGTCGTCGCCCGCGCGGAGCGGGTCGGGCCCGAGCCGGTCGTGTATCGCGCGCTTCTCGGGCTCGGTGATCAGGGCGCAGGTGGTCGGCCCGCGCAGATCGGCGTAGTGGTCGCCGTTGACGAGGCGCAGCCGAACGGTGTCCGTGGGCGGCGGGGCCGGAGCGGTACCGAAGCCGAGCTTCCCGAAGAGCCCGAGATGGATGTGGACCCAGCCGGTGTCCTCGAAGCCGAGGAAGAGGTGCTTGCCGTGGGCGTCGACGCCGTCGAGGACACGGCCGTCGAGAAGGGCCGCGCTGTCGGAGAACTTGCCCTGCGGGCTGGTGACGCGCACCGGCCGCCCGGCGAAGCGGGCGAGATGGTCCTCGGCGAGGCGGTGGATCGTATGCCCCTCGGGCACGGCTGCTCTCCTGGACGACGGGACGGCACGGCCGTGCCGCCGGCGGAACCGGCGGCACGGGTGGGGCGGGTCAGCCCTGCTGCGGGTGGTGGGCCGGGATCGGGGGGAGCTCGCCGGTGGTCTCGTACGCCGAGAGCATCTCGATGCGCCGGGTGTGACGCTCCTCACCGGAGTACGGCGTGCTGAGGAAGATCTCCACGAACTTGGTGGACTCCTCCAGCGAGTGCATCCGGCCGCCGATCGCGACGACGTTGGCGTTGTTGTGCTCGCGGCCCAGCGCGGCGGTCTGCTCGCTCCAGGCCAGCGCCGCACGGACGCCCTTGACCTTGTTCGCGGCGATCTGCTCGCCGTTGCCGGAGCCGCCGATCACGATGCCCAGCGCGTCCGGGTCCGCGGCCGTCTTCTCGGCGGCACGCAGGCAGAACGGCGGGTAGTCGTCCTGGGCGTCGTAGATGTGGGGACCACAGTCGACGGGCTCGTGCCCGTGGGCCGTCAGCCACTCGACGAGGTGGTTCTTGAGTTCGTAGCCGGCATGGTCGGAGCCGAGGTACACGCGCATGGGTCCGAGTGTGGCATGGCGGGCGCCGGGTAGCGGTCAGCGGGGTCGGGACGTCCGCCCTCGTATCACGATCCGGATTCGGGTCTTCCGGCCTCTCCGGGTCTCGGGTTTCAATGCACAGGCTCGTAACCCGAGCGCCCTCCAGACGTAAGGATTCGTCCATGACCACGCAGCCGACCCTGCAGAAGGAAGGCGTAGGCACCGGTGAACCCGGTACTCCGCAGTCCTCCGACGGTCTCAAGGCCGGCCTGAAGAACCGCCATCTGTCCATGATCGCCATCGGTGGTGTGATCGGCGCGGGCCTCTTCGTGGGCTCCTCCGGCGGCATCGCCAAGGCCGGTCCGGCCATCCTCGTGTCGTACGCACTCGTCGGCGCGCTGGTCGTCTTCGTGATGCGGATGCTCGGCGAGATGGCGGCCGCGAGCCCGAACTCCGGTTCCTTCTCGGCGTACGCCGACCGCGCGCTCGGCCGCTGGGCGGGCTTCTCCATCGGCTGGCTGTACTGGTTCTTCTGGGTCGTCGTGCTGGCGGTCGAGGCGACCGCGGGCGCGGTGATCCTCGAGGGCTGGGTGCCGGCCGTGCCGCAGTGGGCCTGGGCGCTGATCGTGATGATCGTGCTGACGGCGACCAACCTCGCCTCGGTGTCGTCCTACGGCGAGTTCGAGTTCTGGTTCGCGGGCATCAAGGTCGTCGCCATCGGCGGCTTCGTGATCATCGGCCTGCTGGCCGTGTTCGGCATACTGCCCGGCTCCGACAACCCCGGCGCGGGCTTCGCGCACCTCACCGACGCCGGTGGATTCCTGCCCAATGGCGCGGGCGCCATCCTCACCGGTGTGCTGATGGTGGTCTTCTCCTTCATGGGCAGCGAGATCGTCACGCTCGCCGCCGGTGAGTCCGAGGACCCGCGGCGCGCGGTCACCAAGGCCACCAACAGCGTGATCTGGCGCATCGCGGTCTTCTACCTGGGCTCGATCCTCGTGGTCCTGACCCTGCTGCCGTGGAACGACAAGTCGATCGTCGAGAAGGGCTCGTACGTCGCGGCCCTGGACTCCATCGGCATCCCGCACGCCGGTCAGATCATGAACGTGATCGTGCTGACGGCCGTGCTCTCCTGCCTCAACTCCGGCCTCTACACGGCCTCCCGCATGGCGTTCTCGCTGGGCGAGCGCGGTGACGCGCCGAAGGCCTTCGCCAAGGTCAACGCCAAGGGCGTGCCCACGGCCGCCATCCTGGCCTCGGTCGTCTTCGGCTTCGCCGCCGTGTACTTCAACTACGCGTTCAAGGACACGGTCTTCGACTTCCTCCTGAACTCCTCGGGCGCCGTCGCGCTCTTCGTGTGGCTGGTGATCTGCTTCACCCAGCTGCGGATGCGCGGCATCCTGCTCCGCGAGGCGCCGGAGAAGCTGACCGTGAAGATGTGGCTCTTCCCGTATCTGACCTGGGCGACCGCCGCGATGATCACGTTCGTGCTGGGCTACATGCTCTACGACGACGAGAACCGCAAGGTCGTGCTGCTGTCGCTGCTGGTCGCGGCCGTCGTGCTGGTCATCGGCCTGGTGCTCGAGCGCACCCGCAAGGCGGACGTCGAGGCCTGATCACTCCGGCGTGATACCTGACGGCGGATGTCAGGTATCGGCGAGAGGCTCTCCGTACACACCGAGTGGACGGAGAGCCTTTTCCATGATCACTTATCGCCGTGGGGACGCCGGCTACGACGAGGAACTGGCCGGATTCCAGACCGGCTTCGCCCTGCGGCCCGACCTGGTGGTAGCGGCCGCCCGCGCCGAGGACGTCCGCGGGGCCGTGGCCCACGCCGCCGAGCACGGGCTGCCGGTCCGCGTCCAGGCGACCGGGCACGGCCTGCCCGGCGCGGTCGAGGGCGGGGTCCTGATCACCACGCGGCGGATGGACGGCGTACGGATCGACGCGGCACGGCGGACCGTACGGCTGGGGGCGGGCGTGCGCTGGGGGCAGGTCGTCGAGGCCGCCGCGGCGCACGGTCTCGCCCCGCTGGGCGGCTCGGCGCCCGGCGTCGGTGCGGTCTCGTCCACCCTGGGCGGCGGACTGGGACTTCTCGCCCGGCGGTTCGGCTACACCGCCGACCATGTGCGCGCGCTCGACGTGGTCACCGCCGATGCCGAACTGCGCCATGTCACCGCCGACAGCGAGCCGGAGCTCTTCTGGGCGCTCCCGGGCGGCGGACACGGGCTCGGAGTGGTGACCGCCCTGGAGGTCGGCCTGGTGGAGGTGGACCGGCTGTACGGCGGGGCGATCGCCTTCGACGGGGCGCGGGTGGACCCGGCCGCCGTCCTGCGGGCGTACCGCGCCTGGGTGGAGACGCTCCCCGACGCGCTGACGTCCTCGCTCGCGGCCCTGGTGTACCCCGACATCCCGGTGCTGCCGGAGCATCTGCGGGGCAGGTACGTGCTGTCGGTGCGGGTCGCGTACACCGGGGAGGCGGCCGAGGGCGAGCGGCTGGTGGCGCCGCTGCGGGCGATCGGGCCCGCGCTGTCGGACTCGCTGCGGGAGATGCCGTACACCGAGAGCCACACCATCCACAGCGATCCGGACTTCCCGCACGCCTACTGGGGCGACGGGATCGCCCTGCGCGACCTCGACGCCGACGCGGCCGCCGCGCTGCTGAAGCTGACCGGCCCGGAGGCGGGCCGGATGGCCGTCGTCCAGATCAACCACCTGGGCGGCGCCCTCGCCGAGGAGCGGCCGAACGCTGTGCCGCACCGTGACGCCGCGTTCCTGGTGCGGACGCTCTATCCGCTCGGCGAGGACGGTCTCGCCCCGGTCCGGGAGCTGCACGCCCGCGCGGCCGGGACGGTCGAGCGGTGGGCGACGGGCCGGTTCAGGAACTTCGCCTTCGCCGACGGGGGGCGTACGGAGGGGCTGTTCGACGCCCCGACGCGCGAGAGGCTCGCCCGGGTCAAGGAGCGGTACGACCCGGCGAGCCTCTTTGGCGGGAACTGAGGGATCAGCCGTTGCGGCCGAGCAGCTTCCAGGTGGTCGGCAGGACGCCCATGGCCAGCGCCGCCTTGAGGGCGTCGCCGATGAGGAACGGCGTCAGGCCGAGGGCGACCGCCTGAGACAGCGTCATCCCGGTGGCCAGCGCGAGGTACGGCACGCCGACGGCGTAGATGATCAGGGAGCCGAGCGTCATGGCGCCCGCCGTGCGGAGCACGGAGCGGTCGGCGCCGCGGCGGGCGAGGGCGCCCACGACGGTCGAGGCGAGGAGCATGCCGAGGAGGTAGCCGAAGGACGGCATGCCGAATCCCGAGGTGGCCTGGGCGAACCACGGCAGACCCGCCATGCCGGCGAGCACGTACACCGCGAGGGAGAGGAAACCGCGGCGGGCGCCGAGCGCGGTACCGACGAGCAGGGCCGCGAACGTCTGCCCGGTGACCGGGACCGGCGAGCCGGGGACGGTCACCGAGATCTGCGCGGCGACTCCGGTGAGCGCGGCGCCACCGAGGACCAGCGCGATGTCGCGGGTGCGGCTGGCGGGCAGCAGGTCGGCCAGGACCACGCCGGGACGGACGGGGGCGGCAGCAGTGCTCATCGGTGTACTCCGCGAGGGTGAGGGGCAGGACGGACGAGTTGACGGTAGCCCAGCGGTGAACGACCGATCACCATCAGTCGCGTACAAAGCGGGGGTTGGCCCCTTCATGGAGACCCAACAAAGGACCGCCGATCAGCACCGTTTCGCGTGATGCTCGTCACTGGGGACGACATGGCGCGTAGTCCCTTTTGCGCCAAGGGACGGTCAGCAGGGAGACTGTGGGGTCTCCATAAATCCCCCCGAGAGTACGAGTACATGCGCGACACCTCGTTGGCCCCTGAGCCGGAACCGCTCTCCCACGGCCTGAAGCAGCGTCACCTGACCATGCTGGGCCTCGGCGGGGTCATCGGCGCCGGCCTGTTCGTGGGCTCGGGCGCCGGGATCGCGGTCGCCGGACCCGGCATCGTCGTGTCGTATCTGATCGCGGGCGCCCTCGCGATGCTGATCATGCGGATGCTCGGCGAGATGTCGTCGGCCATGCCCGCGTCGGGCGCCTTCTCGGTGCACGCGGAACGGGCGCTGGGCCGCTGGGCGGGCTTCTCCGTCGGCTGGCTGTACTGGTTCCTGCTGGTGGTGGTCCTGGCGGTGGAGGCGACCGGCGCCGCGAAGATCGCGAACGGATGGGTGCCGGGTGTCCCGCAGTGGACCTGGGTGCTGGTCTTCATGGTGGTGTTCACGCTCACCAACCTGGCCGCGGTGAAGAACTTCGGCGAGTTCGAGTTCTGGTTCGCCGCGCTGAAGGTCGGCGCGATCGTCCTCTTCCTCGTCCTGGGCGTGCTGGCGATCCTCGGCGTGCTGCCGGACACCGAGCCGGTCGGGACGGCCAATCTGACCGGGCTGGGCGGCTTCCTGCCGAACGGCTGGGAGGGCGTCACCTCCGGGGTCCTCGTCGTCGTCTTCGCCTTCGGCGGCCTGGAGGTCGTGACCATCGCGGCCGCGGAGTCGAAGGACCCGGCCCGCAATGTGGCCCGCGCCGTGCGCAGCGCCGTCTGGCGCATCCTCTTCTTCTACGTCGGCTCGATGCTGGTCGTCGTGACCCTGCTGCCCTGGACGTCGATCACACCGGGGCAGAGCCCCTACGTGGCCGTCCTGGACAGCATCGGAGTCCCCGCGGCCGGGCAGATCATGAACGTCGTCATCTTCGTGGCACTGCTGTCCGCGCTGAACGCCAATCTCTACGGCTCCTCCCGGATGATCTTCTCGCTGGCCGAGCGGGGCGATGCGCCGAAGGGGCTGCTGAAGGTGTCGGGGGGCGGTGTGCCGCGCCGGGCGGTGCTCGCGTCGGTGGCCTTCGGGTTCGTCTCCGTCCTGCTCAATCTGAAGTGGCCGGATTCCGTCTTCCTCTACATGCTCAACGCGGTCGGCGCGGTACTGCTGTTCGTGTGGGGGCTCATCGCCCTCTCGCAGCTGAGGCTGCGCCGCCGGATCGAGCGGGAGGCACCCGAGACGCTCACCCTGAGGATGTGGGGCTTCCCCTGGCTGACCTGGACGGCGCTGGCGGCGATGGTGGCCGTACTGGTCCTGATGCTGACCGACGACGCCGCCCGGCCGCAGGTGTTGTGGTCGGGGGCGGCGACGGGCGCGGTGCTGCTGGTCGCCGCCGGACGCGAACTGCGCGCGAGGCGTGGGTGAGTCTTCACTTTGTGTGAAGATCGTGACCGTATAGCGGACATCTGTTCCCTGTGACCGGTGAACGCGCCCAGACTGTGGGCCGCTCCCCCCGTCTCAGCTACTGAACAGGGCACGCCCATGCCTCGGACCACCGCGCCCGTACAGGACGACCGGACGACTCCGGCCGATCCGCCGCTCTCGCACGGACTCAAGCAACGCCATCTGTCGATGATCGCCCTCGGTGGCGTCATCGGCGCCGGTCTCTTCGTGGGGTCCGGCACCGCGATCGCCGCCGCGGGCCCGTCGATCGTCCTCGCGTACGCGATCTCCGGTGCGCTCGTCATGCTGATCATGCGGATGCTGGGTGAGATGGCCGCCGCGAATCCGGCCTCCGGCTCCTTCTCCGTGCACGCCGAGCGGGCCATCGGGCCGTGGGCCGGCTTCACCGCGGGCTGGTCGTTCTGGTTCCTGCTGTGCGTGGCGGTTGGCCTGGAGGGCATCGGCGCCGCGAAGATCGTGCACGGCTGGGTGCCGGGCGTTCCCGAGTGGGCCTTCGTCGCCCTGTTCATGCTGGTCTTCTGCGCGACCAACCTCGCGGCCGTGAAGAACTTCGGAGAGTTCGAGTTCTGGTTCGCCGCCCTGAAGGTCGGCGCGATCGTCCTCTTCCTCGGCATCGGCGTGCTCGCCATCGCGGGTGTCCTGCCCGACACGGACGCCCCCGGCACCACCCACCTCACCGGCCACGGCGGCTTCATGCCCAACGGCTCCGAGGGACTGATCGTCGGCCTGCTCGCCTCCGTCTTCGCCTACGGCGGCCTGGAGACGGTCACCATCGCGGCGGCCGAGTCCGAGCACCCGGTCCAGGGCGTCGCCAAGGCGGTGCGCACGGCGATGTGGCGTATCGCGATCTTCTACGTCGGCTCGATGGCCGTCGTCGTGACGCTGATCCCGTGGAACGACGGGGCGCTGGTCGACCCGGACAAGGGCTCGTACGTGGCCACGCTGGAGTACCTCGGTCTGCCGGCCGCCGGCCAGATCATGAAGGTCGTCATCCTGATCGCGCTGCTTTCGGCCATGAACGCCAACATCTACGGCGCTTCGCGCATGGCCGGCTCCCTGGTGGCGCGCGGCCAGGGCCCGAAGGCGCTCGGCTCGATCTCCGGCGGCGTGCCGCGGGTGGCCGTGCTGACGTCGTCCGTCTTCGGCTTCGCCTGTGTGCTGCTCAGCTACTGGCGCCCCAACGACATCTTCATGTGGCTGCTCAACATGATCGGCGCGATCATCCTCGTCGTCTGGTTCTTCATCGCCGCCTCGCAGCTGCTGCTGCGGCGCAGGCTGGAGCGCGAGGCGCCCGAGAAGCTGGTCGTGAAGATGTGGGCCTACCCCTACCTGACGTGGGTGGCGCTCGTCGGCATCGCCGCGGTGTTCGTCCTGATGGCCCGTGAGGAGGGCACCCGGACGCAGCTCTACTACACGGGCGGCCTGACGCTGGCACTCGCCGTGGCCGGCTTCGTCCGCCAGAAGGTGGCCGCGGGCCGAAACGCCTGACCACGTCTCCGCGCGCGAAGAACCCCGGACCGCCTTCGGTCCGGGGTTCTTCGTGTGCGCGGCGCCGGTCCTAGGTCGAAGGGCTGATCAACTTCATGTGCACCTGCTGCTAGCCTGCATTTGCACATAGGTTGCAATAAGCAGTCGGAGGGCTCGGCACATGGCGATCTACACACTTCCTGAACTTCCGTACGACTACGCGGCACTCGAGCCGGTGATCAATCCCCAGATCATCGAGCTGCACCACGACAAGCACCACGCCGCCTACGTCAAGGGCGCCAACGACACCCTCGAACAGCTCGAGGAGGCGCGCGACAAGGAAGCCTGGGGATCGATCAACGGCCTGGAGAAGAACCTCGCGTTCCACCTCTCCGGCCACATCCTGCACAGCATCTACTGGCACAACATGAACAGCCCGAAGGACGGCGGTGGCGGCGAGCCGCTGGCGGCCGACGGCGTCGGTGAGCTGGCGGACGCGATCGCCGAGTCCTTCGGCTCCTTCGCCAAGTTCAAGACGCAGCTGACCAAGGCCGCCGCGACGACCCAGGGCTCCGGCTGGGGCGTCCTCGCGTACGAGCCGGTGAGCGGCCGGCTGATCGTCGAGCAGGTCTACGACCACCAGGGCAACGTCGGCCAGGGCTCAGTCCCGATCCTGGTCTTCGACGCCTGGGAGCACGCCTTCTACCTCCAGTACAAGAACCAGAAGGTGGACTTCATCGAGGCGATGTGGCAGGTCGTCAACTGGCAGGACGTGGCCAGGCGCTACACCGGGGCCAAGGGCCGCACCCCGCTCATCACGCCGTAAGGCGCACCGATCGTCCTGCTCGTGATCGTCTTCTCAACCTTCACCGGGCGGGCGGAATGACGGACGGCCCCCGCGATGACTCGCGGGGGCCGTCCGCGTACCAAGAGGACTCAGAGGTTGCTGAAGTCCGGGCCCTGCGTCCTGGTGCGCTTGATCTCGTAGAAGCCGGGAATCGATGCCACCAGCAGCGTGCCGTCCCACAGGCGGGCCGCCTCCTCGCCCTTGGGGGCCGGGGTGACGACCGGGCCGAAGAAGGCGATCTGCTCGCCGTCCGCGCCCGGGACCGCGATGACCGGGGTGCCGACCTCCTGGCCGACCTTGCTGATGCCCTCGTTGTGCGAGGCGCGCAGCTGGGCGTCGTAGGTGTCCTTGTCGGCGTAGGCGGCGAGCGAGACGGGCAGACCGACGTCCTCGAGAGCCTCCCGGATCGCCGTGGGAGTCGGGCCCTCGCCCTTGTTGTGGAAGCGGGTGCCGAGCGCGGTGTAGAGCTTGCCCACCACCTCGTCGCCGTGCAGCTGCTGCGCCGCGATCACCACGCGCACCGGGCCCCAGGCCTTCGTCTCCAGCATCTCTCGGTACTCCGCGGGCACCTGGTCCAGCTTGTCCTCGTTGAGGACCGCCAGGCTCATCACATGCCAGCGCACGTCCACCGGGCGGACCTTCTCCACCTCCAGCATCCAGCGGGAGGTCATCCAGGCCCACGGGCACAGCGGGTCGAACCAGAAGTCTGCGGTGGTCCTGCTCTCGGACATGTCTCTCCTCAAGGGATACGGACGAGTGTGCGCAACGGGCACAACGCCTTCGGCCGGCGAGGGCATTCCCGGGTGCCGGGCGTCAGAGGCACATGGGAGGATCGCTGCTGTCGAACGAGTCACGAAGGAGTGCCCGTGCCCGGTGAGAATCTGTCCCGCGACGAGGCCCGCGAGCGGGCCGAGCTGCTGTCCGTCGACGGGTACGAGGTCGCCCTCGATCTGCGGTCCGCGGTCGGGGCTGCTCCGGAGGGGCCCGGGCCCCGGACCTTCCGTTCGGTGACCACCGTGCGCTTCCGCCGGACCGCGCCCGGGGACACGACGTTCGTCGACCTGATCGCCCCGTCGGTGACCTCGGTCACGCTCAACGGCCGCGCCCTGGACCCGGCCGTCGTCTTCGACGGCTCCCGCATCACGCTCGACGGTCTCGCCGACGAGAACGTGCTGGTGGTGGACGCGCAGTGCGCGTACAGCCGCACCGGCGAGGGCATGCACCGCTTCGTCGACCCGGAGGACGGCGAGGTCTATCTGTACACGCAGTACGAACCGGCCGACGCGCGCCGGGTCTTCGCGAACTTCGAGCAGCCGGACCTGAAGGCGCCCTACCGCTTCGAGGTGACCGCGCCGGAGGGCTGGACGGTCTGGTCGAACGGTGTGGGCGAGCAGGTACAAGAAGGGCGCGAAGCGCATCCGAATAAGGGTGGTGGCGGGCGACGGGAGGGCGGGGTCTGGCGGTTCGCCGAGACGGCGCCGATCTCGACGTACATCACCTGTGTCGTGGCGGGGCCGTACCACTACGTCACGGACACCTACAAGCGCGGCGATCTGGAGATCCCGCTCGGCGCGATGTGCCGCAAGGGGCTCGCCAAGCACTTCGACGCGGACGACGTCTTCCTGATCACCAAGCAGGGGTTCGACTTCTTCCACGACAACTTCGACTTCCCGTACCCCTTCGGGAAGTACGACCAGGCCTTCGTCCCCGAGTACAACCTCGGCGCGATGGAGAACCCGGGCATGGTCACCTTCCGCGAGGAGTACATCTACCGCGGCAAGGTCACACAGGCGGCGTACGAGCGCCGGGCCAACGTCATCCTGCACGAGATGGCGCACATGTGGTTCGGCGACCTGGTCACCATGGTGTGGTGGGACGACCTGTGGCTGAAGGAGTCCTTCGCGGACTTCATGGGCTCGTTCTCGCTGGCGGAGGCGACCCGCTTCACCAACAGCTGGGTGACCTTCGCCAACAACCGCAAGGCATGGGCCTACCGCGCCGACCAGCTGCCGTCCACCCACCCGATCACGGCCGACATCCGTGACCTGGAGGACGCCAAGCTCAACTTCGACGGCATCACGTACGCCAAGGGCGCGTCGGTGCTGAAGCAACTGGTGGCGTACGCGGGACGGGACGCGTTCCTGGAGGGCGCGCGGCGTTACTTCAAGCGCCACGCGTACGGCAACACGCGCCTGGCCGACCTGCTCTCCGTCCTGGAGGAGACCTCCGGGCGCGACATGAGGAGCTGGTCGCGGTCCTGGCTGGAGACGTCCGGGGTGAACACGCTGGCTCCCGCGGTGACCTACGACGCGGGTGGCCGGATCACCGAGCTGGCCGTGGTCCAGGACGGCGACGCCGCACTGGACCGGCCGACTCCGTCGGCGGGTCGTCCGCACCGCGCGGCGGTGGGCCTGTACCGCCTCTCCACCGACGGCGAACTCGTGCGGTACGCCCGCGCCGAGGTCGACGTGGTCGGGGCGCGGACGGTCGTGGACGCGCTCGCGGGCGAGACGCGCCCGGACCTCGTCCTCGTCAACGACGACGACCTGACCTACTGCAAGATCCGCTTCGACGAGGGGTCGCTGGCGACGCTCCGCGCCCATCTGGGAGACATCACCGATCCGCTGGCGCGGGCGCTGTGCTGGTCGGCGCTGTGGAACCTGACGCGCGACGCCCTGATGCCTGCCCGGGACTTCATCTCGATCGTGCTCGACTTCGCCGGCCGGGAGACCGACATCGGCGTGCTGCAGATGCTCCATGCCTGGGCCCAGTCGGCGCTCGTGAACT
Organism: Streptomyces sp. NPDC033174; assembly: GCF_055577795.1. Classification (NCBI taxonomy): domain Bacteria; kingdom Bacillati; phylum Actinomycetota; class Actinomycetes; order Kitasatosporales; family Streptomycetaceae; genus Streptomyces; species Streptomyces sp. NPDC033174. The sequence goes on from NZ_JBVIPQ010000001.1 coordinate 919,010, forward strand.
ACGCGGCGCCCCAGTGGCGCGCGGAGGGTGCGCGACTTCTCGCGGAGGGCGCCCTGAAGGAGCTGCGGCTCGCCGAGCCGGCGAGCGAACACCAGCTGACCTGGGCGCGCTTCTTCGCGTCGGCGGCCACCTCGGACGCGGACTTCCAGCTCCTCGAGGGGCTGCTCGACGGCACGGCGAAGATCGACGGCCTCGACGTCGACCAGGAGCTGCGCTGGAGCTTCCTGCTGCCGCTGGCCGCGCACGGCCGGGCGGACGAGACCGTCATCGCCGCGGAACTGGCCCGGGACGACACGGCGACCGGCAAGCGCCACCAGGTGCGATGCCTGGCCGCACGGCCCTCCGAGGCGGTCAAGGCGCAGGCGTGGGCGGCGGTCGTGGAGTCGGACGCGCTGTCCAACGCGCTGGTCGAGGCGACGATCGCGGGCTTCGCGCAGCCGTCGCAGCGGGCGCTGATCGCGCCGTACGCACCCAGGTACTTCGAGGCGATCGAACGGGTGTGGGCGGACCGGTCGATCCAGATCGCGATGGACGTGGTGCGGGGGCTGTTCCCCGCGCTGCAGGGCGACGCGAGGACCCTGGCGGCGGCGGACGCGTGGCTGGCGGAGCACGAGTCGGCGGCGCCGGCGCTGCGGAGGCTGGTCCTCGAGGCCCGTGACGACCTGGCACGGGCGCTGCGGGGTCAGGCCTGCGACGAGGCTGCCGCCCAGTAGCGCTTGGTTTGGCGCGCCGGGTGGGCGTCCCTCAGGGACGGCCACCCGGCGGCCCCCTCATCGGCAGTCGAACGTCCGTACTTTAGGGCGGCGTTGTCCCTAAATGTCGACGAGACTGTAACAGCGGTTAGTGAGGGCTCGGGCGGCGGAAGACCCCCGGCATGAACCACAACACCCCGCTCTCCCCGCTCCCCTTCCCCGACCTCGCCGACTCCCGGCAGCGCGTGATGTCCACCGCGCAGCTCCGCGCCCACGGCGTCTCGGCCGCCGAGTTGGGCGCACAGTGCCGGGCCGGCGGGCCCTGGCAGCAGCTGCTGCCCGGTGTGTATCTGCTCCACCCGGGGCCGCCCACCAGCGAGGAGCGGCTGCACGCGGCCCTCCTGTACGGCGGCTCCGCCGCCGTGATCACCGGTCTCGCGGCCCTCGCGCTGCACCAATTCTCCGCCGCTCCCCCGCTGTTGTCCCTCGACCGGATCGACGTTCTCGTCACCCGTACCCGTCGGCTGCGGTCCCTCGGCGGAGTGCGGATCGTCCGGGCACAGGACCTGCCCGTCCCGGAGCAGATCACCGGCGTGCCCGTCGCCCCGGTGGCCCGGGCGCTCGCCGACGCGGTGGCGGAGCTGACCGACCCGGCCGTCGTCCGCCGGCTGCTCACCGAGGCGGTGCGCGACGGACACTGCGAACCGGGGGCGATCGTGCGGGAGTTGAACCGCTCCCGGCTGCTGTCACGGCCGCATGTGGTGGACGCCGTGGACTCGCTGCTCGCCGAGGGCCGGACCATCGCCGAGGACCGGCTGTACGAGATGGTGCGGGCCTACGGGCTGCCCGACCCCCTGTGGAACGTCGATCTCAGGTTGCCGGGCGGCCCACACCTCGGCGGCCTCGACGCCTACTGGCCCGACCAGGCCGTCGCCGTGGAGCTGGACACGCGTGCGCCGCGCCACGACGACGACGCCCTGTGGTCGGAGTACACCCGCAAGCGGGAGCATCTGGAGCGGCTGGGCATCACCGTCGTCCACATCACCCCCCGAAAGCTGCGGGATTCACTGGAACAGCAGGCGACCGTGGTCCGTACGGCGCTCATGGCCGCGACGGACCGGTCCCCGTCCGCGTACGTGGTCGTCCTGCCCCGCTAGCCGCCCGGGCTCAACCGCAGAACTCCGCCTCGATGACCTTCTGGCTGTCGCCCGCCCAGTCGGCGTTGAAGTTCATCGCGAGCGAGTGGCGGGCGTCGCGCGTGACAACGGCCTGCGACGACGAGCCGTGGATGCCACCACCGTGGCCCCACACCTCCTTGCCACAGCTCAGCTTGAGCCGCATCAGCCCCAGTCCGTAGCGCATCGAGGAATCGTCCGGGCTGGTCGCGACCGTGTCGGTCATCTCGTTCAGCTGTGCCTGCGGCAGGAGCCGACCGCCCAGCAGCGCGCGGTAGAAGCGCTGCAGATCACCGGAGTTGGAGACCATCTCCCCCGCCGCGTAGGCGATGCTCGGGTTCAGCTCGGTCACGTCGTACGTCTTCTTCGCCGCCGGGTCCCGGGAGAGCTTCGAGTACGCCCGTCCGCTCGGCTTCGGCATCGCCGTGTCCGTGCCGGGGACCGTGGTGGAGCGCAGCTTCAGCGGCTTCAGGATGCGACGCTCGACCTCCTTCCCGTACGGCCGGCCCGTCGCCTCCTCGATCACCATGCCGGCCAGGACGAAGTTGGTGTTGGAGTAGTTCCAGTCCGTACCCGGCTTGAAGTCCGGCTGGTGCCGCATCGCGATCGCCACGAGCTGCCGCGGTGTCCAGGTGTCGTACCGGTGCTCCAGGAAGCCGGGGCCGAAGATCTTGTCCACGAACTCGGGGTCGCTGGTGACGTTGTAGATGCCGCTGGTGTGGTTGAGGAGTTGGCGCAGAGTGATCTGCCGGCCGTCGTGTCCGTTGCCCCGGACCACGCCCGGAAGCCAGCGCTCCACGCTGTCGTCCAGGTCGAGCCGACCCTCGGCCTCCAGCTGGAGCAGCACGGTGGCGACGAAGGTCTTGGTGATGGAGCCGACCCGGTAGCGGTCCTGGGCCTGGCGTTCCCGGCCGGTCTTCAGGTTCGCGACGCCGGCGCTGCCGGTCCAGGTGGTGCGGCCGTCGCGGGCCTGGGCGAGGGCGCCGGGCACGCCCTCCTTCACGGCGTCCCGAAGGGCCTGCTGGGTGGCCCGGTGGTCGGTGCCTCTCGCGGCGCCCGTGTCCGCGGCGGTCGCCGCCGAGGGTGCGGTGAGGGCGAGGGCGGCGGCCGTGGCCACCACCGCCAGCACCGTGCGGGCCGGCCGAACCGTGCGTACTGACATGCGAGCTCCCCTGCTCGTCGACTGTGGTCGTGGGGCAGGACTCCGCCGGGGCGTGGGGCGTTGAGCGGGCCTGGTGGGTTGAGCGGTTTTCAGCCGTTCCGCACGACCCTGCCGAGCGCGGGGCGCTCCCTCCACAGGGCGAGGCCGGTGTCGACGAGTTCCACCCGTTCCAGTGCCGGAACCGCGTCGAGCGGGTACCAGGCGGCCAGGTCGGTGGAGCCGTCGATCTCGTTGCGCAGTTCGCCGCCGGTGACCCGGCACTCGTAGACGATGCGCAGGCCCTGGAAGTCGGCGGCGCCGAAGCGGCGCGAGTGGGTGCGGCGGATCGAGTCGACGCCGAGGAGCGCTGTCACCTCGGTGGTGTGGCCCGTCTCCTCCTCGACCTCGCGGACGACGGTGTCGAGGGGGTCCTCGCCGTGGTCCATGCCGCCGCCGGGCAGCGTCCACCGCTTCGCGCCGTCCCCGGTCACCCAGCGGGCGAGCAGGATCTCGTCGTCCCGTACGCACACGGCGTAGGCCGCCACCCTCAACTCCTTGTTCATGAGGGGAGGTTAAGGCGCGCCTCGGACATCGGGGCCACCCCGGTCACCAGTACGCGGGGTAGGGGCGGCCCGTCGCCCGCGCACCGGCGACGCCCGCGGCCACCAGCAGGGCGCAGGCCACCGCGAGCAGGCCGAGGAAGGAACAAAACGGCGGGTTCTGGAGGGCCACGATCACGGCCGTGGCGGCAGCCGGCGAGTGGGGCGTGCGCGCGAGCGACATGACGCCGAGCGCGAGCCCCCCGGCGACCGCCGCGCCCCAGAGGCCGGGTCCGGCGACGGTGAGGACCGCGAAGCCGGTGAGGGCGGAGAGCAGTTGTCCTCCGACGACGGAACGGGGCTGGGCGAGCGGCAGGTCGGGGGCGCCGGCGACCAGCGCCATGCTGGCAGCGAGGGGCGGAATGAGCAGCGGCTGGTGGATCAGGGTGCCCACGGCGACGACGGCGAGGAGCGCCAGGACGCTGAGCGAGGTGGCGGTGAGCAGGACGCGCGGGCGGGGCGGCGCCGGGGCCGACGCGGTCACATCAGTCTCCTTGGGCGGGGGCGAGGGGCGGGTTGGCCGGTGAGTACTCGGGGGCTGACCAGCGCAGGGGGCTGGCCGCCTCGGTCCGCACGGTGTGGTGGATGTCGAACCGTGTCGTGCGGCCGTGGAGGCCGAACTCGGTGCGGGCGGTTCCGGTGAGCTGGAGCGTGGTGCCGGTGGTCCAGTCGAGGAAGAGCAGTCCGGCCCGGCCGTCGGACTCCAGGTTGCCCAGGGTCAGGAACATCGCGTTGCCGGGATAGTCCTGCCAGCTGAGGGCGGTCGGCGAGTCGACGTGGACGAAGCCGGGGTTGCCGCCGCGGTGACTGGCGTCGACCCCATCGGGCGCGGCGGTCGCGATGAAGAAGGTGTCGGCGGCGCGGACGAACCGTTCCTGGTCGGGGTCGAGTGGTCCGCCGCGCCGCACGGCACCCGGCCCGGGGCCGGGAACGGGCTCGTACAGTTCGCGCTTCTGCAGGTACTTCGGGCAGTTGGAGAAGACCTGCTCGGCGGCGACGGCGAAGCCGCGCGCGGTGGGGCGCGCGGTGCCGTTGAGCCGCATACGGCGCCGGGTGCGCGGGTCGAGGGCGAGGGTTCCGACGGGGGTGCCGCCAGGGGTGATCGCCCCGTCGAGCGGGTCACCCTGCGTCAGGCCGCCGGCGACCGACACGGCGTGCGGTCCAGTGGCCCGTACGAATCCGGGCTTCCCGGTGAGCAGTGAGCTCCACACCCGGCCTTCGCGGTCGGCGGCGCCGAGCACCAGCATGGGCTGGAGCTCCAGGAAGGCGGCCGCGACGGGGCGGATGCCGGGGCCTATGGAGCGGGCGATGTGCTCCGCGCGTTCGCGGACGCCCGAGCGGGTCTGCACGGCGAGGGAGCCGGCGTGGTACGGGTCCATGAGGAGGTCCTCTCAGGGTGCGGGGCCCCCGCGTCCGGGCCTCGGGCCCTCGGCGCGGGAGCGCGTTCGGGTGGTGCCCACCCGCTCCGCCCGGGCGCAGCGAGTGCCCGCAGCGGGTGCGACTAGAAGAAGCCGCACGTCGGCGCCGACTCGGACGGCGCTTGAGCGCCCTCGGCGCCGGTGGGGGCGTAGATCTCCAGTCGGGTGCCGTCCGGGTCGTGGAAGAAGATCCCGCCGGAGGCGGAGCCCTCGCGGTGGGCGACCACGCCCTCGTAGGCGAAGGAGACGTCCCGGTCCTTCAGCCGGGCCTCGGCGTCCTTGACCCGCTCGATGGAGTCGACCTCGAAGGCGAGGTGGTGGAGGCCGGCGAAGCGCGGGGAATACGGGCCGTCGGCCTGCTGCCAGAGGGTGAGGACGAGCCGGCCCTCCTGGCCGAGGAAGGCGTAACGCTGCCCCTTCTCCTTGCCCTCGCCGATCACCTCGAAGCCGAGGACGTCCCCGTAGAAGGCGAGGGACCGCTCGATGTCCGTGACGTTCAGGCCGATGTGGCCGGTGCGCAGGGTGCTGGTCGCCGTCATGGCGTTCCTCTCTCGGCAGTGCGGTTCCCGTCGGTGTGACCTAACCGCTGAATTCGACTTTAGAGGTTAGGCCTGGCGAGCGTCAACCACTCACGTACTCTTGAGGGGTTAGCAGCGGGGGCAGACAGAGAGGAGATGCCGGGATGTCCGTTTCCGATCCGCGGCCACTCGTCGGCGAGCCGGTCTCCCTCGACCTGCTCAACACGCGGTGGAACCACGAGGGCGTCCGCCAGGACCTGCTCACCGACACCGACGGACTGCGCGTCTGGCTGGCGTCCAACGGGCTCGACGACCGCTTCACCGCCGACGCCACGACCCTGCGCCACACCCTCGCCGCCCGTGACGCGCTGAGCGCGATCGTGGACCGCCCGGGCGACCCGAGGGCCGCCGCCCTGGTGGACGCCGTGCTGGGACACGGCCGGATCAGGGCCACGCTGAGCGCGGACGGCCCCGGCGAGGAGGCCGAGTTCGCCCAGCCGGCCTGGGGCCCGGGCTGGACCGCCGCCCGCGACTACCTGGATCTGCTGCGCACCGCGCCCGACCGGATCCGGGCCTGCGCCCACGAGGCGTGCATCCTGCACTTCTTCGACACCTCGCGGAACGGCACCCGCCGCTGGTGCTCCATGGCCGCGTGCGGCAACCGCGCGAAGGCCTCGCGTCATTACGCTCGTACAAAAGACAACTAAAACGAGCCAAGTACCCGTCGACCTGTACGGGTTGAGGGCGGTATGCGCTCTGTGGCGCATGTCCAGCGGTGGCGGATGTGCGCCACAGCCGTATCCCACCCCTCGACAAGTCTCCACAAACCCCTGTCACTTACGAAAGGGTGAGCGGTCATCCGGCACCGTATTCCGGACCCTCTCTTTCACATACAGGGATGTAGATGACCACCCCCGAATCCCAGAGCTCCATATCCGGGCGCTCGAAGCCCGGGCACAGACGCGCGGCCCGTGTGGCCGCCGCCGCCGGCCTCGTGGCGGCGCTCGTCGCGACCGGCGCCGCACCGGTCCTCGCCGCCGACGACCCGGCGGGCACTCCCCCGGTCAAGTCCTCCGACGCGGCCGACAAGCTCGGCTCGACCGACGCGCAGCGGCTCGCCGACGCGGAGGCCAAGGGGCAGAAGTCCGTCACCGTCCTGATCGCCACCGCGCCCGGCGCGACCGAGCAGGTCGCCGACCAGCTCGACGCGATCCAGGGGGCGTCGGTCGGCAAGACGCACGACAAGCTCGGTTACGTCCGGGCCACCCTGCCCACCGGCCGGGCGGACGCCGCGATCAAGGCGGCATCCAAGCTCTCCTCGGTCCAGTCGATCGACCTCCAGGCCGAGATCAAGCTGGACGATCCCACCCCGGACGCGGGCACCACCGGACCGGCGGGAGCGGCCACCGCGGCCACGTACCCGGCCCCGGGCGCGCAGACCCCGGCGAAGAACCCGTACAACCCGTCCTTCGAGACCGGCGCGGTGGACTTCGTCAAGGAGCACCCCAAGGCCGACGGCCGCGGCGTGACCATCGGCATCCTCGACTCGGGTGTCGACCTCGCCCACCCGGCGCTGCAGAAGACCACCACCGGCGAGCGCAAGATCGTCGACTGGATCACCGCGACCGACCCGCTGACCGAGGGCGACGCCACCTGGCGTGCGCAGATCTCCCCGGTCGACGGCCCGGTCTTCACCGCCGCGCAGCAGAGCTGGAAGGCGCCCGCGGGCTCCTACCAGTTCAGCCGCTTCAACGAGGCGATCACCGCGGGCGGCGACCCGGCGGGTGACATCAACCGCGACGGCGACAAGACCGACCTCTTCGGCATGTTGTACGACGCGGCCGCCGGCACGGTCCGCGTGGACACCGACCAGAACAACGACTTCACGGACAACGAGCCGATGAAGCCGTACAAGGACGGGTACCAGATCGGCTACTTCGGTACCGACAACCCGTCCACGCCGGTCGCCGAGCGCACCCCCTTCGTCATCGAGATCCGCAAGGACGTCCCGATGGACGCCGCGGGCCCGGACTGGGAGGGCAAGAAGGCCGACTTCGTCAACATCGGCGTCGTCGAGTCCTCGCACGGCACGCACGTCGCCGGTATCACCGCCGCCCACAGCCTGTTCGGCGGCAGGATGAACGGTGCAGCGCCCGGCGCGAAGATCGTCTCCGCCCGTGCCTGCACATGGTCCGGCGGCTGCACCAACACCGCCCTCATGGAGGGCATGACGGACCTCGTCGAGAAGCGTGGCGTCGACATCGTCAACATGTCGATCGGCGGCCTGCCCGCGCAGAACGACGGCGACAACGTCCGCGCCCGGCTCTACACCCGCCTGATCGACGAGACCGGCGTCCAGCTGGTCATCTCGGCCGGCAACGAGGGCCCCGGCATCAACACGATCGGCGACCCCGGCCTGGCCGACAAGGTCATCTCGGTCGGCGCGGCCATCTCCAAGGAGACCTGGGCCGCCAACTACGGCTCGGCCGTCGAGAAGAAGTACGCCATGTTCCCCTTCTCCTCGCGCGGTCCGCGTGAGGACGGCGGCTTCACCCCGACGATCACCGCCCCCGGTTCGGCCGTGAACACCACGCCGACCTGGCAGGCGGGCTCCGGCGTCGCCGAGGCCGGCTACACGCTGCCCGCCGGCTACGGCATGCTCAACGGCACGTCGATGTCCTCGCCGCAGGCCGCCGGCGCGTCCGCGCTGCTGCTGTCCGCCGCGAAGCAGAAGAAGATCGAGCTCTCCCCGCTCACCCTGCGCACCGCCCTCACCAGCACCGCGAACAAGATCGCCGGTGTGGCCGCGCACGAGCAGGGCTCCGGCCTGATCGACATCAAGGAAGCCTGGCAGTCGATCGAGGCGGGCGCGACCGCGCACGACTACAAGGTCACCGCCCCGGTGGACACCGCGATCTTCCCGGCCCCGCACACGGGCACCGGCATCTACGACCGCGAGGGCGGTCTGAAGACCGGCAAGAAGAAGACGTACGACGTCACCATCACCCGGACCTCGGGCCCGTCATACGGCGTGCGGCACGACCTGAGCTGGAAGTACAACGACGGCACCTTCAAGGCCGCCACCGCGTACGACTACATCACCCTGCCGCTCAACAAGCCGGTGACCGTCAAGGTCGAGGCCACGGCGAAGACCGCCGGCGTCCACAGCGCGATCCTGCAGCTGGACGACGAGCGCACCGAGGGCATCGACAAGCAGATCCTGTCGACCGTGGTCGCCTCCCAGCAGCTGGCCAAGCCGGGCTACTCCTACTCGGCGACCGGCTCGGTGCAGCGCAACAGCCACAAGTCGTATTTCGTGACCGTGCCGCAGGGCGCCAAGTCGCTTGAGGTGGCGATCGGCGGGCTGAAGGAGAAGAGCCAGACCCGGTTCATCTCCATCCACCCGTACGGTGTGGCGCTCGAGGACACCGCGTCCAACGTCTGCTACCCGCACTACAACCCGGCCAACACCTGCCGTCCGGACCTGCGCTCGTACGCGGACCCGACGCCGGGCGTCTGGGAGATCGAGGTCGAGGCCCGTCGCACGTCGCCGGACCTGGACAACCCCTACAAGCTGGACGTCACGGTCCTGGGTGCCGCGTTCGACCCGGCCACCCAGACCGTCCCGGAGGCGAAGGTCGGCACCCCGGCCGCCGTCGAGTGGAAGGTCACCAACGGCTTCGCCGCGCTGGAGGGCAAGCTGAAGGGCGGCTCGCTGGGCTCCGCGAAGGTCGAGACCCCGACCATCAAGCACCACGAGCAGCAGACCCGCGAGATCACGATCGGTGAGGGCGTCGAGCGTCTGGACGTCGTCATCGGCAACACCTCCGACAAGGCGGCCGACCTGGATCTCACGGTCTACAAGGGCGCCACGAGGGTCGGCCAGTCCGCGGACGGCGACTCGGAGGAGGCCGTCTCCCTGGTCAAGCCGGCCGCCGGCACGTACACGGTCGTCATCGACGGCTACTCGGTCCAGGCGGCCGAGGGCACCACGTTCGACTACAAGGACGTCTACTACTCCGCCTCGCTCGGCACCGTGAAGGTCGACGAGTCGAAGTCGGTCCAGCTGGCGAACGGCGCGAGCGCCCAGGTCGGCGCCGAGGTGCTGGTCGCCGGCGCCGCGCCCGAGGGCCGGCAGTTCTTCGGCGAGGTGCAGCTGGTGAACGCGCGCGGAACCATCGCGGGCACCGGCAGCGTCGTGATCACCAAGGTCACGCCGTAGCACTGTTGTGAGAAACACGGGGGCGGGCGTCCGTAGGGCGCCCGCCCCTCTCATGTGCGCCACCGTCCGTCCATCGGACAATGGATTGGACAAGGCGGCCGTGGTCATACGCATCATGGACGCGGCACCCACGCCGCAGGCACGTATGAAGGAGTTCCAGGTGAAGGTCGGAATCGTCGGAGCCACCGGTCAGGTCGGCACGGTCATGCGCAAGATCCTCACCGAGCGCAACTTCCCGGTCACCGAGCTGCGCCTCTTCGCCTCCGCCCGGTCCGCCGGCAGCGTCGTGGACGGCGTGACGGTGGAGGACGCCTCGACGGCCGACTACACCGGTCTGGACATCGTGCTCTTCTCCGCCGGTGGCGCCACGTCCAAGGCCCTCGCCGAGAAGGTCGCCTCCCAGGGCGCCGTCGTGATCGACAACTCCTCCGCCTGGCGCCGCGACCCCGAGGTGCCCCTCGTCGTCTCCGAGGTCAACCCGCACGCGATCAAGGACCGCCCCAAGGGCATCATCGCCAACCCGAACTGCACCACCATGGCTGCGATGCCCGTCCTCAAGCCGCTCCACCAGGAGGCCGGCCTCGTCGCGCTGATCGCCACCACCTACCAGGCCGTCTCCGGCTCGGGCGTGGCCGGCGTCGCGGAGCTGCGCACCCAGGCGTGTGCGGTGGCCGAGAAGGCCGACCAGCTGGCGTTCGACGGCGAGGCCGTGGAGTTCCCCGAGCCGGGTGTCTACAAGCGCCCGATCGCCTTCAACGTGGTCCCGCTCGCCGGCTCCATCGTCGACGACGGCTCCTTCGAGACCGACGAGGAGCAGAAGCTCCGCAACGAGTCCCGCAAGATCCTGGAGATCCCGGAGCTCAAGGTCTCGGGCACCTGTGTGCGGGTTCCGGTCTTCTCCGGGCACTCCCTCCAGGTCAACGTCCGCTTCGAGCGTCCGATCAGCGTCGAGCGTGCCTACGAGCTGCTGAAGGACGCCGAGGGCGTCGAGCTCTCCGAGATCCCGACGCCGCTCCAGGCGGCGGGCAAGGACGCCTCGTACGTGGGCCGCATCCGCGTCGACGAGACCGTCGACAACGGTCTCGCCCTCTTCCTCTCCAACGACAACCTTCGCAAGGGCGCGGCGCTGAACGCCGTGCAGATCGCGGAGCTGGTCGCCGCGGAGCTCGGCGCCTGACCTCTGGGCGCCCGAGCGCTCAGCGCCTGACCTCGAAGTGGAAGCAGCCGTACTCGACGGCCCTGACATGCACCAGGGCCACCTCCGGGTCGGCGAAGGCCTCCGCGAACGCCGCGTCGAACCCCTCGTCGGCCGCCTCCGGGATCTCCAGGAGGCGGCCGCCGGCGATTCTGCCCTCGGAGTCGTAGCGCCGGACGGTGCGCAGGACGCCGGGCCGGGCGAAGGGGTACGACTCCGGCTCCCCGGGCCCCTCGCACTCCTCCGCGTGGATGAAGACCGGCCCCTGCTCGTCGTAGGCGCCGGGCCGGGCCCAGGTCTCGGCGGCCCACCTCCGCAGCGGGGCGTACGAGACGAGCGCGATCCGCTCCCCGATCCGGCTGGGCCGCAGGCAGCAGCGCAGCGGGTCGCCGCCCGCGAGGTCGATGTAGGGCTCACAGGGGCGGCCCGCGTCGTCGCTCGCGCGGAGCTCCTTCAGCGCGGTGGGGTGGATGGGCAGGGCGGTGTAGGTCGTCATGGGGCCAGCCTCCGCGTGTGCGCGGGCCCGTGCTGGCGGAATTCGGTCGTGGCGTTCGCCCGGGGCCGAACCGGAGCCCCGTCCGCCATCCGGACGGCGTGGAAGGATGGCCGCAAACGTCACGAACCGAGGAGATGACCGGGTGCCTGGCACAAACCTGACCCGCGAAGAGGCGCAGCAGCGGGCGAAGCTGCTGACGGTGGACGCGTACGAGATCGACCTCGATCTGTCCGGCGCGCAGGAGGGCGGCACCTACCGGTCCGTCACCACCGTCCGCTTCGATTCCGCCGAGGCCGACGCGGAGACCTTCATCGACCTGGTGGCTCCCACCGTCCACGAGGTCGTCCTGAACGGGCACGCGCTCGATGTGGACGCCGTCTTCCAGGACTCGCGGATCACCCTCGGCCCTCTGCACCAGGGCCGCAACGAGCTGAAGGTCGTCGCGGACTGCGCGTACACGAACACCGGTGAGGGCCTGCACCGGTTTGTCGACCCGGTCGACAACCAGGCCTACCTGTACACCCAGTTCGAGGTGCCGGACGCGCGCCGGGTCTTCGCCAGCTTCGAGCAGCCGGACCTCAAGGCGACCTTCCAGTTCACGGTGAAGGCGCCCTCCGGCTGGACGGTGAACTCCAACTCGCCGACGCCGGAGCCCAAGGACGACATCTGGGTCTTCGAGCCGACGCCCCGCATCTCCACCTACATCACCGCGCTGATCGTCGGCCCGTACCACTCGGTGCACAGCTCGTACGAGAAGGACGGCCAGTCCGTTCCGCTGGGCATCTACTGCCGTCCGTCGCTGGCCGAGTTCCTGGACGCGGACGCGATCTTCGAGGTGACGCGGCAGGGCTTCGACTGGTTCCAGGAGAAGTTCGCCTACGACTACCCCTTCGCCAAGTACGACCAGCTCTTCGTGCCGGAGTTCAACGCGGGCGCGATGGAGAACGCGGGCGCGGTGACCATCCGCGACCAGTACGTCTTCCGCTCGAAGGTGACGGACGCGGCGTACGAGCGCCGTGCCGAGACCATCCTGCACGAGCTCGCGCACATGTGGTTCGGCGATCTGGTCACCATGGAGTGGTGGAACGACCTGTGGCTGAACGAGTCGTTCGCCACCTACACCTCGGTCGCCTGCCAGGCGTACGCGGAGGGCTCGCGCTGGCCGAACGCCTGGACCACCTTCGCCAACTCGGAGAAGACCTGGGCCTACCGCCAGGACCAGCTGCCCTCCACCCACCCGATCATGGCCGAGATCAACGATCTCGAGGACGTGCTGGTCAACTTCGACGGCATCACCTACGCCAAGGGCGCGTCGGTGCTCAAGCAGCTGGTCGCCTATGTGGGCCAGGACGAGTTCTTCGCGGGAGTGCAGACGTACTTCAAGCGCCACGCGTTCGGCAACACGCGCCTGTCCGACCTGCTCGGCGCGCTGGAGGAGACCTCCGGGCGTGACCTGAAGACGTGGTCGAAGGCGTGGCTGGAGACGGCCGGCATCAACATCCTGCGCCCGGAGATCGAGACGGATGCGGCCGGCGTCATCACCTCCTTCAAGGTCCGCCAGGAGGCCCCGGCGCTGCCGGCGGGCGCCAAGGGCGAGGCGACGCTGCGCCCGCACCGGATCGCGATCGGTCTCTACGAGCTCCGGGACGGCAAGCTCGTCCGCACCGACCGCGTCGAGCTGGACATCGCGGCCGCCGAGCTGACCGACGTACCGCAGCTGGCCGGCACCACCCGTCCGGCCGTCGTGCTCCTCAACGACGACGACCTGTCGTACGCGAAGGTCCGCCTCGACGAGATCTCGCTGGCCAACGTCACCCAGCACCTGGGCGACTTCACCGAGTCGCTGCCGCGGGCGCTGTGCTGGGCGTCCGCCTGGGACATGACCCGGGACGGCGAGCTGGCCGCCCGCGACTACCTGGAGCTGGTGCTCTCGGGCATCGGCAAGGAGAGCGACATCGGTGTGGTGCAGTCGCTGCACCGCCAGGTGAAGCTGGCGATCGACGTGTACGCGGCGCCGCAGTGGCGCGAGACGGGTCTGACGCGGTGGACCGAGGCGACGCTGGCGCATCTGCACTCCGCCGAGCCGGGCAGCGACCACCAGCTGGCATGGGCGCGCGCGTTCGCGGCGACCGCCCGCACCCCGCAGCAGCTGGACCTGCTGACGGGCCTGCTGGAGGGCACCGAGACGATCGAGGGCCTGGCGGTGGACACCGAGCTGCGCTGGGCGTTCGTGGAGCGGCTGGCCGCGACCGGTGTCTACGACGAGACGGAGATCGCGGCCGAGCTGGAGCGTGACCGGACGGCGGCGGGCGAGCGCCACGCGGCCACCGCGCGCGCGGCCCGGCCGACCGAGGCGGCGAAGGCGGAGGCCTGGGCGACGGTAGTGGAGTCCGACAAGCTGGCCAACGCCGTGCAGGAGGCGGTCATCGCGGGCTTCGTCCAGACCGACCAGCGCGAGCTGCTCGCCCCGTACGCGGAGAAGTACTTCGCGTCGATCAAGGACATCGCGGCGACCCGCAGCCATGAGATCGTCCAGCAGATCGTGCTGGGCCTCTACCCCTCGCTCCAGGTGTCCCAGGAGACGCTGGACGCGACCGACGCGTGGATCTCGGCGAACGACCCGGCTCCGGCGCTGAGGCGCATGGTGACGGAATCGCGCGCGGGCGTGGAGCGTGCGCTGAAGGCGCAGGCGGCGGACGCGGCCGCCGTGCAGTAGACGCACAAGCGGAAGGCGCCCCGGACTGCTCCTGGTCCGGGGCGCCTTGGCGTTCGCGGGTATTTCCCGAGCGCTTCCCCGGGAGGTGACGGGGCCTCAACTCCGGTGGCACGTTCACATCATGACCCGCTGTCAAGAGTCGTGCACAAAGCCGATAAGCTTCCGGGCCGTTGACCAATGATCTTTCACTTTCGATCGTTTGAGGGTTCTGATGGTTCGAGAGGGATCGTCGCCCGGTAGTTCAGGGCCCACCTCACCCGTCATATGGGCGGTGCCCGCCGTCGTGACCGCCGCGGGCACCGCCATCGCCGTCTCCTTGGTGACCGCGCCGGCCCGCGCCCCGATGGCCTGGCTGGGCGCCATGGCCTTCGTCGCGGTCGCGCTGTCCTGTGGCGTGGCCGCCCGACGCGGCCGGACCGTCGCGGAACTCCGCGCCACCGTCGCCGCACAGCGCACGGCCCTGTCGCTCCAGGAGACCGAGACCGTACGGCTCGCCGAGGTGCTGCTGCCCGATGTCGTCGCGCGGCTGCGCAAGGGGGAGTTCCCCGAGGACGTCCTCGCCTCCCTGGAGTCCGCCGACGCCCACGGCCCGGGACCGACCCCCGAGTTCAGGGCGGCCCACCAGGCCGTGCTCCGCTCGGTGCTCGGGGCCGTCACCGCCGAGGAGGACCTGCGCGACTCGGCGCAGCGCGCCTTCGTGAACATCGCCCGCCGCGTCCAGGCGATCGTGCACCAGCAGGCCCAGGAACTCCGCGAGATGGAGGACCGGCACGGCCGCACACCGGACGTCTTCGGCGATCTGCTGCGGCTCGACCACGGCACCGCGCTCATCGGCCGGCTCGCCGACTCCATCGCCGTACTCGGCGGGGCCCGGCCCGGCCGACAGTGGAGCAGGGCCGTACCGCTCTACAGCGTGCTGCGCGGCGCCATGTCCCGGATCATCGACTACCAGCGTGTGGAGCTCCACTCGGTCTCGGAGGTCGCCGTCGTCGGCCCCGCCGTCGAACCGCTCATCCACGCGCTGGCCGAGCTCCTCGACAACGCCACCCGCTACTCGCCGCCGCAGACCAAGGTCCATCTGACCGCCGTCGACGTGAACGCGGGCATCGCCGTCGAGATCGAGGACGGCGGCGTGAGCATGAGCGAGGAGGCCCGCAGGCGGGCCGAGCGGATGCTCCGGCAGGCGCAGCAGGGCATCGACCTCAACGACCTGGGAGAGACGCCCCGGCTGGGTCTCGCGGTGGTCGGCCGGCTCGCACAGGCCTACGGCTTCCAGGTCTCCCTGCGCACCTCCGCGTACGGCGGCGTGCGCGCCGTCCTCGTGGTCCCGCAGGCCCTGATCACCGCCGCCTCGGCGGCGACGGGCGTCGCCCACGGCATCGGCACCTCCTCGGGCCCCCGGGGCGCCGTCGAACCGGCGGCCGCCGAGGCGCCGCGCTCGGCGCGTCCGGCGACCGGCCCGCAGCCGGCCGACCCGCGGACCACGGGGCCGGCCGACCACCACGCGCCCGTGGTGACCGAGCGGACCACGAACGGTCTGCCGCAGCGACGGCGCAAGACCCGTGCCACGGCGGCGCCGGCCGAGCCCGCCGTCCTCACCGCCCGGACCGCCGAGAACGCGGAGCCCGCACCCCAGGCGCAGCCGGGAATGTGGCTCGCCGCCTTCCAGAGCGGCCTGTCCGGGGAAGACCAGACCGGCGAAGGCCCGACCGGCGAGAGCCGGACCGGTGCACGCCTGAACAACGACTCGCCGGCCTCGGCGGGCAAGGGGGAACAGCTGTGAGTATGCAGCGGGCCGATATGGACTGGATGCTCAAGGACCTGGCCGAGGGCGTCCCGCAGACGCGTCATGTGATCGTGCTCTCCGCCGACGGTCTGCGGATGGCGCAGTACGGCACGGCGACCGACACCGCCGACCGGCTGGCTGCCGCCTGCGCCGGTCTGCAGAGCCTCGCCGGGGCGGTCGCCGCCGAACTCCCGCACTCCAAGGGCCGCATGAGGCTCGTGGTGATCGAGATGGACGGCGGGTTCTTCTATCTGATGGCGGCCGGCGCCGGCGCCTATCTCGCGGTCCTGGCCGACGAGGGCGTGGACGCCGGGCTCATGGGCCAGCGGATGCGGGATCTGGTGGCACGGATCGGAGAGCATCTCAGCAGCCCGCCGCGGGGTGGGGGCACCTCCCAGGCCGGGGGCGCCGGGGGAGGAACGGCCGCGTGAGCGATCCGGGCCGCGACTGGGAGGACGGCAGTCCCGAGCGGCTCTATGTCATCACCGGAGGCCGCAGCGGCGCGTCGGCGCCGTCCACACTCGATCTGGTCACCCTGATCGTGGCCAGGTCGGGGCCCAAGCCGGGGATGCAGCCGGAACACGCCGCGATCGTACGGCTCTGTCAGGCCCCGCTCTCGGTGGCCGAGATCTCCGCGTACCTGGCCCTGCCGGTGAGCGTCGTCACGGTGCTGCTCGACGACCTGCTCGCCATGGACATGGTCCTCTCACGCGCGCCCGTCGCCCCCGCCCAACTCCCCGACCTGGCATTGATTGAGGCAGTGATCGATGGACTTCAGAAGCTCTGAGCCCCTCGCGGGGCCGCGGCGCGAGGACGTACTGCCGGAGACGGCCGCGGCCGCCGTGAAGGTGGTGATCGTGGGCGGCTTCGGTGTCGGCAAGACGACCCTGGTCGGCTCGGTCAGCGAGATCCGCCCGCTGACCACCGAGGAGACGATGACCCAGGCCGGGGTCGGCGTCGACGACACGGCGGGCGTGGAGCGCAAGAGCTCCACCACCGTCGCCATGGACTTCGGCCGGATCAGCATCAACGAGGAACTGGTGCTGTATCTCTTCGGGACCCCCGGCCAGGAGCGCTTCTGGTTCCTGTGGCACGGCCTGTTCGAGGGCGCGCTGGGCGCCGTCGTCCTGGTCGACACCCGCCGGCTGGAGGTCAGCTTCGATGTGATCGGCCGGCTCGAGGAACGGGGCGTGCCCTTCGTGGTGGCCGTCAACTCCTTCCCCGGCGCCCCCGAGTACCCCCTGGAGGAACTGCGCGGCGCCCTCGACCTGCCCGCGTCGGTCCCCCTGGTCGTCTGTGACGCCCGCCGGCGCGACTCCAGCCGCGACGTCCTGATGACGCTGATGCGCTATCTGTACGCGCTCGCCGCGGCTCCGGAGGCCTCGTGACGCGCGGCGCGGCGGGATAGGGCCGTGCTTGCACGGCGAAGGGGTGTCCCTCCCCCAGGGGGGCACCCCTTCGCCGCGTCTGAAGTCCGCCCGGCGGCCGGGGGCAGGGCCGCGGCCGCCCGCCGGGCGGAAGTGGGGACGGGCCGGACGTCAGCCGTTCAGCCGCGTGTAGCGCGCCCGCAGATCGGCCGCGCCCTGCTCCGTGAGCGTGCCGTGCAGCCGCATCCGGGCCACTCCGCCGTCGGGGAAGGCGTCCAGCCGCACATGGGTGACGACGGCCTGGGCCGACAGCTTGAAGCGGTGCAGGGTGTCCGGTTGGAGCCTGGTGCGGGGGATGATCTCGAACCACTCCGCGCTCTCTTCGGTTCCGCCGTTTCGCCCCTGGAGGGCGATCCAGCCGGCCGAGTTGCCCTTGAGGTAGGCGGTGTCGATCTCGACCGCGCGCACGGCTCCCTGGGCGGCGAGACGGAAGCGCACCCAGTCGTTGGTGCCGCGGGTCCGGCGGCGGCGGTTCTCCCAGCCGTCGTCCATCTTGCGGGAGGTGCCGGGCAGGATGATCTGCGTCGGCGAGGAGTAGAACGTGTCCGAGGCGTCCTCGTACACCCCGCCGTTGAGTATGGCGACGAGGTCGAGGGTGCCGAGCAGGTCGAGCCACTCGGGGTCGGGGACGACCTCGCCGTGGACCCGGAGGCGCGCGATACCGCCGTCGGGGTGCTGGCAGAGCCGCAGATGGGTGTAGCGGCGCTCGCTGTCGACGGTGAACCCGTTGGCGGCGTGACCGCGCACCGGCGTCGCCGGGACGATCTCCTCCCACTTCACGTCGTCCGCGAGGAGCTGCTCGGGGCTGGGCGATCCCTCCACCGAGGTGGCCTGGACGGACACCCGCTGGGGGTAGTTGCCGCGGAAGTGGGCGGTGTCGACGATGATCCCGCGGATCACGCCGGGGGCGCCGAGGCGGACGATCGCCCAGTCGTGGTCCTCGGGGGCCGGGAAGACGTTCTCGGCGTCCGCGCCGCGGCGACGGCGGGTCTCCCACCCGTCCATGATCTTGCCCTTGTGGCCGAAGTGCTCGGGGTCGAACACCGCACGCTCGCGCACCAGGAGGTTCTCGCGCTCGGCGAAGAACTCGTCGTTCGCCGCGACGACTCCGGCACCGAGCCGGCGGTCGGCCAGATCGACGAGCTCGGTGAAGGGGAAGTCACCGGTGCGGTAGTCGGCGTACGGGTCGCCACCGCCGTAGGGCGCGGCGTCGTTGGCGTGCGGGTCCTGGTCCTGGCTCGGGTCGAAGGTCATACGACGACTGTGCCGCGAGCGGACGCCACAGGTCCATCGAATGTTTTCGACGAATGGATTCAGTTCTACTGAAAGATTGAGCTGCCTACTGGACGGTCTCCCTCGCGACGGCCGCCTGCCGCAGCGCCGCCAGTACCCGCGCGACGGCCGGGCCCTCCTCGGCCCCGCGCCGTACCGCCGCCACCACGTGGCGGCGGGGCTGGTCGGCGGAGAGGACCCGCATCACCACCCCGGCACGGCGCTCGGCCGAGGCCATCCTGGGCACCAGGGCGACCCCCATGCCCGCCTCGACCATCGCGAGGATCGCGGTCCACCCGGCGGCGCTGTGCGCCTGCTCCGGGACGAATCCGGCGGCCTCGCATGCGGCCAGGGTGATCTCCGACCAGGGTCCGCTCCCGCCGAAGATCCACGGTTCGGCGGAGAGGTCGTGCAGCCGCAGCCCCGGCGCGTCGGCGAGCGGGTGCCCGGCGGGCAGGGCCACGTCGAGCGGGTCGGCGAGGAGCGGGACGCGGGCGAACTTGGGGTCGCGGGCGGAGGGGGCGTGCGCGGCGAGCGAGAGCGCCAGGTCGACCTCTCCGGCCGTGAGCAGTTCGTACGCCTCGGCGGCCTCGGCCTCGCGGACCCGCACTTCCAGGGCGGGGTGCGCGGTCCGCAGCTGCTGCACGGCCGGCACCACCAGAGCGGGTACGGCCGTGGAGAACGCCCCGACCCGGACCTCACCCGCCTCGCCCCGAAGATAACCCGTCAACTCGGCGTCGGCGCGCTCGAGCTGAGCGAAGACGGCCTCCGCGTGCCGCAGCACCAGATGCGCGGCGTCGGTGAGCCGCACGCGCCTGCCCTGCGCCTCGAGAAGCTGGACGCCGAGCTGCCTGGCGAGATTGGTGAGCTGCTGCGAGACGGCCGAGGGGGTCATGAGCAACGCCTCCGCGGTCGCGGTGACGGTGCCGCGATCACGGAGGGTGCGAAGGATCTGGAGCTTCTTGATGTCCCACTCGGTCATGGGAGGGGAACTTACCCGGGTCGTCCCTCGCGGCTGGCGCCGAGCGCGACCCCGCCCAGGATCAGCGCCATGCAGAGGGCTCCCAGCGCGCCCAGGTCCTCGCCGAGCACGACGTACGACAGGAGCGCCACGCAGACCGGCTGGAGGTAGTAGACGACTCCGGCACGGGTGGCGCCGATCAGGCCGACGGCCTTGTTCCAGGCGAAGAAGGCGACGGCAGAGGAGAGGACGCCGACGTAGAGGAGCGGTCCGACCGTGCCGGTGGTGGGTTCGAAACCGCCCTGGGTGGCGAGGCTGACGCCGTACGCGGGCAGCAGCATCAGCGCGCCGAGGGCGAAGGTCGCGAAGAGGAAGGCCAGTTGGCCGATCTCGGCGGGGCGGCGCTTGAGCAGGGCGCTGTACGAGGCGAAGCAGACGGCCGCCGCCATGATCCAGAGATCACCGGTGGCGAACTCCCTGGCGAAGGAGCCCTCGCTCACCAGGAGGAGCACCCCGGCGCAGGCGATCATCATGCCGGTGGTGCGGCGGGCGCCGAGACGGGCGCCGCCGATCCGCGCGTACACCGCCATCAGGACGGGGGAGGCGGCCATGATCATGCCCATGTTGCCCGCGGAAGTGGTGAGCCCGGCCTGGTTGACCAGGGTGTTGTAGACGGTGACGCCGAGCAGCGCGGCCAGGGCGACGAAGCCGAGGTGGCGGCGGAGCAGCTGACGCTGGTCCCAGGTCGTCCGGGCCGCGAAGGGGGCGAGGGCGGCCAGTGCGACGATCCAGCGCCAGAAGGCGTGCTGGACGGGCGGGACGGAGTCGTGGAGGGCGCGGGCGGCGACGAAGCTCCCCGACCAGACGACCGTGGCGACGGCCGCGAGGAGGAGACCGGGCCCGGCCCCCCGGGTGACGCGCCGCGCGGTCATCGGCTCCTGGGTACGGACCCGTTCGAGGAGTGTCACGGTCGCCCTTGCCTCTCTTTCCCCTTCCGGGGAGGTCGCTGCCCCATTCGGGGAGGTCGGTGCCGGACTACCGTCGCATCGAGCGAATCATAAGGTCCATCGAATACTTTCGATCATTCCTTTCAGTTCCACTGAATGATTGCTTCGGCTGCCGCTGCCCGAGGAGCGTGGCCCCGAAGGCGATCACCATGCCGAGCACCTGCACCGGTCCCAGCGCCTGCCCCAGTGCCGCCCAGCCGATGACGGCGGCGGTGATCGGCGACAGCGGACCGAGGAGGGTGACCGAGCCGGCGCTCAGCCGCTCGATGCCGCGGAACCAGAGCCAGTACGAGACCGCGGTGTTGCCGAGGGCGAGGTAGAGGTAGCCCGCGACGCTCCGGCCGTCGAGGACCGGCGGAGCACCCTCCACCAGGAAGGCGACGGGCGCGATGATCAGCCCGCCGGCGGTCAGCTGCCAGCCGGTGAGCGCCAGCGCGCCGACCCCTTGCGGCCTCCCCCAGCGCTTGGTGAGGACGGTGCCCGCGGACATCGACAGCGCGGAGGCGAGTCCGGCGAGCACGCCGACCAGATCGAGCGCCGCTCCGGCCCTGAGGACGACCAGACTGACACCGAAGGCCGCCGCGACGGCGGTCAGGGTCGCCCGCACGGTGGGCCGGTCGCCCAGGAGGAGAGCCGCGAGGCCGACGACGAAGAGCGGGCCGACCGAGCCGACGACGGCGGCGACCCCGCCGGGCAGTCGGTAGGCCGCCAGGAACAGCAGCGGGAAGAAGGCGCCGATGTTGAGCGCCCCGAGGGCCGCCGACTTCCACCACCAGGCGCCGCGCGGCAGCTTGCGGGTGAGCGCGAGGAGCAGGAGCCCGGCGGGCAGGGCGCGCATCAGACCGGTGAAGAGCGGCCGGTCGGGCGGCAGGAACTCGGTCGTGACCGCGTAGGTGGAGCCCCAGGAGACCGGGGCGAGTGCGGTGATCGCGATGACGGCGGCCTTGCGGGACATGACGGGTCCCCCCTGTTGTGTCGGAGTGCCGAAGTGCCGGTGCCGAACTGGCTTGGCGATAAGTAGCTTAGCTCTAAGCTACTTAATTGCAAGTGACTTACTTGCCACCGAGCCGAGAGGGAAGGAGACTTCGGGCATGGAGACGAACAACCCCGCCGCTCACGACGCCGTCGACGCCATCACCGACCAGTGGGCCGCCGTCCGCCCCGATCTCGACACGCTGCCGATGGCGGTCTTCGGGCGCATCTACCGGCTCTCCCACGCGATGCGCGGGCGCGTCGACAAGGCGTACGCGCCCTATGGGATGTCGCTCGGAGAGTTCGACGTGCTGGCGACCCTGCGGAGGTCGGGAGAGCCGTACACCCTCTCGCCCCGCCAGCTGTCGGTGACCCTGATGCTCACGACCGGCGGGATGACGGGCCGGCTCGACAAGCTGGAGAAGGCCGGACTGCTCAGCCGCAGCCCCGACCCGAACGACCGGCGCGGGCTGCGGGTGACCCTCAGCGAACGGGGACGCGAGCTGGTGGACGAGGCCGTGGCCGCCGGGCTCGCGGCGCAGCGGGAGGCCCTGGAGTCGGCGCTCGACGCCGAGGAGGCGGCCCAGCTGGCGGGCCTGCTGCGCAAGCTCCTGGCGACGACGGCGTAGCCGGGCACGGCCGGGGCGCGCATGCGCGAGGGCGCCGCGCGGTATGTGCGTACCGTGCGGCGCCCTCGAAGGTCAGGGAGGGGTCAGTGCGTCAGACCCGGTCCTTGGACTTGTCGAGCACCATCACCAGGCCGGCGATCACCAGGAACAGCACGATCGGCGCCGCGACGTACAGGCCGAGCGTCTCGGCCACGCTCAGGCCGGGACCCGGGTCGTCACCGTCGTCGCGGGTGACCGCGAGCGCGGGGGACGACATGAGCAGCATCATCAGCGTCGTACCGGCCGCGACGGCGCCGGCGCGCAGGGCGTTCTTCTTGTCCACGGTGCAAACGTAGCGAACGCCTAAGAGGGCCGCGCGCCCGGGGGTGCCGTACGGGCCGTGAAGAGGTCCAGGAGCCGGTGCAGCCGGGGGGAGGCGGCCAGCTCCTCCAGCGTGACCGGCCGGCCGTCGGCGCCGGCGATCGGCAGGCGCCAGTTGGGGTACTGGTCCCAGGTCCCCGGCAGATTCTGGGGGCGCCGGTCCCCCACGGCGTCCGGCAGCCAGACACCCGTCAGCCGCGCGGGTGTGCGCAGCAGGAAGGCGTAGAGCGCCCGGATCGCGGCCTCCTCGTCCGCCACCGGGCGGGGGACGGTGCCTGCCCCGGAGCCCGTGACGGCCTTCGGTTCGGCCGCCGCCCGACGGTCCGCGTCGGTGCCGGTGACGGCCGTCGGTGCGGCCACCGACCGGCGGTCCGGATCGGGGCCTGTCCCGGTGTCCGCCTCGGGGAGGAGTCCGAGACCGGCCAGGCGGGTCAGCCACTCGGCGACCTCCCGCTCCCCCTCCGCCCGCTCCAGCTCCAGGGGCCGGTTGAGGAGCCCGAGCCGGTGCCGCAGCTCGATGTGGTCGCCGGTGAGCCGGGCCGCCGTGGAGGGCAGATCGTGGGTGGTGGCGGTGGCCACACAGCCCTCGCGCCACCGCTCGGGCGCCAGCGGGCGGCCGTCGCCGCTCCAGTCGCGCTCGAACCAGAGGACCGACGTCCCGAGGACCCCCCGCCGCTCCAGGGCCTCGCGCACCCCCGGCTCCACCGTCCCGAGGTCCTCGCCGATGACGAGGGCGCCGGCCCGGTGGGCCTCCAGGGCGAGGACGGCCAGCATGGCGTCGGCGTCGTGACGGACGTAGGTGCCCTCGGCGGGCTCCCGGCCCTGGGGGACCCACCAGAGCCGGAAGAGCCCCATGACGTGGTCGATGCGCAGGGCGCCCGCGTGCCGCAGCAGACTCTGGAGCAGATCGCGGTAGGGCGCGTAGCCGGAGGCGGCGAGGGCGTCGGGGCGCCACGGCGGCAGGCCCCAGTCCTGGCCCCGCGCGGTGAAGGCGTCGGGCGGGGCGCCGACGGACATCCCGGCGGCGTACGCGTGCTGCTGCGCCCAGGCGTCGGCACCGTCCGGGTGCACGCCCACGGCCAGATCGTGGACGATCCCGACGGCCATGCCGCCCTCCCGGGCGGTGCGGGCGGCCGCCTCGAGCTGCTCGTCCGTGAGCCAGGCGAGCCAGGAGTGGAAGCCGGTACGGTCCGCGAGGCCCTCCCGGGCGGCGGTCGCCGCGGCCGAACGGGAGTCCCGCAGCGGCTCGGGCCAGGCGCGCCAGTCGGAGCCGTACTGCTCGGCGAGCGCGCACCAGGTGGCGTGGTCCGCGAGCGCCCGGCCCTGCCGGGCGAGGAAGTCCTCGTACGCGGCCCGGCGCCCGGGCCCCAGCGGCACGGTCCGTACGAGATCCAGGGCACGCCGCTTGAGGGCCCACACGGCGTCCCGGTCGATCAGCTCGCCCTTGGCCAGGACCCCTTCGCGCAGTTCGGCGGCGTCCGCGAGGACGCCGTCCAGCTCGGCGCGGTGCTGCGGGGCCACGTACGCGTACTCGGGGATGTCCTCGATCCGCAGATGGACGGGGTCGGGGAAGCGGCGCGAGGAGGGGCGGTACGGCGACGGGTCGGTGGGGGTGCCGGGCACGGCGGCGTGCAGTGGGTTGACCTGCACGAAGTCGGCGCCGTGCGCCCGGCCCGCCCAGTCCGCGAGCTCGCGCAGGTCGCCGAGGTCGCCCATGCCCCAGGAGCGCCCGGACAGCAGCGAGTACAGCTGGACCAGGAGGCCGTAGCCGCGCCGGGAGGCCTGCGGGACGGCGGGCGGCGCGACGATCAGCACACAGCCGGCCGCCCTCCCGCCGGGGGCCCGCGCGTCCAGCCGGTGCACGCCGAGGGGCAGCTCCGCCCAGAAGCAGTCCACGGGCTCCACGGGCCCTTCCGGAGCCTCGGGAACCTGCCACGTCCTCACCCGGCCGCCGCCCTCCGGCGCGATCCGCAGGTCCGTGCCCGGCGGCAGCGCCCGGATCGCGGCCGGCGCGGTCACGGGGGCGTCCCGCCACAGCACCACCGTCGCGGGCAGCAGACGTCCCGCGACGGCGGCCTCGGCGTCCGCCAGGGACGTGCGGACGGCCTCGGGGGTGGCGGCGTCGACGTCGAGGGCGGCGAGGACCGCGACGACCGTGGCGTCGGGGACCGGGACGGTGACGCCTTCGGACGGGGAGTACTCGGTGGCGACACCGTGCAGCGCGGCGAGCCGGGCCAGGGTCATGCGGGCTCCAGGGGTGAGTCACACGCCGGGGTGGTCACACGCCAGGGAACCCCAAGCCGCCGGCGGTGCCATGGGCGGTCGGTTCGCTGGTCAGGGGGGCCGCGTCGGCGAGAGGGGGTTCGCTGGTGAGGGGGGCGGCGTCGGCGAGCGGCGGCTCGCTGGTGAGGGGTATGAGCGCGGTGCGCGGGTCGGGGACCTGTTTGGAGAGGGCGGACAGCAGCAGCTGCGCGGATGCGGCCACGGGGGCCTCCAGTCGTCTGAAGCGATGGGACACAGCAGCCCTACCCAACGGCGGGCGTCGCAGACGTGTTACGTGGTGCGGGTCACATTCCGGTTCGCGAGCCCGAGTTGAGACCGGCGCGGAGGCGGGTGCCGAGACCGGCGCGGAGGCGGGTGCTGAGCCCGGTGTTGGGGCCGGAGCCGAGACCGGCGCGGAGGCCGGTGAGGAGACGGGGCACCCCGCCCCGCCAGGAATAACGGACACAACGGCCACGCACATTGACACCTTCGCCGGGTCGGTGGTGGGCTCGAAACCCACCGGTGGGACAGGGAAAAGTCGAGGGGGAGACGCGCGTGCAGCTCGGGCGCAGCAAGCGGACCGCGACGGCCGTGGCGATCGCCGTGATCGGCGGGCTCTTCGGAACCGCTCCGGGCGCGCTCGCCGCACCGGTCGCACCACACTCCCCCACCGACCCCACCACCACCGTCCCCGACACTCCCGAGCGGGCCGCGTCGGCCGCCCAACCCGCCATATGGCCGCGCCCGCAGGACATCCGTGGCGCCGGGGCGGCCATCCCCCTCAACGACGAAGTGACCCTGCTCGCCGACCCGGACGCCGATCCGTACGCGGTCGCGGCGCTGCGGGCGGTGCTGACCGCCGCCGGTACGCGCACCATCTACACGGACTCCCCCGGGCGCGGGACGGTCGTCCGGTTCGGCGGGACCGGCGCGCAGGAGGCGTTGCGCGCCCTGCGTGTGCCCGAACGCACCGATCTGCCCCACGGGGGCTACCGGATCGCCACCGGCCGGCTCGGAAACCGTGACACGGTCGCCGTCGACGGAGTCGGGAACGACGGCCTGTTCCACGCCGCCCAGACGCTGCGCCAGCTCCTCGACACAAGGACCGGTTCGCTGCGGGGCGTTGTGGTCCGCGACTGGCCCGGCACCGCCGTACGCGGCATGACCGAGGGCTTCTACGGGCGGCCCTGGAGTCAGCAGGAGCGCCTGGCGCAGCTCGACTTCATGGGCCGCACCAAGCAGAACCGTTATCTCTACGCGGCCGGAGACGACCCGTACCGCCAGGCCCAGTGGCGCGACCCGTACCCCGCCGCCCAGCGCACCGCCTTCCGTGAGCTGGCCGAACGTGCCCGTGCCAACCATGTGACGCTCGCCTGGGCCGTGGCGCCCGCGCAGTCCATGTGTCTGGCGTCGGACGACGACATCAGGGCGCTCACCCGCAAGATCGACGCCATGTGGGCCCTGGGAGTACGGGCGTTCCAGCTGCAGTTCCAGGACGTCAGCTACAGCGAGTGGCACTGCGACAGGGACGCGGACACCTTCGGCCGCGGCCCCGAGGCGGCCGCCGCCGCCCAGGCCAAGGTGGCCGGCGCGGTGGCCCGGCATCTCGCGGACCGGCACCCGGACGCCGAGCCGCTGACGCTGATGCCGACGGAGTTCTACCAGGACGGCGCGACCGCCTACCGCACGGCCCTCGCGTCGAAGCTGGACGACCGGGTCCAGGTCGCCTGGACGGGCGTCGGAGTCGTACCGCGCACCATCACCGGCCGTGAACTGGCCGGTGCCCGTGACGCCTTCGGGCATCCGCTGGTCACCATGGACAACTACCCGGTCAACGACTGGGCGCAGGACCGGCTCTTCCTCGGCCCCTCCACGGGCCGCCAGCCGGCCGTCGCCTCCGGATCCGCGGCCTTCCTCGCCAACGCCATGGAACAGGCGGCGGCGTCCCGCATCCCCCTGTTCACCGCCGCCGACTACGCCTGGAATCCCAAGGGTTATCTCCCCCAGGAGTCCTGGCAGGCCGCCGTCGACGATCTCGCGGGCGCCGACCCGAAGGCCCGCGAGGCACTGCGCGCGCTGGCCGGCAACGACTCCTCGTCGATCCTCTCGCCGTCCGAGTCCGCGTATCTGCGGCCGCTGCTCGACGCCTTCTGGCGTACGCGTACGGCTCCGAACGCCGCCCGGGACGCGGCCGCCCGCGAGCTGCGGGCCGCCTTCACCGTGATGCGGGAGGCCCCGCGGCGGCTGGAGGGCACCGCGGAGGGCCGGCTCGACGACGAAACCGGGCCGTGGCTCGCACAGTTGGCGCGTTACGGGCAGGCGGGCGAGTACGCCGTCGACATGCTCCAGGCGCAGGCCCGCGGCGACGGCACGGTGGCCTGGCAGACCTCGCTGGCCCTGGAGGAGTCACGGAAGGCCCTCAAGGAGAGTCCCGTCACCGTGGGGCGAGGCGTCCTGGACCCCTTCCTGGCGCGGGCCGTCAAGGAGGGCGCGGCCTGGACGGGCGCGGACCGCACCGCCGGTACGGTCTCCCACGACTCCGGCTCCTACACCGTGCGGCTCGACCGGGCCCGGCCCCTCGAGACCGTGACCGTGATGACCGAGCCGGGCACCGGCGACGGCGCGCGCATCGAGGCCTACGTCCCCGGAGAGGGCTGGCGCGGGGTCGGCCCCCTCTCACCGACCGGCTGGACCCAGACGGACGTGAAGGGCCTGCGCGCCGAAGCCGTACGGGTCGTGTGGAGCGACGGTTCGGCCGCGCGGGTGCGCACGCTGGTGCCGTGGTTCGGTGACGCGCCCCGGGCCGTCCTGGAGCTGGCGCGCTCCGAGACGGACGCGGAGATCGGCGGCCCGGCCCAGCGCGTCGACGTCACCCTTTCGGCCCAGCGCCCCGGCGAGGTGCGCGGCGCGCTCACCGCGAAGGCCCCGAAGGGCATCGTGGTGAAGCTCCCCAAGGAGACGAGAGTGCCGCGCGGAGTGCGGGCCACCGTCCCGGTCGAGGTGTCCGTCGCACCGGGCACGGCGGCGGGCGAGTACCGGGTCCCGGTCTCCTTCGCGGGCGAGGAGCGCACCCTGACCGTCCGGGCTTTCCCCCGGACGGGCGGCCCCGACCTGGCCCGTACGGCCACCGCCTCGTCGTCCGGCGACGAGACCCCCGACTTCCCGGCCTCCGCGGCCCTCGACGGCGACCCGGCCACCCGCTGGTCCTCCCCGGCCGAGGACGGCGCCTGGTGGCAGCTGGAGCTGCCGGAGCCGGCGCGCGTCGGCCAGGTCGTGCTGCACTGGCAGGACGCGTACGCGACCCGCTACCGCGTCCAGGTCTCGGCGGACGGCCGCACCTGGCGCACGGCGGCGACGGTCAGGGACGGCAGGGGCGGCCGCGAGGCCATCCGCATGGACGCCCCGGACACGCGCTTCCTGCGCGTCCAGGGCGAGGGGCGGGGGACGCCCTACGGCTACTCCCTGTGGTCGGTCGAGGCGTACGGCGTCTTCTAGGGCTCGGTTCGCCTCCGGGGCGCTTCCGCGTGCGCCGACGGCCGATCGCGCTCGACCGCCCGTCCCTCGCAGCCTCCGCGGAACCCGCCCTCGGCACCCGCGCGCCCCTTGGGCTCACTCGCCGGCCCTGGCCTCAGCCGGGGCCGCCGGCCGCCAGGGTCAGGCTGCTGTCGATGCGGGCCATCGCGTCGTCGGCGCCGTACGGCTGGAGGTAGGGCAGCCAGCGGGGGTCCCGGTGGCCCGTGCCGATGATGCGCCATGCCAGTCCGGACGGCGGCGCGGGCTGGTGGCGCAGGCGCCAGCCCAGTTCCCGCAGGTGCCGGTCGGCCTTGACGTGGTTGCAGCGGCGGCAGGCGGCCACGACGTTCTCCCAGGCGTGCTGGCCGCCGCGGCTCTTGGGTACGACGTGGTCGACGCTGGTTGCGACACCACCGCAGTACATGCAGCGACCGCCGTCACGGGCGAAGAGGGCTCTTCGGGTCAAAGGAACGGGCCCCCGGTAGGGGACCCGCACGAACCGCTTCAGCCGGACCACGCTGGGTGCGGGGATGACGCGGGTCTCGCTGTGCATGAAGGCGCCGGATTCCTCGAGGCAGAGTGCCTTGTTCTCCAGGACGAGGACGAGCGCGCGGCGGAGCGGTACGACGCCGAGAGGCTCGTACGACGCGTTGAGGACCAGGACATGCGGCACGGGTGCCTCCTATGACGCCGGCGGCGCGTGGCTCGCGCCGGGACGAACTGTTCTCAGTTTCTCCTCATGCCAGGTCGAAGCGCCACCACGTCCTTGTAACGGGTCGGGAGGATTTTGTGGCGTCGACCACATCTGGTACATCCCCAGGTGAGGCTCGTCTCTCCCTCGCACATGTCAAGGGAGCACACCCGATGCCCCGTTAGTGTGGATGGTCTGCTGTTCGCAATGCCTGGAGGTTTCCACCGTGCCCTGGTCCGCACTCCGGCTGGCCGCCGATCCGTCGAACGGTCCCGTCACTCTCGACGAGGCCGCGGAGAAGGCGACCAACGCCGCAGGCTGGGTGGAGGAGAACTGGTCCACCTGGCTCAATACCGGCCTGCGCATCCTGCTGATCCTGGTTGTCGCCCTGCTGTTGCGGATGGCCATTCGCCGCGCCCTGACCAAGCTGATAGCGCGGATGAACCGCAGCGCCCAGGCGGTCGAGGGCACCGCTCTCGGCGGTCTGCTGGTGAACGCGGAGCGCCGCAGACAGCGCTCCGAGGCGATCGGCTCGGTGCTGCGCTCGGTGGCGTCCTTCGTGATCCTGGGCACGGCCGGACTGATGATCCTCGGCGCGTTCAAGATCGACCTGGCGCCGCTGCTGGCCTCGGCGGGTGTCGCGGGTGTGGCGATCGGCTTCGGCGCCCGGAACCTGGTGACGGACTTCCTCTCCGGGGTGTTCATGATCCTGGAGGACCAGTACGGGGTGGGCGACTCGGTCGACGCGGGGGTCGCCTCGGGCGAGGTGATAGAGGTCGGCCTGCGCGTGACGAAGCTGCGCGGCGACAACGGTGAGATCTGGTACGTCCGCAACGGCGAGATCAAGCGGATCGGCAACCTGAGCCAGGGCTGGGCGACGGCGGCGATCGACGTCACTGTCCGCCCGACCGAGGACCTGGACCGCGTCCAGTCGGTGATCACCGAGGCCTCGGCGAACCTGGCCAAGGACGAGCCCTGGAACGAGCGCCTGTGGGGCCCGGTGGAGATCCTGGGCCTGAACGAGGTGCTGCTGGACTCGATGACCATCCGCGTCTCGGCCAAGACGATGCCGGGGAAGTCGCTGGGCGTGGAGCGCGAGCTGCGCTGGCGCATCAAGCGCGCCTTCGACGAGGCGGGCATCCGCCTGGTCGGCGGCCTCCCGGCCCCGGCGGAGGACACTCCCCCGGACCCGACGGCGGGCATGGCGGCCCCGTCGGCGTTCGCGTCGACGACGTCCCCGCAGTCGACGGCGGCGACCCCACTGACCCCGCCGCCGAGCCTGACGAAGTAACCCTTCTTCTCGCGCGCCCCCGCAGGTAACGCTTTGGTTGCCTCGGGGGCGCCCCCCGTTCGGCCTCTTGACGCCCCCGTGACCTGCGCCCTACGTTCCTTCCAACCAAATAGGAAACTTTCCTAACAGTGTGAGGAAGCGGCATGGTCGGCACGCCCCCCGGCACCACTCCGGGCACCCCGCGCGTCCTGCGCGCCATGAACGACCGGGCCGCGCTGGATCTGCTGCTGGAGCAGGGGCCGCTGTCGCGGACCCGGATCGGCAAGCTCACCGGGCTCTCCAAGCCGACCGCGTCGCAGTTGCTCGCGCGGCTCGAGGCGGCCGGGCTCGTCGTCGCCACCGGGACCACCGAGGGGCGGCCCGGGCCCAACGCGCAGTTGTACGCGGTGAACGCGCGGGCCGCCTTCGCCGCCGGGATGGATGTGACACCGCAGCGGATTCGCGCCGCGGTCGCCGACATCACCGGCGCCACCGTCGGCGAGTACGAGCTGGAGACGCCCGGGCGGCGCGCCGAGGGGGTCGTGCGGCAGGTCACCGAGGTGCTCGACGGAGCCGTGAAGGAGGCCGGGATCGCGCGGGCCGACGTGCACCGGCTCGTCATCGGGACGCCGGGTGCCTTCGATCCGTCCACCGGCCGGCTGAGGTATGCGAGCCATCTGCCCGGCTGGCACTCCCCCACGCTCCTGGACGAGTTGGCCGCCGTGCTCCCGATGCCGGTCGAGTACGAGAACGACGTCAACCTCGTCGCCGTCGCCGAGCAGCGCCTGGGCGCCGCCCGTGAGCACGAGGACTTCGTCCTGCTGTGGAACGAGGAAGGTCTGGGCGCCGCCCTCGTTCTCGGCGGCCGGCTGCACCGGGGCTTCACGGGCGGCGCCGGAGAGGTCGGTTTCCTGCCGGTGCCGGGCACTCCGCTCGTACGGCAGGTCACCAAGGCCAACAGCGGCGGCTTCCAGGAGCTGGCCGGTGTCCAGTCCGTGCCCAGGCTCGCCAAGGCGCTCGGTATCGACACGCCCGAGCAGCCGTACGTCCCCGTGGCCGCCGGGCTGCTGCGCCGGGCCGCCGAAGCGCACGCGGACGACGCGCGGTACGCCGAGCTGCTCCAGCAGTACGCCGTCCGCCTCGCCACCGGTCTCGCCTCCCTGGTCGCGGTCCTCGACCCGGGACTCGTGGTTCTTTCCGGCGAGGTGATCGTCGCCGGCGGCGAGCCCCTGCGCTCCCGCGTCCAGGCCGAGCTCGCCGAGCTGGCCGCGTCCCGCCCCCGGCTCGTCCTCGGCGGCGTTCCGCAGCAGCCCGTCCTGCGCGGGGCGTTGGAGAGCGCCCTGGCCGCCACCAGGGACGAGGTCTTCGACACCTCCCGCCGATAGAACCGAAGTCCCGACCCCTCCTCGCCACCGCCACCCTCATCGCTTCCCCGTCCTCCTCACCCGTCACAGGGAGACATCGCCATGTCCGCAACCCCCCGCCGAGCGGCCGCCGCGCTGGCCGCGACCGCCTCCATAGCGCTGTTCGCCTCCGCCTGTACGGGCGCGGGCTCCAGTGGTGCGAGTGACGACCCGAACGCGAAGACGACCATCACCTTCTGGCACGGCTGGTCCGAGCCCACCGAGGTGAAGGCCGTCGCCGACAACATCAAGCGGTTCGAGGACAGTCACCCGAACATCAAGGTGAAGGTCGTCGGCAACATCAACGACGACAAGCTCAGCCAGGCGCTGCGCGCTGGTGGTTCGAACGGCCCCGACGTCGTCTCCTCCTTCACCACCTCCAATGTGGGGAAGTTCTGCTCGTCCGGCGCGTTCGCCGATCTGAAGCCGTTCATCGAGAAGTCGAAGCTGAACCTGGAGAAGACCTTCCCGAAGGTGCTCCTCGACTACACCCGGTTCGAGGGCAAGCGCTGCGCCCTGCCGCTGCTGGCGGACGCGTACGGCCTCTACTACAACAAGGACGCCTTCAAGGAGGCGGGCATCGCCAACCCGCCGAGGACCATGTCGGAGCTCGCCTCGGTCGCCAAGAAGCTGACCAAGGAGAAGGGCGACTCGTACGAGCAGCTCGGCATCATGCCGACCTTCCACGGCTACGAGACGACCACCGAGCACTACCTCGGCAGCTGGAACCCCGTCTACTTCGACGCCGACGGCAAGTCCAACATCGCCAAGGACCCGCAGTTCGCGGCGATGTTCACCTTCCAGAAGAAGCTGATCGACGACCTCGGCGGCTTCCAGAAGCTGGAGAAGTACCGGGGGACGTTCGGTGACGAGTGGGGCGCCAAGCACCCCTTCCACACCGGTCAGGTCGCGATGCAGCTGGACGGCGAGTGGCGCCTGGGCATGGCGGTCAACGCGAAGGTGCCGTTCGACATCGGCGTCGCGCCGATGCCCGTCGCCGACGACCAGGCCGACACGTACGGCAAGGGCTTCCTGTCCGGCACGATCATGGGCATCGCGCCGGCAAGCAAGAAGCAGAACGCCGCCTGGGAGCTGGTCAGGTTCATGACCACGGACACCAAGGCCGTCGTCGGCTTCGCCAACGGCATCCGCAATGTGCCGTCCACGTTCGAGGCCCTCGCGTCCAACGACCTCACCCTCGACCCGCGCTTCAAGACCTTCCTGGACATCGCGCGGCACGAGAAGTCCAGCACCCCGGCGGGCGCGGTGAACGGCTCGACCTACCTGAACACCATCCAGGACTTCGGCTACCAGTACGAGAAGGGTGCGGTGAGCGACCTCGAGGCCGGTCTGGAGAAGACCGCGCAGCAGGTCGACACCGACATCGCCAAGGCGAAGTAGCCGGCCATGACCACGCACACGCTCCGCTCGAAGCGCCGCAGGTCGGCCCTTCGTACGGCGGCCTTCATGTCGCCGTGGCTGATCGGGTTCAGCGTCTTCTTCGCCTACCCGCTGGTGTCGACCGTCTACTTCTCGTTCATGCGCTACGACGGGTTCGGCGTCCCCGCCTTCAACGGGCTGACGAACTGGTCGTACGTCTTCAACGACTACCCCATGTTCTGGCCGTCCCTGCGCAACACCCTCTGGCTGGTCGTCGTCATGGTCAGCTGCCGGGTCCTGTTCGGTCTCGGCGTCGGACTGCTCATCACCAGGATCAAGACGGGAGCGGGCCTCTTCCGGACGCTGTTCTATCTGCCCTATCTGGCGCCGCCCGTCGCGGCGACCCTCGCCTTCGTCTTCCTCCTCAACCCGGGCACCGGGCCGGTCAATTCGATCCTCGGCGAGCTGGGGCTGCCGGCGCCCGGCTGGTTCAACGACCCCACCTGGTCGAAACCG
Source organism: Streptomyces sp. NPDC033174 (assembly GCF_055577795.1). Classification (NCBI taxonomy): domain Bacteria; kingdom Bacillati; phylum Actinomycetota; class Actinomycetes; order Kitasatosporales; family Streptomycetaceae; genus Streptomyces; species Streptomyces sp. NPDC033174. The sequence continues at coordinate 952,631 of NZ_JBVIPQ010000001.1, forward strand.
GCGCTCACCGTGCTCGCGGTGTGGGGCATCGGTGACCTGATGGTCATCTTCATGGCGGCGCTGCTCGACGTGCCGAAGGAGCAGTACGAGGCGGCGGAACTGGACGGCGCCTCCGCATGGCAGAAGTTCCGGTTCGTCACCCTGCCGAACATCTCGCCCATCGTGATGTTCGCCGTGGTCACGGGGGTGATCCAGGCCATGCAGTACTACGCGCAGCCGCTGGTCGCGGGAAAGGTTGCCTCCGGGATCATCGGCGGCTCGGGCCAGCCGTTCGAGCCGGGCTACCCGGACAAGTCCACCCTGACCCTGCCCCAGCTCGTCTACAACCTCGGCTTCCAGCGCTTCGACTACGGGGCCGCCTGTGCCGTCGCGCTCGTACTGTTCGCCCTGGCCATGCTCTTCACGGGCCTGCTGATGCGCCGGCGCGGCGGCCTGATCCAGGCAGGTGAGTGACCCGTCATGACCCACGTACTCGACACCCCGCGGGCGGTGGAGGAGCAGACCTCCCCTGCCCGGCGCACCGCACGCCGCAAGGAGCTTCTGCACTGGATCGCCGTGCACTCCCTGGGGATCGCCGCGGCGCTCTTCTTCGTACTGCCGTTCCTGTTCGTGCTGCTGACTTCGCTGATGAGCGACCAGCAGGCGCTGACCCGGGACCTCACGCCGAACACCTGGGAGTGGGGCAACTACCGGCGGGTGCTCGACACCCCGGGCTTCCTCACCTGGTGGCGCAACACCCTCGTCTACGCGGGGCTCGGCACGGTCCTCACGGTGATCTCCTCGGTCCCGGTGGCGTACGCGCTCGCCAAGTTCCGCTTCCGGGGCCGCAGTCTGTCCCTGATGCTGGTCGTCTCGATGATGATGCTGCCGCCACAGGTCGTGATCATCCCGATGTACCTGTTCTGGGCGAAGCAGCTGGACCTCTCCGGCACGCTCTGGCCGCTGATCATCCCGATGGCCTTCGGTGACGCCTTCTCCATCTTCCTGCTGCGCCAGTTCCTGCTGACCATCCCGAACGAGTACATCGACGCGGCGAAGGTCGACGGCTGCGGAGAGTTCCGCACTCTGGTGCGGGTGGTCCTGCCGATGGCGAAGCCGGGCATCGCCGCGGTCGCGCTCTTCCAGTTCTTCTACGCCTGGAACGACTACTTCGGCCCGCAGATCTACGCCTCCGAGAACCCGGCCGCCTGGACACTCAGTTATGGCCTGGAGTCCTTCAAGGGCGCGCACCACACCGACTGGAATCTGACCATGGCCGCGACCGTCCTGGTCATGGCCCCCGTGATCCTCGTCTTCTTCTTCGCCCAGAAGGCATTCGTCGAGGGCGTCACACTGACCGGAGTGAAGGGCTGATCGACCATGAAGCTCGCTGTAGTGGGTGGGGGCTCCACCTACACCCCTGAACTCATCGACGGGTTCGCGCGGCTGCGCGACACCCTGCCCCTCACCGAACTGGTCCTCGTCGACCCCGCAGCCGACCGCCTCGCCCTGGTCGGCGGGTTCGCCCGGCGGATCTTCGCCAAGCAGGGGCACGAGGGGCGCGTCACCACCACCACGGACCTGGACGCGGGCGTCGCGGACGCCGACGCCGTCCTGCTCCAGCTGCGCGTGGGCGGGCAGGCGGCCCGCGAGCAGGACGAGACATGGCCGCTGGAGTGCGGCTGCGTCGGGCAGGAGACCACGGGCGCGGGCGGGCTCGCCAAGGCGCTGCGGACCGTGCCGGTGGTGCTGGACATCGCCGAGCGGGTGCGGCGGACCAACCCCGACGCGTGGATCATCGACTTCACCAACCCGGTGGGCATCGTCACCCGGGCGCTGCTCCAGGCCGGGCACAAGGCCGTCGGCCTGTGCAATGTGGCCATCGGCTTCCAGCGGAAGTTCGCGAAGCTGCTGGAGGTCACGCCGGGCGAGATCCATCTGAACCACGTCGGGCTCAACCATCTGACCTGGGAGACGGGGGTGCGCCTCGGCGGGCCCGACGGCGAGAACGTCCTGCCGAAGCTGCTCGCCGAACACGGCGACGCCATCGCGGACGACCTGCGGGTGCCGCGGGCGCTCGTCGACCGGCTCGGCGTCGTCCCCTCGTACTACCTGCGCTACTTCTACGCGCACGACGAGGTCGTACGGGAACTGCGCAGCAAGCCGTCGCGGGCCGCCGAGGTGGCCGCGATGGAGAGGGAACTCCTGGACATGTACGGAGATCCGGCGCTCGACGAGAAGCCGGCGCTGCTCGGGAAGCGCGGCGGCGCCTTCTACTCGGAGGCGGCGGTGGATCTCGCCGCCTCGCTGCTCGGCGGGGGCGGATCACCCTGTCAGGTCGTGAACACGTACAACAACGGGACGCTGCCGTTCCTGCCGGACGACGCGGTCATCGAGGTGCAGGCGACGGTCGACGGCCGGGGCGCCACGCCGCTGGCCGTGCCCGAACTGGACCCGCTGTACGCCGGTCTGATCGCGAACGTCGCCACGTACGAGGAGCTCGCACTGGAGGCGGCCCTGCGGGGCGGCCGGGACCGGGTGTTCCGCGCGCTGCTCTCGCACCCGCTGATCGGCCAGTACGAGTACGCCGACGCGCTCACCGACCGGCTGATCGCGCACAACCGGGAGCACCTGGCGTGGGCGTGACGACACCGGGGCCGGACGGCGGCGACCTGCGGGGAACGCCGCCCGCCCGGCCCGACGGGCCGCTGGTCCTCGCGGTCGACGCGGGGAACAGCAAGACCGACGTGGCCGTGATCGGGGCGGACGGATCCGTCCTCGGGACGGCCCGCGGGGGCGGTTTCCAGCCGCCGGTGGTCGGGATCGAGGCGGCGTTCGACGCGCTCCAGGAGATCGTCGTCGCGGCGTCGGCGGCGGCCGGGCTCACCGGCCCTCCGTACGTACGGCACGTCTCGGCCTGCCTCGCCAACGCCGACCTGCCGGTGGAGGAGCGCGAGCTGGCCGACGCGGTGCGGGCGCGGGGCTGGGGCGCGACGACGGAGGTACGCAACGACACGTTCGCGATCCTGCGGGCCGGGATCGACGAGCCGCGGGGTGTCGCGGTGGTGTGCGGCGCGGGCATCAACTGCGTGGGCATGACGCCGGACGGCCGCACCGCGCGCTTCCCTGCGCTCGGCCGGATCTCCGGCGACTGGGGCGGCGGCAGCGGGCTCGCGGAGGAGGCGATGTGGTTCGCGGCGCGGGCCGAGGACGGGCGGGGCGAGCCGACGGAGCTGGCGCACACCCTCCCCGGCCACTTCGGCCTGCCGTCGGTGTACGCGCTGATCGAGGCGCTGCACCTGGGGCGGATCGCCCTGGAGCGCCGGCACGAGATGACACCGGTCCTCTTCGCCACCTCGGCCGCCGGTGACCGGATCGCCCGCTCGCTGGTGCACCGGCTGGCCGAGGAGGTCGTCGCCCTGGCGACGGTCGCGCTCGGCAGGCTGGGGCTGCTCGGCGAGGAGGTGCCCGTGCTCCTCGGGGGGAGTGTGCTGGCGGCCCGTCATCCGGACCTGGACGGCCGGATCGCCGAACTGCTCACCGCGCGGGCCCCGAAGGCGGATGTCCGGGTGGTGACCGCCCCACCGGTCCTCGGCGCGGCCCTGCTCGGCCTGGACGCGGTCGCGGCGCCGGCGGAGATCCGGGCGGCGCTGCGGGCGCACTACGCCGGGGGATGAGGCAGGGGGATGGGGCAGGGCGCGGCGGCGAGTCCGGGCGCGGGGGGCGCTCGGCCGGCTTCGCACCCCGTGACGCGCGCGATCGGGGTGCCCGTAAGGGAACCGATCGGGGTCGAGCGGCGTATTGAGAGTGGGGGTCGTGACGGGGGGTCATGGGCGTCAAGGCACGATAGGAACAAGATCGCGCCATTCCTGATGTGCTGGGCGGCCCCTGCGGCCATACTGCTGGCCGGGTAGTCGTCTTCCGAACAGCCGGGGGGCGGGCCGACGTCAGCGACCGAGGGGGAGGTCAAGTGACATGCCCGCCGAATGCGCACACCGCGTCGGCGCCGCCGCAGGCACACGTGCCCGCGCAGCCCGGCCGGCCGCCCGCGTCCGCGCCGCCGTCCGTTCCGCCGCCGGCCCCGCCCGTGGCGCCGCCCACGATGCGCGGGGCCTGGTCCGTGGGCAGGGACCGGGTGCTCGCCGCGGCGACGACGGAGCCGGGCCGGCTGCAGATCCTCGGCGCCGTCCTGGCCGCGCTCGTCGTGGTGTTCGGCGCCGTCACCGCCTTCGAGATCTCCGACCGGGCGGCTGCCGCCGACGACGTGGTGAGCCGCAGCCAGCCGCTGAGCGCCGACGCCGCGAGGATCTACCGCTCGCTCGCCGACGCCGACACGGCCGCCGCCAGCGGCTTCCTCGCGGGCACGCAGGAGCCCGCGGATGTGCACAAGCGCTATGTGGACGACATTTCGACGGCGTCCCGGCTGCTGGTCAAGGCGGCGACGAACACGGACGGTTCGACCGAGTCCGGCCGCCAGATCGCCACGCTCAACGAGCTGCTCCCCCGCTACACCGGCCTGATCGAGCGGGCCCGCGCCGCCAATCGGCAGGGGCTGCCGCTCGGCGGCGCCTATCTGCGCTACGCCAACCAGCAGATGACCACCCAGCTGCTGCCGGCCGCCGAGCGGCTCTACGACGCCGAGACCGCCCGGCTCTACGAGGACGACGAGTCCGCGCGCACCTGGCCGTTCGTCTCGCTCGGGGCCGGGGTGGTCGCGCTCGCCGTACTGGTCTGGGCGCAGCGCCGCACCTATCGGCGGACGAACCGGGTGTTCAACCACGGGCTGCTCACGGCGACCGCCGCGTCCACCGTCGTACTGCTGTGGCTCGCTGTGGGGCACACGGTCGCCCGGGCCGACCTGAACGACGCCAGGGAGCACGGACAGAGCTCCCTCCAAGTGCTCAACACCGCGCGGATCAACTCCCTGAAGGCGCGGGCCAACGAGAACCTGACGCTGGTGGCCCGCGGCGCGGTGCTCACCGACGACGGCAAGAACGACAAGTACGAGACCGACTTCACCGCCGGCATGGGCAAGCTGGACGCCGCCCTCGCCCGGGCCCGGGAGCTCGCCGACGACGACGCCGGGCGCGAGCCGCTGGCGGACGCGGCGGACCGGGTCGCCGAGTGGAAGAAGCGGCACGCGGGCGCGCGTTCCACGGACAACGCAGGTGACTACGACGGCGCGCTGGTCCAGGTGATCGGCGCGAAGGGGTCCACCGGTCAGTCCTTCGACCAGGTCGACGCGGCGCTGGGGAAGGCACTCGACCACGAGCAGGACGAGTTCACCCGATCCGCCGAGGACGGCCTCGGCGCGCTGACCGGACTCCCGCTCGGCGCGGCCGTGTTGGCCGTGCTGGGCGCGGCAGGGGCCATCATGGGCATCAATCGCAGGCTGTCGGAGTACCGGTGAGAGGGGGAGAGATGACCACCGACGACATGGACGTCCACGACGGGACCGGCGACCGTACGCGCCGCCCGGCCGGGGGCGGGGCTCGGGGCCGGCGGCCGTGGCGTGCCCGCCCGCTGCCGGGACGACTGCGCGGCTGGGGCGGCGTCGCCGCGATGGCCGCCGCGTGCGGGGTGACCGCCGCGCTCACCCTGCTGCCGCTGACGCACTCCGCCCCGGGCTCCCCCACGTACTCCGGCACCGGGCTCGGCACCGGCGTGCCCGCGCGCGCCGACACCTGCACCGATCCGGAGGCCTCGCTGACCCCGTCCACCGCGGACGGGGCGGCCATCGCCGCGATCAAGGCACGCGGCAAGCTGATCGTCGGCGTCGACCAGAACAGCTACCGCTGGGGCTACCGCAACCCGACCACGCGGACGCTGGAGGGCTTCGACATCGATCTGGCCCGGGCCATCGCCACGGACATCCTCGGCAGCCCGGACAAGATCATCTTCCGTGCCATTCCCACCAACCAGCGGATCGCCGCCCTGGAGGGCGAGAAGGTCGATCTGATCGTGCGCACGATGACGATCAACTGCAAGCGGATCAAGCAGGTCGCCTTCTCCACCGCGTACTTCCAGGTGGGCCAACAGGTGCTCGCCCCCACGAACTCGACCATCACCGGCTACGACTCCTCCCTGTCGGGCAAGCGGATCTGCTCGGCGGAGGGCTCGACGGCGTACGAGGCGCTGGAGAAGAACTCGTTCGGGGCCACCTTCAAGGACGACGGCGACGGCACCAAGGCCGACCTCGACCTGTTCACCGTGCCGAACCAGCTGGACTGTCTGGTCAGGCTGCAGGAGGGCCTGGTGGACGCGGTGGTCACGGACAACGCGCTGGCGGCCGGGCAGGCCGCCCAGGACCCCGCCGTCCAGCTGAAGGGGACCCCGTTCACCACCGAGTACTACGGCGTCGCCGCCAAGCTCGGCAAGGACGATCTGGTCCGCCGGGTCAACCAGGTCCTCGTGAAGTACCGGCAGGGCGCCTGGACGGCGGCGTACGACAAGTGGCTGAAGGCGGACCTGCCCGGGATAGCCGGACCACCCGCACCCAAGTACAGGACCGGCTGACGGACCTTTTCGACCCAGGCAGCATGACGGTGACGGCAAGAGCGGAGAGGTGATCGATGGGCGTCACGGGACCCCCCGGGCCGGTGATGGACCGGGACGAGGTGGACCGTGCGCTGGCGCGGCTCGACGCGGAGCACAAGGCGATCGAGGACTCGCTCCTCGCGCTGCAGGACCACGCCGGGCGCAGGCTCCTCGAAGGGGCCGAGCTGACCGGTGTCACCAAGGACCGCTGGGCCACCACCGAACAGACCATCACCCTGCTCTGGTCGTACTTCGACGCGTACACCGACGCGCTGACCGGGACCCGTGAGCTGCGGGCGCGGCGGCGCTGGCCGAACCGCGAGGACCTGGTCGAGCTGACCGAGCGGCTGCGCGGCGAGTCCGTCGTGGTCTCCGGCACCGCCGCGCGTCCGGCGCCCTCGATCACCGGGCCCGCCCGGCTCTCCGAGCGGTTCACGCTGGAGCGGCTGGTGAGCCGGATGAACGAGCTGTACGCGTCCTCGCTGGACATGGTGGTGACCGCCGACGCGGTCTGGTCCGCGCTGCCGGCCCGGATAGACCTGCTCGCCGCCGAGCTCGGGCGCACCCGCTCGCTCGCGCACTCCGTCGGCGTCCGGCCCGGGGAGCACCCGGCCGGCGACGACCTGGAGTCGATCACCCATGAACTGACCACCCTGCGCGCGCAGGTGGTGACCGACCCGCTCGCGTTCTGGCGGCCCGCTATGGGCAGTTCGGCGCCGGGCGGCGGACGCCCGGACACCGACCGCTACGACCGCGCGGCCCGCGCCCTGGAGGACGTGCGACGGGAGATCGAGGCGGTCCTCGCCGTGCGGCAGGACTCCGAGGACCGGCTGCTGCGCCTGCGGGACGTGCTCTCCCGGGCGGACCGGACCCTCGCCGAGGCCCGCTCGGCGCGCGGCGAGGTGCTGGCGAAGATCGCCGCGTCCGAGGTGCCCGCCGTGAGCGGCCCGTCGACGGCCCTGCAGGAGCGGCTCGCCACTGCGGCCGAGTACCGCAGACACGCCCAGTGGCACCGGCTCTCCCCGCTCCTGGACTCCCTGGAGCGCGAGGCCGAGGAGGAACTGCTGCGCGCCCGTGAGTCGCTGACGGCGGTCACGGCGCCGCTGGCGGTCCGTGCCGAGCTGCGCGGCCGCCTCGACGCGTACAAGGCGAAGGTGGCCCGGCACGGCATGGCGGAGGATCCGCTGCTGATCGAGCGGTACGACGCGGCGCGCCGGATGCTGTGGAGCGCGCCGTGCGATCTGCGCGTCGCCGAACAGGCGGTGCTGCGGTTCCAGCAGGCGGCCGCGGAGGTCCTTTCGGGACCGAGGGACACCCGGGCCGGCGACGGCGGGTCCGGTGACGGTTGGGGGAGTCAGTGAGCACATGTCAGCGCCCCGCGTGCGAGGGCTCGTACGAGGACATGGGCGGCGGCGAGATGTACTGCGACACCTGCGGCCTCGCCCCGGTCGTCGCGCCGGGCGGCATGATCAGCTCGCCGCCCACCGGGATGACCGTCGGCGGCAAGGGCAGCAACAGCAGCTCGGCGCGCAGCGGTTCCCACGCGTCCTCGGGTGCCTCGTCGCGTTCCTCGACGTCGCGCTCGTCGCGCTCGTCCACGTCGCGGCGCTCGGTCTCCGGTCGGCTCTCGCGCTCGCTCTCGGGGTCGGTGTCCTCCCGGTCCGTCTCGGTGCGCAGCACCGGCTCCGCCACCGGTCAGTCGGGCCGGGGCAGGCTGGGTGCCGGGCTCGTCTCCGTACCGGAGGTGCCGCGTCCCGACCCGCACTCGGCGGTGATGGCCAACCCGGAGGTCCCCGAGCGGAAGCGTTTCTGCTCGCGTTCGGACTGCGGGGCCCCGGTGGGACGCGCGCGCGGGGACCGGCCCGGCCGTACGGAAGGGTTCTGCACCAAGTGCGGCCACCCGTACTCCTTCGTGCCGAAGCTGCGGTCCGGCGACATCGTGCACGGGCAGTACGAGGTCGCGGGCTGTCTGGCGCACGGCGGTCTCGGCTGGATCTATCTCGCGATCGACCGGGCCGTCGCCGACCGGTGGGTGGTCCTCAAGGGCCTTCTCGACACCGGCGACCAGGACGCCATGGCGGCGGCGATCTCGGAACGGCGTTTCCTCGCCGAGATCGAGCACTCCAACATCGTCCGCATCTACAACTTCGTGGAACACCTCGACCAGCGCACCGGCTCGCTCGACGGCTACATCGTCATGGAGTACGTCGGCGGGAAGTCGCTCAAGGAGATCGCCAACGAGCGCCGCGACCCGTCCGGCAAGCGGGACCCGCTGCCGGTCGAACAGGCCTGCGCGTACGGGATCGAGGCGCTGGAGGCGCTCGGGCACCTGCACAGCCGGAACCTGCTCTACTGCGACTTCAAGGTCGACAACGCGATCCAGAGCCAGGACGAGCTCAAGCTGATCGACATGGGCGCGGTGCGCAGGGTCGACGACGACGAGTCCGCGATCTACGGCACGGTCGGCTACCAGGCCCCCGAGGTGGCGGAGGTCGGCCCGTCGGTCGCCTCCGACCTGTACACGGTGGCGCGGACGCTGGCGGTCCTGACCTTCGACTTCCAGGGCTACACGAACGTGTTCGTGGACTCCCTGCCGGACCCGGAGCACATCGAGGTCTTCCGGACCTACGAGTCCTTCTACCGGCTCCTGGTACGCGCCACGGACCCGGACCCGGCACGCAGGTTCGCCTCCGCGCAGGAGATGGCCGAGCAGCTGACGGGTGTGCTGCGGGAGGTCGTCGCGCTTCAGACGGGCCGGCCGAGGCCGGCGCTGTCGACGCTGTTCGGCGCGGAGCTGCGGGTGACGGACACGGAGCTGTTCGCGGAACTGACGGGCGAGGTCTCCGCGCTCGGCGCGCGGACGACACCGGCGGGCCGGGGCCTGTTCGGCCGGACGCGGGCCGCGGCGGGTGCGGGCGCACCGGGATCCGTGGACGTGGGCGGTCCGGGCGCGGCCGGCCTGCCGGGCGCGGCGGGTGCTGGGGCCGGTTACGGCGGGGTGGCACCGGGTCTTCCCGGTACCGGCCCGGGGCCGGCCGGCACGGGCGCGGGTGGCGTCGCCGTGTCACCCCGCCCGGGCGGTTACGGCCCGGTCGGCGCCCCCGGGTTGCCGGGCGCGGCCGGGCCGGGAAACCCCGGGCTCCCTGGCACGACCGGCCCCGGGGCCGGGACGTACGGCACACCGCCGGCCGGACCGCTGCTCGCCGCGATCGACGCGCGGGCGACCTCGCTCGCACTGCCCGTTCCGCACGTCGACCCGAACGACCCCAACGCGGGGTTCCTCGCCGGTCTCATGGCCGCCGCGCCCTCCGAGCTGATCACCGCCCTGCAGTCGGCGCCCGCCGACTCCCTGGAGCGCCGGCTCCGGGAGCTGCGCGCCCGGCTCGAGATGGACGAACTGGCCACCGCGGCCGAGGCCCTGGCCGCCCTGGAGGCCAGGCATCCGGACGACTGGCGGGTCGTCTGGTACCGCGGCGTCGCCTCCCTCGCGACCGGCGACAACGAGAGCGCCGCGCTCTCCTTCGACGCGGTCTACGACGCCTTCCCCGGTGAGCCGGCCCCCAAGCTGGCCCTCGGCGTCTGCGCGGAGGTCCTCGGCCAGCTGGACAACGCGGCCGAGTACTACCGCCTCGTCTGGGCGACCGACCCGAGCTATGTGAGCGCCGCGTTCGGGCTGGCCCGCGTGCAGTTGGCCGCCGGGGACCGGATCGGAGCCGTACGCACCCTGGAGTCCGTACCGGAGGCGTCCATCCACTACACGGCGGCGCGGGTCGCCGCCGTCCGTGCCCGGCTGCGCCGGCGCGCGCCGCACGAGCCGCTGATCGACGATCTGACGGCCGCTGCCGCACAGGTGACCGCCCTGCGGGCGTTCGGCCTGGACGCGGTACGCCGGGAGCAGTTGTCGACGGAGGTACTGGGGACGGCGCTGGACTGGGTACTCTCCGGTAGTCCCGGAGCACGGCCCGCACAGACTCCGCTGCTCGGCAGTGAGCTGGACGAGCGCGGCCTGCGCTTCGGCCTTGAACGCTCGTACCGGGTGCTCGCCCGGCTCGCTCAGCGCGGCGAGGAGAGGATCGAACTGGTGGAGCGGGCCAACCGTTTCCGCCCCCGGACGTGGGTGTGAGTGATGTCCCAGATGGACCAGCTGTCTGCCCGGTCGACCTGCCCCAACTGCGAGGAGCCGTTGGAGTCGGGTGACCTGTTCTGCGGGGCGTGCGGGTTCGACCTGTCGGCCGCGCCCGTGTCGGGGCAGGACCGCCCGACCGTCGTGATCGGGACCCCGCCGCCCACGCCCCCGGCGGCCCCGCCCGTCTCCCCGGCTTCACCGGCGGAGTGGCCCGAGGCGGCCGAACGGGGCAGTTCGGAGACCTCGGCGCCCACCCAGTCGCCGGGCGATCTGCCGGGTACCGACTCGGGCGGCCGGGACCTCCAGTCCGCGGTCCGGCACGACGACCCCGCCGCACCGGCGCCCGAGGGAGCCGACGGCGACTTCCCCCTCGCCGCCCCGGCACCGGCACCTGCCGCCGACCCCCGGAGCGCCGAGCACACCGCCGCCCCGACCGCGCCCGCGCCCGCCGGCGGCAAGCTCTGCGTCGCCTGCCGGGCCGGCCGGGTCGACACCGACGGCTACTGCGAGAACTGCGGCCACGCCCAGCCGCGCGAGCGCGACCACATGGAGCGGGAGCTCGACTCCGTCGCCGCCGTCAGCGACCGCGGTCTGCGCCACCACCGCAACGAGGACGCGTTCGCGGTGTCCTCCACCGCTCTGCCGGACGGTTCGCCGGCCGTGGTCGCGGTCGTCTGCGACGGCGTGTCCTCGGCGACCCGGCCGGACGAGGCGTCGGCCGCCGCCGCGAGCGCCGCCAACGAGTCGCTCCTGGCCGCCCTGCCCCGCGGCACCCACCCCCAGCAGGCGATGCACGAGGCGATCCTCGCCGCCGCCGAGGCGGTCAACACGCTGGCCGAGGACCCGGCCCAGGCCATGGAGCACGACCCGCACCGGCACCAGAACGCACCGGCGTGCACGATCGTGGCCTCGGTCGTCGCCGGCGGGCTGCTGATCGTCGGCTGGGTCGGCGACAGCCGCGCCTACTGGGTCCCCGACGACCGCTCCGCCCCCCCGGCCCGGCTCACCGAGGACGACTCCTGGGCCGCGCAGATGGTCGCGACGGGCCTGATGAACGAGGCGGAGGCGTACGCGGACGAACGGGCCCACGCCATCACGGGCTGGCTGGGAGCGGACGCGTACGAACTGGATCCGCACACCGCGGCCTTCAAACCGGACCGGTCCGGTGTCGTCGTCGTCTGCACGGACGGTCTGTGGAACTACGCCGAGGCCGCCGAGGAGATGGCCCGGGTGCTGCCGCCCGACGCCGCCGGCCGGCCGCTGGGCGCCGCGCAGGTGCTGGTGGGCCACGCGCTCGACGGGGGCGGCCACGACAACGTAACAGTGGCGCTGCTGCCGTTCGCCATGGAGCCGCAAGGGGCAGGATCGGCCTGAGCCGCCTGCAACGTCCTTGTCTTTTCTTTCTGTTGTACGGAGTACCAGGTACCGAGGAGCCGATCAGATGGCGAACTTCTCCAAGTCGAACGTGCCGCGATTCTCGGTGGACGTGTACCAGAACGAGTACCTGCCGGAGGGCGGGCGCGAGGTCAACGCGATCGTCACGGTCACCTCGACCGGCGGCGGCACGGTCGGCGGGCCGGCGCACGCGGGCTCCGGCGCCGCCGTGGTGATCATGGTGGACTGTTCCGGCTCGATGGAATATCCCCCGACCAAGATGCGCAACGCCCGGGACGCCACCGCCGCCGCGATCGACACCCTGCGCGACGGCGTCGCGTTCGCGGTGGTCGGGGGCACCCATCTGGCGAAGGAGGTCTATCCGGGCAACGGCCGGCTCGCCACCGCCGATCCGCAGACCCGGGCGCAGGCCAAGGAGGCGCTGCGCAAGCTGACCGGGGGCGGCGGAACGGCGATCGGCACCTGGCTGCGTCTCGCGGACCGGCTGCTGTCCACTTCCGACCCCGCCGCCATCCGGCACGGCATCCTGCTCACCGACGGCCGCAACGAGCACGAGTCGCCGGAGGACCTGCGGGCCGCCCTGGAGGCCTGCGCCGGGCGCTTCACCTGTGACGCGCGGGGCGTGGGGACCGACTGGGAGGTCAAGGAGGTCACCGGCATCGCGTCGGCACTGCTCGGCACGGCCGACATCGTCGCCGACCCGTCCGGCCTTGCGGCGGACTTCACGCGGATGATGGAGGACGCGATGGGCAAGGAGGTCGCGGATGTCTCGCTGCGGCTCTGGACGCCCGTCGGCGTGGAGATCAAGTTCGTGAAGCAGGTGGCGCCGACGGTCGAGGACCTGACCGGCCGGCGTACGGAGGCCGGCCCGCGGGCCGGTGACTATCCGACCGGTTCGTGGGGCGACGAGTCCCGCGACTACCACGTCTGCGTGCAGGTGCCCGAGGCGGGGATCGGGCAGGAGATGCTGGCGGCCAGGGTCTCGCTGATCCTTCCCGACCCGTCGGGGGCCGGCACCCCGCAGACGCTGTCGCAGGGGCTGGTGCGGGCGGTGTGGACGGAGGACATGGCCGCGTCCACCTCCATCAACCCTCAGGTGGCGCACTACACGGGCCAGGCGGAACTGGCGCAGGTCATCCAACAGGGCCTGGACGCCCGCAAGTCGGGCGACTTCCCCGACGCCACCGCGAAGCTCGGGCGCGCGGTGCAGCTCGCGGCCGCCTCGGGGAACGAGGACACCGCGAAACTCCTTTCGAAGGTGGTGGATGTCGTCGATGCGGCGACCGGTACTGTGCGACTGAAGGCGAAAGTCGCGGAAGCGGACGAGATGACTCTCGAGACGCGCTCGACCAAGACGGTGCGCGTCAAGAAGCAGTAGCGCGGCACACGCCTCACCAGCGGTAGAAGCAAGAAGAGCAGTACGCGGTACACAGCGACGACATGAGCAGCGACGGTCCGGCCGCCGGCCGGACAGCGAGAGGGGGATGCACCGACATGCCGACCTGCCCGAACGGACACCAGTCGGTTTCCGACGACTGGTGCGAGGTCTGCGGCCATCGCATGGCCGGGGCGGGTGCGCCTGCGGGTGCGGTTCCGCCGCCTCCCCCGCCTCCGCCCGCCTACGGCTATCCCGGACCCGGCGGCAACTTCGCCAGGCCTGGGGACCCCGACGCGACCGCGCAGGCGGAGCTCTGCCCGCAGTGCCGCACCCCGCGCGAGACCGGGGCGCCGTTCTGCGAGGAGTGCCGCTGGAACTTCCTCACCAATACGGCGACGTCGTACAACCCGCTGCCGTCGCACGGTCAGGGCCAGGGGCAGGGCGGCCCCGGCGGCCCGCTGCCCGGACTGAATCTGCCGCCGGGCTTCCAGCCCCAGCAGCAGGAGCCGTCGCGCCGGCCGGACCCGTTCGAGTACCAGAGCTCCCGTCCCTCGCAGATGAACCGGCCGGCCGAGCCGCTGTCGAACGACCCGTCGGGCCGTCCGGCGGAGCACGGACACCCGGGGCAGCCGGGTCAGCCCGGGCACCAGGGGCATCAGGGACAGCAAGCGCGTCAGGGGCAGCCGCAACAGGCGTTCCAGCAGGGGCCGCCGCCGGCGCCGTTCCTTCAGCAGCCGGGACCGCCCGCACCGCCGCAGCCCCCGGCGCCGTACCCCCAGCAGCCCCAGCAGCCCCAGCCGACGGGCGGTGGGGACGACTGGATGCTGCCGCCTCCGTCGCACCAGCAACACCAGCCGCACCAGCAGCCGCAACACCAGCAGCAGTCGCATCAGCAGAGCTCGCAGCACCAGCAGGCACCGCAGCAGCCGCAGTACCAGAACGCCCCCGCGGGCTGGACGGCCGTCGTGGGGCCCGACCGCGACTACTTCATGGCGATGATGCAGCGCAGCGGTCCCGAGGCCGCCGGGCTGAACCTCCCCGCGTACTCCCCCGAGCAGCATCTGCCGCTCTCCGGCGAACAGATCACCATCGGCCGCCGCCGGCACTCCACCGGCGAGTCCCCCGACATCGATCTGTCCGTGCCGCCGGAGGACCCGGGCGTCTCGCACCAGCACGCGGTCCTGATGCAGCAGCCCGACGGGTCGTGGGCGGTGGTGGACCAGAACTCCACCAACGGCACGACGATCAACGGCGGCGAGGACCCGATCCAGCCGTACGTGCCCCATCCGCTCCAGGAGGGCGACCGGGTCCACGTCGGCGCCTGGACGACGATCACGATCCGCCGCGGCTGACCACGCCCGGCGCCGTGCGCTCGGCGGTCAGCACCCGACGCCCGCCGGTCAGCACTCGGCGGTCCGCGCTCAGCGGTCGTAGTCGAAAGGGTGCTGGTCGGGCGGCGTCACCCCGAGGGGCCAGACATAGGGCCCCTCGGGATCGTCCAGCCACGCCCACTGCCGTCCACCGCTGACCGTGACGCCGAACCGGTCCCGCCGCGGCCGCCCCTCGCCCTGCCAGAGCGAGAGCGCCTCGTGCGGGTCGAGGCTCCCGGCCGTCAGGGTGAGCAGGAAGTGGAACAGCTCGTTCTCCGCCGCGCGACGGGGCATCCCCGCGAGCCTGCTCCTCGGGGCGGGCGGGGTCGCTCCGCGCAGCGGGACGAAATACGCCGGGCCGGGCAGGAAGCGCCCCTCGGCGTGCTCGGCGTCCCGTACCCGCAGCCGGATCAGACCGGTGGACAGCGGGGCGAGGATCCGTGCGCCGGGCCGGCACTGCCGCAGCCAGGAGGGCGGCACGGACGGCAGCGTGCAGGTCGCGATGATCCTGTCGAAGGGCGCCCGCGCGGGGCAGCCGCGCGCGCCGTCCCCGGTGACCACATGGGGGCGGTATCCGGCCGCCGCCAGGTGCGAGCGGGCCGATTCGGTGATCTCGGGTTCGAGGTCGACCGTCGTCACCCGCTCCTCGCCGAGCCGGTGGCACAGCAGGGCGGCGTTGTACCCGGTCCCGGCGCCGATCTCCAGGACGGTGTGCCCGTCCCGTACCTCCAGCGCGTCCAGCATCTCGGCCATGAGGGACGGCTGACTGCTGGAGGAGAGCAGCTCCCCGTCGCGCACGCGCGTGGCCAGCGGCTCGTCCCGGTAGGCGCCGCGCAGCCAGCGCTCCCGCCGCTGGGGCACCGGGTCCTCGCACCACAGCCGCTCGAAGCCGCCGGTGCCGCCCATGGAGATGCCGCTGACGAAGTAGTACGGGACGAAGAGGTGCCTCGGCACCTCTTCGAACGCGGCCCGCCAGGCGGGGTCCGGCAAGGCCCCGGCCTCCGCGATCTCCCGTACGAGTGCCCGCCGGGCTCGCGCCCCGGCCTCGGCGAACACGTCCACCTGTGCGCCCATGCCTCCACTCTCCTGCGTGGGGGCGGGCATGGCGAGTACGCCTCGACCTGACAGTCCCGGGCGGCGGTGGTCCTAGTCCCCCGGTCCTCGGCCGGTGCGTCTGAGACGATGGACGGGTGAACAAGATTCCGCGCGGCACGCTTCAGGAGCAGACCTTCTACGAGCAGGTCGGCGGCGAGGAGACCTTCCGTCGTCTCGTCCGCCGCTTCTACCAGGGCGTCGCGGAGGACCCGCTGCTGCGGCCCATGTACCCGGAGGAGGACCTGGGTCCGGCCGAGGAGCGGCTCGTCCTGTTCCTGATCCAGTACTGGGGCGGGCCCCGCACCTACAGCGACCACCGCGGTCACCCCCGGCTGCGGATGCGCCACGCGCCGTTCACGGTGGACCGGGCGGCCCATGACGCGTGGCTGACCCACATGCGGGAGGCCGTGGACGAGCTGGGGCTGTCTCCGGAGCACGAGGAGCAGCTCTGGAACTACCTCACCTACGCGGCCGCGTCGATGGTCAACACCGACGGCTGAGGCCGTCCCGCGGGGCCGGGGCGCGGAATGCGGTCCTCCGGCGCCGGATACGGTCACGATCGAGTCAAGGTCCCGGTGTAAGCGGTTTCCAGGGGCCGACGCCCTCTGAAAGCATCGATCGAAAGTTCGATGCTTCAGGGGGACGGGTGACGGGGTTCGTACTTCTACGGGTCAGAGCGCACCGGCTGCTGCTGGCCGCCGCCCTCCTCGCCGTCCTGCTCACCACCTCCGTGCTCGCCGCCCTCGCCGGCTTCTCCGGCTCCGTGGGGGACGCGGCGCTCCGCAGCACCCTGGAGGGGAGGGCCGCGCCCTCGGCCGCGCTCGTGGTGAGCGGCCAAGTCCCGGACGACCGGCGCGAGTCGGCGGACCGGGCCGCCCACGAGGGCGCCCGCAGGACCTTCGAGGGACTGCCGGTGACCGTGCGGAAGCTGGAGCGTTCGGGTCCCTATGCCCTGCCGCGCTCCCTCCAGCCGCCGGCCGCGCGCGGGGGCGAGCCGGATCTCACCCACTTCGCCGCCCTGGACCGCTCCCGGGTCCGGCTGGTGCGCGGCGGGTGGCCGACGGCCGGGGCGGCCGGTTCCGTACACGTCGCGCTGCCCGAGGAGGCCGCGCGGCGGCTCGGGCTCGCGCCCGGCGGGCGGCTCGACCTGACCGACCGGCTCGGTGGCCGCCCGGTGAGGGCCGACATCACCGGGGTCTACCGCCCGGCCGATCTCACCGATCCGTACTGGCAGTTGGACGTGCTCGGTGGCCGCGGTGTGCGGACGGTGGTCTTCACGACGTACGGCCCGCTGCTCACCGACCCGGCGGCCCTCGGCTCCGGCCGGATCAGCTCCGGCGAGACCTCCTGGCTGGCCGTCGCCGACTTCACCGCCGTCACGACCGACCGGATGGACGCCCTGCGGGCCGCGTCCACGGACGGACCGAAGGCGCTCGCCGCCGACACCGCGTTCGGTGCGCAGGTCACCGCCCGGACGTCGCTGCCGACCGTGCTCGACCAGACGCGGCGGGCACTGCTCGTCGCCCGCTCCACCCTGATGATCGTGGCCGTGCAGCTGGTGATGCTCGCCGCGTACGCGCTGCTGCTGGTGGCCCGGCTGCTCGGCTCGGAGCGGTCCGGCGAGACGGAACTGCTGCGCGCGAGGGGCGGTTCGCGCCGCCGGATCGCCTCGCTCGCCGCCGTCGAGGCGCTCCTCCTCGCCCTGCCGGCCGCCCTGGCCGCGCCGCTGCTCGCGGGGCCGCTGACCCGCCTCCTCGTCGGGCATTCCTCGCTCGGCCGGATCGGTCTGCGGCTCGACGACGCCCCGGCGGGGCAGGTGTGGCTGGTGGCCGTCGCGGTCGCCGTCTGCTGCGCGGCCGCCGTCGTGGCACCCGCGCTCGGCTCGGGGGGCGGTGCCCGCGCCCGGGCCGCCGCGCTGCCCGCCCCCGTACGGGCCGGGGCGGACGTCGGCCTGCTCGTGGTCGCCGGCGTCGCCTACTGGCAGTTGGACCGGCAGACCGGCGCGTCCGGCGGCGGGGCGCTCAGCGGTGACCGGGACGGCGGGCTCGGCATCGACCCCGTGCTGGTGGCCGCCCCGGCGCTGGCGCTGCTGGCCGGAACCGTACTGACCCTGAGGCTCCTGCCTCCCGCCGCGCGCCTCGCCGAGCGGTGGGCGGCGGGCGGGCGGGGGCTGCCGACGGCGCTCGCGGGCTGGCAGTTCAGCCGCCGTCCGCTGCGCGGCGCGGGGCCCGTGCTGCTGCTCGTCCTGGCGGTGGCGATGGGAATGCTGGCGATCGGCCAGAGCGCGTCGTGGGACCGGTCCCAGGACGACCAGGCGGACTTCAGGACCGGTGCCTCCGTCCGGGTGCTCGGCGGCCGGGGGACGGACCCGGGCGAGGCCGGGCGGTACGCGACGCTCCCCGGCGTGAGGGGGGCGGCGCCGGCTCACCGGGGCACGATGGAGCTGTCCGGGAACCGCACCGCGACCGTACTCGCCCTGGACACCGAGCACGCCGACGAGCGGATGCTGCTGCGCCGCGATCTCACGGACCGGCCGCCCGCCGCCGTGCTCGGCGCCCTCACCCCTGCGAAGCAGGCCGTGAGCGGACTCCCGCTGCCCGAGGGGACGAGGGGGCTGACGCTGGATCTGCGGCTCGCCTCGCCGTCCGCGACCTCTGCGCCGGTGGTCACGGCCGTGGTGGAGGACCGCTACGGAATTCCGTACCGGCAGGTGGCGGGGCGACTGCCGGGGGACGGCCGGGTGCACCGGCTCACCGTGCCCCTGGTCGCGGAGGCCGGCGGCAAGGCTGCGGGGCCACTGGTCCTGACCGGCATCGAGCTGGACGGGCAGGCGCCGCCCGGCGGCGAGCGCCGGTTCACCGTGCGGCGGGTCGGAGCCGCCCTTCCGCAGGACGCCGACCGGCGGGTGCCCACCGACGGGGCCTTCGGTGCCTGGCAGGCGCACCTGACGGTGAGCGAGTCCGGCCAGAAGCGGCCGCCGACCCAGCTGGCCCTCGGTGCCCCGGGGGCACCGATGAGCGTCTCCTTCGTAATCACCGCCGAGGGAGACTCCTCCCTTGCGGAGCAGGACTTCGGCGTACGGATCACCGCGCCCCGGCCGGCGGCGCCCACGTCGCTGAGCGCGGTCGCGACGGACGCCTTCATGGCCGCGTCCGGGGCGAGGAAGGGCGAGAGCGTCGATGTCACCCTCGGGGGGAACGCGTTGCGGCTGAAGGTCGTGGACACGGTCCGCCGGCTGCCGACCACCGGACCCGGCTCGCGGAGCGGGTCCGTGACCGCCACACCCGACGAGGGCGGCGCGATCCTCTTCGACCTGCGCGCCGCGAACCGGCTGCTCGGCCGCGACCCGACGGCCACCCTGCCGCCCAACGAGTGGTGGCTGAGCGCCGCGCCGGGCCGCGCGGCCGAGGTCGCCGGGGCGTTGCGGGCCCTGCCCGACACGGACCCGGCACAGGTACTGGTCCGCGACGAGACCGCGACCGAACTGCTCGGCGACCCGCTGGGCGCGGGTCCGCGCTCGGCCCTGATGGCGGTCGCCGCCGCCGCCGCGGCGCTGGCGGCGGTCGGCTTCGCGGTGAGCGCGGCGGGCTCGACGCGGGAGAGGTCGGCCGAGTTCGGCGTCCTGCGGGCGCTGGGCGCCCCCCGCCGCCAGCTGGCCAGACTGATCGCGGCCGAACAGGGCCTGCTGGTGGGAGTGGCCCTCCTGGTGGGCGTCGCCCTGGGCGCCGCACTGACCAGGGCGGTGGTCCCCCTGGTGCTCCTCACCTCCCAGGCGACCCAGCCGGTCCCCCGCGCCCTGGTCGAACTGCCCCCGGCCCAGGTGGCCCTGCTCCTCACGGGCGTCGCCGCGTTGCCGCTCCTGATCGTCACCTCGATCGCCCTGCGCCGCACGGACCCCGTGGCGAGCCTGCGGCAGGGGGCGGCACGGTGAGGGGCGGACCGCCGTGGCGTCGCCGAAGGCCCACCCCGCTCCGCACCTCTGTCCCCGGGAAGGCAACCGAGATGCGCCCCGAGCCCGTTGCCGTCGTGGCGCCCTGGGTGCGGACCCGGTTGCGGACCGCACCCGGGGCTGCCTGCGCGTTCGCGTTGCTCGTGCTGTTCACGGCGTTCCTCGCGGCCGCCCTGCCGCGCGCCGTCGACGTGTACGAGACCGAGGGCCTGCGGCACGACATCCGCACCGCCGCCCCGCACACCAGCGTCCTCGAAGTGACCAGCCCTCCCCTCGGGCTCGAGCATCCGCAGGCCGCCCGTGAGGCAGCGCTGCGCGCCGCGCCGCTGGAGCGGGACTACCGGGCGATCACCGGGCTGCTGCCCGCGCCGGTCCGGACGGACCCCGCCGAATCGGCGCACGGGGTGCGGACGGCGCAGCGGCTGGAGGGCCTGGACGGCTGGCTGCCCAGGCCGTACGGCCTGCCGCCCCAGTTCGTCCTGTCGACCCGGTCGGCGCTCGACCGGCACTCCACGCTGCGCTCCGGTCGGCTGCCCCTCGCGCGGCCCGGCACGTCCGCGGGCACCACCGAGGTGGAGGCCGCGGTCACCGCCCGTACGGCCGAGGCCCTTCATCTGAAGGCCGGTTCCGTGGTGCATGTGCCGGCGAGCGGTGCCACGCCTCTCGCCGTGCGGATCACGGGCGTTGTGGAGCCCCTTCGTCCGCAGGGCGGCTACTGGTCCGTCGAGCCGCTGCTGCGCACGCCTACTTACGCCGCGCTCCCGGCGAGCGACGCCCCGCGCTTCTACTGGCAGGCCGCGTTGCTGCTGCCCCCCGACGCGGCCCCCGTCCTCCTCGCCACCACCGGCGAACCGGAGCTCTACTGGCGGCTCGCGCCCGACGCCGGGCAGCTGACCGCGCAGGACGCGCCCGGGCTGTCGGCCGCGATCGCCTCCTTGTCCGCGGGTCCCGAACTGCTGCGGATCCGCGAGGTGGTCGGCACCACCGGCGCGCTCACCACCGGCCTGGGCACGATCCTCGACGGCTACAGCGGGATGCGGACGTCGATCGCCCCGGTGGTCGCGGTGGCCGCGTTCGGAATCGGGGCGGTCGCCGCCGTGGTCCTCGCCATGTCCGGGGGGCTGCTCGCCGCGCGCCGCGCCGACGAGCTGGCGCTGTTGCGCTCCCGGGGCGGGTCGCTGGCCGGCATCGGCGGACGGCTGCTCGCCGAGACCGCGGTCGTCGCGGTCCCGGCCGCCGCCCTGGGTCTGCTGCTGGCCGTGGCCGCCGTGGGAGAGGCCCGTCTCCTGCCCGCGCTCATGGGCGCGGCGGCCGTCACCCTCGTCGCGTGCGCCGCGCTGCCGCTGCGCGCGGTCCATCTGCACCGCGGGCCGCGGACGCACGGCGGCCGCGACGACCTCGCCGCCGCCCGGCCGTCCCGGCGCCGTACCGTCGTCGAACTGACCGTGCTGGCCCTCGCCGTCGGCGCGGTCGCCGCGCTGCGCCGCCGGGGCACGGGTGACGCGGGTGACCATCTGGTGAGCGCGGCCCCGGTTCTGGTGGGGCTGATCGCCGCGCTCGTTCTCGTACGGCTGTATCCCCTGCCCCTGCGCTGGGCCGCCCGGCCGGCCCGCCGACTGCGCGGCGCGGTCGGTTATCTGTCGCTGGCGCGGGCCGGGCGTTCGTCGGCGACGGGCGCGCTGCCGCTGCTGGCGCTGCTCGTGGCGCTGACGACGGCGGCGTTCGGCGGTTCGGTGCTCGCGGGCGTGTCGGACGCGCGTGACCGGGCGGCGGTCATGGCGACCGGCGCGGACGCGCGGGTGACGGGGCCCGGTGAGGGGGTGGCGCTGCCGGCCGGTCTGGCGGAAGCGGTCCGCGGGTCGGCGGGCGTACGGGACCTGACGGTCGTCCAGATCGAGTACGGGGTGGCGCTGCCGGCCCGGGAGGGCGGTTCGCAGGAGGGCAGGAACGTGACGCTGGTCGGCGTCGAGCCGGAGTCGTACGCGCGGCTGGCCCGGCGCACCGGGCTCGGCGCGTTCCCGCCGGCCGCGCTCGGGTCCACGGGGACGGGCGGGGTGGGACCGCCGGGCAGTGGCCGCGGCGCGAAGGACCGGGTGCTGCCCGCCATCGCGTCCCCGGCGGTCGCCGAGCGGCTCGGCGGGGACGCCGGGGCCATCGAGTCGCTGTCCGGGGACTTCTCGGTGAAGGTCGTGGCGGTACGCCCGCGGACCCCGGCGGTGCCGGGGTCCGACTTCCTGCTCGTGAACGCCGCCGATCTGACCCATCGCGCACCGACAGCGGTACTGGCCACCGGGCCCGCGCTGGACGGGGCGGCGCTGCGGGCGGCGGTACGGGACGAGGACGCGTCGTTCACCGTGCTGCTGCGCACCGAGCAGCGCGCGGCGTTCGTGGACTCGCCGATGCAGTCGGGCGCCGAGCGGATCTATGCGGCGGGGATCGGGGCCGGGGCGGGATACGCCCTCCTGGCCGTCCTGCTGTCACTGCTCCAGACCTCCCCGGAGCGGGCCGCACTGCTGGCACGGCTGCGCACGATGGGCCTGACCGCCCGGCAGGGGCGGCGGCTCCTGGGCCTGGAAGCGGTGCCGCAGGCGCTGTTGGCGGCGGTCGGCGGCACACTCGTCGGCTGGGCGACCATCGCGCTGCTCTCCCCCGGCATCGACCTGGGCCGCCTCGCGCTGGCGACGGCGGCGGGAAGCGGCGGCCCGGACGGAGTGCCGCTGCGCGCCGATCCGTGGTCGCTGGCCCTGCCGGCGGCCGGGGTGGTGGTCCTGGCGGGCGTGGCGGCGATGGGGCAGGCGTGGTGGGCGGCGCGACGGGGATCGATCAGAGAACTCAGGGCGGGAGACATGCGATGACCGGCACGGGAGCAGGGGCGGGCGGGGGCGCGGGCACGACCTTGGCGGAGCTGGAGCGGCGGGCGACGGCGCGGCGCCACCGGCCCTCGTACGGACACGACGCACTGATCGCCTGCGACCGCCTCGTACGGATCTTCACGACCGACGGGGTGGAGGTGCAGGCGCTGCAGGGGCTCGACCTGCTGGTCCGGGAGGGCGAGTTGATGGCGCTGGTCGGCGCGTCCGGCAGCGGCAAGTCGACGCTGATGAACATCCTGGCGGGGCTGGATGTGCCGACGGCGGGGGCGGCGAAGGTCGCGGGCTGCGACCTGCTGGCCATGGACGCGAAGGCGCGGCTGCGGTACCGGCGGGAGGTGGTCGGTTTCGTGTGGCAGCAGACCGCGCGCAATCTGCTGCCGTATCTGACGGCCGCCCAGAACGTGGCACTGCCCATGCAGTTGCGGGGCCGCTCGAAGAGGAAGGCCGAGCGGGTGGAGTCGCTGCTGGCGATGCTGGAGGTCGCGGACTGCCGCGACCGTCGGCCGCACCAGATGTCCGGCGGCCAGCAGCAGCGCGTCGCGATCGCGGTGGCGCTGGCGAACGCGCCGTCCGTCCTGCTGGCCGACGAGCCGACCGGAGAGCTGGACTCGGCGACGGGGGAGCAGGTGTTCGCGGCGTTCCGCCGGGCCAACGAGGAGCTGGGCACGACGATCGTGATCGTCACCCACGACCAGACGGTCGCCTCCCAGGTCCGCCGCACGGTCGCCATCCGCGACGGCCGCACCTCCTCCGAGGTCCTGCGCCGCACGGAGGTCGACGAGGAGGGCCAGGAGTCGGTGGTGGCCCGTGAGTACGCGATGCTCGACCGCGCGGGCCGACTCCAGCTGCCGGCGGAGTACACGGAGACGCTTGGCATGGAACACCGGGTGATGCTGGAGCTGGAACAGGACCACATCGGCGTCTGGCCGGACACGCCGGGAGCGTAGCCGGGTGGGCCGGCCCGCCCGGCGCCCCCCGCCGCACGGCTGCGGGCCGGCGGAACAGGACCTTTCCGGCACCGGCCGGACACGCCGGAACGCAGGCAGGCGGGGGCGCCGCACTGTGCCCACGTCGGCCGGCTCCCTGCGGGCGGCCCGACGGGGAGCCCCGCCGTGAGCCGGGGAAGGCGGCCCGGCGGGCGGCCAGGCCGGTCCGGCCTGGCACCGTGGGGGCAGACCCGCGATGGGCGGGAGCGCCTCCCGCGCGCGGTGCGCGGCGCGTAGGCGTTGGGGCCCAGGGCCGGGCTCCGGCGCCGGGTGCCCGCGATGGGCGGGAGCGCCTCCCGCGCGCGGTGCGCGGCGCGTAGGCGTTGGGGCCCAGGGCCGGGCTCCGGCGCCGGGTGCGCGAGCGACGCGCGCGGTCGTCCCGCGGGCCCTCAAGGGTGCAACCGCGCCGGGTGCGCGAGCGACGCGCGCGGTCGCCGCCGGTCCTCAAGGGTGCAGGGCGGCGGCGCAAGGCCGGGACAGGTCGGCCCGTCGGCCTGAGGACATGCGTGACCGGCGGGAGCGTGACGAAGGGCCGGTGGCCGGCGGTCGGCGGTCGGGGCAGCACCGCCCTCGGCGGGCGGACCCGCGTCGGTCTCAGACCCTGGGCGTGACCGTCAGGCCGAGGCCGCCCGCCGTGCGCAGGGCGATGGAGCCGTACGGGGTGCGCAGGCGGAGCCAGGCGGGCGTGGTGAGGAGGGCCGTGGGGGCCTCCTGGGGTGGGAGGAAGCCCAGGGACTGGGCCGCGTGGACCGCCCGGAGGGGGAGGCCCGTGGTACCGAGGGTCCTGGACCAGATGTCGCGGCCGATCAGATCCCGCTCCGCCCGGGTGCGGCGCTCCTGAGGGAGCGCCTCGTCGCGGGCGCGGAACTCGGCGACGGCCGCGGCGACCGCCGCCCGCATCGCGGTGACCCCGGGCAGGCCCGGGACCTCCCGCCAGCCGCCGCGCGGCGGCAGCACCCCGGCCCAGGGCGGGCCGGTGACCGTGTCCGGCACGACGGCCTTGCCCGCGCCCTCCTCGATGCCTTCGAGGAGTTCACCGGCGGAGACCGTACGGTCGAGGTCGACCGGGTGGGCGAGCCTGGCCGTACGGATGGCCAGGACCTCGAACGACGGCGGGCGGCCGAACACGGCCAGGGCCCCGCCGCCTCCCTGGAGGCGGACCGCGGCGGCCCTGTCGTAGTGGATCAGCCGGGCCAGGAACGCGGCGAGGTCCGCCGCCTCCCTGGCGTCGGCGAACAGCAGCGGCGCCGTCATGCGGCGGCGGCCTGCTTAGGCCTGTCCTTCGCCGTGCCGTCGTCCAGGTACTCCAGGAGGAACGACTTCTCCTCCGCCGTGATGCGGCGCGGCCGCTGCGCGGCGAGGTCGAACGGCACCACGACGGTCGAGGCGCGGACGTACACCTGCTCCGGGTCCTTGACCTCGTACGCGATCGTCAGCGACGCCGCGCCGATCTTCGTCACCCAGGACTCGACGGTCACCGGCTCGTGCCGGTGCACCAGCGGGCGTACGTAGTCGATCTCGTGACGGGCCACGACGGACCCGCCGGAGAACGACGGAGAGCCGTCCCCCGGCGCCAGCCGGAACATGAAGTCGATCCGCGCCTCTTCCAGGTACCGGAGGAAGACGACGTTGTTGACGTGCCCGAAGGCGTCCATGTCCGACCAGCGCAGAGGGCAGCTGTAGAAGTGGCGGGCCACGATCAGCCTCGCGTCAGCTTCTTGTAGGTGGCGCGGTGCGGGCGGGTCGCGTCGGCGCCGAGGCGCTCGATCTTGTTCTTCTCGTACGACTCGAAGTTGCCCTCGAACCAGAACCACTTCGACTCGCCCTCGTACGCCAGGATGTGCGTGGCGACGCGGTCCAGGAACCAGCGGTCGTGGGAGACGACCACGGCCGCACCGGGGAACTCGAGCAGCGCGTTCTCCAGCGAGGAGAGCGTCTCGACGTCGAGGTCGTTGGTGGGCTCGTCGAGGAGCAGCAGGTTGCCGCCCTGCTTGAGGGTGAGCGCCAGGTTGAGGCGGTTGCGCTCACCACCGGAGAGAACACCGGCCGGCTTCTGCTGGTCCGGGCCCTTGAAGCCGAAGGCGCTGACGTAGGCGCGGGACGGCATCTCGACCTGGCCGACGTTGATGTAGTCCAGCTCGTCGGAGACGACGGCCCACAGCGTCTTCTTGGGGTCGATGTTGGCGCGGCTCTGGTCGACGTACGAGATCTTGACGGTCTCGCCGACCTTGATCTCGCCGGAGTCCGGGGTCTCGAGGCCCTGGATCATCTTGAAGAGCGTGGTCTTGCCGGCGCCGTTCGGGCCGATGACGCCGACGATGCCGTTGCGCGGCAGGGTGAAGGACAGGTCGTCGATGAGGACCTTCTCGCCGAACGCCTTGGAGAGGTTGTTGACCTCGACCACGATCGAGCCCAGACGCGGGCCCGGCGGGATCTGGATCTCCTCGAAGTCCAGCTTCCGCATCTTGTCGGCCTCGGCGGCCATCTCCTCGTAGCGAGCGAGACGGGCCTTGGACTTGGCCTGGCGGCCCTTGGCGTTGGAGCGGACCCACTCCAGTTCTTCCTTGAGCCGCTTGGCGCGCTTGGCGTCCTTCTGGCCCTCGACCTTGAGACGGGTCTGCTTGGTCTCGAGGTAGGTGGAGTAGTTGCCCTCGTAGCCGATGGCACGGCCTCGGTCGAGCTCCAGGATCCAGCCTGCGACGTTGTCGAGGAAGTACCGGTCGTGGGTGACGGCGACGACGGTGCCGGGGTACTTGGCGAGGTGCTGCTCCAGCCACTGCACGGACTCGGCGTCCAGGTGGTTGGTGGGCTCGTCGAGGAGCAGCAGGTCAGGGGCTTCGAGGAGGAGCTTGCAGAGCGCGACGCGGCGCTTCTCGCCACCGGAGAGGTTGGTGACGGCCCAGTCGCCGGGCGGGCAGCCCAGGGCGTCCATGGCCTGCTCCAGCTGGGCGTCCAGGTCCCACGCGTTGGCGTGGTCCAGGTCCTCCTGGAGCTTGCCCATCTCCTCCATCAGCGCGTCGGAGTAGTCGGTCGCCATGAGCTCGGCGACCTCGTTGAAGCGGTGGAGCTTGCCCATGATCTCGGCGGCGCCGTCCTGGACGTTCTGCAGGACCGTCTTGGACTCGTCCAGCGGCGGCTCCTGGAGGAGCATGCCGACGGTGTAGCCGGGCGACAGGAACGCGTCACCGTTGGAGGGCTGCTCAAGGCCCGCCATGATCTTGAGGACGGTGGACTTACCGGCACCGTTCGGGCCGACCACACCGATCTTCGCGCCGGGCAGGAAGCTCAGCGTCACGTCATCGAGGATGACCTTGTCGCCGTGCGCCTTGCGCGTCTTGCGCATCGTGTAGATGTACTCAGCCAAGAGAAACCGTCCGGCAATCAGTAGGGGTCGACATACGCTCCGCCGCCTCGGCGTCAGCGTCAGGGCAGATACACCCCATCTTGCCGTACGTCCATCCCGCGACGGAAATGAGTACCGGGCACAGGGCACCTGCCAAGGACCGGAACGACCGGGGCCCCGGTGCTTATTCCCGCACCGGGGCCCTCGTCCTCGGCCGGTAGCCACGCGACTACCGGCCGTTTCGGCTGTTCGCCGTCCTCTACTCGCCGGCGGGCTTCCGCCTGCGGAGGAAGAAGACCGCGCCGCCGCCGACCAGCACCAGGGCCACGGCGACCCCGGCGATCATCGGGGTGGCGTTGGAGCTGCCCGTCTCGGCGAGGTCACCGCCGCCGGTGCCGCCACCGGTGGAGGTGCCGCCCGCCGAGGCGGGGCTGGGCTGCGAGGACGGCGGCTCGGAGGGGGCCGGTGTGGCCGTCTTGCAGTCGAGAACGCCCTTGAACGTCTTCTTGAAGCCGTTCGGGCCGGTGATGGTGAAGTCGTACGCCTGGTCCTCGGCGACCGGGATGGTGACGGTCTTGGACCGGCCGGCGGCGATCGTGTACTTCAGACCCTTGAGCTCGAAGGTGAACGGCTCGTCGCCCTTGTTGGCGGCGGTGATGTCCACGCCGCCCTTGGCGCAGTTCTTCTCCGCGGACAGGGCCGGGATCGGGCCCTTCTTCGCCCAGGTCGCGGCGGCGGTCGCGGACACCGTGGAGGTGCTCGTACCGGCCAGGATCAGTGTCTGGCTCTTCGTCTCGCTGACGAACGCGCGGCCGATCGGGACGGTGGTGTCGGCCTGGACGCTCAGCGAGGTCGACGCGTCGGCGGTGCCGGCGGGCACGTCGAAGAAGACCTTGGCGCCGTTGGCGACGTCGGTGACGACCTTGCCGTCCTTGTCGACGATCCTCACACCGGCGGGGGCGCCCGGGGCGAGGCTGACCGTCGCCCTGGCGGCGTTGGTCTGCACGGTCACCGGGCCGAGGCGCTCACCGGGGTGACCGGCGACCGAGGGCGGGTCCAGCTTCAGCGAAGCACCCGGTTCGTTGAGGTTCTTCGCCTCCTTCTCCAGGTACGCGGTGAGCTTGCGGGCGTTCTCGTCGACCGGCTCCGCCTCGACCTTGTCGGAGAAGTGCCAGATCGCGGCCTGGGTGCCGGCCGCCGCGGTGCCCTCGGTGAGCTTGTCGGCGCCGACCTTGTCCGCGAGCGCGGCGAGGTCGTTCACCTGCGGGAAGGAGTTCTGCAGGATCCACCGGATCTTGCCGGCGTCGGCGTTGTTGTGGAGCGAGGACTGCTCCCAGCCGACCTCCTTGTACACCGTGTTCTTGATGGCACCGGTGCGCAGGTCGATGCAGTAGGTCTGGATCGCGCCGCCGGGCTGGACGGCCATCTCGAAGAGACCCGCCTCGGCCTGCCACGGCTTGCCGCCACCCGGCTCATGGATGGTGACGGTGTCGTGGAGCGTGAGTCTGCCGAGCTTGGCCGTGGCGCCGCCGGAGCTTTGCACGCCCTCGTCGGCCGCCGCCGGTCCTGCGGCGGCTATCGCACCCGCCGCGACGAGGCCGGTGGCCAGGGTCGCGACGGCAAGGCGGGCAGTGCCGCGCCTCCGTACAGAAAACATGGAATTCCCCTCTGGGCGAGGCGACCCGCGTCTCGTTACGCGTGGGGGGAGCGCTTCGCCTGCAGACTCAAGTGCCGCGTGAGTACGCGGAAATCCTAGGGATGCGGATCACCTCTGGCCTCGACCATGTCATCCGATAACCATTCCGACTCGGAATCGTTATCAGCGGAACGGATTAGACCGCGGGGACCCTGGTCGCACGAGCGACAAATCCCTGCAACTCCCGTTCACAGCACGGACTCCAGGGCCTGCCGCCCTCTGACCTCCGGCTCCGGATTCAGGGACTCCGAGTCGTCCCGCGACCCCTCCCCCGGGCTGTCCACGGGACGCGGCCCGGCCCTCACCACTCTCCTGAACGCCGAGGTCCCGCGCGTCAGATCGTGTCCGACCGCCATGGCGTCGATGTCCACGAAGGTCTTGCGCTGCCCGTCCCGCTCCTCCTCGCGCACCTTCAACCTGCCGTGCACCACCAGAGGTTCACCGACCGTCACGGACGCGGCCAGGTTGGCGCCGAGCGTCCGCCAGGCCCAGACGGTGTAGAAACTGGTGTTCCCGTCGGCCCAGGCGCTCCTCTCGCGGTCCCAGCGGCGCGCGGTCACCGCGAACCGGAACCTCGCCACCCCGCCCGTCCCCGTCTCCCGGTAGTCCACACCGGTCGCGACATTGCCGACCAGCGTCACCAGCGTGTCGTTCATGACGCCCCTCCCGCCCTGCTGCTGTTGCCGTGTCCCCATGCTGGACGGGCCGGGACGATCCCGCCGGGGCCTGTGGACGAGCGGGACACTGGGGAAAACTCCGTCACCCGTGCGAGGGGCTTGCGAAGGGGAGAGAGAGGCAGACGCTCCGGCGGGCGGCGTTACGCGCGGCTCCCCGCCACCGCCACGTACTGCTCCCGCACTTCGCGGTAGCGCATCAGTTCCGCCGCCACCGGGTCGAGCACCCGGGCCCGTCCGCAGGCGGCCGCCGCCTCCTTCAGACGCCGCTCGGTCTCCTGGCCGTACCGGCGCGCGGGCCCGTTCGCCGCCGCCGCACACGCCCACTCCACCAGCGGGCCGCCCACGATCCCGGCGAGCATCACCAGGACGGGAGGAAGCAGCTCCGGTTCGAGTACGCCGACGATCTGGCCCACCAGCCAGAGGGCGCCGAAGATCTGAAGCAGCGTCATCGTCGCCTGGGTGAGCACCGCGGCCGGCCACCACGCGGGCCGCGGCGGCTTGACGGCCGGTTCCGCCGCCGTCACCGCCAGCTCGTCGAGGGCCTCGGGCAGCCCCTCGGCACCGCGGACCGCCGCCTCCCGTACCGCCTGTGCCCATGGTGCGGGCAGCCCGTGCGCGGCATCGTCGGCCACCATCCGTACCGCCTGCTCGACGCGCTGGCGCGCCGTCAGTTCGTCCTCGACGGGCACCTGGGCGCGCGTACCCATGCCGCCCGGGATCCGTACCCGCTCGTACCAGCGCCACAGCCGCAGCCAGGGCGTGCCACAGGCCCGGTTCGCGTTGCGCCGCCAGGCGCGCTCCGCCGACTCCCCCGCCGCCGTGGCGCCGACGGCCACCGCGAGGCGGGCCGCGAAGTCCTCCCGAGACCGCTCGTCCAGCCCCGGACGGCCCTCGGCCACATAGACCGGGCGCAGCCGGACCGCGGCCGCGTCCACATCGGCGGAGAGGCGCCGCGCCGCCGCGTTCCGCTCCTGGACGAACTTCCCCAGGACCTCACGCAGTTCTCCGACGCCCTCGCCGGTGAGCGCCGAGAGGGCGAGCACGGTGGCACCGGGCTCGCCGTGTTCGCCGAGGGCGATGCCGTCCTCGTCCAGGAGGCGGCGCAGGTCGTCCAGGACCTGGTCGGCGGCCTCGCCGGGCAGCCGGTCGATCTGGTTGAGCACCATGAACGTGACTTCGGCGTGTCCGGCGAGCGGCCTCAGATACCGCTCGTGGAGTGCCGCGTCCGCGTACTTCTCCGGGTCGACGACCCAGATCACCGCGTCGACCAGGGCCAGGATCCGGTCCACCGTGTCCCGGTGCTGGGTGAGGGCCGAGTCGTGGTCGGGCAGGTCGACGAGGACCAGTCCCTGGAGCGCCTCGTCGCCCGCGCCGCCCGCGAGGGGCCTGCGGCGCAGCCGGCCGGGGATGGCGAGCCGGTCGAGGAGCCCGGCGGACCCCTCCGACCAGCTCAGCGCGATCGGCGCGGAAGTGGTGGGGCGGCGGAGCCCGGTCTCGGAGACCGGGACCCCGGCGAGGGCGTTGAAGAGCATGGACTTGCCGCTGCCGGTGGCGCCCGCGATGGCCACGACGGTGTGGCGCGAGGAGAGCCGCTGCCGGGCGGCGGCCTCGTCAAGGACCCGTCCGGCCTCGGCGAGGGTCGCGCCGTCCAGCCGGGTGCGGGAGAGGCCGATCAGTTCCCGCAGGGCGTCCAGACGAGCCCGCAGCGGCCCCCCGTACGCGCCGCCGATCGGCACATAGGGCTCCCCCTCGGCGTCCGTCGGCCCCTGCGCCTCCTGCTCCGCCCTTTCGGCCTGCTCGTTCGCGCGCCGGGCGATCAGCCCGTCGTCCCAGCGATCGTCCACCGCACTCACCACTGTCACCTCTGCTTCTGAAGTACGGACAACGCGGCGATCAGCTCGGCCTGTGGCTCGGGGGTCACATCGAGCGCCCGCAGCGGCGCCAGGCGCTGGTCCCGTTCGGTGTGCAGGACGCGGTCGAGGTAGGACGTCATGAGCGCGCCGCCCCTGTCGCGCAGACGCAGTGCGCTCTGGGCGCCGAGCAGTTCGGCGAGCCGGTCGCCGGCGCCCCGGGTGCGCCGGCCGCCGAGCAGGGCGCAGGCGAGGAGGGCGGCGATGGTGTCCGGCTCGGGGGGCGTGCCGCGCTCCTGCCCCCGCAGCTCCTCCTCGGTCAGCTCCTCCAGCTCCCGCCGCCAGCGCCGTACGGCCATCCCGATCCGCTCGGTCGCCTCCCGGTCGCCGCCGATCCGGCGGGTGGCGAGGGCCCCGGCGGCGGGCTCGCGCCGCCATGCCTCGCGCACCTGCTCGTCGGCGGCGGCGACCGCGCACTGGAGCAGCGCGATCAGTGACTCGACGAGCGCGTCGAGGAGCTCGTCGGCGGTGCTGTCGCGGGGGAAGCCGCGCCAGCGGGTACGGGCGTCGCCGGCGAGCACCGACCCGCGCTGGAGCCTGCTGCGGACCCGCTCACCCTCCTGCTCGTACGCCCTTTCCACGGCGGAGCTGAGGCGTACGGCGGCGGCGTACTGGGCGGCCACGGCGCCCGCGAGCTCGGGCATCCGGGCGTTGAGGGAGTCGATGACGCCGACGGCGGTCCTGACGACGGCCTGCTGGCGGGCGGCCGGGTCCAGCGCCAGGTGGGCCAGCCAGTCGCGCAGCGGGGCGACGGCGGTGTCGGGCAGCAGTCCGGTGCCGCCACCGGCCGACTCGGGCAGCTCGGGGATGGTGAACCGGGGCACCTCGCCGAGCCCGGCCTTGCGGAGCAGCGCCTCGTACTGGCGCGACACCTCGCCGATCACCTGGTGCGGGACACGGTCGAGGACGGTGATGAGGGTGGCGTCGTACTCCTTGGCCGTGCGCAGCAGGTGCCAGGGCACGGCGTCGGCGTACCGGGACGCGGTGGTGACCATCACCCACACGTCGGCGGCGCAGATCAACTCGGCTGCGAGTACGCGGTTCTCGACGACGAGGGAATCGATGTCGGGCGCGTCGAGGAGTGCCAGCCCGCGCGGGAGCGAGGACGCGGTCTCGACGCGCAGGGTGTCGGCCGCCGAGGACTGCCCGGCGCCGTCGGTCTCGTCCTGCTGCGGCAGCCAGACACGGGTGAGTTGCGGCAGGACCCGCATTCCGGCGAACCAGTGGTGGTCCTCGGGGTGGCAGACGAGCACGGGGGTGCGGGTCGTGGGCCGCAGCACCCCCGCCTCGCTGACCCGGCGCCCCACCAGCGAGTTGACGAGCGTGGACTTTCCGGCACCGGTGGAACCGCCGATGACGGTCAGGAGTGGGGCTTCGGGGTCTTTGAGCCGGGGAACCAGATAGTCGTCGAGCTGGGCGAGCAGCTCGGCCCGGGTCTGCCGGGCCCGGGGCGCACCGGGAAGAGGAAGTGGAAGACGCACGGCGGCGACACGGTCGCGCAGGGCGGAAAGTGCGTCGATGAGCTGAGGCCGTACGTCCATGGTCACCACATGTGAAGAATGCCCAACTTTGGCGCCTTTTTGAAGCGTATAGCATTCTCTGCGCGCCGATCGGACACTTGGGACACAGGGGATGAGTAGGTCTCAGGCATAACGAGTGCACAACACCCGGGCCGTGAGACGCGAAAAGCGCTGCGGGAATCGCACCTGCCTGCGATTATCGTTCCGCTTCACCGAACCTCCACATCGTGCCACGGAGGTGAAGCAACCAGGCCAAGGCGACCGGAGCCCTATCCTTGTCCCGGCAAGGTCACGGACCACCCAACGGGGCTCCAGGCCACCACGGCCGCGATCCGGCCCCCGTAGCTCAGTGGATAGAGCAGGCGCCTTCTAAGCGCTTGGCCGCAGGTTCGAGTCCTGCCGGGGGCGCACACGCCGGGCACATGCCGCCTGACCGAATAGGCCCTCCCTCCGGGAGGGCCTTTCCCGTGGCGCGGGCCCCCCTGCATGCACCCCTGCCCCACGGGCGGCACAGGGGCCATTCGGGCGGACCCGACCTGAAACAGCGCGGGCGGATCGCCCGAACCCGGACCATTGGACGCATCGCGCAGACCCGCCCGCAGGGGTTCCGGGCCGGAATTCGACGCTCCGATAAACCCCCCAGGGGCACATATGTCCGAATTGATGGGCTTCTTCGCTCTGCATCTTCCTGCTTGCATCAAGGTGACCTGCACCACCGGTTGAAAGCGCCCGGCGCTCCCAGCAGGATCATCTCGTGGCCAGAAAACGCCACGACGAAAACTAAATGGGGGCGGGAAAAGAATGAGGTCGATACGTAAAGCTGTCCTGGGGGGGATGGTTGCGGCGATGCTGCTTCTGGGAGCGAACATCGTGGACCGTGCGCCGGCCGACATCGAGGCGGCCGCGCTTTTCACCGGCGTGACGAAGACTGCGGAAACGATTATCCGGGTGAACCCGGACGACAGCGGCTGGGGAACGGCCCCGGGAAAGCCCGATGACAGCGGCTGGGGCGTCGCCCCGGCCAAGGCGGACGACAGCGGCTGGGGGGTCTCCCCCGCGCACGTGGACGACAGCGGCTGGGGCGTCGCCCCGGCCCGCCCGGACGACAGCGGCTGGGGAACTGTCCCGGTGAACCCGAACGACAGCGGCTGGGGATAGACCCCAGAAATTCACTCAGAAGATCCGGACCGGCGCGCGATCCGCCCGACCGGTGACCTCACCATGCCTGGAGGCTGTCTTGAGTAGGAGAGAAGTAGAGATACTCGCCATTGGGGCGGGCCCCTCCAACCTCGCGCTGGCGGTGGCGTTGGAAGAATTGGCACCGGAGGACGTTGCCAGAAATACTTTGCTGATCGAGCAGAACGACTCGGTGGTCTGGCAGCCCGGAATGCTGCTGCCGTGGACGCAGAGCCAGGTGTCCTTCCTCAAGGACCTGGTGACCGTCCGGAATCCGGTGAGCCGGTTCTCCTTCATCAACTTCCTGCACAGCAACAACAAGCTCAACGAGTTCATCAATCTCGGCACGTTCACGCCTTACCGGCGCGAGATCTCCGACTATCTCAACTGGGTCGCCCGCTCACTGAGCCTGGTCAACATCGAGTACGGCCGGCAGGTCACGTCCACCCAGGCCGTCCTCGACGAGAACGGCACTCCTCAGCGCTGGCTCGTGGAGCTCTCCGACGGCTCCTCGATCAGCTGCCGCTACCTCGTCGTCGGTGCCGGGCGCGACGCCCACATCCCCGAGGTCCTCTCCACCGTGGACCGCCGGCGCCTGATCCACAGCACCGAGTTCCTCCAGGGCCTCGAGGCACTGAAGGACGCGCCGCGCAAGGTCCTGGTCATCGGTGGCGCGCAGAGCGCGGCGGAGATGCTGTGGACCGCCTACAACCGCTTCCCCGAAGCGGACTGCACCATGGTGATGCGCTCCATCGGTCTGTCCGTCTACGACGGCAGCAAGTTCACCAACGAGCTCTTCTACCCCACGTTCACCAGCGACTTCCACTCCGCGCTGCCCGAGGCGCGCGAGCAGATGCTCACGGAGATGCACCGCTCCAACTACGCGGGCCTGGCGCCGTCGTTGCTCGACTCGCTCTACCGCCGCATGTACGAGGAGAAGCTCGCCGGCACCCAGCGGCTGCGGATGCTCACGATGCACGACATCACCGAGGCCCGCGACGAGGGCGACGGTGTGGTGCTGACCGTCCGTGACCGCAAGACCGGCCGGAGCACCGAACTCGAGGGCGACGTGGTGCTGCTGGGCACCGGATTCGACCGGTCGATGCCGAAGCTGGTGCGCGGGCTCGCCGCCACGCTGGGCACCGAGGAGATCTCGGTCACCCGCAACTACCAGCTGGAGACGCCCGCTTCGGGTGGCGCCGCCTGCTACCTGCAGGGCGTCAACGAGGCCACGCACGGCATCTCCGACTCCCTGCTCAGCGTCCTCGCGTCGCGGGCCGGGGAGATCGTCCAGGACATCCTCGGCCACCTGGCCGACGATGCGCAGCTCGTACCCGACTCCACGGAGGAGAACCGCTCATGGAACTACGCAGCCTAGACCGCGACGCACTGGTTCACGAGAACGGTCTGGACGCCCAGCGACTGGTTCCGTGGCCCGCGCTCAACGCCCCCTTCGAGGGCTCCTGGTGTGTGATCGCGCCGGGCACCGCATCCACCCCGCACTCCCACCACGAGTACGAGATCTTCATCGCCCTGTCCGGCTCCGCGTTCCTGGAGTCCGAGGGCGAGCGCAGACCCTTCGTGGAGGGCGACATCGTGCACTTCCCGCCGGGGATCGCGCACCGGGTGGTCAATGAGTCCGACGCCGACTTCCAGATGTACAGCGTCTGGTGGGACCTGGACATGACCGAGGCTTTCGCCAAGCGCCACGCGCAGAGCGCGCCGGGAGGGGAGAGCGCATGACCGAGGCTTCCGCGGCCCCGCGCCGCACGGTCATCATCGCCCCGCCGCCCACGCCCAACGGAGACCTCCACGTGGGGCATCTCGCGGGCCCGTATCTCGCGAGTGACGTCTACGCGCGCTACCTCCGCGCCTCCGGCCGGCCCGTGATCTTCGCGACCGGGACCGACGACAGCCAGACCTATGTGGTGGGCAGCGCCCACCGCTCGGGCACCACTCCCGAGGAACTGGCCGCCCGTTGCTGGGAGCAGATACGCACCACGCTGGAGGCGGCCGGGATCGCCGTGGACGGCTTCGCGCCGTTCGACAACGGCTACCGGCAGACCGTGCTCGACTTCGTGACCGACCTGCACTCGGCGGGGAAGTTCCAGGAGCGCGTCGTACGCCTGCCGTACGTGGAGGCGACCGGCGAGTACCTGATGGAGGGCCTGGTCGCCGGGGACTGCCCGGTCTGCCTCCTGGAGAGCCGCGGCGCCCTGTGCGAGTCGTGCGGGCATCCCATCGAGCCCGACGGGCTGCTGCGCCCCTACTCGACCGTGGACCCGTCCGCCGAGGTCACCTATCGCGAGGCGACGATCCTGGTGCTCCCGATGGAGGAGTACCGCGAGCGTCTGACCGCGTACTACGAGGAGCACCAGGACACGCTGCGCCCGCACATGGCCCAGCTCGTCCGCGAGGCGCTCAGCCGTCCCCTCCCGGACTTCCCGGTCACCTACCCCACCGGGTGGGGCATCCCCGCCCCGTTCGCCGAGACCCCGGGCCAGGTCATCAACGCCTGGGTCGAGGGAATGGCCGCGTCGATGTACTGCACCTGGTACGCGGCGAGCCAACTGGGCGAGCACGCCGACCGGTTCGACGAGCAGTGGCAGGCCGAGCACGGCATCGAGCTGGTCTACTTCCTCGGCTTCGACAACACCTATTTCTGGGGCATGACCCACCTGGCGCTGCTGATGGCGCACGGTGACCGTTACGTCCAACCGCACGCCATCGTCTCCAACGAGTTCTACGAGCTGGAGAACGAGAAGTTCTCCACCAGCCGCGGCCATGTCGTGTGGGCGGCGGACCTGGTGGCGGAGGTCCCCCGGGACCTGGTCCGCTTCTATCTGGCGCTGAGCGCGCCCGAGCACTCGCGGACGAACTTCAGCCGCGCCGCGCTCGACTCCATCGCCGCCTCCCGGCTGGTGGAGCCGTGGAACCGGCTCGCGGACCGGCTCGAGGCGCTGCTCGACGGCGCGCCCGAGGGGCCGCTGCCCGTCTCCGCCACCGGCGCCCGCCAGGCGGCGATCGTCACCGAGCGGTTCCGGGCCGGCTACGAGCTGTCCGCGTACAGCCTGCACCGCTCGGCGGACGCCGTGGTGACCTATCTCGACCGGCTGGTCCGCCAGTCGGAGCGCGTCGACGGCGGCGACCCGCGGCAGACCGGCGACCTGGTGCTCGCCGCCCGCACGCTGCTGGCGTGCGCGGCCCCGCTCCTCGTCGACGTCGCCGGCCGCGCGGAGCGCGCCGGAATCGACCTGACCATCGCGGACAGGTCCGATGCCACCGAGGTCGAGCCGCTGTCCCTGCCCCGGCTGAGCACCAAGCCCGGCGTGGACGAGCCGGCCGGCGGCCTGGTGGAGAGCCGCGCCTGACCGTCGGCCCGCGACGCCTCCCGTTTCCCCACCGCCTCCCCGCACCCCCGTCCCCCCGCATCCCCTCCGTACGTATCAGTCCCGAGGAGCATCGTGTCCACTGCATCCGCAGCGACGGGCAATCCCGTCACGCCCGGAGTCAACCGCGCCGAGCGGTTGCTTCTCCCGGCGACCTTCATCACCAACCTCGGCAACGGCATCCAGCTGACCGCCGCCACCTACCTCGTCTTCACCGACCAGAACACCATGCTCTCGGTCAGCTGGCTGGTCATCGCCGTCATGGCGCCGCAGGTCGCCCTGTCGCTCTTCTTCGGCAAGCTCGCCGACCGCTTCGACCGCCGCATGCTGGCCGTCATCTCGGACGTCGTCAGCGCCGTCGCCGCCCTGGCCCTGCCGGTCGCGCTCTTCATGGGCGGTTCGCCGGACGTCGTGTCGTACGTGGCGAGCGCCGTACTCGCGGTGTCGGCCGCGCTCTTCATGCCGGCCAGCAACGCGCTCATCAAGGAGCGCATCCCGGAGGCCCGGCTCGGCCGGTTCAACGGCAACTTCGAAGTGGCGCTCCAGGCGGGCACGCTGCTCTCGGCGGCCGTCGGTGGTTTCTTCATCGCCGCCTTCGGTGTCCAGCCGGTCTTCTACTTCAACGCCGTCACCTTCGCCCTCTCCGCGGCGCTGCTGTTCTTCATCGGCCGCCGGCCGGCGGTCAGCGCCGAGGCAGCCGCGTCGGCCGCCGCGAAGGCCGCCGCCTCCGACGTCGCACACGCCAACGGCACCAACCGTCCGCCGCTGAAGCGTCTGGCCCTGCTCTACGCGCTGGGCAACATCGTCATCATCGTCGGAAACAGCATCCTGTTGATCCTGGTCGTGGACACCTTCAACAGCACGGTCGGTGTCCTGGGCATCGTCGACGCCCTCTTCGGCATCGGCGCGCTGATGGCGGGCTTCGTGTTCAAGAAGGCCAGTGCCCGGGCCACGACCCTGAAGGTCGCGCTCGCCGGATACATCTCCTTCTCCGTGGTGCTGGCCCTGGAGACCACGCACCTGTGGATCATGATGGCCGTCATCCCGCTGGCCGGCATCACCTTCTGCGTCGCCCGCATCGCGGCCCGGACGGCCCTGATGACCGCGGCGCCCGAGCACCGGGCCGGCTTCATCTTCGGTGCCACCAACGCCTTCGGGCTCGGTGCCGGAACGGTCGCCACCGTGCTGATCTCGCTCCTGGTCGACAAGGTCGACGACGCCCGCCCCGGCTACTGGATCCTGGCCGGCCTCATCTCGGTCCTGGCGGTCGTCCTGGTCACCAGCCTGTCCATCAAGAAGGCCTCCGCCCCCGTCGCCGGTCCGGCCACCGCCGAGACCCCGGTGGCCGAGACCACCGCCTGAGGGGGCGTCATGACCGTCAGACTGCTCGCGCTCGAAGCCAGCCAGAACGCCACCTACTACGTCTCCCGCTACCAGCAGATCGAGGGGCTCGGAGCGGAGCTGTACGTCCTGAACGGCGAGGGCACCGAGGACTTCTGGCCCGCCGACCGCTACCGGATCGCCGGCTCCAAGAAGATCGACGACATCATCGAAGTGGCCCGCGGCTGGCACGCCGAGGTCGGGTTCGAGGGGGTGCTCACCTTCTCCGAGTCCGGTGTGGTCGCGGTGGCCGCGGTGGCCGACGCCCTGGGCCTGCCGAGCGTGGGCACCGAAGCCGCCCGCACCAGCCGCAACAAGCTCCTGATGCGCCAGGCCCACGCCGAGGGCGGGGTGCCGCACCCGGCCTTCCGGTTCGTGGGTGACGTGGAGGCGGCGCTCGCCGCGGCGGAGGAGGTCGGCTACCCGCTGATCCTGAAGCCCACCCTGGGCGCCGCGAGCAACTTCGTCTTCCGCGTCGACAGCGCGCAGGAGCTGCGCGAGCGCTACCAGGACGCGGTCCGCGGCATCCGGACCATGTCCTGGGCGCTGATGGAGGCCGACGGACTCGACCTCGGTCCGCACGGACTGCTCATCGAGTCCTTCCTGGACGGCCACGAGCATCTGATCGAGGCCGTGGCCTGGGACGACGAGGTGTACCTCGGCTCGATCGTGGACCGGGTCACCGTCGAGGGCGGCACCTTCGACGACGACGTGCACCATGCCCCGACCGCCCTCACCGGCGATCAGGTGGCGGCCGTGCACCGGGCCGTACGGGCCGCCGTGCACGCCCAGGGGCTGCGCCGCGCGGTCCTGCACGCGGAGGTCCGGTTCCACCAGGGGGAGCCGTTCATCCTGGAGATCGCGGTACGCCCCGGCGGCGGCGGTCTCGACCACATGGCGCGCATCAGCGCCGGTCACGACCCGATCCGGGCCGTCCTCGACGTGGCCAGGGGGGTGCGGCCGGATGTGTCGCATTACTCCCCGACCGAGCGGCACACCGCCGCCATGTGCCTCGTCAGCGGCGCGGGTGTCATCGAGTCCGTCGAGGTGCCCGACGAGGTCGCGCAGGCCGACGGACTCATGTTCCTCAAGATCACTGCCAAGCCCGGCGACCTCATCAGGCGACCGCCGGACGGCAACAACATCCTCGGATTCCTGGGTGCCACCGGCACCTCGTTCGACGATGCGATGCGGCTGGCCACGGACCTGGCCACCCGGATCAGGACCACTCTCACCGATCCCAGCACGACCTGACTGGAGCAGATCACATGCGCGCGAAGAAGACCCACCGTTACCTGATGTGCCGTCCGACCCACTTCGAGGTCACCTACTCGATCAACCCGTGGATGGAGCCGGAGAAGCCCGTCGACACGGGCCTGGCGCTCGCCCAGTGGGAGCGGATGCGGGACCTGTACCTGCAGTTCGGCCACGAGGTCGAGTTCATCGACCCGGTCGAGGGCCTGCCGGACATGGTGTTCTCGGCCAACGGGGCAACGGTGATCGACGGGAAGGTCCTCCTCGCCCGGTTCCGCCACAAGGAGCGTGCGGCCGAGGCGCCGGCGTACCAGAAGTGGTTCGGCGAGAACGGCTTCGACGAGGTGCTCGACCCCGAGCACGTCAACGAGGGCGAGGGCGACTTCCTGCTGGTGGGCGAGCGGATCCTGGCGGGAACCGGCTTCCGCAGCGACCCGGTCGCCCATGACGAACTTCGCGCCTTCTTCGGCCGGGAGGTCGTCGGGCTGACGCTGGTCGACCCGCGCTTCTACCACCTGGACACCGCCCTCGGCGTCCTGGACGAGGACCAGGTCATGTACTACCCGGGGGCGTTCTCCGAGGAGAGCCGGAAGGTCCTGGAGACGCTCTACCCCGACGCGATCATCGCCACCGAGGCGGACGCCGAGGTGTTCGGGCTCAACGCGGTCAGCGACGGCCTCCATGTCGTCCTGCCGCAGGCGGCGACCCACCTCATCGAGGAGCTGCGGGCCCACGGCTTCGAGCCGCACGGCGTTGAGGTCTCCGAACTCCTCAAGGCCGGCGGCGCCGTGAAGTGCTGCACCTTGGAAATCCGCCAGTAGCAGCTGAGCTGCACCACTCATCCATCGACGAGACCAGGAAGGTCATCCCGTGGTCGACTACGACGGCCGACTGTTCCGCAACACGGCCTATGCACCCGGATCCGCCCCCACCGCCCGCTACCACCAGGCAGGGGAGCTGCTGTGGGGCGACTTCGCCGGCGGCAATGTCCGCCGGGGTGCGCTGAGCGGCCGCGCGGACGCGGACGGACGCCTTGAATTCACGTACACCATGGTCCTCGTCGATGGCGAGGTGGTCGCCGGGCGGTGCTGGAGCACTCCCGAGGTCCTCGCGGACGGACGCATCCGTCTGCGGGAGACCTGGGAGCGCTACGGCGACCGCCCCGACCGCGGCGAATCGGAACTGGAGGAGATCCAGTGACCGGCGCCGCGGCCGCCGCGCGGCCGCTCAGCGGCGGCAGCGTGACGTGGGCCTGCACCAACGGCTTCTCGCCGGTGTTCATCTTCCCGTTCACCCCGGGTGACTACTACGGCATCGCCAATCTGCACGAGTTCCAGACGCTGATGTACCGGCCGCTGTACTGGTACGGCTCGCACGGCACCCCCACGGTGGACTACGAGCGCAGCCTCGCCCAGCCGCCGGAGTGGGACGAGGACGGGCTGACCGCCACGCTGACCATCAAGCCCTACAAGTGGTCCAACGGCGAGACGGTCGACGCAGACAGCGTGATGTTCTGGATGCATCTGCTGGAGGCGGAGAAGGAGAAGTTCGGCGGCTACTCGCCGGGCTTCTTCCCCGACAACCTCACCGGATACCGCAAGGTCGCCGACGA
Source organism: Streptomyces sp. NPDC033174 (assembly GCF_055577795.1). Taxonomy (NCBI): domain Bacteria; kingdom Bacillati; phylum Actinomycetota; class Actinomycetes; order Kitasatosporales; family Streptomycetaceae; genus Streptomyces; species Streptomyces sp. NPDC033174. The sequence continues at coordinate 994,276 of NZ_JBVIPQ010000001.1, forward strand.
CAAGGTCTCCTTCACCTTCGACCGGGTCTACTCGCAGAACTGGGTGCTGATGAACCAGTTCAGCACCATCACCCCGCTGCCGAAGGCCTGGGACCGGACGGAGGACGGGCCCGCCGACGCCACGCACGACCCGGCGCAGGCGTCCGCGGTCCACGCCTATCTCCGCGCCCGCAACGACGAGCGGACGACCTGGGACAGCAGCCCCATCTGGAGAGTGGTCAACGGACCCTGGAGGCTGCGCCGTTACACCATCGACGGGGTCTCCGGGGAAGCCGTACTGGTCCCCAACGAGAGCTACTCGGGCAGTGACAAGCCGCACCTCGACGAGTTCCGTCTCATTCCCACCGGGTCGGACGCCGATCAGTACGAGGCGCTGCGGCGGGGCCCGCGCGGGGAGGACTCGGTCCAGATCGGTTTCCTGCCGTTCGACGAGGTGACCGAGGACGGCGACCCGACCACGGGCGGCCCCAACCCGCTCGAGGACGACTACACCCTGGTTCCCCAACTCACCTACAAAATCCATTACTTCCCTATCAACTTCAACAACCCGACGGTCTCCGGGCGGATCTTCAAGGAGCTCTACTTCCGCCAGGCGCTCCAGTCCACACTCGACTCGCGCGGCGCCATCCGTGATGTCTACAAGGGGTACGGCTACCCGACGACGGGCCCCATCCCGGTGCTCCCGGACAGCGAGCTCCTCTCGCCGGCGCGCAAGGACGACCCGTACCCCTTCGACGTCGAGCGAGCACGCCGGTACCTGACCGACAACGGCTGGGACGTGTCCTCCACCCCCGGCGTCTGCGTCCGGCCCGGCACCGGGCCGGGCGAGGCCGGGGAGGGCATCCCGGCCGGCACCGAGCTCCGCTTCTCGATGCGGTACGCCGCGGGGCACCCCACGCTCACCGAGGTGATGCGGAAGTTCGCGGCCGACGCCGCGGAGGCCGGCATCCTGCTGGAACTCTCCGAGGTCGAGGCGAGCGTCCTGGTCCTGGAGGACACCACCTGTGTGCCGGGTCCCGACTCGCCCTGCCTGTGGCAGTTCAGCGACTGGAACGGCGGCTGGGGTTACGGCCCCGGCTTCTACCCCACCGGCGAGGCGCTGTACGCGAGCGGCTCCCCGGTCAACTTCGGCAGCTACAGCGACGCGCACGCCGACGAGCTGATCGCCAGGACCGTCGCCGGGGACCGGCTGGAGGATCTGTACGCGTACCAGGACTACATCGCCGAGCAGGTCCCGGTCATCTGGATGCCCAACTTCCCCTTCCGGTTGCTGGAAGTCGCCAACAACCTCCGGGGTGTGACGCCGATCAACCCGTTCGGCCTGATCAACCCCGAGGACTGGTACTACGTCGAGGAGCCCCATGTATCACCGGTTGATAGCACTCCTTGACGCCCGCCGTGCGGCCTACCGGCTGATCGACCACCCGGCCGAGGGCCGCACGGACATCGCGAGCATCCTGCGGGGCCACCCGCTGTCGCAGGCGGCCAAATGCATCGTCGTGCGGGTGAGCGTGACCAAGCGCCAGCGGCGCTATGTGCTCGCGGTGGTCCCGGGCGACCGTCAGGTGGACCTGGACGCCGTGAGCCGCCTGGCCGGCGGCACCAAGGCCGCCTTCGCCACCCGTGAGGTGGCCGAGCGGATGGCGGGCAGCGTCAGCGGCTCGATCATGCCCTTCTCCTTCGACCCCGACCTCGACCTCGTCGTCGACCGCAGCCTGCTGGTCCACGACGAGATCTTCTTCAACGCGGCACGTCTCGACCGGTCCGTGGCCGTCGCCACCACCGACTACCTCGCGCTGGCAGGGCCGCGCGTGGCCGAGATCGCCGCCGACCGACGACCGATGACTTTGGTGACCACTGGAGGTAGCGATGAGCGATGAAGGTGTGGTGTTGCTGGTCGGCAGCGGCGGCCGCGCGTACCGGGAGTATCTCCTGGCAGGGGCGGCCCGCCGGGCCCCCGTCTGGCTCCTGGACGCCGCCGGGCCGACCTGGCAGAAGGAGTACGTGGCCGGGAGCACGGTGGTCCCGCTGCGCGACCGGGCCCGGCTCATCCCCGACCAGGAGGGCCTGATCGCGGCCGCCGAGGCGGTGGCGAGGACCCGCGAGGTGAAGGGCGTCTTCTCCTACGACGAGACCCAGGTGGTGGCCACCGCGCACATCGCTGAGCGGCTCGGCCTTCCCGGGCTGACGGTCCGCGGCGTGGAGAACTGCCGCAACAAGCATCTGAGCCGGCAGGTACTGACCGACGCCGGGCTGGTGCAGCCCCGCTTCGCCTATGTGACGGATCTGGAGGACGCCCGCGCGGCGGCCGGGTCCTTCGGCTACCCGGTCGTGCTGAAGCCGCGCGGCATGGGCGCCAGCATCGGCGTCGTACGGATCGACGACGAGTCCGGGCTGGCGGCCGGCTTCGAGGTGGCGGACGCGGCCGGCCACGGCGGCTCGCCCTCGTACGAAGGCGGCATCCTGGTCGAGGAGTTCCTCGACGGGCCCGAGATCAGTGTGGACGGCGCGGTCTTCGACGGCGACTACACCCCGCTGTTCCTCGCCCGCAAGGAGACCGGTCTGGCTCCCTACTTCGAGGAGACCGGGCATGTCGTGAGCGCCACCGATCCGCTGCTGACCGACCAGGCGCTGATCGGCATGCTCGCCACCGCGCACCGGGCGCTCGGCGTCGGCTACGGGATCACGCACACCGAGGTGAAGCTCACCCGGCGCGGCCCGGCCATCGTGGAGGTCAACGCGCGTCTCGGCGGCGACCTCATCCCGTACCTGGGCCGGCTGGCCACCGGGATCGACCCCGGTTCCGTCGCCGTGGACGTGGCGACCGGCACCCGTCCGCTGCCCGTGCCCGAGCGGGCCACGACCGTCGGCATCCGCTTCCTCTACCCGGCGGCCAACGGCACCCTCCGCTCCGTCTCCCTGCCCGCGCCGGCGGACGCCGAAGGCCTCGTCGAGGCGAAGACGCTGGCCGAGCCGGGCGCCCGGCTGCTGCTGCCGCCGGACGGCTATCTCACCCGCTACGCCTACGTCGTCGCCGAGGGCGCCGACAAGGACGCCGTCGACACCGCTCTCGGCAAGTCCGCGGCCCTGACCACGGCGGTGCTGGACGATGACTGACGCACGTGACCCCGGCCGCCGGCGTATCGCGGTGGTCGGTGCCGGACTCGCCGGCACCCTGCTGACCTGGCGGCTGTCCCGGGCGCCGTACCGCTCCAAGGTGGACCTGTTCACCGGCGGATTCACCGACCAGTACCCGGGCGGGCACCCGGGCAAGGCCGCCGCCCCCGGCCGCCCCGCGGCCACGGCCCCCGACGCCACCGGCGCGTCCGGCGGTCTGGTCCGGGGATTCGAGAGGCACCCCCACTCGGCGACGCTGGCCGCCGCCAGCCTGGCCGAACTCCTCGGCGACGCCCGGCTCAACCGCTGGGCGGAGTACCGCGAGACCGGCTCGGTCTACGTCCTGCCCTCCGAGAGCGAGGTCCCCGACCTCACCGGTCTGGTGGACTCCGTCGAGCAGTGGATGCCCGGCGGGATCCGGGTCGAGACGCTGGAGGAACTGCGCCGCCACTACCCGTTCCGGGGCCTTCCCGACACGGCCGTCGGCATCGTCGAACCACGGGGCGGATACATCTCGCCCGCCTCGTTCCGCGACGCCGTCCTCGCCTGCCTCGCGGGCTCCGCCGACCTGGCGGACCTGGTGCGCACCCCGGTCAGCACGGTCACACCGGAGCTCACGGTGCGGCTCGCCGACGGGACGGTCCGGGAGTACGACACCGTCGTCGTCGCCGTCGGCGCCTGGACGCCCCGGCTGCTCACCACCAGCGGCCTCACCGATCCGGGGCTGCGGACCAAGCACATCCAGTACACCCTCTTCCCGGGGGCCGTCCCCGAACTGGGCTGCTTCACCGACGACATCAGCGGCCTGTACGGCAGGACCGCGGGGAAGAACGGACTGCTGCTCGGGCTGCCCAGCGACCGGTGGGGGGTGGACCCCGACCAGCTGCGGATCGACTGCGAACTGGCGGCCAGGGTCCGGCTCGTGGCGAACATCCGGCTCGGTCTCGACCTGCCGTCGACGGGCAGCGCCCTGGTGCACACCGTCGCCGCCGCCGACTGCTACCACGACCCGGCGGGGCTCGCCCTGCGGCCGGTGTCCGAGGTGGCCGGACTGTTCAGCTTCACCGGCGGCAGTGGCGGCGCGGCCAAGACGGCCCTGGCCGCCAGCCGCATCGCGGCGACCGCGCTCACCGGCTCGCGGGTTCCGGCGCTCACCGCCTGACCCGTACGCCGACGAGTCTCCCCCCGACTCGTCCTTCTCCCCGTAACGCCGAAGGAGCCTCCCCCGTGACCGGCACCAATCTGACCCATGAGGAAGCGACCGTCCGCGGCGCGCTGCTCGACGTGACGTCGTACGAGGTGGAACTCGACCTCACGCGTGGCGCGGACACCTTCCGCTCCACCACCACGCTCACCTTCACGGCCCACCAGGACGGCGCGGCCGAGGCGGCGTCGACCTTCGCGGACCTGCTGGCGACCCATGTCCACGAGATCACCCTCAACGGGCGGTCGCTCGACCCCGCGGCCGTCCACCGCGGCGAGCGGATCGCCCTGGACGGGCTGGCCGCCGAGAACGTGCTGCGGGTCGTGGCGGACTGCGCGTACACCAACTCGGGTGCCGGGCTGCACCGTTCCGTCGACCCGGTGGACGGCCGGGTCTATCTCTTCACGCACTTCGAGGTGCAGGAGGCCCGCCGGGTCTTCACCACCTTCGAACAGCCTGATCTGAAGGCGCCCTTCACCTTCACCGTGACCGCGCCCGCCGGCTGGACGGTCTTCTCCGCCTCCCCCACTCCCGAGCCGGAGCCGGTGTCGGCCGACGCCGCCGTCTGGCGGTTCGCCCCGACGCCCCCGCTGCCCACCTATCTGACCTCACTCGCGGCCGGTGACTACCACGTGGTGCGCGACAGCTATACCGCCAAGTCCGGGCAGGAGATCCCGCTGCGGGTGGCCGCCCGTGCCTCGGTGGCCGAACATCTGGACGCCGACGAGATCTTCGACATCACCAAGCGCGGCCTCGACTACTACCTCGAGGTCTTCGAGACGGCCTTCCCCTTCGCCAAGTACGACCAGATCTTCGTGCCCGAGTACAACCTCAGCGCCATGGAGAACGCGGCGACGGTGATCCTGCGGGAGACGTTCGTCTTCCGGTCCAAGGTGACCGACGCGGTGCGCCACCGGCGCGCCGCGACGATGCTGCACGAGATGGCCCACATGTGGTTCGGCGATCTCGTGACGATGCGCTGGTGGGACGACATCTGGCTGAAGGAGACGTTCGCCACCTACATGTCGGTGCGCGCCCAGGTGGCGACGACCCGCTGGACCGATTCCTGGACCGGCTTCGCCAACGCCGACAAGGCCAATGCCTACCGTCAGGACCAGCTGCCGTCCACCCATCCCATCGCGAGCCCCGCGGGCGACATCGAGCAGGCGCTGGAGAACTTCGACCACATCACCTACTACAAGGGCGCCTCGGCCATCAAGCAGCTGGTGACCTGGGTGGGCGACGAGGCGTTCTTCACCGGGATGCGGAAGTACTTCGCCGCGCACGAGTGGGGCAACAGCACCCTCGCCGATCTGCTCGGCGCGCTGGAGGAGGCCTCGGGCCGTGACCTGGGCGCCTGGTCGCGCGAGTGGCTGGGGCAGGCGGGCGTGAACACACTGCGGCCCGAGTACACCCTCGACGCCGACGGCGCGTTCGCCTCGTTCGCCGTCCTCCAGGAGGCGCCCGCCGAGCACCCCGCGCTGCGCTCGCACCGGCTGGCCGTGGGCCTCTACTCCCGCCGGGACTCCGGCCTGGAACGGGTCGGCCGGGTCGAGGTGGATGTGACCGGGGCGCGCACGGAGGTCCCCGCGCTCATCGGCACGGCCAGGCCGGACGTGGTGCTGCTCAACGACGACGACCTCACCTACGCCCTACTCCGGCTCGACCCGCACTCACTGGCCACGCTCCTCGAATCGCCGCGTGGTGTCGGCGAGTTCACCGACGGGCTGCCGCGCGCCCTGAGCTGGGCCGCCGCCTGGGACATGGTCCGGGCCGGCGAACTGGCCGCCCGCGACTACATCCGCCTGGTCCTGGCCGGCGCGGACAGCGAGACCGACACCGAGGTTGTCCAGACCCTGCACAGCTCCCTGCTGACCAGCCTCGACCAGTACGTGGCCCCGGAGGCACGGCAGCAATCGAGCGACGCCGTGGCCGACGCGGCGCGGCAGCGGCTGACCTCCTCGGTGCCCGGCAGTGACGTCCAGCTCTCCTGGGCGCTGCTGCTGGCGCGGGTGGCGAACCGCCCCGCCGACCTGCGGCTGATCGCGGACCTGCGCGACGGCACGGTCACGGTCGACGGCCTCGTGGTCGACACCGAGCTGCGCTGGGCCCTGCTGGCCGCGCTGGTACGGGCGGGAGAGGCGGGAGAGGCGGAGATCGAGGCCGAGCGGGAGCGGGACGGCACCACGACGGGCGCGGAGAACGCAGCCGGGGCGCTGGCCGCGCGGCCGGACCTGTCGGCCAGGGCCGAGGCGTGGGAGGCCGCCGTGCGCGGTGAGGTCAGCAACGGCACCCAGCGCGCCCTGATCGGCGGCCCCTTCAGCTCCATCGGCCTCGGAGTCGTCCAGGGCGACCGGCCCGAGCTGCTGCGCGACCACGCCGAGCGGTACTTCGCCGAGATCGGCCGTGTCTGGTCCGAACGCTCGCCGGAGGTGGCCCGCAATGTCGTGATCGGTCTCTACCCCCGGCTGCTGGTCGAGCAGGAGACCGTCGACCGTACCGACGCCCATCTCGCCCGGGAGACCCCCGCCGCGCTGCGCCGGCTGCTGATCGAAGGACGCGACGAGGTCATCCGCTCCCTGCGTGCCCGCCGGGTCGACGCGGCACGCGGCTGAGGCCCCATCCGGGCAGATCGCGGCCAGGCGGGCCGCGACGCCGGCGAGCAGGAAGGGAGGGGTGACCCGTTGATGAACACCCACGACGTACCGGACCCCAGATCGTCCGTGCTGGCCCATTTCTCCTCGGAGTTGCTGCAGCTGCGGACCAGGGAGCGGCTGTCCCAGCCGGAGCTGGCGAGGATGGTGGGTGTGGTGCAGGCGGTGCTGGGCGAGATCGAGACCGCGAAGCGGATCCCCGATCTCCCCTTCGCCGTGCGCCTCGACGAACTCTTCGCCACCCATGGTCATTTCCAGCGGCTGTGGCCACGGGTGGTGAAGTACGCCTACCCGGCGTGGTTCAGGCCGTTCGTCGAGAAGGAGGCGTCGGCCGGGCTGATCCGCACCTTCCAGGCGCAGTTCGTCCCCGGTCTGCTGCAGACCGAGGACTACGCGCGGTCGGTGCTCTCCTCGGGGCCGCTCGGCGCCGTGGAGGATCTGGTGACCGCGCGCCTGGCGCGCCAGCGGGTCCTGGCCCGGAAGAACCCGCCGGTGCTGCTGTCGGTGCTCGACGAGAGCGTGCTGCGCCGGGAGATCGGGGGCCGTGCGGTGATGCGGTCACAGCTGGGCCGGCTGCTCGACGCGTCCGCCACGCCGGGCACCGTGATCCAGGTGATCCCCTACTCCTCGGGGGCGCACGCGGGGTACGGCTCGTTCACCGTGCTGTCCTCGGTGCACGGGGACGACACGGGGTACGAGGACGGCTGTTTCCGCGGCCGGATCCTCGTCGAGCCGGACGAGCTCCAGGCCGCCGTCGAGACGCACGAACTCCTGCGGCGGACCGCCCTGGCACCCGACGCCTCGCGGGATTTGATCAGAACCGTCATGAAGGAGCTGTGACCGATGAACGACGCACCGCGCCTCGGGGGCGTGACGTGGCGCACCAGCAGTTACAGCAGTGGAAACGGAGGGGACTGCGTCATGGTCGGCGACGGCCTGTGCGACGCGGTCCCGGTACGGGACAGCAAGGTGCCCGCGGGCCGGGTGATCGTCTTCCACGGCCGTGCGTGGTCGGCGTTCGTCGCCGGCGTCGCGGGCGCGCCGGCTGGTGCGTTCAGTTCAGGTGCAGACCGCGTCCGCTGATGTATCCGGCCTGGAACCTGCTCTCGGCGCCGAGCTGTTCGAAGATCTCCGCGATGTACTTGCGGCACGTGCGCAGGGACACGCCGAGCCGCCGGGCGATCGTCTCGTCCCGCAGGCCCTCGCTGAGTAACCGCAGGATCACCTGGTGGGTGTCGTTGAGCTGCGCGGACTCCTCGGGTTCGGTGGTGATGGCCTGCCCGAACGGTGTGGCCTGGTCCCAGGCGGAGTTGAACACGCTGTAGAGGAACGCGATCATCGACGGGTCCCGGATGATGGCCGCGGCCCCGGTGACCGAGTGGTGCGGGATGAAGGCGATGGTGCGGTCGAACGAGATGAGCCGGCCGAAGAGTTCGGCGCTGGTGCGCACCTCCGCACCGAGGGCCGTGACCTGGTCGACATAGGTGCGGGTCGGGGCGTGGTGGCGGGCCGAGTGCTGATAGAGCGTCCGCATCCGCACCCCCCGCTTGATCAGCTCCATGTCGCGGGTGAGGGCCTGTTCCAGCTGTTCCGGCGGGCGCCCGCCGCCGGGCTGGCAGGAGATCATCTCCAGCTTCGCGCGGGCGCTCGCCTCGTCGACGAGGGAGACCACGTCGGAGGCGGCGCCGAGGACCTCGACGGATGCCGCGGTGGTATTGACGTCCCCGTGAATCGAGTAGAGGTCGGACAACTCGTCGAAATTCTGGCGAGAAATCCTCAGATCGACCATCAGACTGCGGAGCCGTGACTCCGTCGCCGCCAGACGGGCCGCCGCGATCTGCGGGTTGAGTACCCGCCAGAGAGAACTGGAGGAACCCGTTCCCCTTGGGTTCTCGACCGGGAATTCCTCCATCAACTGGACAGATGCGAGCCTCTCAAGGGCCTCTTGAGCCGACTCGCGGGAAAGGCTCAGGACATCCGCTATTTGATCGACGGCCACCAAGTCCCGTCCGATGGCCCACTTGTAGACCCGCATATGGGTGTCATCAAGCCGCTGACCGGACGCGGGATCACCGATAAAATCCCGTTTGTCCACTATTGCCCCCCGTAACTCGCCCTCCTGGAGCATAATGGCGCCGCCCCTGCCCGGAGGCAAGCTTTCAGCCAGGAGACTCCCAACTCGCTTGCCCAGCACCATTACCGGCGACCGCCGCCCGGACCGAATATTAATTCTCTGCTAAACATTTCTACGTCCATCCGGCCGCGTGACCGTCCCCGAGTGGCGGCGGCGGGGCCTTTTCCATTTCTCTTCATCTTCTCTTCAATGAGGTGACCCCGTGGACGGACCGACACTCGCCGAACTGCGCCGGGCGGTGACCGCCTACACCCGCTACACGGCCGCCGAGCGGTCCTGGCGCACGTTCACCGGGGAAACCGGGCCGCACGCCGACCCCGCCGTCGCCGGACATCGCGACGCTCTGCTGCGCTGGCTGAACGCGGCCGGCTGCCGCATCCGCTACCCGCGCGAGGGAGAGCCCGATCTGTTCCACACCGGCATCGCCGGCTGGTGGCAGCGCTGGGGCAGCCGACTCCCGCTTCCCGGCGTCGCTTTGACGGATCTCACCGATCAGCAGATCGAATGGGCCGGGGCCTGCTTCGGGGAACTGAGCGCGACTCCGGCGGCGCTGGCCCGCCGGCCCCGCCCGCTCGGCCCGACCGCGGCGTCGAAACTCCTGCACGCGCTGCGCCCGCAGGCGCTGATGCCGTGGGACGCGGCCATCGCCCAGGCCCTGCACGGCAGCCGGGACGGCGCCGCCTTCGCCCGGCACCAGACGATCGGCCGCGCATGGGGCCGGGCGGTACTCAAAGAGGCGGGCGCCGACGAGGCGTCCCTCGCCGGCGCCCTGGGTGTGGCCGGGCGGCCACTGGCCAAGATGCTGGACGACTACTGCTACCTGGTGCTCACCGCGGGTGAGTGAGACGCCAGGACACGCTGGGCCAGTACGCCGAAGACGACGCCGAAAACGGCCCAGAGCACGGCCTGAATGGCCAGCGACGCCACCCTGAACTCCCACAGCAGCGCGGCCGGGAACCCGGCCTGGACCGCGTCACCGTTCGACGGCAGGAAGACGAAGGCGACGACCACCGCGGCGACGAAGCCCGCCGCCGCGACGAGGGTCGCGTTCCAGTTGCCGAGGCGGGGCGCCAGCCTGCGGCCGGCGATCACGGCGGCGATGCCGAGCAGCACACTGAGCAGGATCATCAGGAAGAACAGCGTGGTGCGCTTGCCGATGGTGTCCGGATTGCCGACCGCCGGCGGTGTCGCCGGGTACTTCAGGAAGGGCACCAGATAGACGGTGGTGAAGGCGGCAGCCGCGGTGAGCGCGGCCGTCGCCCGGGGGCTGAACCGGCCGAGCCGTCCCATGGCGAAGCAGAAGACCAGGGCCGCGATGCCGCCGAGGGCGACGCCGTAGACGAGGACACCGGTGGCCAGCCCCGCGGTCGACTGCACCGCACGGCTGACCAGTTCCTCTTCCTCCCCGGCTTCCTCCCCGGCGGGAGCGGCGCCCGCGCCGTGTCCGGCGTGGGCATGCTGGGCCGCGGCCTGGGTCTCCTCCACCGCGATGGAGCCGTCCACCGGGGGCTCACCGACCGCGTAGGCGACGGCGAAGGCGAACAGTCCGGCGATCAGGCCCGCGAGCATGCCGCGGACCAGGAGGCCTCTGACAGTTGAGGCGTACATGTGCTCGGTGCCTCTCAGTGGCAGGGGAAACCGAGCAGGTGACGCCCGTCGTGGACCCATTCGTGCACGTCCGCCCCGGCGAAGACGGAGGTGGCTCCCTGCTCGGCGCCCACGAAGTACAGCGCGATCAGCGCCAGAAGACCGACGAACACGGCCCAGGGGAGCACGGCGCGTACGGGCAGCGCCGGGACGGGCAGGGAAGGGGTGGATGCGGAAGCGGAGACGATCGCCTCGGCCATGGGGAACCTCCTCGGGGAACACGCGTCCCATATGGTGGTGCACGACGACGGTCCACGGGTCTGACTCGCCCCGGCGCCGTCCCTGTCGGGACACCGCCGTGGTTCACAGTGGCGCGACCGTGCCGGATTTCCACCGGACTTCCGTCTCGCCGTCGTCACGATGTTCAGATGTCGCCGTGACCGTACCGCGCGGAGGGCACCCCGCCAAGGGCGTGAGTCCGTTATCACTCCTGAACACCCCCGATCCCCCCTGATCACGCCGCCGACCCGGCCCTCTGAAGGAACGATGACCGTACACATCACGCTCGTGTCCCCGGCGGTCAACCAGGCCCTGCGGGAAGCCCGGTTCGACGACGACGGCCCCCTCGATCCGGCGGGGCTCGCGCGCGCCGGGGCGGCGGCGGGCTCCCTCGCCGGGGCCGAGCGGGTGCACGCCTCACCGTCCGCCCGCTGCCTGCGGACCGCCGAGGCGCTCGGTCTGCGGGCCGTGCCCGCGGACGCCCTCGCCGGCTGCGCGATGGGCCGGTGGAGGGGACGGACCCTCGAGGAGGTCATGGCCGCCGAACCGGACGCCGTCGCCGCGTGGCTGTCCGACCCCGCCGCCGCGCCGCACGGCGGCGAGCCGCTGCGGGACCTGCGCGCCCGGGTCGGCGCCTGGCTCGACGCGCTGCCCGAAGGCGGCGGCCGTGTCGTCGCCGTCGTCGAACCGGACGTGGTGCGGGCCGCCGTCGTCCACGCCCTGGCCCTCCCCGACGCGACCTTCTGGCGCCTGGACGTCCGCCCGCTCACCGCCACCGACCTCAGTGGCCGGTCCGGACGCTGGAACCTCCGGACGGGCCGTCCGCTGGACGCCTGACGGCCGGGCACCCCGCCCGTCGGGGCGACGGCGCGCCGAGCCGGTGGCACACTGGTCCGCCGGTCGTTTCGAGGAGCCTGCCGTGCCGATGATCAGCAACCTCCGGCGCGTGGTGCGCCGCGCCTACCACCGCACCGTGGACCTGAGCCACCCCGCGCGATCTCCGCTGGGCAGCTCGGTGGTCAACTGCGTGCTGTACGAGGGCGGGGCACGGCAGACCGGCTCGTGCCCGGCCGAGGAGGCGGTGCGGCGGGCCCGCAAGTCCGGCGCGGGATTCGTCTGGATCGGGCTGCACGAGCCGTCCGCGGAGGAGTTCGCCGGGCTCGCCGAGCTCTTCGGGCTGCATCCGCTGGCCGTGGAGGATGCCGTACAGGCGCATCAGCGGCCCAAGCTGGAGCGGTACGACGACACGCTGTTCGCCGTCTTCAAGACGGTCCGGTACGTCGAGCACGAGGAGCTCACCGCGACCAGCGAGGTGGTCGACACCGGTGAACTGATGGTGTTCACCGGTCCCGATTTCGTCATCACCGTCCGGCACGGCATGCATGGTTCGCTCGGCCCGCTGCGGGAGCAGCTGGAGGCCTCGCCCGAGCAGCTGGCGATGGGGCCCGCCGCCGTGCTCCACGCCATAGCGGACCACGTCGTGGACGACTACCTGGCCGTCACCGACGCCGTGCGCAACGACCTCGACGCCGTCGAGAGCGCCGTCTTCAGCGAGCAGGCGAGCCGGGGTGACGCGGGCCGGGTCTACCAGCTGAAGCGGGAACTGCTGGAGCTGAAGCGGGCGGTGGCGCCCCTGGACCGCCCGCTGCAGGCCCTGGCGACCCGGACCCTGCCACCGGTGGGCCCGGACATGCACCCGTACTTCCGTGACGTCGCCGACCATCTCTCCCGAATCTCCGAGCAGATCGCCTCCTACGACGGCCTCCTGGACTCGATCCTGCAGGCCCACCTGGCGCAGGTGACCGTGGCGCAGAACGAGGACATGCGGAAGATCACGGCGTGGGCGGCGATCGTCGCCGTGCCGACCATGGTCTGCGGGGTGTACGGCATGAACTTCGAGCACATGCCCGAGCTGCGCTGGACCTACGGCTACTACCTCGTCATGGGCGTGATGGCGGTGGCGTGCTTCCTGGTGCACAGGAGCTTCCGCCGCAACGGCTGGCTGTGACACCCGTGTCCGGACGGCGCGTCAGCGGCTTACCGGACACCCGGCCGGGCTGTCCTCCCGGCCGCCGCCGGAACGGAATCCGGCCATCCCCCACCCCCTAGGCGTCCCCCACCAGCCGGGAGGATGCCCGATTACTGGGGGGTTGCATCTCAGGGCCGGTGCGATTACCGGCCATGCCTAGGCTCGCTCATGTGTTCTCGAACCCAATTCCGTGCGGTGCGCGGAGCAAGGCGAGCGAGGGGGAAATGGTGGGACTCGTTGAGCGGAACGGACATACGGAATTGCTCGACCGTCTGCTGGCCGAATGTGCGGCTTACAAGGGCAGCGCGGTGGCATTGGACGGACCCGGACCGAACGGGAAGACCGAGCTGTTGCACTATGCGATCGCACAGGCGGAAAACGCCGGTGTGAGGGTGCTGCGGGCGGTGGGGGCGCGGGCGGAGCGGGCGCTGGGGTTCGGCGTCCTGGCGCAGCTCTTCCACGGGGCCGCGCTTCCCGAGGGGGTCGTGCGCGAGGTGACCCCGTGGCTGGAGAGGGGCGCCGAGGCCGCCGGGGAGAGCGAGGCCGCGGAGGTCCCGGGGGCCGGACTGGTGCAGGTCTTCGACCGGGTCTGCCGGGTCCTGCTCGAACTGGCCGCCCGGGAGCCGCTTTTGATCGCCGTGGACGACGTCCACCACGCCGACGCGGCGACGCTGCACTGTCTGCTGCATCTGGCCCGGCGTATCGGCCCGGTGCCGATTCTGCTGGTGCTCGCGGACGACACCAGTATCCGCCCGGAACTTCCGCTGTTCCGTGCCGAGTTGCAGCGGCGTCCGTACTGCCACCGGCTGCGGGTCGATCCGCTCACCCCGGAGGGCGTGCGCGAACTGCTCACCGAGCGGCTCGGGGCGGACGAGGCGCGCACGCTCGCGCCGGAGTTCCATGCCGTGTCGGGCGGCAACGCGCTGCTGCTCGCCGCGCTGGTCGAGGACCATCTCGTCTCCGGCGGCATCCGGCCCCAGGGCTACGGTCTGGCGTTCGCCGGCCATCTGGAGCGCGGGGACGCGACCGCGCTCGCCGTGGTCCGGGCGCTCGCGGTCCTCGGTCACGAGGAGCACGGTGAGACGGGCGAGGGGGAACTGGCCGAGCTGGCAGGCGTGTCGGCGGCAGAGGCGACCGCCGTCCGGGCGGCGCTGAACGACGCGGGGCTCCTCGAAAGCGGCTGGTTCCGCTCCGAGGTCGCCCGGCTCGCGGTTCTGGAGTCCCTGTCGCGCACCGACCGCGACGCCCTCCAGCTCGCCGCCGCCCGGCTGCTGCACCAGCGGGGAGCGACGGTGCAGCGGGTCGCCGCGCATCTCGTCGAGGCGCAGTCGGCACCCGGCGCGTGGGCCGTGGACGCGCTGCGCGAGGCGGCCGAGCGCGCCCTGCTGGCCGACCGGCGGCCCACCGCGACCGCGTGCCTCGAACTGGCGCATCGTTTCTGCGAAGACGGGGCCGGGCGTACGTCCATCCTTGCCCGGCTCCTCCATGTCGAGTGGCTCGGCAATCCCTCCGCGGCCGGCCGCCACCTCTCCACCCTCACCACCGCGGCGGGCGCGGGCCGTCTGGGGCAACCGGAGCGGATCGCGCTGATACGCCGGCTGCTGTGGCACGGCCGCACCGAGGAGGCGGGCCGGACGCTCCAGCGGCTGCGGGCCACGAGCCGGGTCCCGCTGCCCGGTCAGTCCACCGAACTCCCGGACTTCGAGCACTGGATCGCCTGGACGCACCCCTCGCTGGCGCTGGAGAGCCGCCCCCAGGCGGCGCCCCAGAACGAAGCGGCCGGCGGCGCCCTGCCCGGCGCCGGGTTCCCGGCCCGCACGGGACCGCTGCTGCACTCCACGGGCCTGCTCGCCGACGCCCTGACCCGCGGCCGGCCGCAGGAGGCCGCCGAGCGGGCGGAGTGGCTGCTCGGCGACCTGGAGCGGGTCCGTACGGACGAGTGGGCCGAGGAGGCCGCGCTCACCGCGCTCGGCGTCCTCACGGCCGCAGGGCGGCCCGCGGACACGCTGGCCTGGTGCGACCGGCTCACCGCCAGGGACCCCCACCGGCTGCCCGCCACGCTGCGCGCCTTCCTGGCCGCCGCGAAGGCGGAGGCGGCGCTGCGCACCGGCGAGCTGACGACCGCGCTGGCCGAGTCCCGGCTCGCGCTCGCCGTCCTGCCGCCGAAGGCGTGGGGCACGCTGGTCGGGCTCCCGCTGGGCACCCTGATCCTGGCGGCGACCCGGACCGGCGACCACGCGGAGGTCGCACGGCGGCTGACGCAGTCGGTGCCTGAGCAGATGTTCGAGACCCGGCACGGGCTGACGTATCTCCACGCCCGCGGCCACTACCAGTTGGCCACCAATCACTGCCATGCAGCGCTGGCCGACTTCCTGTCCTGCGGTGAGCGGATGCGGGCATGGGGTCTGGACGTCCCGGGGCTGCCGCAGTGGCGGATCGGCGCGGCCGAGGCATGGCTGCGGCTCGGCAACACCGACCAGGCCAAGAAGCTCGCGTACGACCAGCTGGGCCGGCCCGACGCGGCCGCGCCGTACTCCCGGGGTCTCGCGCTGCGGCTGATGGCGGCGTCGGGGCCGACGAAGCGCAGACCGCAGCTCCTCGCGGAGGCGCTGGACCTCTTCGAGGAGTGCGGCGACCGGTACGAACAGGCGCGGGTGCTGGCCGATCTGAGCCATGCCCACTACGCGGTGCGCGACAGCCGCAGGGCCCGGATGCTGTTCCGCCGGGCGCGTCACATGGCGCGGCTGTGCGACGCCGGGCCGCTCTCCGAGGAGTTGCTGTCCGCCCCGGAGGAGCTCGGCGGCGACTCGGCTGCCAAGGGGCCGGAGTCCGACGCGGCCGGCGCCGCGCTCACCGAGTCGGAGCGGCGCGTCGCGGCGCTCGCCGTGCGCGGCTACACCAACAGGGAGATCGCGACCAAGCTGTACGTCACTCCCAGCACGGTGGAGCAGCACCTGACCCGTACGTACCGGAAGCTCGGCATCAAGCACCGCAGGGAGCTGCCGGCCGGTCTCGGTACGGAGGCGGGCAGTGGACGCGCCGCGTGAGGACGGGTGCGACGCGACCGAGGTGTCGGTCTTCACGGCAGATACGAAACCGTGCAGTTGGTACGTTTCCTGGGTCGGACGGGACGGGGTGCGGCAGGTGCGCGCCCTCCCGTCAGGGATCACCAGACCGACCATAGACCCACTTCCACCTGCGAGTTCGCCCTCTACCCGGCCTGCCTGCCAGACACGAGGCACAGGCACAGGCACGAACGGCACCAGCCCAACCGCCGCTACATGACAGCAGATTTAACCGTTTCCACATTGACAAAAGGACCGGGCGGTTGGTTTCTTAAGGGGGTGCAGTCGTCAGTTGTCCTCCAGCCCTGCCAGAGACGGTGGTCACGGTGAAGTTCGGAGTCCTCGGTCCGGTCGAAGTCCTCAGCGGCGGTACGCCCCTGGCCCTGGGCGGCATGGTCCAGCGCGCGGCGCTCGGGTACCTGCTGCTCCACAGCAACAAGGTCGTCGCCACCAGCGCCCTCGTACGGGCGGTCTGGGGCCACGACGCGCCGCCCACGGCCCGCAAGATGGTGCAGAACGCGGTCTCGCGCCTGCGCCGCACGCTCGCCGAGGGTGATCTGGACGCCGGCGCCGTCGAACTCACCACCTGCTCGCCCGGCTACCTGCTGCGCATCGACCCCGACACGGTCGACGTCCACCGGTTCCGGACGCTGGCCGAGCGGGGGCGCGCCGAGCTGTCCCACGGCCGGCAGGACCGGGCGGCGGCGACCCTCGCCGAGGCGCTCGCCCAGTGGCGGGGCCCCGCGCTCGCCGACCTCACCGAGGTCGGGATCGAGTGGCCGCAGACCACGCTGCTGGAGAACGAGCGGCTGGCCGCGTTCGAGGACAGCGCCGAGGCGAGCCTGACGCTCGGACGCCACTTCGAGATCGTCCGCGAACTCGAGGCCATGACGGAGGCGGAGCCGACGCGGGAGCGGCTGTGCGGCCAGCTCATGGTGGCGCTCTACCGCTGCCACCGGCAGCGCGAGGCCCTCGCCGTCTACCAGCGGACCCGGATGGCGCTCGTGGAGACCTTCGGTCTCGACCCGGGCCGCGAACTGCAGTCCCTGGAGATGAAGATCCTCCAGCACGACGAGTCCCTGGCCACGCCGGGCCGGCTCCCCTCCCCCGCCCCGGCCCCCACGCCGCAGCGGACGCCCCAGGCGGCGCCGGCGCCCCGGCAGTTCACGGCGGCCATGGGAGCGGTGACGCCCCACACCCGCCCGGCCCGGGACCGCAGCGAGGAACTGGTCATGGCCCACCGCTGGCGGGGCGCGGACCCGCTGTGGGCGTCCTTGTGGTGAGGCCCGGCGCGGGCGAGCGCGCGGGCATGGGTGGCGTCGGCCCCCGCGTCGACGGGGAGGCGGCCTCGGCGGCCCACCTGTCCGGGGCCCTTCCCGGGGCGGTGGGCGCGGCCGGCGGGCGGCCCACTGGTCCACGGGCCGGGCCTTCACGGAACGTGCGTCGCCGGGGCGGCGGCCGAACGGGCGTTCACGGCCTGCGGGCCAGCAGTACCGCTCCGCGCAGGGAGGACAGCCCTCCCAATACGGCCGCGTGGACCGGTGGCGGCGTCCATCCGGGGCGGCCGAGACGCGACACCTGGGCCGCGACCTCGTCGACGAGGCCCGGGATGCCCGCCGCGAAGCCGCCGCCCACCACGATCCGCGTGGGGTGGACCAGTTCGCTGAGGCTCACCGCCGCCGCGGCCAGCGCGGCGCAGCCCTCCTCGACGGCCTCGACGGCCCAGGGCAGACCCGCCGCGTACCCGTCCCGCAGGACGGTGAACTCGACCGGCACGCCCCGTAGTTCCGCCGCCCGCCGCAGCGTCGCGGGGCCCGAGGCGACGGCCTGGACGCATCCCCGGCGGCCGCAGTCGCAGAGCTCGCCCGCGAGCCGGTCCACGATCGTGTGGCCCACCTCGCAGGAGCCCGACCCTGGTACCGGACGGCCGTCGAGGACGATGCCGCCGCCGATTCCCGTACCCACGCCCAGATAGACCAGGTCCCGGCAGTGGGCCGCGTCCGCCTCGGCGAGCGCCGCGAGATCGCCGTCGTCGGCGCAGCGCACCCGCGCGCCCGGCAGCAGCCGCCCCAACTCGGCCGTCAGGTCGACCCCCTGCCAGAACGGCCGGCCCGGCCAGGTGCGCACCCGCCCGTCCGGGGCGAGCGTCGCGGGCATCGCCACACCGACCGCCTCGACGGGCCGCGGAAGACGCGCCCGCAGGGCGGCCGTGTGCTCGGCCAGCGCGGCGAGGTCGTCGCGAACGCAACGGCTCGCGGGCCAGCGGAACGACGATTCCGTCTCCTCCCCCGCGTCCCCGGAATTCTCCGTGCGGAAGGCGACCTTCGTGCCTCCGACATCTATTCCCAGATAACTCACGGCTTCTCCTCCGAGGATGACCCATCAGGGTGCAGGGCGGCGTTGGGGGGTCCATAGGGGACCGGTCGGACATGTCTCGAACTAGCTTCTTCTCAGGCACTCGGAAGCGGGAGGGAACATGTTCACCGAAGAATGGCGTACGGCGGATACCGGCAATTCCTGCGAAACAGCTCTGCGTATTTTCACGGGAGATCCGGGGGGCGCGGGGGGCCTCGGGGCCGCTCCGGCGCCCCCGGCTCCGCTGGAGGCACTGCGGGTGGTGGTCCTCCAGTCCGTCGAGGCGGTGATCGCCGCCGCGACCGGCCGTCCGCTGCCGAGCGCGGCGGAGGGCGGGAGCGGTACGCCGTGATCGAAGGGCTGCTGCCGCGGGTCGCCGTCTGGGCCGAGGCCTTCGGTGACGATCCCGGACCCGTCACCGGGTCCGGGCCGCGGCCGGACGGCCTGTACGAGGAGGAGTGGGCGGTCGTCGCCGGCGCCGTGCCCTCCCGGCAGCGGGAGTTCACCGTCGTACGACGGTGTGCGCGGCGCGCGCTCGCCGACCTCGGGCTGCCTCCCGTACCCCTGCTGCACGGCCGCCGCAACGCCGTCGTCTGGCCCGACGGCGTCATCGGCAGCATGACCCACACGACCGGCTACCGCGCCGCCGCGCTCGCCCGGCGCGACGATCTGGCCGGCCTCGGGATCGACGCCGAGCCGGATCTGCCGCTCCCCGACGGGGTGTTGGCGAGCGTGGCCCGGCCCGCCGAGCTGCGACACGTGGCGGCGCTGGCCGCCGCGCGGCCCGCGGTGGCCTGGGACCGGCTGCTTTTCAGCGCCAAGGAGGCGGTGTACAAGACGTGGTTCCCGCTGTCGGGGCGGGAGCTGGACTTCCCGGACGCCGAGATCGCCTTCGACCCGGCCGGCGGGAGCGCCGGAACGTTCTCCGCCAGGCTGCTGGTGCCCGGTCTGCCGCTCGGCGGCGAGAAGGTCACCCGCTTCGACGGACGGTGGGCGGCGGACCGTGGTCTGCTGCTGTCGGCGGTGGCCCTCAGCGTCCCGGCACGAGCGCATCGCGGACCAGCGCGGTGATGGCCTGCGGGTGGTCGGCGAGGAAGAAGTGCCCTCCGGGGAACACATGGAAGTCGATGCCCGCGGGCACGTGCTGCTCCCAGGCGGCCGCGTCGTCGACGGAGACGCGCGGGTCGCTGTCCCCCACCAGTACGGTCACGGGGCAGCCGATCGTCGCGCCGGGCGCGCAGCGGTAGGTCTCCACGGCGCGGTAGTCGCCACGGATCACCGGCAGCATCAGCCGCAGCAGTTCCTCGTCCTGGAAAACCCGGGGGTCCGTCCCGCTGAGCGCCTCCAGCTCCTTCAGCAGGCCGGCGTCGTCGAGGCGGTGGATCAGGTGCTCTCGGTCGAGGCCCGGGGCCGGGCGGCCGGAGGCGAAGAACGCCACCGGCGGGGTGCCCCGGCGCTCCAGCCGCTGGACGACCTCGAAGCCGACGGTGGCGCCCATGCTGTGCCCGAAGAGGGCCAGCGGCGCGTCGGTCCACGGCTCGAGCGCCTCCGTGATCAGGTCGGCGAGGGCGCCGACGTCCGTGACGGGCTCCTCGCGGAACCGGTCCTGGCGGCCCGGGTACTGCACAGACAGCACCTCGATGTCCGGGGAGAGCGCGGCCGAGAAGGGGCGGAACCAGGGCGCGGAGCCGCCCGCGTGCGGCAGCGTCACCAGTCGCACGGCGGCGTCCGGCGCCGGGTGGTAGCGCCGGATCCACGCGTCGCGGTCGAACGCGGCGCCGGTCGGACCACCGGTCGGGGATGTCGATTCAACGGTCAGGGGTGTCACGGGAGTTCACCTCACGATGGCGGTCCGGCCGTCCTGGCCGGACCGAGGGGGTGCCTGGGTCCGGGGGCCGGGGCCGGTGGACGGGGCCGGCCCCCGGGGAGCGTCGACGCTCGTCACATGCCGGGCGAGGTCATGCCGAGCAGCGCACGCGCGGCGAGGGGATAGCCGAGCGCCCCCATGCCGACGATCACGCCGTGCGCGAGCGGGGCGAGTACCGACTCGTGCCGGAACTGCTCGCGCGCCCAGACGTTCGACAGATGCACTTCGATCCAGGGACGCGGATAGCTCGCCAGAGCGTCCCGCAGCCCCCAGCCATTGATCATGAGAGCACCGGGATTCACGATGGCGCCCACCGTGTAGTAGTGCTCCTGGATCGCCTTGATCAGCTCGCCCTCCGATTCGCGCTGTACGGACACGAGGTCGTACCCACGCTCGGCGAGCTCCTTCTCGATGGCCTGCTCGATGTCGAACAGGGTGGCCGTTCCGTAGACCTCGGGTTCACGGCGGCCGAGTATGCCCAGGTTCGGGCCGTTGACCAGGAGTATTGCGCTCACGGTCCCACCTCTCTGCATTCGGGGAGAATGCAGAATTTCTAGCACCCTTTTCCATCGGCGGGAAACCGCAGGGGGTGGAGCGGGAAATTCAAGGGGGTATACAGGGGGGTGCCTAGGGGATGGGAAGCGTCGTTATCCGTGGGGTAGCGTGATAACCGCGGCGTGGAAAGGCCCCCGCCAGACCGGTTGAATTCTATGCCGAATTCATTACCCGGCACAGGTTCCCCTCGAAAAGAAGGATTGGTTGAGCATGTCTGGTAACCGACAGCCTCTCGAACTTCCCCAGTGGCCCCAGTACGGCGACGAGGAGCGGGCCGGCCTGATCCGCGCGCTGGAGCAGGGGCAGTGGTGGCGGATGGGAGGCAGCGAAGTCGACTCCTTCGAGCGGGAGTTCGCCGAGTTCCACGGCGCGCAGTACGCCCTCGCCGTCACCAACGGCACGCACGCCCTGGAGCTGGCCCTCCAGGTGCTCGGCGTCGGCCCCGGCACCGAGGTCATCGTGCCCGCCTTCACCTTCATCTCCTCGTCGCAGGCGGCCCAGCGCCTGGGCGCCGTCGCCGTCCCGGTCGACGTCGACCCCGAGACGTACTGCCTGGACGTCGCCGCCACCGAGGCGGCCATCACCCCGCGCACCAAGGCGATCATGCCGGTGCACATGGCCGGTCACTTCTCGGACATGGACGCGCTGGAGAAGCTCTCCGCCGACAAGGGCATCCCGATCATCCAGGACGCCTGCCACGGCCAGGGCGGCGAATGGCAGGGCCGCAACTACGGCGAGCTCGGCTCGGTCGCCGCGTTCAGCTTCCAGAACGGCAAGCTGATGACGGCCGGCGAGGGCGGTCTGGTGCTGTTCCCCACCCGCGAGCTGTACGAGGAGGCCTTCCTGCGCCACTCCTGCGGCCGGCCGCGCACCGACCGCAAGTACTACCACCAGACGTCCGGTTCCAACTTCCGGATGAACGAGTTCTCCGCCTCCGTGCTCCGCGCCCAGCTGGCCCGTTACCCCTCCCAGCTCGCCACCCGGCAGGCCCGCTCCGAGCTGCTCGACTCACTGCTCGCCGAAATCCCCGGCGTCGTCCCGCAGAAGCACGACCCGCGCGTCACCTCGCACCCCCACTACATGGCGATGTTCCGCATCCCGGGCCTGGCCGAGGATAAGCGCAACGAGCTCGTCGACAAGCTCATCGAGCGCGGCCTGCCCGCGTTCATCGCCTTCCGCGCCATCTACCGCTCGGACGGCTTCTGGGAGTCCGGCGCCCCGGACGAGACGGTCGAGCAGGTGGCGGCCCGCTGCCCCAACACCGAGGCCATCAACAACGACGCCATCTGGCTGCACCACCGCACGCTGCTCGGCACGCCGCAGCAGATGCACCAGGTCGCCGAGATCATCGCGGACACACTGGCGGAGGCATGAGCGCCGCGCCGTCCGGCGGAGGCCGCGTCGTCCGCGTCGCCGTCGTGGGGCTCGGCTGGGCCGCCAAGTCCATCTGGCTGCCGCGGCTGCGCGAACACCTCTCCTTCGCCGTCACCGCGGTCGTCGACCCGGACCGGGCCGCCCTGGCCGCGGCCGTACACGACCGCACCGGCACCCAGCTGCTCACCAGCGTCGACGAACTGACGCCTGAGATCGCCGACCTGGCCGTCGTCGCCGTACCGAACCATCTGCACGCGACGATCGCCTGCCGGCTCCTGGTCAACGGCATCCCCGTCTTCCTGGAGAAGCCGGTCTGCCTCAACTCTGAGGAGGCCGAGCAGCTCGCGGCGGCGGAGACCGGCGGGGGGTCCCTGCTGCTCGCCGGAAGCGCCGCGCGCTACCGCGCCGATGTTCTCGCACTGCGGGAACTCGTCGCCAATCTCGGGCACATCCGGCACGTGGACCTCTCCTGGGTCCGGGCGCGGGGCATCCCGGACGCGGGCGGCTGGTTCACCCAGCGCCAGTACTCCGGCGGCGGGGCCCTCGTCGACCTCGGCTGGCACCTCCTGGACACGGTGGCGCCGCTGCTCGGCGACGTCAGCTTCGACCAGGCGCTCGGCACGGTCTCCGACGACTTCGTCCGCAGCGCCGCGGCCCGCGCCGCCTGGCGCGAGGACCGGCCCGAGGACGCCCCCGAGGCCGAGGGCGACGTCGAGGACACCGCACGCGGCTTCCTCGTCACCGACAGCGGCGTCTCCGTGGGGCTGCGGGCGAGCTGGGCCTCGCACGAGCCGCACGACGTCACCGTGATCCGGGTCGACGGCAGCGAGGGCACGGCGACGCTTCGCTGCACCTTCGGGTTCAGCCCCAACCGCGTCGAGTCCGCGGAGCTGACGCTGACGAAGGACGGCACGGTCACGGAGATCCCCTTCCCCGTGGAGCCCATCGGCGCGGAGTACATGCGGCAGCTCGACGAACTGCCGGCGCTGCTCGCCGACCCGGCGAGCCACGGGCGGGCGGTGCGCGAGACACGGCGGACGATCACCGTGATCGAGCGGATCTACGCGACGGCGCGGGAGGCCCGCGAGGCGCGGGCGGCCGTGGCGGCGGCAGCAGCCGCGGAGGCGGCGGAGGCCGCCCAGCAGGACAAGGCAGTGACCGCACATCCGGCGCCCGTCGTACGTATCGCATCTCCGGTACGTCCGGGCAGCGCCGACGTCCCCACGAACGGGCGGGCGACCCCCGCCCCGACTCACCGGTGAGGAAAGCCCCATGACCCAGAACATCGACTGGCACAACCGCGGCACCCGGGCGATCGTGTTCGACCTGGACGGCGTCCTCGTGGACAGCTTCGAGGTGATGCGCCAGGCGTTCACGGTGGCGTACGCGGAGGCCGTCGGCGACGGCCCCGCGCCCTTCGAGGAGTACAACCGGCACCAGGGCCGATATTTCCCCGACATCATGCGGATCATGGGGCTTCCCAAGGAGATGGAGGCACCCTTCGTCCGGGAGAGCTATCGCCTGGAACACCAGGTGCCGGTCTTCGACGGCGTGGTCGACCTCCTGCGCGAACTGCACGCCAGGGGCATACGGATGGCCGTCGCGACCGGGAAGAGCGGCCCGCGGGCCCGCTCGCTCCTGGCCTCGCTGGGCATCGCCGACGTCTTCGAGCACATCATCGGCTCGGACGAGGTCGACCGCCCCAAGCCCGCACCGGACATCGTGCGCCTGGCCCTGCGGCTGATGGACGTCGCCCCGGAGAGGGCCCTGATGGTCGGCGACGCGGTCACGGACCTGACGAGCGCGCGGGGCGCGGGGGTCGCGGCGGTCGCGGCGATGTGGGCGGACGTCGACGAGGCGGACCTGGTGGCGGCGGCACCCGACGCGATCCTCCACTCCCCGTCGGACCTGCTGGCCCTGCTCCCGGTCCTGGACACGGTGTAACCGCTCCTCCCGCGTGGGCCCTGGCCCCGACCCCCACGAACGGGGGCCGGGGCCTGCGCGTGCTCGCCTCAATGCTCCCGGGTGCGTGGACCGTTGAGCGGTTGCTATAGCGTGCTCGCGTCAAAAGGACGTACACACGCTCACGGGGGACTCCCACATGACCCATCCGCCGCAACAGGGCCCCGGCCCGTACGGTCAGCCCGGCCCGTACGCACAGCAGCCGCCGCAGGGGTATTCGCCCCAGCCGGGGTACGGGTACCCCCAGCAGCAGCCACAGCAGCCGTACCCGCCCCAGCAGCAACAGCAATGGTCCGCTCCCCCGCCGCCGGCTCCGGCTCCGCCGTCCCGGAGCGGGGGCATAGGCATCATGAAGATCCTCAAGGGCATCGGCGCCGTGGTCGTCCTCATCATGTGTGTGGTGGGCTACTTCGCGAGCCAGGACGACGCCGACCACGCGGAGGCCGGGGACTGCCTCAAGAACAACGGGTCCACGATCTCGCCCGACCTGCAGGTCGTGGAGTGCGGGGGCGCCGAGGCCACGTACAAGGTGGTCAAGGTGATCCCCGACACCCTGGACACCGCCCAGTGCAAGGGCACGTCGGACATCGGCTACCAGGAACAGACCCGCGGTGGACGGCGCAGCTCGGGCAAGCAGTTCGTGCTCTGCATCGACGAGATCAAGAAGTAGACGGGCGGCCGCGAGGCCCCGCGCGTAGGGGTGGGCCGGGTCGGGGGTGCGGGCCCGGCCCCCGGGCTGACCCGGGCCGGCGGGGTTGGCGTGTGCGGGTCAGAGCTGGGCGGCGGTGGAATGGGGCGGCGTCGCAGGTATCGCCAGCCGTAAACGAGGCCTACGGCCCACCCAGCTTCGACCCCCGCCTCATCGACGGATGCCCTTACCGCCAGCCTGGCCTGGAGCCCACCGACCCCACCCTCAAGACCTCAGTAATGGCGGACAGCGCCGGGCAGCAGGAGGCGCCTGGGGGCGGGACGTGTCAAGGCCCGGCCGGGTGGCTGCCGTCCGGTCGGCCTTGGTGTGTGGGGCTGCTACAGCTCGTCGCCCTCGACGTCTCCCTCGTGCACGAGGTCTTCCTCACGGCGGCGTTTGGTCTCTTCGTCCAGTTACGTTCGCCGCTCTTCGGGAGCCACGTACATACGCAGCCGTGCTCGCCCTGTACCAGGTTGTTCCGTGGCGGCGCGCCCCTGTTCCTCGGAGTCCGCCGTTGCCTCACGCCGTTCGGAGCTGTCAGATCGGGCAGACGCTGTTCCGCTGCGGGCGATGCCTGAGGCGGTGGTGCCGTCGTAATCGCGCTGGGGCGCGCTGGTGTCGACGTCCTCTTTGCCGCTGCGGGCGATGCCTGAGGCGGTCGTGTCGTCGTAGTGGAGCGAGGCCTCTGCAGTGGAGGCGTCGGTGACGGCCCGGGAGTCAGTGGGGGTCCGTCTGCCCTGGCCAGGCTGGCTGGCCTGCTGCCCGCCGTCCTCCCATTTGATGCCGTAGTGCTCGTACAGGCGGTGTTCCTCGTCAGATGAGAGAGCGCCCCCGGCGTCGACGTCGGCATTGGGGGCGTCTTTGACCGTGTCCTTGGCGTAGGGAACCTCAAGGTGGTCCTCGACCATGGTGGCCTCATGAAGGGGAACGAAAGATTCACTGGCGCCGAACAGACCCGTCTTGACGCTGACCCACTCGGGCTGGCCGGTGACAGCATCGAGGAAGATATGTTTGGCGTCGCCAATCTTGTTTCCAACGGCGTCATGGACCGAGTGGTCCAACACGGTGGCAATCTGTGCCTGAGTGATCATCTCGGTGTGCCTCCTGCCCACGCGGTCACCGTTTCGCCTAACCCGGAGGAATCGCGTGGAAGCACGCTTACGGAACTTTCCTTCCCATATTGGTCGGGTTTCTGGAATCCCGCTACCGCCCGCGCCTGTCTGCCCTCACGCGTCTCAGGCAGCCCCGGAAGGACCCGAGCAGGGCGGACAGGTGTGGTGGCGGGGCTCATCAGAGGCTCATGGCGGGGAGCACGCGCTGGCCCCGCCTTCCCACGGAGCGGCCGTTTCGCCGCCAATGTGACGGCTGGCGAGGACCGGCGGCTCCAGCTCCCCGGCCCGTCCCATTCCGGCCTAGGGAAGTGCGGGAACGCCGAAGGCGGCGGCCTCCGCGAAGACCGTCCCTTCGGTTGCGCTTCAGCGCAGGCGTCCGAGATGGATGACGCTGATCCGGACCTGCTGGTCGTTGATCTCGTACATCACGCGGCAGGCGCCGACATGGATGCGCAGCCGTCGGCGTTGCCGAACGCGCCATCGGGCCGGGGGTCGCCGACGAGGTGGTCGACGGCCGTGAAGACCGGCCGCAACCCGGCGGGGGCGTCCCTTGCGGAGAACTTTCCGCCTGGCCGAGGGCCTCGGGTTCCCAGATGACCTGGTGGCTCACGCCTCAGCTCCGCCGAACGCAGGGCCTCCGACCCACCCTCGGCATAACGCATACCACCGGCATACCGCAGGGGTCACCGACCGTCCCTACCCGATGCCAGACCGAAAACCTCAGTCGTACCACCCTGGACCGCCCGGAAAGGGCTTTTCAGGGTTCGGGGTGAGCCAGGCGGCCGAGCAGGGCTACCGCCTCGTCGAGGGGCACCGGCTGGAAGAACAGCGCGTCGGCGCGCTCGACCGCGGCAATCGCGCGCGGGGCCAGGTCGGCGCCGGTGTCGGTGACGCGCAGTCGCTTGGCGCGGGTGTCGGCCGGGTCGACTTCGCGCTCGATGAGTCCTTTCTGTTCCAGGGTGCGCAGCACCTGGGAGGTCATCTTGACGTCGGTGCCGGCCTGGCGGGCGAGGGTCAGCTGGTTGGGGTGCTCGCCCTGGGTGTTGAGCCACCAGGCGCAGGCGAGCAGCACGAACTGCACGTGGGTGAGACCGAGGGGGGCCAGGGCTGTGGCGATGTCACGCTGCCAGCGCAGTGTGGCGTGCCACAGCAGGAATCCTGGACTCTCGCCGGGGCTGAGAGGCATCAGCGCAGAGCCAGCCCGACCAGCGAGGCCATGGTGTCGGGCCAGTCGGCGGTGATGCCCGGGCCGATCTGCGGGCCGGCCTCGTCCGCGCCGGTGCCGGTGATCTCCATGCGGTAGACCACCCGGCTCCGGGCCTCGTCGACCCGGTCGATCCGGTGGACGGTGCGCAGCAGCAGGTCGCCGAAGCGGACCTCGTCGACGAACAGTTCACCTTCGACGACCTCGGCGACGCGCAGCAGTACCGGGTCGTCCCCGGCCGGCGTCATCGTGATCTCCGTGCCGACCGCGAACGGGCCGCTGATCTCGATCTTCTCGATCTCGGCGTTCCAGGTGCCCCAGTTCGCGACATCGGCCCAGAGTCGCCAGATCGCCTCGGGGGTGGCACCGGTCTCGATGCTGTGCTCGTACTCCCACATGCGGGGCCTCCTCGTCCAAATGATGTGTCCATAGATTATCTCCACGAAGACTATCTGTCGAGTGCCCTCCCTCGGGCAGCGACGCGACGGGGAGCGCGCCCTTGAGGGGCCGCGAAGACCGCCGCAGGCGGGGAGAGGGCAGCCACCACCAGAAGTGACCGGGACCGAGTGAACCCAGGGCCCCGGGGCTCAATTGGCCGGCCGGTCGCTCTCCTTCCGCCCGTTCCGGTCGCGGGGTTCGAACAGCTCCAGTACGTCCGGCGGCGCCGGGTAGTACGGCGCGCACGCCGTACAGGCGTAGACGTTGAAGCCCGGCCCGGAGCCGGCGTGCACCTCGGAGACGACCACCGGATTCGGGCTGAACCTCTCGCACCGCACGCACATGCGCAGGGGGAGGCGTTCGGGTACTGCCATCAGACCGCCCCCTGTCCGCTGACGACGTGCGCGTCCACATCGATGCCGAAGTCCGCCGCGAGCACCAGAGCGAGCCGACGGTGCCGCTGCTCGTGGGCCGTCAGGTACGGACGGACCAGAGCGGTGGCACCGCCGTCCAGCGGTGTGTCGAGCCCGTACGGCGAGCGCGGCGCCGGAAGGGGTGGCCGTACCCGTCCGGGTACGAGGCGCGTCACCCGGACGGGTTGGCAGGCGGCTACGGGGCGGCGGC
Source organism: Streptomyces sp. NPDC033174 (assembly GCF_055577795.1). Lineage (NCBI taxonomy): Bacteria > Bacillati > Actinomycetota > Actinomycetes > Kitasatosporales > Streptomycetaceae > Streptomyces > Streptomyces sp. NPDC033174. Next base: position 1,022,524 of record NZ_JBVIPQ010000001.1, read on the forward strand.
CACGCGGCGCCAACAGCGGCCTCGCCCACCGGGCGAGCGCGCGGATAAGGTCGGTCATGTCGGTCTGCTCCATTCAGATCGGCCATGCCCCGGGACGGGTGCCTCCGTCACCGGGGCCCTGGCGTCATACGGTCCAGTGGTCGGCTGGATCGTCGAGCCACGCGCGGGTCCCGTCCGGGGTGACGGTGAGCCCGAATCGGTCGTGGTCCGGCCGCCCCCTTCGCTGCCACCATCGGTACGCGGTCTCTACTTCGTCCCACAACTGCCGGGGGCCCGACTGGTAGACCTCGTACATGTCGGCGTCCGGTACGAAATCCGCGGAGGCCCAGGACGCGGTGTCCGTGCTGTAGAGCCACAAGGTGTAAGCGCCCCCCTCGTAGCGCTCAGCGCGCCAGAAGGTGCCCCGAACACGCAGGCCGATCACGAACTGGGCAAGCCAGCCTCCGGTGGCCGCCGGGGAGAGAGCGGTCGTGCTCTTCCGGCCTTCGGCGGGCCAGGACCTGCCCTTCAGATAGGCGTCGAACGGCGGTCGCTGCCCCCGCTGTTGGCGAAGCCGCATGAAAGCGGAGGAGCGGGTGAAGTGACCCGTGGCCGTGCCGTCGCCGGAGACGACCAGCCGCACGATGTGCTCCCCTCCGTACTCCGGCCCCCAGGGGGCGAGGACGACCCCGCCGGCGCGGGTCTGTGAGACCCAGGGGTACGGGACGACTCCGACGGAACACGTGGCGATGACCCGGTCATACGGGGCTCGGTCGCCGTATCCGAGGCGGCCGTCCCCCACGACCACCGGCGGACGCAGTCCTGCCCGGTGCAGGTTCTCCTCCGCGCTCCGCGCTACGCCTTCGTCGTACTCGATGCTCACGACGTTGCCGTCACCGAGGCGGTGGGCGAGCAGTCCGGCATTCCAGCCCGTACCGGTGCCGATCTCCAGCACCCTGTGGCCCTCCTGGACGTCGAGGTCGGCGAGCATGGAGAAGACCATCCGCGGCATGGAGTTGGAGCTGGTGGGCATGGTGCCGAGACCGTCGCCCCGGTGCCGGCCGTCGTCCCACTGAGTCGTCAGCGGAATGTCGGAGTACACGGCGGCACGCCACGCCTGAGGGTCCTCTTCACGCGAGATGAGGGCTCGCTGGCGAGTGCCGTCGGGGATGCCCGGCCAGATGCGGTCCGGCACGAACAGCTCTCGGGGGACCGCCTTGAACGAAGGCAGCCAATCGGAGCTCAGCGCGCCCGCTTCGACGAGAAGGGAGGCAAGGTCCTCGGGCCGCGCCTCCTCCGCGCGCGTGGTCACCGGCCCTCTACTTCCCGGTGGTCGGGCCGGAGCCGTCGGAGGTGTTGCCACCTTCGTCGGACCCGCCGCCACCGTGTCCAGCCCCGCTGTTGGAGTCGTCCTGCTGGCTGCCGCCCTGACCGGATCCCGTGCCTCCGCCGTGCTGTCCACCCATGACCCTCTCCTCTCTTCGTACAGTGCGGTTGGCCCCGCCCTGCCATGACATCAAGTCAACTGGCCGCAACGGAAAGTGAGTACGGTGGGAGAGGCGCGGAACCTTGAAAGCCTTGAAAGTTCGGGGGAGCTCACCGTGACACGACCGACCCGCACGCCGAATACGTCTCTCGCCCGGCTCTTCGCCGAGACCGGATGGACCAACGGTCAGTTCGTCCGTGCGATCGGTCGAGCGGGCGTCGAGTCGGGAGTCAACGCGGATTACGACGAGTCCGCGGTCCCTCACTGGATGACGGGCACGATGCCCCGGAAGGCGGTTCGCCCACTCATCCTCGAAGCGCTGGCACGCAGGCTCAACAGGCCGATCACCGCTTTCGAGGCGGGATTCTCGACATCTCCCGATCTCTCGCCGGAACCTACGGATACCGTGGCAGGCCTGATCGACCTGGGGAGCGCGGACATGGACCCGTCGCGGCGGGCGGTGCTGGGAGCAGGGCTCTTTTCCGCCGCTCTGGCGATCCCCGGCTGGCCGGACGTGCTTGAGCGTTTCGCGCTGCTGCGCAGCGACCCGCACACCCGTATCGGATTCGCCGAGGTCGATGCGGTGGTTTCGATGACCGGGCACATAAGCGATATCGACGACCGTTTCGGCGGCCGGATGGCCCGCCCCCTGGCGGCCGCGTTCCTCGTCAACACGATCGCTCCGTACCTGAAGGCCGCAGCGCCGGACGAGGTACGGAGGGCCATGCTCTCCGCTGCCTCCGATCATCTGTACCTCACGGGGTACATGGCGATGGACGAACGCGCGGACGGCCTGGCTCAGCGGTATTACACCAAGGCCCTGGAGCTGGCGGGGGCCGCGGGCGATCACCTGACCTACTGCACGACCCTGCGCGGGATGAGTGTGCAAGCAGTCGACCTCGGTCACGGACAGACGTCCGTGCGGCTCGCGGACGCCGCATCCGCCGCCGCCCCGCAGGCCGGTCCTCGGATGCTGGCGTTCCTGACCGGGCAGCAGGCCCACGCAGCGGCACGGACGGGCGACCGGACTCGGGCGCTACGGAAGGTCAAGGAAGCCGAGGACGCGATGGAGAAGGCCGAATCCCGCGCGAAGGCGTTCGGCTCCTACGATCCCTCCTCGCTGAACTACCACATCGGGCAAGTCCGATATGAACTGGGCGACGTCAGGGGTTCGATCGAGTCCCTCGAGCTGGCGAACCGCTTGCGGGAGCCCGTCTTCCGGCGCACACGCGTCCGGTACAACGCGATGCTCGCCGAGCGGAAGCTCGAGATCGGCCGGCTCGAAGAGGCATGCATCGACTGGCACCAGGCCCTCGACGACTATCCGCACGTTCAGTCCGGCCGCTGTGACGACCGGGTCCGGGTCATGATTTCCGCCATCCGTCCGTACCTGCAGAACGCGCCCGCCCGGGAGCTGTACGACCGGGCGCGTCCCATGCTCAGGGCGCAGAGCGTGTGAGGGACTTCCCGGGTGGGACCGCGGCCGACGTACGGGAGGGGGTCGGGGTCGCAGGTGGGGGGTGTCCGGACGTAAAGCACCGGAGCTCGCGCGGAGCGCGGTGAGGCTGCAGTCCGGGCACCCCCCACCGGAGGCCCCGGCCCCCGCCACCACCCACGCTCCGATGCCGGGCTACGCGTGCCGCATGTCGCAGAGATGCGGTGGTCGGTCCGGGATCAGGAGTGGGGTGCGGTGCCGGCCAGGGCGTCCTCGACGGCGGGGCCGTCCAGCACGCGGGGAGTCTGGGTGCGGTAGGAGTGGCCGAGCTCCGGGCCGAGGCCGAAGTAGTGGCGGAAGTTGTAGATGAGGGGGCTCCACGCGGCCGGGTCGATGTGGTCGGTGCCGGGGACGGCGATGCGGCAGTCGGCGTGGACCTTGCGCACGATGGCCTCGACGATGACGCATTCTCCGGAGACGTCCGGCCGCACCCGTTCCGCGTGGGCCTCCAGCTGGATCGGGCATTCGGCGACGCGAGGCGGCCTCACCACCAGGGAGGGCACGCTGCTCAGCCCGGCCGCGGCGAACTTGTCCGGTTCGAAGCGGCAGCCCATGGGCTTGGTGGAGGGCACGGGATGACGGCCGGTCAGCGGCGCCAGCCGCTCCACCGCCGGCCACTGGTCCGGGGCCGGCAGGCTGATCACCAGATCGGGCCTGCTGCGGAGGTTGTGCGCGGTCTGGCCGTCGCGGCCCAGCCCGAGCACGACGGTCCGGCCCAGTGCCCAGGCGGAGGACATCGGGGCGAGATTGAAGGACCCGTCCTCGTTCTCCGTCGACAGGAGCACCACTGGCGTTCCGAAGTACAGGATGCTCGGTTCGATCACCCGGTGGGAAATGTTCATGGCGGGCAGCCTAGGAACCGGACGTTTCGGCCCGGGCCGAAGTGTCACGAGTCAAGGGACGCACGCGGGGACGGGGACAACCTGAGAGGCCGGCCCCCCGGACGGAGTCCGGGGGGGCCGGGCCCCAGTCGCGGCGCCGCCGTCGTCAGAAGCGGCGGCGCGGCATCGATTCCAAGGTGGCTCGGACCACCTCCTCCGCCACGTCCTGGACCAGTTCCGCGCCCCTCGGCCCGTCGAGGACGAACGCCAGCCCCTGTTCCGCCTTCTTGTCGAGCCGCATCAGGGCCATCAGTTCCGACGCCGTCGGCCCCTCCGGGAGCTCCGTCGGCAGGCCGTAGCCCGAGACGATCTCCAGGTGCGTGGCGACCCGGCCTCCGTCGATGCGGCCCAGGGCTCCGGCCAGGCGGCCCGCGAAGACCGTGCCGATGGCGACCGCCTCGCCGTGCTTGAGGGCGAAGTCCGTCGCGATCTCGAGGGCGTGGCCCAGCGTGTGCCCGTAGTTGAGGAGGTGGCGCGGGCCGGCGTCCCGCTCGTCGGTCATCACGACGGACGCCTTGAGCGCGACGCTCGCCGCGATCTGCTGGTGCAGCGGAAGGTGCCTGAGGTCGCCGGCGCCGATGAACGCGGCCCGCGCCAGCTCCCCGTAGCCGTTGATCATTTCCCGTTCCGGGAGCGTGCTCAGGTAGTCCGTGTCGCACAGGACCGCCTTGGGCTGCCAGTACGTCCCGACGAGGTTCTTCCCCTCGGGGAGGTTCACCGCCGTTTTCCCGCCGATGCTCGCGTCGACCTGGGCGAGCAGGGAGGTCGGCAGATGGATGACGGGGACCCCACGGTGGAAGAGGGCCGCGGCGAGGCCCACCGTGTCCGTGGTGGTCCCCCCGCCGCAGCTGATCACCACGTCCTGCCGGGTGAGCCCGAACCCGGCGAAGGCACGGCAGAGTTCGTCGACGGTGACGAGGTTCTTGTCGACCTCGCCGTCGCGGGCCCGGATCAGCAGGGACGGTACGCCGGGGTCGGGCACCCAGTCCTCGGGGCGGGCGGAGACGACCACCACGCGGTGGGCGCCGGTCTCCGCGACGATCCCGGGGAGCAGGTGCCGTACTCCGGGGCCGATGTGGACGGTGTACGAGCGGTCGCCGAGGTCGACGTCGACGCTCCTTCGTTCGCCCGGGTCCGTGGACGAGGCGCCGGTCTCCGGCGCGGTCATCAAGGCCATGGAGGTCCTCCCGTGGTGGGTTGTCGTTCCGGTCACGCCGTCTGGAAGACCGGTAGGGGTGAAGCGAGGGCGGACTCGGGGGCGGTCCGCAGGATCAGCGCGGCGAGCGCTTCGGACTCCTGGGACACACCGAGCCGCTGGTGGGTCAGGTGTGTGTGCTCGAACAGCAGGTAGTTGCCGGGGAGTTCGCCGGAGACCTCCTGGTCGCCGACGGCCGTGTCGAGGGTGCGCAGGTAGGCGCGCCAGGCCTCGGACGTGCGCTCGTCGGCGACGGACACCGGCAGGGCGGCCGGGGCCGCGAGCCGGTCGCGGCCCTCGACGGTGGCTCTGCGGCCGAGTTCCAGGCGTAGGTCGGGACGTATTCCGGAGGCCCAGTGCTGCCAGCAGAGGAAGAGGAACGCGGACCGGTCGGCGGCCGGGACGAGGGCGGCGACGTGCCGCAGGTGCAGGACGGCGAGGTCGAGCCGGTCCTCGGCACACAGTCCGCCCGCCTCGCCGACGGCCAGCGCGAGTTCGCTGGATCTCATGGACAGTTCGTCGGTGAACGCGGGCCTGCGCTCCTCGTAGCGGTGGAACATGCGGGTGCCCGTACGGTCCGCCTCGGTGAGGAGCGTCCCGAGGACGTACCGCGTGGTCCGCTCGTCGGCGCTCAGCCACAGTTCGGTTCCGGGTGTGCCGGAGGCGTCCCGCAGCGGGTGGAAGAACCAGTGCCCGGCCCGGCCGTCGCGGAGCGGGGCGAGCGCCCCGGTGATGTCGGCGGGCAGCCGCGGGGCCAGGGCGGCGCCCTGGTCGGCCCAGGCCTGGCCGGACAGCCGGCAGTACAACCAGTTGCGCGTCACTGCGGATCACCTCGGTGTGAGTCGAATGAATCGAATGAATCGGATGAGTCGGTTGAGTCGGTTGAGTCGGTTGAGTCGAACGAGCCGAACGAGCCGAATCCTGCGGAGAGATCGAATTTCTCTGACGGACACCTTGCCTTTTGCGGGCGACCCGGTAATCTCCAGCCGGGACAGGGCCCCTGAGGTGAGATTAGGGTCCGGGGTTATCGCCTTCCATTCTCTGGGGGGACAAGCTTCGAGCCACTGCGAATGAGGGCGGTCCTAGGGGGGCTGTCTGGGGTCTCCACTCCTCCGTACGGAACAAGACTGAGCCGCACAGCGCGACTTCTGTCTTTCCGAACAAGGGGTGGATCGGTAATGCTGCGTACCGAACTGATACGACCGTTGCCCGAACTACTGAAGGCGCATGCGCATTCCTTCGGGAACAAGACGGCTTTCAGTGACGGCCGGCGAAGCGTCGGATACGCCGAATTGGAGGCCCGTACCGGCCGGCTGGCCGGGCATTTCGCGGAGCTCCGCCTCCAGCCCGGTGACCGGGCGGCGATCCTGCTCGGCAACCGGGTGGAGACCGTTGAGAGTTATCTCGCGATCACCCGGGCCGGCGCGATCGGCGTACCGCTCAACCCCCGTTCGACCGAGGCGGAGCTGGCCTATCTGCTCGCGGACAGCGGCGCACGGCTCCTCATCACCGATGCCGCGCACCTGGACCAGGTGCGCCCGGTGCTGGAGAGCGGCCAGTCGCTGCGGATCGTCGTGGTCGGTGACGAGGGCGTCCCGTCCGGGGCGCCCTCCGACTGCGTTCCGTACGAGCGGCTCGCCACCACCGAGCCCGCCGCGCCCGCCCGCGACGACCTGGGCCTGGACGACGTGGCCTGGCTGCTCTACACCTCCGGGACCACCGGCAGGCCGAAGGGCGTCCTCTCCACGCAGCGCAACTGCCTCTGGTCGGTGGCCGCCTGCTACGCGCCGGTGCCCAACCTGACGCCCGAGGACCGGGTGCTGTGGCCGCTGCCCCTCTTCCACAGCCTGTCGCACATCTTCTGCGTGCTCGCCGTCACCGCGGTCGGCGCGTCGGCCCGGATCGTCGACGGTTTCTCCGCCGAGGAGGTCCTGCAGGGCCTGGCCGAGGACAATTCGACGTTCCTGGGCGGCGTGCCGACGATGTACCACTATCTGGTCCGGGCGGCCCGTGAACGCGGCTTCCGCGCCCCGGCGCTGCGGATGTGCCTGGTCGGCGGCGCGATCACCACCGCGTCGCTGCGGCAGTCCTTCGAGGAGTCCTTCGGCGCGCCGCTGCTCGACGCGTACGGCTCGACCGAGACCTGCGGCTCGATCACCATCAACTGGCCGACGGGCGCCCGGGTCGAGGGCTCCTGCGGGCTGCCCGTGCCCGGTCTCAACGTGCGCCTCGTCGACCCGGAGACGGGTGCGGAGGTCGGCACCGACGAGGAGGGCGAGGTCTGGGTCAGCGGCCCGAACGTCATGGCCGGCTACCACAACAAGCCTGAGGAGACCGCGGCCGCGCTGCGCGACGGCTGGTACCGCACCGGAGACCTGGCCCGCCGCGACGAGGCGGGGTACTTCACCGTCACCGGCCGCATCAAGGAAATGATCATCCGGGGCGGGGAGAACATCCACCCGGGCGAGGTCGAGGACGTCCTGCGTCAGGTGCCGGGCGTCGCGGACTGCGCCGTCGTGGGCAAGCCGCACGACATCCTCGGCGAGGTGCCGGTGGCGTTCATCGTGCCGTCGGCGGAGGGCTTCGACCCCGAGGCGCTGTTCACGGCCTGCCGGGAGCAGCTCGCGTACTACAAGGTGCCCGAGGAGCTGTACGAGATCGAGGAGGTGCCCCGCACCCAGTCCGGGAAGGTCACCCGTCTCGCGCTCCTCGACCGCCCGGGCCGTCTGCGGGCGGCCGGCAGCAGCCACTTCGAGGCGCTGCTGCGCCTGGACTGGATCCCGCTGCCGTCCGTCCCGACCGCCACGGCGGTCACCGGCGACTGGGCCGTCGTCGGCGCGGACGCGGCGCCCTTCACCGCGTCGGGCATCCGCACCGACGCCTTCGACGACCTGGCCGCCCTGCGCGCCTCTTTCGCGCAGGGCCGCCAAGTGCCCGAGGTGACCGTGCTGAACCTGGCGGGAATCACGCCCGCCCCGGCCGGGCGCGCCGGACGCGTCTCCCCCGAGGTCGCCGTCGCCGACGCCGCCGACAGCGTGGTCACCGCGCTCGCCGAGGCCGTCGAGCCGTGGCTCGCGGACGAGCGGACCGCCGGGTCGCGTGTGGTGGTCGTCGTACGCCGAGCGGTGTCGACCGGCGCCGGGACCGACACGCCCGACCTGGCGCAGGCCGCCGCCTGGGGCTACGCGAGCGCTCTGCAGGCCGCGCACCCGGGCCGCATCGTCCTCGCCGACCTGGACGAACCCCTCGCCTCCGACGAGGTCGCGGGCGGCCCCGTGGCCGCCGCGCTGCTCGCCGCCGTCGGCTCGGGCGAGGACCGCCTCGCCGTACGGGACGGTCTCGTCCTGCAGCCCCGGCTCGCCCGGGTCTCCGCCGCCGTCGAGGACACCCCCCGCCCGCTCGTCGACCCGCAGGGCACGACGCTCGTCACCGGGGCCGACGGCGCCCGGGGCATCGCCGTCGCCCGGCATCTCGTCGCCGCGCACCAGGCCCGGCATCTGCTGCTGATCAGCGCCCAGGGCGAGGCCGACCCGGCCGCCGCCGCGCTCCGCGACGAACTCACCGGCCTCGGCGCCACCGTCGCCCTGCACGCCTGCGACCTCACCGACCGGGACGCGCTGACGGGCGTACTGGCCCAGTCCGTCCGCCCGGTCACCACCGTCGTGCACGCGCCCGACCCGGAGGACTTCTGGCCGGGGGCGCCGCTGCGCGCCACCGTCGAGGGCACGCTCCACCTCCATGAGCTGACCCGCGCCGCACAGCCCTCCGCGTTCGTGCTGTTCTCGTCCGCCGACAGCCTGATCGGCATCCCCGGCGACCCGGGGCAGGCGGCCGCCGACGCGTTCGTGCAGGCGCTCGCCCAGCACCGTGTCTCGCGCGGTCTGCCGGCGCAGGCGCTGGCGTTCGGGCCGTGGGAGCTGCCGGACACCGCCACGGGCGGCACGCGTGCGGGCATCGGCGCCCTGCCCACCCGTACCGGCCTCGCCATGTTCGACGCGGCCCGACTGGCCGGTCCCGCCTGCCTGTTCCCGGTCAAGCTGGACACCGCCACGCTGCACCGCGACGCCGTACCCTCCCTCTTCGACGATCTCATCGACGCCGCCCCGCGCGCCTCCGAGGCCGACGACAGCCGCGCCGCCGCGCTCCGTGAGCGCCTGGACGCGCTGCCCGAGGACGGCGGCGTACGGATGCTCCTGGAGCTGGTCCGCACCGAGGCGGCTCGCACCGCGGAGCTCGACGGGCCGGGTGCGGTCGGCGCCGAACGCGCCTTCAAGGCGCTCGGCTTCACCTCCGTGCACGCGGTGGAGCTGCGCAACCGGCTCACCGAGGCGACGGGTCTGCGGCTGCCCGCCACCCTCGCCTTCGACCACCCGACCCCGGCCGCCGTGGCCCGGTACCTGCGCGCCCAGCTGGTGAAGGACGCCGGCCCGGACACCGGGCTCGTCCCCGTCGGCAGCGGATACGACGACGAGCCGATCGCCATCGTCGCCATGGGCTGCCGGCTGCCCGGCGGGGTCACCTCGCCCGAGGAGCTGTGGCAGCTCGTCTCCGACGGGGTCGACGCGGTCTCCGCGTTCCCCGACGACCGTGGCTGGGACCTGGAGAAGCTGTACGACCCCGACCCGGCCCACACCGGCACCTCGTACGTCCGCGAGGGCGGATTCCTCTACAACGCGGGCGAGTTCGACGCCGGGTTCTTCGGCATCTCACCCCGTGAGGCCCTCGCCACCGACCCGCAGCAGCGGCTCCTCCTGGAGACCGCGTGGGAGACCTTCGAGCGCGCCAAGATCGACCCGGCGGGCCTGCGGGGCGCCGCCGTCGGTGTCTTCGCCGGTGTGATGTACCACGACTACGGCTCCCAGCTGGGTCAGGCGCCCGAGGGCACCGAGGGGTACATCGGCATCGGTACGGCGGGCAGCGTCGTCTCCGGCCGTATCTCGTACACCCTGGGTCTCGAGGGCCCCGCCGTCACCGTCGACACCGCGTGCTCCTCCTCGCTGGTCGCCCTGCACCTCGCCGCGCAGGCCGTCCGCAGCGGCGAGTGCACGATGGCGCTGGCGGGCGGTGTGGCGGTGATGGCGACCCCGTCGTCGTTCGTGGAGTTCTCCCGCCAACAGGGCCTGGCCACCGACGGGCGCTGCAAGGCGTTCGCGTCGGCCGCCGACGGCACCGGCTGGGCGGAGGGCGCCGGACTGATTCTCCTGGAGCGTCTCTCCGACGCCCGGCGCAACGGTCACCCCGTCCTCGCCGTGATCCGCGGCAGCGCCATCAACCAGGACGGCGCCTCCAACGGTCTGACGGCGCCCAGCGGCCCGGCCCAGCAGCGGGTCATCAAGCAGGCCCTCGCCAACGCCGGCCTCGGCACCCTCGACGTCGACGCCGTCGAGGCGCACGGCACCGGCACGACGCTGGGCGACCCGATCGAGGCGCAGGCGCTGCTCGCCACCTACGGCCAGGGCCGGCCCGAGGACCAGCCGCTGTGGCTGGGCTCGCTGAAGTCGAACATCGGCCACGCGCAGTCCGCCGCCGGTGTCTCCGGTGTCATCAAGATGGTCGAGGCCATCCGCAACGGCGTCCTGCCCCGGACCCTCCACATCGACGAGCCGAGCGCGCACGTCGACTGGTCGGCGGGCGCGGTGGAGCTGCTGTCCGAGGCGCGCCCGTGGCCGGAGACCGGCCGGCCGCGCCGCGCCGGCATCTCGTCCTTCGGCGTGAGCGGCACCAACGCGCACGTCATCATCGAGCAGCCGCCGGCCGTGGAAGCACCCGAGCCCGAGGGCGAGACGCGTGAACTGGACGCCGTGCCATGGGTGTTGTCGGCCGGTGCGGCCGAGGCACTGCCCGCGCAGGCCGCGCGGCTCTCCGCCTATCTGGAGGACCGGCCGGAGCTCGGCCACCAGGACGTCGCCCTGGCGCTGGCCACGACCCGCGCCGCCCTCGAACACCGGGCCGTGGTCACGGCCGCCGATCGTGAATCGGCCCTCGCCGAACTGCGGGCCCTCGCCCAGGGCCGCACCGGCGCGGCGACGACGCTCGACAAGCCGTCGGACGGAGCCCTGGCGTTCCTGTTCACGGGGCAGGGTGCGCAGCGGGCCGGGATGGGACGCGAGCTCTACGCTGCGTTCCCCGCGTTCGCCGAGGCCTTCGACACGGTCTGCGCCGAGCTGGACCAGCACCTGGACGGATCCCTCGCCGAAGTCATCACCAGCGGCGAAGGCCTCAACGACACCGGCTGGACCCAGCCCGCGCTCTTCGCCATCGAAGTCGCCCTCTTCCGCCTCTACGAATCCTGGGGCGTCCGCCCCGACTACCTCGCCGGCCACTCCGTCGGCGAAATCGCCGCCGCACATGTGGCAGGCATCCTCACACTCACCGACGCCGCAACGCTCATCACCGCACGCGGCAAACTCATGCAAGCCCTCCCCCAAGGCGGCACCATGGCCGCCCTCGCCCTCACCGAGCAGCAGACGCAGGACCTGATCGAAGGACTCGAAGACACCGTCTCCATCGCCGCCGTCAACGGACCCACCTCCGTCGTCATCTCCGGCGAACAGACAGCAGTCCTCGACATCGTCAAAAAGGTCAAGGACAACGGCGGCCGCGCCAAGCAGCTCACCGTCTCCCACGCCTTCCACTCACCCCTCATGGACCCGATGCTCGACGACTTCCGAACCGTCGTCACCGGACTCACCTTCACCCCGCCCCACATCCCCCTCATCACCGGCGGAACCGAACACGACATCCTCACCCCCGACTACTGGATCCACCACGTCCGCGACGCCGTCCACTTCACCGACCGCGTCACCACCCTCGCCGATCAAGGCGTCACCACCTACCTCGAACTCGGCCCCGACGCCATCCTCACCGCCATGGCCGCCGAAACCCTCGACGGTGACCCGGTCCTCGTCCCCTCGCTGCGCCGGAACCAGGACGAGCCCTCCACCCTCGTGACGGCCCTCGGCCGTCTCCACGGGCGTGGTGTCTCCGTCGACTGGTCCGCGTTCTTCGCCGGCACCGGCGCCCGCCCGGTCGATCTCCCGACCTACGCCTTCCAGCGCGAGCGCTACTGGCTGGACGCCCCCGCCGCCGTGGCGCCGGCCGACGGCCAGGGCGGCGCGGCGCACTCGGAGTCCCGGTTCTGGGAGGTCGTCGAGAGCGGTGACCTGGACGCCCTGAGCGAGACGCTCGGCGGCGGGGACAGCGCCTCGCTGGGCGCGGCCCTGCCCATCCTCGCGGACTGGCGACGCGCCGAGCGGCTGCGGACGACCCTGGATTCCTGGACGTACCGGGTCTCCTGGAAGCGGCTGCCCAAGGACAGCGGCCCGGTTCTGTCCGGGGTGTGGCTGGCGGTCGTGCCGGCCGGTCTCGCCGACGGTCCCGCAGCCGCCGTGCTGGACGGACTGCGGGCCCAGGGAACCGAGTTCACGGTGTACGAGGCCGGGACGGACCCGGAGGCGTACGGAGACGGTCTTCGCGCCGCGCTGGAAGAAGCCGCGGTTCGGGCCGAGTTGGGCGGTGTCCTGTCGCTGCTCGCGCTGGACACCCGGCCGCACCCGGAGCACCCGGCGCTGACCCGTGGTCTCGCCGCGCTCGCCCGGCTGCTTCCCGCGCTCGACGAGGCCGGTGCGACCGCGCCCGTCTGGTCGCTGACCCGGGGCGCCGTGAGCGCAGGGCCCGACGGGCGGGTCGAGGACCCGGCGCAGGCTCTGGTCTGGGGCTTCGGTGTGGCGGCGGCGCTGGAGTACCCGCGTCTGTGGGGCGGCATCGTCGACCTGCCGGGAACGGACGGCCTCGACCGCAGGACCGTTCAGCGGCTCGCGCTCGCGCTCGGCGGGGCGGAGGGCGAGGACCAGCTCGCGGTCCGCGCATCGGGGGTCTTCGCGCGCCGTCTGGTGCGCGCCCCGCAGCGGGGCACGGCCACCGAGTGGTCGCCGCACGGCACGGTCCTGGTGACCGGTGGTACGGGCGGGGTCGCCGCGCAGATCGCGCGGAGGCTGGCCCGCAGCGGCGCCGAGCATCTGATCCTGACCAGCCGTCGCGGCGCCGCCGCCGAAGGTGTCGCCGAACTGGCGGCGGAGCTGCAGGAGTTCGGGGCTCAGGTCACCGTCGCCGCGTGCGACGTGACCGACCGGTCGTCGCTGGCCGCCGTCCTGGACTCCGTACCGGTCGGGCTGCCGCTGACCGCCGTCGTGCACGCGGCGGGTGTCGGGCAGACCGGTTCGGTCGCCGACACCGGTCCCGAGGAGATGAACCGCATCCTCGCGGGCAAGGTCCTGGGCGCCGCGCACCTGGACGACCTGCTCGCCGACCAGCCGCTGGACGCGTTCGTGCTGATCTCGTCGAGCGCCGGCGTGTGGGGCGGTGGCGGGCAGAGCTCGTACGCGGCCTCCAACGCCTTCCTCGACGCCCTCGCCGAGCGACGCCGGGCCCAGGGACGAGCGGCGACGTCGATCGCCTGGGGTTCGTGGGGCGGGGCCGGGATGGGCGCCGCCGACGGGTCGGCCGAGCGGATGCGCCGCCTCGGTGTGCCGCCGATGGACCCGGACCTGGCCGCGACGGCGCTGATGCGTGCGGTCGGGCGGGGCGAGACGACGGTCGCCGTCGCGGACGTGGAGTGGTCGCGGTTCGCTCCCGGCTTCACCGCGGCGCGGCCGAGCGCCTTCATCGGTGAACTGCCCGAGGTCGTGGACGCGCTGCGCGAGGACGAGGTCCCGGCAGCCGGCGGGAGCGGGGGCGGTTCGTTCGCGGACCGTATCGCCGCGCTGCCGGAGGCCCGGCGGGCGGACGCCGTCCTGGAGTTGGTGCGCGAGGCGGCGGGAGCCGTACTCGGCTACAACAACGGCTCGGCCGTGGCGCCGGAGAAGACCTTCAAGGAGCTCGGCTTCGACTCCATGACGGCGGTCGAGCTCCGCAACCGGCTGAACGCCTCCACCGGGGTGCGCCTCTCCCCCACCCTGGTCTTCGACCACCCGACGCCGCAGCGGCTCGCCGCGCATCTGCTCGCCGAGTCCGGCGCCGGCGCCACCCCGTCCGCCGCGCCCGCGGTCACGGCGAGGGCGGTGCTGGACGACGACCCGATCGCGATCGTGTCGATGGCCGGCCGCTTCCCCGAGGGTCTCGACTCCCCGGAGGAGCTGTGGCAGCTGCTGGCCGAGGGCCGGAACGCGCTGGGCGACTTCCCGGACAACCGCGGCTGGGACGTCGACGGGCTGTACGACCCCGAGCCCGGCACCCCGGGCAAGACGTACTCGGTGAAGGGGTCGTTCCTGCGGGACGCCGACCAGTTCGACGCCGCGTTCTTCGGGATCTCGCCGCGTGAGGCGCTCGCCATGGACCCGCAGCAGCGAGTGATCCTCGAGACGGCGTGGGAGGCCTTCGAGCGCGGCGGCATCGACATCACCGCGCTGCGCGGCAGCCGGACCGGAGTCTTCGTCGGCGCCTTCCACACCGGCTACGCGGTCGGTACGGACAACGAGGAGGTCGACGGCTACACCGCGACCGGCAACCAGCCGAGCGTGCTGTCGGGCCGTGTCTCCTACACCTTCGGGTTCGAGGGCCCGGCGGTCACCGTCGACACGGCGTGCTCGTCGTCACTCGTCGCCCTGCACCTGGCGGCGCAGGCCGTGCGCAACGGCGAGGTCGACATGGCGCTGGCCGGTGGTGTGACGATCCTCGCCTCGCCGGACGGGTTCGTGGAGTTCTCGCGGCAGCGGGGGCTCGCCACCGACGGGCGCTGCAAGGCGTTCGCGTCGGGCGCCGACGGCACCGGCTGGTCGGAGGCGGCGGGTCTGCTGCTGATCGAGCGCCTGTCGGACGCCCGGCGCAACGGCCATGAGGTCCTCGCGGTCCTGCGCGGCAGCGCGATCAACCAGGACGGCGCGTCCAACGGTCTCACCGCCCCCAACGGCCCCTCGCAGCAGCGGGTGATCCTTCAGGCGCTGGCGGACGCGGGCCTCTCGCCCGCCGAGGTCGACCTGGTCGAGGCACACGGCACGGGCACCAAGCTGGGCGACCCGATCGAGGCGCAGGCGCTGCTCGCCACCTACGGCCAGGGCCGGCCGGAGGGTCAGCCGCTGTGGCTCGGCTCCTCCAAGTCGAACATGGGGCACTCCCAGGCCGCGGCCGGCGTCACCGGGATCATCAAGGTGATCATGGCGATGCGACATGGCATCCTGCCGAAGACCCTCCACATCACCGAGCCGACGCCGCACGTCGACTGGTCGGCGGGCGCGGTGGAACTGCTCACCGAGGCCCGCGAGTGGCCGGAGACCGGCCGGCCGCGCCGCGCCGGCATCTCGTCCTTCGGCGTGAGCGGCACCAACGCGCACGTCATCATCGAGCAGGCACCGGCCGAGGAGCCCACGGAGGCCGAAGAGGCTCAGGAACTGCCAGTGCTGGATTGGCAGTTGGCAGGATCGACTCCCGCCGCGCTGCGGGCGCAGGCCGCGCGTCTGCTCGACTTCGCCCGTGAGCGGGACGCCCGGGCGGTGGGCCGCGCGCTCACCCGGCGCCCCGCCCTCGACCACCGCGCGGTGGTCGTCGGCGGCGACCGCGCGGAGCTGCTGTCGGGCCTGGAGGCGCTGGCTGCCGGGACGGGCTCGGCACACACGGTCACCGGGTCTCCGGTGGCGGGCAAGCTCGCCTTCCTGTTCACGGGGCAGGGTGCGCAGCGGGCCGGGATGGGACGCGAGCTCTACGCTGCGTTCCCCGCGTTCGCCGAGGCCTTCGACACGGTCTGCGCCGAGCTGGACCAGTACCTGGACGGATCCCTCGCCGAAGTCATCACCAGCGGCGAAGGCCTCAACGACACCGGCTGGACCCAGCCCGCGCTCTTCGCCATCGAAGTCGCCCTCTTCCGCCTCTACGAATCCTGGGGCGTCCGCCCCGACTACCTCGCCGGCCACTCCGTCGGCGAAATCGCCGCCGCACATGTGGCAGGCATCCTCACACTCACCGACGCCGCAACGCTCATCACCGCACGCGGCAAACTCATGCAAGCCCTCCCCCAAGACGGCACCATGGCCGCCCTCGCCCTCACCGAGGAGCAGACGCAGGACCTGATCGAAGGACTCGAAGACACCGTCTCCATCGCCGCCGTCAACGGACCCACCTCCGTCGTCATCTCCGGCGAACAGACAGCAGTCCTCGACATCGTCAAAAAGGTCAAGGACAACGGCGGCCGCGCCAAGCAGCTCACCGTCTCCCACGCCTTCCACTCACCCCTCATGGACCCGATGCTCGACGACTTCCGAACCGTCGTCACCGGACTCACCTTCACCCCGCCCCACATCCCCCTCATCACCGGCGGAACCGAACACGACATCCTCACCCCCGACTACTGGATCCACCACGTCCGCGACGCCGTCCACTTCACCGACCGCGTCACCACCCTCGCCGATCAAGGCGTCACCACCTACCTCGAACTCGGCCCCGACGCCATCCTCACCGCCATGGCCGCCGAAACCCTCGACGGGATCGGAGGCGACACCGCTCTCACGGTCCCGGCCCTCCGCCGGAACCAGGACGAGGTACGGGCCGCCGCCCTGGCGCTCGGCACGCTCCACACCCGGGGCGTCCCGACCGACCGGAACGCCCTGCACACCACGGACGCGGAACGCCCGGGGGACCGGCTCCGGTTGCCGACGTACGCCTTCCAGCGCGAGCGCTACTGGCTCGACCCGGCCGCTCCCTCCGGGGACGTCGGTTCCGTCGGGCTCGGCGAGCCGGACCACCCGCTGCTGGGCGCGGTGACCGTGCTTCCCGACTCCGGTGGCGTGCTGGCCTCGGGCCGGCTGTCCCTCGCCACGCACCCGTGGCTGGCCGACCACACGATCGCGGGCACGGTGCTGCTGCCCGGTACCGCGCTCGTGGAGCTGGCCGTGCGCACCGGGGACGAGGTGGGCAGCCCGCACCTGGAGGAGATGATCGTCGAGGCGCCGCTGGTCGTCCCGGCCAAGGGCGGGGTCCAGGTCCAGGTGGTCGCGTCCGGCGAGGACGCGAGCGGGCGCCGTACGGTCGGGATCTACTCCCGTACGGACGGCTCGGCGCCGGACGTGCCGTGGACGCGGCACGCGAGCGGGTCGCTGGCCGGTGCCTCCGTCCCGCCCGGCCGGGACCTGACGGTCTGGCCGCCCACCGGGGCCGAAGCGGTCCCCACGGACGGCTTCTACGAGCGGCTGGGCGAGGGCGGATTCGCCTTCGGCCCGCTGTTCCAGGGCCTGCGGAAGGTGTGGACGCGCGGCGAGGAGGTCTTCGCCGAGGTGTCCGTGGAGGATGCCGCCGCCGGGCGCTTCGGGCTTCACCCGGGGCTCCTCGACTCGGCGCTGCACGCCGCCGCCTTCGCCCCGTCACGGGCCGGCGACGACCGGACCCGGCTGCCGTTCGCCTGGAACGGAGTGACCCTGCACGCCTCGGGCGCCACCGCGCTGCGGGTGCTGATCGCACCGGCCGGCGCCGACGGGTTCTCGGTGACGGCGGCGGACGCGACCGGCGCGCCGGTCGCCTCGGTCGGGTCGCTCGTCTACCGCGAGGTGTCCGCCGATCAGCTGGGCGGCGCGGGCAACGCGGCACGGGACGCGCTGTTCCGTACGGAGTGGGCCCCCGTCGCGCTCTCGACGGCCCGCGCCGCGGAAACATGGACCCGGTTCGACGCCTCGGCGGACGCCGAGCTTCCTGTGCCGGCCCGTGTCCGCGCCCTGACCGGTCAGGTCCTGGCCGCGGTGCAGGAGTTCGTGGAGGACCCGGCGAAGGACGGCACGACCCTGGTCGTGACCGTGGACCGGAACGACCCGGCGTCGACGGCGGTGCGAGGTCTGCTGCGCACCGCGCAGCTCGAGTACCCCGACCGGGTCGTGCTGGTCGAGCTGGACGCCTCGGGCGCCTCCCGGCAGGCGCTGGACGCGGTCGCGGCGTCGGGCGAGCCGCACCTGGCTCTCACCGAGGGTGCGGCGACGGCTCCGCGACTGGCGAGGACGGTCCCCGCCGACGGCGAGGCCGAAGGGACCTTGAGCCCGGACAGCGTGGTGCTGGTCACCGGCGGCACCGGTTCGCTGGGCGCGCTGTTCGCCCGGCACCTGGTCACCTCGTACGGCGTGCGGCGGCTGGTGCTCACCAGCAGGCGCGGCCGGGCTGCCGACGGCACGGACCGGCTGATCGCCGAACTGAGCGGCCTGGGTGCCGAGTCGGTGGCGGTGGAGGCGTGCGACGTCTCCGACCGGGACGCCGTGCGACGGCTGCTCGACGCGCACCCGGTCACCGCCGTGGTGCACACCGCCGGCGTGCTGGACGACGGCACGCTCGCCTCGCTCACCCCCGAGCGGTTCGACACGGTCCTCACCCCCAAGGCCGACGGCGCGTGGAACCTGCACGAGCTCACGGCCGGCCGGGACCTGGAGGCCTTCGTCCTCTTCTCGTCGGTGTCGGGCACGCTCGGCAACCGCGGCCAGGCCAACTACGCCTCCGCCAACGCCTTCCTGGACGGTCTCGCCGCGCTGCGGCGGGCCCAGGGGCTTCCGGCCACCTCGCTGGCATGGGGTCTGTGGGAACAGGTCGGTGGTATGGCGTCGACCCTGGAGGCCGGCGACCAGCGCCGGGCCGCCCGGGACGGGATGCGGGCCCTCACCGCCGAGGAGGGCCTCGCCCTCTTCGACGCGGCCCTGCGGTCCCCGGAGGCCGCTCTCGTACCCGCCAAGCTCGATCTGGCCGCTTACGCACGCCAGCAGCCCGTTCCGGCGCTGCTCCACGGTCTCGTGCGGCCCGCCCGCAAGCAGGCGGCGGCCGCCGCGGCCGAGCAGGGAGCCGAGTCGTTCGCCGACCGGCTGGCGAAGCTGGCCGAGAGCGAGCGGGAGGCCGCGGTCCTCACGCTCGTACGGACCGAGGCGGCGGTCGCGCTCGGGCACTCCGGTGCCGAAGCGGTGCAGCCGGAGCAGGCGTTCAAGAACCTCGGGTTCGACTCGCTCGCGGCGGTGGAGCTGCGCAACCGGCTCACCGCCACCACCGGAATCCGGCTCCCGGCGACGCTCGTCTTCGACTACCCGACGCCGCAGGCGCTGGCCCGTCAGCTCCAGGAGCAGCTGGCGCCCGCGCCGCAGGCTCCGGCGTCGGCGACCGCGTCCGAAGTGCTGGCCGAGCTGGAGCGTCTGGAGCGGGTGCTGGCCGCGACCGTCCTGGACGACGGCCGGCAGTCCGAACTGGCTCTGCGGCTTCAGACCCTGGCCGCGCAGTGGGGCGGCAAGGCCCCCCTCGCGGCCGACGACAGCGGTATCGATCTCGACTCCGCGAGTGACGACGAGCTCTTCGACCTCATCGACAGCGAACTCGGGCTGTCCTGACCGGCAGACCTCACCTCATACGTAAAGGAACACACTGGTCATGACCAATGATGAGAAGCTTCGCGACTATCTGAAGCGTGTGGTCGCCGAGTTGAAGCAGACTCAGGGGCGGCTGCGGGAGATCGAGTCGGTGAAGTCCGAGCCGATCGCGATCGTCGGGATGGCGTGCCGGCTGCCGGGCGGGGTCACCTCGCCCGAGGAGCTGTGGCGGCTCGTCGCGAACGGCACGGACGCCGTCAGCGAGTTCCCGGTGAACCGGGGCTGGAACACCGACGACCTGTACGACCCCGACCCGGAGAAGTCCGGCAAGTCATATGTCCGCGAGGGCGGGTTCCTGCACGACGCCGACGAGTTCGACGCCCGGTTCTTCGGGATCTCGCCGCGCGAGGCGCTGTCCATGAACCCGCAGCAGCGGCTGCTCCTGGAGACGGCGTGGGAGACGTTCGAGCGGGCCGGTATCGACCCGACGACGCTCGGCGGCAGCAGCGTCGGTGTCTACGCCGGGGTGATGTACCACGACTACGCGGTCGGGCTCACCGACGTGCCGCGCGAGGTCGAGGGGATGCTGTCCATCGGCAACTCGGGCAGCGCGACCTCGGGCCGGGTCTCGTACACCCTGGGGCTGGAGGGTCCGGCCGTCACGGTCGAGACGGCCTGCTCGTCGTCGCTGGTCGGCATCCACCTGGCGGCGCACGCGCTGCGCAGCGGCGAGTGCTCGATGGCGCTGGCGGGTGGTGTCGCGGTGATGGCGACCCCGGACACCTTTGTGGAGTTCTCGCGCCAGCAGGGTCTGTCGCCGGACGGCCGCTGCAAGGCGTTCGCCGGTGCGGCGGACGGCACCGGCTGGTCCGAGGGCGCGGGTCTGATCCTGATGGAGCGCCTGTCGGACGCCCGCCGCAACGGTCACCCGGTTCTCGCGGTGATCCGCGGTACGGCCGTCAACCAGGACGGCGCGTCCAACGGTCTGACGGCCCCGAACGGGCCGGCCCAGCAGCGGGTCATCAAGCAGGCCCTCGCCAACGCCGGCCTGTCCCCCCAGGATGTGGACGCCGTCGAGGCGCACGGCACGGGCACCAAGCTGGGCGACCCGATCGAGGCGCAGGCGCTGCTCGCCACCTACGGCCAGGGCCGCCCCGGGGACCAGCCGCTGTGGCTGGGCTCGCTGAAGTCCAACATCGGGCACTCGCAGTCAGCGGCCGGCGTCGCCGGAGTGATCAAGATGGTGGAGGCGATCCGGCACGGTGTGCTGCCGAAGACCCTGCACATCGACGAACCGTCGCCGCACGTGGACTGGTCGGCCGGTGCCGTCGAGCTCCTCACCGAGGCGCGCGACTGGCCCGAGACGGGCCGTCCGCGCCGGGCCGGTGTCTCCTCGTTCGGGGTGAGCGGCACCAACAGCCACGTCATCATCGAGCAGGCCCCGGCCGAGGAGCGGGCCGAGGACGAGGCCCGTACGGCTCCGCCGGTCGTCCCGTGGGTCCTGTCGGCCCGTACGCCGGAGGCGCTGCGCGCCCAGGCCGGGCGGCTGCACGAGCTGGCGACGGCGGAACCGACGTGGGACGTGGACCCGGTCGACATCGGGCACTCGCTCGTCACCACCCGTACGTCCTTCGAGCACCGCGCGGTGGTCGTGGCGTCCGAGCGGCAGGAGCTGCTCGACGCGGTGGCCGCGCTGGCACGCGGCGAGCGGGCGCCCGGCGTCGCCGAGGGCGAGCGCACGCCCGGGAAGCTGGCGGTGCTCTTCACCGGCCAGGGGGCGCAGCGCGCCGGGATGGGCCGCGAACTGTACGAGTCCTTCCCGGTGTTCGCGGAGGCCTTCGACGCGGTCTGCGCGGAACTGGACCAGCACCTCGACCGGCCGCTGGCCGAGGTGATCGCTTTCGGCGACGGCCTGGACGAGACGGGCTGGACCCAGCCCGCGCTGTTCGCCCTGGAGGTCGCCCTCTACCGGCTCATCGAATCCTGGGGGGTGCGGCCCGACCATGTGGCGGGACACTCGATCGGCGAAATTGCAGCGGCGCATGTGGCGGACGTACTCACGCTTGCGGACGCGAGTGCGCTCGTCGCGGCTCGTGGCCGGCTGATGCAGGCCCTGCCGCAGGGCGGGGCGATGGTGGCGCTCGGGACGTCCGAGGCGGAGGTGGAGCCGCTCCTCGAGGGGCGGCTGTCCCTCGCGGCCGTCAACGGCCCCGCGTCGGTGGTCGTCTCCGGCGAGGAGGCCGCCGTCCTGACGGTGGCGGAGAAGGTGAAGGCGGCCGGGCACCGCACCAAGCGGCTGACCGTCTCGCACGCCTTCCACTCGCCGCTGATGGAGCCGATGCTGGACGACTTCCGGGCCGTCGTGTCCGGGCTGACGTTCCACGCGCCGAGGATCCCGGTGGTGTCGACGCTGACCGGCACGGTCGCCGGGGACGAGCTGCGGACGCCCGAGTACTGGGTGCGGCACGTCCGGGAGGCCGTCCGGTTCTCCGACGGGGTGCGCACCCTCGCCGAGCAGGGTGTGACCACCTTCCTGGAGCTGGGTCCGGACGCGGTCCTGACGGCGATGGCGGCGGAGACGCTCGACGGTGACGCCGTCGTCGTACCGGCGCTGCGGCGGGGCCGGCCGGAGGCGCAGGTCCTCGTGGAGTCGGTGGGGCAGGTGTACGCGGTCGGGCGGATCGTGGACTGGCCGGCGTTCTTCGAGGGCACCGGCGCCCAGCGGGTCGAGCTGCCCACCTACGCCTTCCAGCGCGAGCGTTACTGGCTCGCGGGCGGCGGCGGCGCGGGGGACGTGTCGGCCGCGGGTCTGGCCGGCGCCGGGCATCCGCTGCTCGGCGCGGTCCTCGGGCTGCCGGGCGAGGAGGGGCTGTGGGGGACGAGCAGGCTGTCCCTGGCGACGCATCCGTGGCTTGCCGACCACGCGGTCAACGGCACGGTGGTGGTGCCGGGCGCGGCGCTGGTGGAGCTGGCCGTACGCGCCGGTGACGAGGCGGGCGCGGGCACCCTGGACGAACTGGTCGTCGAGGCACCGCTGGTGCTGCCGGAGCACGGCGCCGTGCAGCTGCGGATCGGCGTGGCCGGTCCGGACGCGACGGGCCGCCGGCCCCTGACGATCCACTCCCGGCCGGAGGACGCGGCGGCGGACACCCCGTGGACGCGGCACGCCTCCGGGTTCCTGACCGAGAGTGGTGCCGCTCCCGGCGACGCCCTGTCGGTGTGGCCGCCGGCCGGTGCGGAGCCGGCCGATCTGGACGGGTTCTACGAACGGCAGGAGGAGGCCGGTCTCGGCTACGGCCCGGTGTTCCGGGGCCTGCGGAAGGTGTGGACGCGCGGCGAGGAGGTCTTCGCCGAGGTCGCGCTGGACGAGCAGGAGACCGGGGCCGCCGAGCGGTTCGGGCTGCACCCGGCGCTGCTCGACGCGGCGCTGCAGGCCAGTACGTTCTGCACCCCGCAGGAGACCGGCGAGGACGGCGTACGGCTGCCGTTCGCGTGGAACGGTGTGACGCTGCACGCGGTGGGCGCCGCGGCGCTGCGGGTGCGCGCGGTGCCCTCGGGCTCGGGGGTGTCGCTGGACCTCGCCGACGCGTCCGGCGCGCCGCTGGCCACGGTCACGTCGATGGTGACGCGTCCGGTGACGGCGGAGCAGCTGGCCGGCGGCGGTGACGATCCGCTGCGGGACGCGCTGTTCCGGGTGGAGTGGATACCGGCTCCGCTCAACGCCACGTCGGTGGGCGGAGGCTGGACACGGCTGGATGTGACCGCCGAGGACGGCGGCACGGTGCCCCAGCGGCTGCGCAGGCTCACCAACCAGGTGCTCGCCACGGTTCAGGAGTTCGTGGAGGAGGCCGACCCTGCGGGCGGTCCCCTGGTGGTGACGGCCCGCTCGGGCGACCCGGCGGCCGCCGCCGTGCGCGGCCTGCTGCGCTCGGCGCAGCTGGAGTATCCGGGCCGGCTGGTGCTGGCCGAGCTGGACGGCACGCTCGAGTCGCAGCAGGCCCTGGAGGCGGCGGTGGCCTCGGGCGAGTCCCAGTTCGCGCTCACCGGGGGTGTGCTGAGCGTGCCCCGGCTCGTACGGAACAAGGCGGTCACGGACGCGCCGAAGGAGGGGGTGCTGCGCGGCCCGGTGCTGATCACCGGCGGTACCGGTTCGCTGGGCGCGCTGCTCGCCCGGCACCTGGTCACCTCGTACGGAGTGAGGTCGCTGGTCCTCACCAGCAGGCGCGGACGCGACGCCGACGGAGTCGGTGAACTGGTCGCCGAGCTCACCTCGCTGGGCGCCGAGAGCGTCGTCGTGGAGGCGTGCGACGTCGCCGACCGGGCGGGCGTGGCACGGCTGCTCGACGCGCACCCCGTCACCGCCGTCATCCACACGGCCGGTGTCCTCGACGACGGCACCCTCACCTCCCTCACCGCCGACCGCTGCGCCAAGGTCCTCTCCCCCAAGGCCGACGGCGCCTGGCACCTGCACGAACTCACCGCCGACCGGGAGCTGGACGCCTTCGTCCTCTTCTCCTCGGTGACCGGTGTCCTCGGCAACCGCGGCCAGGCCAACTACGGGGCGGCCAACGGCTTCCTCGACGAGCTGGCCCGTCACCGGCACTCCGAGGGTCTGCCCGCCGTGTCCCTGGCATGGGGCCTGTGGGAGCAGAACGGCGGCATGGCACAGGCCGTGGAGGGGCGCGCGTCGAAGGACGGCATGAGGGCGCTCACGGCCGCCGAAGGGCTCGCGCTGTTCGACGCGGCTCTGGTCTCCGACCAGCCGGCGCTCGTCCCGGCGAAGCTGGACCTGGCCGCGTACGCCAGGACCCAGCCGCTGCCGGTGCTGCTCCAGGGTCTCGTGCGCCCCGCCCGCAAGCAGGCCACCGCCGCCGCGCCAGGCGCGGACACGCTGGCCACCCGCCTCGCGGCGCTCCCGCCGGCCGAGCGGCAGCGCGAACTGCTGACGCTCGTACGGTCGGAGGCGGCGGCGTCGCTGGGTCACTCCGGCGGCGACGCGATCAAGGCGGGGCAGGCCTTCAAGGAGGTCGGCTTCGACTCGCTCGCGGCGGTGGAGCTGCGCAACCGGCTCACCGCGGCCACCGGGATCAAGCTGCCGGCGACGCTGGTGTTCGACTATCCGACGCCTGCCGTGCTCGCCGACCATCTGCTGGCCACGCTCGCCCCGGCCGCCGACGCGGCGACGGGCGGCGCGGTGGACGCGGCCGGGCGTGAGGCGGACATCCGCCGGTTCCTCGCCACCGTGCCGCTGGACCGGCTCGCCGCCCTCGGCGTCCTGGACCGGGTCCTGCCGCACCTGGAGAGCGCCAGTGCCGCCGCCCCCGTCGAGAGCGGCGCCGACGCCGCCGCCGCCTCCGAACTGATCAGCGAAATGAGTGTCGACAGTCTGCTGGAGCTCGCCCTCGGCGGCGAAGCCCACTGAGCGAAGCCCACCGACCGGCTTTCACAACGGAGGAAGCAATGACCGCATCAGAGGACAACGCCGCCAAGCTCGTCGAGGCGCTGCGTGCCTCGCTCATCGAGAACGAGCGGCTCAAGAGGGAACAGGCCGCCGCGGCCGCGGCGGCGAAGGAACCCATCGCGATCGTCGGCATGGCGTGCCGGCTGCCGGGCGGGGTCACCTCGCCCGAGGAGCTGTGGCGCCTGGTCGCCGAAGGCACCGACGCCATCACCGAGTTCCCGGCCGACCGGGGCTGGAACACCGATGAGCTGTATGACGAGGACCCGGAGAAGTCCGGCAGAACCTATGTCCGCGAGGGCGGGTTCCTGCACGACGCCCATGAGTTCGACGCCGGCTTCTTCGGGATCGCGCCCCGCGAGGCGCTGGCCACCGACCCCCAGCAGCGGCTGCTGCTGGAGACGGCGTGGGAGACGTTCGAGCGGGCCGGTATCGCGCCGAGCACCCTGCGCGGCGGCAGTGTCGGTGTGTACGCCGGCGTGATGTACCACGACTACGCGGGACGGCTCCAGCAGGTGCCGAAGGAGGTCGAGGGCCTGCTCGGCATCGGGAACTCGGGCAGTGTCGCCTCCGGCCGCATCTCGTACACGTTCGGCTTCGAGGGCCCCTCGCTCACCCTGGACACGGCCTGCTCGTCGTCGCTGGTCGCGATCCACCTGGCGGCGCAGGCGCTGCGCAGCGGCGAGTGCTCGATGGCGCTGGCCGGCGGTGTGGCCGTGATGGCGACGCCGGGGGTGTTCGTGGAGTTCTCGCGGCAGCGCGGGCTCGCCACCGACGGCCGCTGCAAGGCGTTCGCGGCGGCCGCCGACGGCACGGGCTGGTCCGAGGGCGCCGGGCTGATCCTGCTGGAGCGCCTCTCCGACGCCCGGCGCAACGGGCACAAGGTGCTGGCCGTGGTCCGCGGCAGCGCCGTCAACCAGGACGGCGCGTCCAACGGTCTGACCGCCCCCAACGGTCCCTCGCAGCAGCGGGTCATCAAGCAGGCTTTGGACAACGCCGGGCTGACCGCGCGCGATGTCGACGCGGTGGAGGCGCACGGCACCGGCACGACCCTGGGCGACCCGATCGAGGCGCAGGCGCTGCTCGCCACGTACGGCCAGGACCGGCCCGGTGACGAACCGCTGTGGCTTGGCTCGCTGAAGTCCAACATCGGGCACTCTCAGTCGGCGGCCGGCGTCGCCGGAGTGATCAAGATGGTGGAGGCGATACGCAACGGCGTCCTGCCCAAGACCCTCCACGTGGACGCGCCGTCGCCGAAGGTGGAGTGGTCGGGCGGGGTGGAGCTGCTGACCGAGAACCGGCCGTGGCCGGACCTGGGCCGGCCGCGCCGGGCCGCCGTCTCCTCCTTCGGCGTCAGCGGCACCAACAGCCACGTCATCATCGAGCAGGCCCCGGCCGAGGAGCGGGCCGAGGACGAGGTCCGTACGACTCCGCCCGCCGTGCCGTGGGTGCTGTCGGCGCGCTCGGCGGCGGCGCTGCGCGACCAGGCGCTGCGGCTGCACGACCATGTGACGGCCCGGCCGGAGCTCGAACTCACCGACATCGGCCACTCGTTGCTCACGACCCGTGAGGGCCTGGAGCGCCGCGCCGTGATCGTCGCCACCAGCCGCGCCGAGGCGCTGTCCGCGCTGACCGACCTGGCGTCCGCGGACACTCCGGCGCAGGTGGTGCGGGGCACGGCCGACGTGGAGGACGGCCGGACGGTCTTCGTCTTCCCCGGGCAGGGCTCGCAGTGGGTCGGCATGGGCGGGCAGCTGCTCGACGAGTCCCCGGTGTTCGCGGCCCGTATCGCGGAGATCGAGGAGGCGTTCGCTCCGTACGTCGACTGGTCGCTGACCGATGTGCTGCGGCAGGCCGAGGGCGCCGCCTCGCTGGAGCGGGTGGACGTCGTCCAGCCGGTGTCGTTCGCGATGATGGTGGCGCTGGCGGCGCTGTGGCGCTCGTACGGCATCATCCCGGACGCGGTCGTCGGCCACTCGCAGGGCGAGATCGCGGCGGCCGCCGTCTGCGGGGCGCTGTCCCTGGAGGACGCGGCCAGGGTGGTGACCCTGCGCAGCCAGGCGATCGGCGCGATCACCGGCAAGGGCGCGATGGCGACGGTGTTCCTGCCCGCCGAGGAGACCGCGCGGCGCCTCGAGCCGTGGAGCTCGGACCTCGCCGTGGCGGCGGTCAACGGGCCCGGGTTCACGGTCGTCGCGGGCGGTGTCCAGGCACTGGACGAGTTCACGGCGGGGCTGAACGAGGACGGCGTCCGGGTGCGCCGGATCGCCGTGGACTACGCCTCGCACTCGCCGCACGTGGAGGACATCCGCACCGAGCTGTTCGACCTGCTGGCGCCGATCACCCCCCGCAAGCCGGAGGTGCCGATGCTCTCCACCGTCACCGGTGAGTGGATCGGCGCGGGCGACACCGACGCCAAGTACTGGTACGAGAACCTGCGGCGCACCGTGCGCTTCGCGGACGCCGCCGCCGTCCTTCGGGACCAGGGCTACCAGGTGTGGGTGGAGTCCAGCCCGCACGCGGTACTGGTCCCGGCGCTCCAGCAGCTGCTGGAGCGGGTGGCCGGTGGCGCGGTCGTCACCGGCTCGCTGCGCCGGGGCGAGGGCGGCCTCGCCACCCTGCTCACCTCGCTCGCCAAGCTCCATGTGCGGGGCCTGCCGGTCGACTTCGGCCGGGTCTTCGACGGCACCGGCGCCCGCCGGGCCGACCTTCCCACTTACGCGTTCCAACACCGTCGCTACTGGCTGGAGGCTTCCATCGTGATCGGCAACGGCGAGACCGCCGCGCAGGACCTGGTCGAGGAGACCACCGAGGAGCCCGGCGAGGTGCTCGCCGCCCGGCTCGCGGGCCTCTCCCCGGACGAGCGGATCGATGTGCTCACCGATGTGGTGCGCGCCGAGGCCGCGGCCGTCCTCGGACACGACGATCTGGAGGAGATCGAGGAGAACAGCGGCTTCTTCGACATCGGGTTCACCTCGCTGACTGCGGTGGAGCTGCGCAACCGCATCTCCGAGGCGACCGGGCTGCCGCTGCCCGCGATGCTGCTGTTCGACCAGCCGACCCCGGGCATGGTCGCGGAGTTCCTCGAGCCGCTGCTGCCGGCGGGTGTCCCGGCGAACGCCTGACGAGGGCGGGGGGGGGGGGGGGGGGGGGGGGGGGGGGGGGGGGGGGGGGCTAGGGGGTCGGTCGCAGCGCTCACGGCACAGAGCAGGGGA